>CALUWA010000001.1 GCA_944324365.1 Candidatus Gastranaerophilales bacterium
TTGGAATGGCAACCGAGAATCCTTAAAGACCGGACAGTGGGGCTGTTATAAGGGTTGTGAAAATTGCAGTTATTGTATAAAATTAATACAGATAAACGGCTGGAAGATACCTGATGATTATCCATGGTAATGAGAATTAAAAAGAACCGGACATTAAAAGTTCGGTTCTTTTAATTTTTATCTGATGGATTTAATAATTTCCAATACTTGTTTTTTTAATGACTCATAATCAGAATTGTTATCAATTATATAATCCCACTCTTTAATATTATCTAATCCGGTTTCAGTTATATCATTTTCTCCGACAAGCTCCCCTCCGCGCTGAATTCTATTCTCCCGTGAGGCTTCTACGCGGATTGCTATTGCTCCGGCATTTTTAAATACTTCGTATTCGTGCGGAACCCGGACATCAGTTACAATAATATTTCCGTCCTGTTCAATAATCTTTTTAAGCCAGTAATCCGGATCCTGCGCACGCCCCCAGTTGCCGAGATTAATTAAGTCCTGACGGTATATCGGCTTATTTTTCTCAATTTCTTCATAGGTTAATCCCTTTTCTTTCCCGTAGGTTAATTTTATGATGTCCCCCATAGCACATCTTCTGTATTCAGGCATTTCTTCAAGCATAATTTTTGCTGCCGTATCTTTGCCGGAGAACTGCTTTCCGGAAAATATAATTATTTTATCTGCCATGTTTCTCTCCTTATTTTTATAAAAATATTAAACATCCAAATTCAATCATAATCAAGCTTTTCATAACTTTTTATTTCGTAAAGTTAAGATTTATGTAATTTTTCTTGCAATTTGGTTGTGTTGGTTTTATGATGGACGAACTAGTGTATAAAATACAATATTGGAATAAGTTATGGTGTTAAATTTTCAAGAACTGGTATTTAATTTACAAAAATTTTGGTCGGATTACGGATGTATAATCCAACAGCCTTATGATATAGAAAAAGGTGCTTCCACTATGAATCCGGCAACTTTTTTAAGAGCATTGGGGCCTGAGCCTTGGAATACAGCAATGATTGAACCTTGCAGACGTCCGACTGATGCCAGATATGGTGAAAACCCTAACCGTTTGGGCCACTATTTCCAATTTCAGGTTATATTAAAACCATCTCCTGATAATGCACAGGAGCTCTATTTAAAGAGCCTCGAGGCTATGGGTATTGATTTGAGAGAACATGATGTCCGTTTTGTTGAGGACAACTGGGAATCACCTACCCTTGGTGCGGCAGGTGTCGGCTGGGAAGTTTGGCTTGACGGTATGGAAATTACACAGTTTACTTATTTCCAGCAGGTAGGCGGCTTGGAAGTTAAGCCTGTTGCTTTGGAATTGACTTACGGGCTAGAACGTATTGCTATGTATTTGCAAAATAAAGAATCTGTGTTCGATATTATGTGGAACGATACTTTGAAATACGGCGATATATATTTACAAAACGAAATAGAACAATCTAAATATAACTTTGAAGTTTCTGATGCAAAATCTTTGTTTACAATGTTTGATTTGTACCAGAAAGAAGTTGATAATTGTATTAATGCAAAACTTGTTTTGCCGGCGTATGATTACGTATTAAAATGTTCCCATACTTTCAACCTGCTTGATGCACGCGGTGTTATCAGCAAAGACGAAAGAATTAATTTTATAAACAGAGTAAGAACAATGGCTTCTGCAGTTGCAAAATTGTACGTAGCCCAAAGAGAGGAACTGGGATTTCCTCTTTGCAAGTAACAAAAGGAATATAAATGGCTAAAAAATTTCATCACCCTACCTTTAGTAAGAATTTTTTGCGTAGAATTACTCAGGTAAAAAATCCTGATGCTATGCTTGAAGATGCAAAAACAGAAGGTTTGGAAAAAACACTCGGAGTTTGGGACTTAATTATTCTTGGCATTGGTGCAATCATCGGTGCAGGAATTTTTGCGGTTGTAGGTATTGCTGCAGCCGGCGGCCCTGAAAGTGTCGGTGCCGGCCCTGCGTTAGCTGTATCTATGATTATCGCGGCTTTTGCGTGTGTATTTTCTGCTTTATGTTATTGTGAATTCGCAGCAATGATACCTGTTGCCGGTGGTGCTTATACGTATACTTTCGCAACATTGGGTGAATTTGCGGCTTGGATGGTAGGCTGGGTTTTGATGCTTGAATATGCAATCGGTTTTATTGTGGTTGCTTCTTCCTGGTCAAACCATTTGATGCAGTTTTTAAGAGGTTTTTCAAATGTATTGCCTCACTGTATTTCAAATCCTCCGATTTGGCTTGTGAGTGATATCGGTTCGGCTACAAAAACACTGACCGCTTCCGGAATTGATCCTCATTCAGTGATTCCTACAATCTTTGGAATGCCTGTTTGTATAAATCTGCCTGCTGCTGCAATAATTATATTGTCTACTTTGGTTCTGATTAAGGGAACGAAAGATTCGGCTAAAATGGCAGGGATAATGGTATTTATAAAACTTTTTGTAATTGCACTGTTTGTGCTTGTAGGTATGTTTTACGTCAAACCTGCCAATTGGGTTCCTTTTGCGCCGAATGGTATGGAAGGTATTTGCATGGGAGCATTTTTAATATTCTTTGCATATATCGGGTTTGATGCTATTGCAACAGTTGCCGAAGAATGTAAAAATCCTCAGAGAGATTTGCCTATTGGTATTATCGGTTCATTAATTGCCGCAACTGTAGTTTATGTATTAGTTGCACTTGTAATGACAGGTATGTACCCGACTTCCGGCGAAGTTCCTGCTGCATTTTTGAAAGCTCCTATGGCTTTTGTAATGACAGAAATTGCTCATAAAGATTGGGTAGCTGGTTTAATATCTGTCGGTTCATTGGCCGGGCTTACTTCCGTATTGCTCGTTATGCAGCTTGCGGCGGTTAGAATACTTTTTGCAATGAGCCGTGATAATTTTATCCCGAAAGGGTTGCAGGCATTACATCCAAAATATAAAACGCCTCACGTTCTGACTTGGTTAGTCGGTATATTGTCTATTGTTGGTGTTATGACTTTGGATTTGAATGTTGCGACCGAACTTTGTAATTTTGGTACATTTACTTCCTTCATAGTTGTCTGTGTTGCCGTATTAATATTACGCCATACTGATCCGGATAGAGAAAGACCGTTTAAGGTTCCGTTTTCTCCTTGGTTCCCGGCTATGGGTATTATTTGCTGCGGCGGTTTGATGCTTTATTCAATGCAGTCTTTAACTACTTCTGCAATTTTATTCCCGGTTTGGTTGGGATTAGGCGGCATCATATACTTTAACTACGGTTTTAGAAGCAACAGAAAGTATGAAAATGAAGTTCACTATGAAAAAGTTGAACATAGAAAACAGGAATTATTGAAATAATGGATATTAAAACAATAATAAAGAATGCTCTTACAAAAAGAAGCACGGATGAACTTATTGCGACCAGTAAAAAATCCGAGTTGAAAAAGACATTGAATGTATTTGACTTGATTGTAATAGGGATTGGGGCCGTAGTTGGTACCGGCATCTTTACAATTATCGGTACGGCAATTCAGGGCGGGCCTGAAAATGTCGGGGCAGGGCCTGCGGTTATTGTGTCAATGGTTTTGGCTGCAATCGCGTGTGTATTCTCGGCTCTATGCTATTCCGAAATTGCAGCAATGATACCTGTTGCGGGTAGTGCTTATACATACACTTATGCAACTATGGGTGAGTTTATGGCTTGGATGGTCGGCTGGATTTTGATGCTTGAGTATGCCATCGGAAATATCACTGTTGCGAGTGCGTGGACAGGATATTTAACTCAATTTTTGAAAGGGTTTAAGCATATTCTTCCGTCTTTTATTGTTAATTTCCCGATGTGGCTCAGAAATGATTACAGGTATATGTATTCTTTCTGCGACAAGTACGGGTTTGATGTTCATGATAAAATGCCGTTTTTGTTCGGGCATATTCCTGTTGCGATTAATCTGCCTGCGATAATTATTGTGCTTGTGCTTACTTTACTTCTGATTAAGGGGGTTAAGGAGTCTACAAGATTCGCAAGTATTATGGTTGGCGTTAATATGTTTATGATTTTGTCCTTTATTATTTTCGGGGCATTTTATATCAAGCCTGAGAATTGGACTCCTTTTGCTCCAAACGGATTTGAAGGAATTTTTATGGGAGCTTTTCTGATATTCTTTGCATATATCGGGTTTGATGCAATTTCAACGACTGCCGAAGAAACAGAAAATCCTCAGAGAGATTTGCCTATTGCAATTCTCGGTACATTAATTTTGTGTACGGTTTTATACGTATGTGTTGCGCTTGTATTAACCGGAACTGTTCCGTTAAATCATATTGATATTCAGGCTCCGATTGCTCATGCAATGAGGGTTATCGGAATGGATTGGCTTGCAGGATTTATTTCCATAGGCGCGCTTTGTGCCTTGACTTCCGTGCTTTTAATTTATCAGCTCGGTACAACAAGAATTTTGTATGCAATGAGCCGTGACAGATTTTTGCCTAAATCCTTAAGATTAATCCATAAAAAATACAGAACTCCTCATGTTTTAACTTGGATTTCGGGTATTGTAGTTATTGTTTGTTCGTTATTTATGGATTTGAACATATCTGCCGAGTTATGCAATTTCGGAACCTTTACATCATTTATAATTATTTGTATTGCAGTTTTAATTTTAAGAAAAACCGAACCGAACAGAGAAAGACCGTTTAAAGTTCCGTTTTGTCCTTGGTTCCCTATTTTGGGGATTATTACCTGCGGCGGTTTGATGGTTTATTCTATGAAATTTTTGAGAACTTCATCAATATATTTTCCGTTATGGTTATTTATTGGCTTTATGATATATGCAGTCTACGGGTATAGCCAGAAGAGATATGAAGAGGATAAGCGTTTAAAAAAGATTGTTGTTAAACAAAAGTCAAAAGTATAGAATGTTTGTCGGCACGATATAGTTTGTAATACTTTCACTGGAGCTGATTCTAAGCTGCTCACTCAAATTCAATTAGTATAAAATATGAGGTAGCAATGTGCAAAAGGTTTTAATGTTTTTATCCACGCATAAATTGACAGGCGCACTTATGAGTGAATATAACAAGATGAGCGGCATTTCCGGTTATGACAATATTATTGTCTTAGATAATTCTTCCGGTTTGGTTTCGTCAGAGTCCCCCATATGTGATGTTGAATTTGCCGGGGAAAAAATGAAATGTTTATTGTTTGATGAAAATACACATAATAGTTTAAAACTTCCGGCATATTCTCACGTTTTAAAGCGGGGAAAGTTTTCCGATGTTATGTGGGCAAATCATGATATGAGGTTTTATTATGTTAGAAAATATTTCCCCGATTATGATTATTATTGGCAGTTCGATTATGATGTATTTTGCAATGGAACCTCATATGAGCCTTTTTTAAAGGCAAATCAGTCAGACGCTGATTTATTAGCTCTTAAGTTCGGTAGGACATACGAAAATTCCGGTTGGCTTTGGGCTAAAAATGTCAGTTGGCTGTATAGTGATGATTGTATGTATGCTTCATTCGGGCCTGTAACTCGTTTGAGTTCTCAAGCTATTGACTTTTTATATAAGAGGCGGCTATTTATAGCAGAACGTTATAAAAAGGTAAAATCTAAAAAATGTGTATGGCCGATAGGGGAATTATTTATTCCCACAGAACTTATGCAAAATAACTTTACGTGTCAAAGAATTAAATATGAATCCTGTTCTATTCAGGAAATTGATTTAAATGAAACTCGGCTGTTTGAAAATCCTGATAATTATCTATACCATTCTGTTAAGGGAGATTTATTAAATCGTTTACAAAAAGCACAAACTCGGCGGACTTTATTTGTTAAAATTAGAGATAAGTTAATGGGATATCTTGCTAAATATAAAAAGTTTAAGTAAATAAATTTTAAAACTATTCGCCTGACTCTTGTTTTTTAGCCTTGAGTACATATAATAAGTGTATCACCAACGTATATTGAATCCGAAATATATTTATATAATAATAAGGTTAGAGAAAGAGTATTGTAAGAGGGGCATAAATGATTAACTTGAACTATAAAAACGCTGATGCAATGGTTGTGGGTGAAGAAAACGGTCTTGATATAGAGCGTGAATTTACCAATTACCAGGATACCATTAAGCACATAATAGCAAATCTTAATCAGAGAAAGGATAAGCCGGGACAATGGCTTCAATGGATGAACCTTGGTTATAATGAGGAAACCTTGTGGTACGTAAAAGAGTATGCTTCAATGGTTAAAGACAGATTTGAGAATGTTCTTGTTCTTGGTATCGGTGGTTCTGCCCTCGGAGGTGTTGCTCTTACAGAAGCGTTGTTGAAGCCTTACTGGAATTTGCTTTCGGAAGAGCAAAGAGAAGGTTTGCCTCGTATATTTTTCCTGGATAATATCGATCCTGATTCTATAACTGCATTGTTAGATATTTTGGATTTGAGTAAAACTCTTGTGAATGTTATTACAAAATCCGGCGATACTGCAGAAACAATGTCGCAGTTTATGATTGTTAAAGACAGACTTGAAAAAGAATTAGGCGATAATTACAGATATAATATTGTTGCCACTACTGATAAAAAGACAGGTATCTTAAGACAGATTTCAGAGCAGGAAGGTTATAAAACGTTCGTTATCCCGGATGATGTGGGCGGACGTTTTTCTGTATTCTCTGCTGTCGGTTTTTTACCTTTGGCACTTGTCGGGATTGATATTGATTCTATTGTTAACGGTATTAAGGATATGGATCTTGCGTTGAAAAATACCGATATTAGAGAAAATATTGCCGCTCAAAATGCCTTAATACATTATTTGCTTGATACGAAAAAAGGTAAAAATATATCTGTAATGATGCCGTATTCAAGCAGACTCAGATATGTTGCCGATTGGTATGCACAGCTTTGGGCTGAATCTCTTGGTAAGAATAAAGATAAAGACGGCAATGATGTCCATGTCGGCCCGACTCCGGTAAAGGCTTTAGGGGCAACTGACCAGCATTCGCAAATTCAGCTTTATAACGAAGGGCCTAATAATAAGATTATTAATTTTATAAGAGTTGAAGAGTTTGATAATACCCTTGAAATTCCTAATATATTTGAGTATACAGGAATAGGGTATCTTGGCGGAAAGACTATTAACCAGCTTATTAATGCGGAAGCCGATTCCACAAGGGTTGCGCTTTCTGATTACGGCAGACCTACCGTGACAATTACTCTGGATAAAGTTGACGGGTATAATTTAGGACAGCTGCTTTATATGTTTGAAGTTCAGACTGCTATTGCGGGCGAGCTGTATAATATTAATACGTTTAATCAACCGGGTGTTGAACAGGCAAAAAATTATACTTACGCTTTGATGGGGCGTGCCGGATATGAAGAATCCGCACATGCTCTTCAGCAAAAAATGTCTGTAGTGTAATTTGTCTTTTTTCGGATTGGTATTATTATAATAAGTATGCTGAATAGAATTGTAAGTGTATTAATAGTATTTTTTACTGTAGTTAGTTTTGCTGTTCCTGTCTTTGCGGAACCGGTTAAGACATTATCTGCCGGAGTATCTTTAAATGCTCAGGTGCCGCCGGCGCTTATGGGAACCTGGCGAGTTGCTTCCGTCTTGAAAGATACAGACAGTCCTGCGAATTTTAAAAAATCCGGCGTTGATGTTTGGAACTTATCAAAATCATCTGACGTCATTACTCTTAGCAATCCGTTTACCGGTGCAACTGCATCAATATCAGTTAAATACGTTAATAAAAATACTGTAAGATTTTCAAAAGAGGGTAATTATGATAATCAAAAACTTACTGATACGGTTGAAATAACTATTGAGGGAGATAAGTTTACCGGAGTTAATACTCTAAAGCTTGAAGATTTTGAGGGCGGAGTTGCAATGAAGGTTAGAAATGCCACGTATGTCTTGCGTGGAGAAAAAATTTCTGGTACAAGTGTATTAGGTAAATAAGAGCAAGGATTTATTATTATGCAAAAATATGAATTTGATACGGTTATATTAGGAGGAGGTCCTGCGGGGTTGGCAGCAGGGATTTATGCAAGCCGCGGTGCTGTTTCTACAGCGGTTTTGGATATAAGCATGTTTGGCGGTCAGCCGTCAAATTATCTGGAACTGGAAAATTATCCGGGTTTTGGGACTGTCGGCGGATATGATTTAATGGAGAAATTTGAGGAGCATGCCGACAAATTTGGTATTCAAAAATTTCCTATGCAGGAATTTTCAAAGATTGATTTGCTTTCATCTCCAAAGCATATTGTCACAAATGAAGCGGAATTTTTTGCTAAAACTGTAATTATCGCAACCGGAGCGCAGCCGATGAAACTTGGCGTTCCGGGAGAAAAAGAATTTCTCGGCAGGGGGGTCAGCTACTGTGCGGTGTGTGACGGTGCTTTTTATAAGGACAAGGTGGTTACTGTCGTTGGCGGAGGCAATGCTGCTGTTGAAGAAGCTATGTATTTGACTAAATTTGCAAGCAAAGTTTATCTTGTTCACCGACGCGATGAACTCCGTGCGGATAAAATTGTTCAAGAGCGCGCTTTTAAAAATGATAAACTTGAATTTATCTGGAATAGTGTTGTTCTTGAAGTTAAAGGCGGGGATTTAGTTGACTCTGTTGTGTTGAAAAATGTAAAAACGGATGAAATATCCACTCTAAGTACTAACGGCGTTTTCCCTTATATTGGCATGACGCCAAATGTAGAGCTTTTTAACGGTCAGTTGGAGCAGGATTCAAAAGGTTTTATTGTTACGGATGAAACTATGAAAACTTCTGTTGACGGAGTATATGCTGTTGGTGATGTCCGCACAACTCCTCTAAGGCAAGTTATAACAGCTGCATCTGACGGAGCTGTCGGAGCTGTTTATGCTGTTAAATATCTGGAAACTTTAAAAGAAGTTCCGCAGCGCGTTTGATTTTTGCCAAAAAAAAGTTGCCTGAAAAATAGGCAACATTAAATAAACACGAGGATATTAAGAGAGAGAGTATAAAGTCTGATATATTTTGCTTTTTCTATTCTTTACCTTTTCCAATTATAATGATTTGATTTCCCTTACATTTATATAAAGTATTCCGTGTGGTTAAAATTGACTTTTTAATTTTCAATTGTTAAGAAATTGTAATCTTTTTAGTCAAAATATACTGCAAATAGTTGATTTATTTACAAATCTTGTCATAATCGGATTATGATGGTATAATAAAAAATGTAGAGAAGAGAGAACAAAGATAGGATAGTTATGGAATTCGATATTGAAGATTTTTTGCGAAAAGCTGTTGCTATTGGAGCATCAGATGTTCACCTTGCAGTTGGTGAACACCCCACAGTCCGTAAAGACGGTAGAATTTTGAAAATCAACATGCCGGTTTTGACGGATGATGATGTTGACAGAGCCTATGACGCTTTGCTGCCTCGAACTACAAAAGATAGCATGGACAGTGTTTACGATTTGGATTTCGCTTATGAGATCCCGGGCGTTTCGCGTTTCAGGGTTAATTTGAGCCGTCAGTTAGGTAAAAATAAGCTTGTTATCAGGTTAATTCCTTACTATGTTCCTAAAATCAATGAATTAAACCTTCCTACTTCAATTGAGCAATTCGCTAAGTTAAATAACGGACTTGTTTTGATTACAGGGCCTACGGGTGCTGGTAAGTCAACTACAATCGCTTCTTTGATTGATTATATTAATACTAATTATCCTAAGCATATTATTACAATTGAAGATCCTATTGAATTTATATTCAATAATAAAAAGTGTATTATCTCACAGCGTCAAATCCTGGTTGATACGGCTTCTTTCCCTGACGGTGTTAAGTTTGCCTTAAGACAGGATCCGGATGTAATATTTATTGGTGAAATTCGTGACAGAGAAACTATCACTGCTGCTTTGAAAGCTGCAGAAACAGGGCACCTTGTTTTCGCGACTATTCACACAAATGATGCTGTTCAAACTGTTAACCGTATAATTAACATGTTTGAGCCATCTGACAGAGATGTTATTCGCAGCCAGTTGGCCGGATTAATTAAGGGTACCGTTTCTCAGAAACTTGTGCCGTTGAAAGACAGTGCCGGCAGACGTCCTGCTTGTGAAGTCTTAGTTGTTACTTCTACCGTAAAAGACTTTATTGAAAAAGATGAACTTGATAACATTTATGATTTAGTTAAAAAAGGTTCGTTTAATTCCATGATTACTATGAATATGTCTTTGTACAGCCTATATATAAACGGATTAATTTCAGAAGAAGTTGCTATGGAATTTTCTGATGATAAAAATGAATTGCAGCAGATGATGAAAGGTGTTTATAGCGGTGCAAACGGCGGTATGGATTTAGAGTAATTTTTAATGGAATCTTTTGTTACTGATGCTATAAATTTAAAGTCTTATAATCTCAGTGAATCTGACAAGATTATTGTCATGTATTCGCGTGATAAAGGATTAATCCGCGGTGTTGCTAAAGG
Organism: Candidatus Gastranaerophilales bacterium; assembly: GCA_944324365.1. Taxonomy (GTDB): domain Bacteria; phylum Cyanobacteriota; class Vampirovibrionia; order Gastranaerophilales; family Gastranaerophilaceae; genus UBA1221. The sequence continues at coordinate 10,460 of CALUWA010000001.1, forward strand.
TGTAAAAAAGCCTAAGAGTAAGCTGGGTGCTCGCATGGACTTGCTTGTGGCTAATAAATTGATGCTTCATAAGGGCAAAAATTTGGCAACTATTTCCCAGGCTGAGGCTTTGAATACTTTTAACAAAACCCGGCAGAATATGGATAAAATATTCTATTCAATTTATGTTTCTGAGGTTGTGAACAATTTCGGGGTTGAAGATGATCCGTGTTCTTCAGTTATTTACGATCTTTTGTATGAAACATTGAATACAATTGCATTAGCAGATGATAAAATTGCGATTATTAATGCTGTTTTGAAATTTCAGTTAAAAATGATGAGGGTTTCCGGATTTTCATTGGAGCTTGACAGGTGCCTTTGCTGCGGAAATCCTATCGGAGAAGAAAATATGTATTTTTCCGCAAAATTAGGCGGTGTTGTCTGCTTAGAGTGCAATCATAACTACGGTCTGAGCGATGTTATGCATTATAAGCTTCGAGATTTCCTTTCAGTTCTAGCCAATTCCGAATTTGACGAAGTGACAGAATATGAAAAGAAAGCTACTGAAAAAGTTTGTATTGTCTGTTTTGAGCTTTTAAAATCTTATATTAATTCGCATTCTGCCAAGAAATTTAAGTCAACTAATATACTTCAGGAAGTAGTTTAGATTAAGGCAAATTTTTAAAATAATCTTTTTCAGTTAAGGCTCTATATGTACACCCCATGCCATTGTTGCGTTCGCTGCTTGTTAAACTGCATTCAAAACCGTTCCAAAATCATGTTGGTATTAATGTCAAGATACTAAGTTAATAGTATTAATATTGTGGATAATTTAATGAATATAAATCAAAAGGTTGCAGAACGTATTAAAGCATTGAGAAAAGAGCACCATCTGACGGCGGAAAAGCTTGCATGGTACTCTGACTTATCAAAGAGCTGCATTACATATGCAGAAAAGGCTCAACGTGACATCAGAATGTCAACAATTGAAGCCATCTGCAAAGGTTTTAATATAACTATAGCTGAATTCTTTTCTTCATTTAAGAATTGAGTTTTTGGTACGTATATTCAGGATGCTGTTTTAATTTTTCTTCTATTTGTTCAAATGTCAGCAGTCCTTGAGTAGCTCCGAATTCAGAAACAACTCCTGCAGAATTAACTGATGCCATCATTAAGGATTCACCTATGTTAATTTTGGTTTTTCCGAGCGCGGCACAGAATGTTGAGGCAAAAGCGTCTCCTGCGCCGAGAGTTGAAACGACAGGGCCTTCAAATACGGGACAGTAGTAAAAATGTTTGCCGTCATATGCGTAAGCGCCTTTTCCGCCGTCCGTAATTACGATTATTTGATAATCTTTTACTTTTAATTTCTTGAACATTTCTTTTATGTCAGGGTGTATGAGTTCTTCCGAATATTTTACCTCCCTTGTGTCAGGTCTGACCTGAATTTGGGTGGCCATAGAAGCTTCTTCTTTGTTCATAACAACGATTTGTGCGGTTTCAAGTATTTGTTTCAGATAATTAAAACCTCTTTTAATACTTGTTGTACCGGCATTGAAACATACATAAACATCGTTTTTTCCAGCAAACTTCACAATATCATCAAGAACTTTATTACTGTCGCCGTTTAGCGGGGCGATATAAAGTAATTTTGAATTTTTAATAGCTTCAAAATTTATATCTGATTTTGTTATATGAGCATTAGCGCCGCGGTGTGCAAGAACGGTTCTGTCGCCCTGGAAGCTTACCAGAATAATTGAAAAACCCGTGCTGTCTTGTGCATCCTGTATTTTATTTGATAAATCTACATTTTTATTTTTGAATGAGTCTAAAATTCCTTCGGAATATATATCATCGCCTATTTTAAATATTGCGCTTGTTTTCAATCCTAAATTTGCAAAGTTCACGGCAGTATTAATGCCGCCTCCGCCGACATTTGAAGCGAAATCTGAAATTTCAACTTTTGCGCCGTACGGATAACTCATAAATTCAGATTTTTTACTTTTAGAATATACTGATACAATATTGGCATCTTCACATTCAACAAAAACATCCATTGTTGCGCTGCCGATAGTTATAACATCAAACATTTTATCTCCCTTGCTATATTTACTCCATATATCCACATATTAACACAAAAAAATTTGATTTTTGTAAACATATTGATATATATTGGCAAAAAATTTTTTTTAGGATTTTATAATAGAACTGTAGATATACATTTATTAAAAGGAAATTTATCATGCAGATACAAAAGGTTAGCTATTTACCCCTTACGGCGCGTTATACGCAAAATAAACCCGCAAAAAATTGCAGAACTACCAATTCAAATTCTATGCCTTATTTGACTCAATTTGCATATAGGGACTACGGAATTTCATTTGCCGGACAAATAAACCGTTCTCCTGCAAATTTTTATGAATTTAACAAGAAAAATCTGCCAGATACAATGAAAGAATATTTAAATGCGGATTACGAGGACAGGCAGAATATGCCGCCGGCTCAGATGATGAAGCTTGTATACGGTGATTTGAACGAAATAAATTCTTTGGATTTTGTGCCGAGACTTTTCCCGGATGAGCCTTTGTTTGCCGATTTGACAGACCGCCCGAAAAGAAATGCAAGAAAAGGCTTGGTTTCTGAATTTGAGGCTCTCAGAGATGAGATGAAAGATGAACCGCTATTTAAGGATGGTTCTTCTAACCTTGGTATGTATCTTTTAAGAAAAATATATTTGGAAGGTAAGCAAAGAAAAGAGATAAATAAAGATTTTTATAATGATTTATCAGATACTTACAAGGGGCTTATAACGAGTCCTGTGGATTATTCCACATTCAGTGCTTATGGTATAAAATTCCCTAAAACTCCGTTCTGGAATTCTTTTGTAGTAACCCGTGACGACTGGAATTATGTTTATAAACCGCGAAAAGCGTTTGAACGCAGCGGCATTTCTCAAAAGCACGAATTATCCTTTGAAGATTTGAAAAAAGAAAGTATTCAGCAGAAAATACCTCCAAAGTTTAAATTAAATGATTTTGAAGTAGATAAAATGACGGATGCTATTGTTGACGGTTCCGGCAGTCTGAATGCCGCAAGAAAAAATTTGAAGCGGAAAGGAATAAAAGATCCTGAAAAATTGACTTTTGTGAGCAAGTATTTCGGTGAGATAATGAGTGTTGCATTAGAAAAAATTCATGCTTCTGATGAAATGAAAGACTTTTTTGCAAATTATGACAGCTTGAATAAAAAGCAACGCGAAAAATTTAATGCATATTGGCATAGCAATAGCCAAATGCGTACGCTGCAGTCAATTGCTGTTTCAGATACCATAAAATTATTCTTTGAGGCATACGGAGCAGACGGTAACAACGAGGAGTTCAGAGATTTACTTAATTATGCAGCATCTATTAAGCCGGAACGTGAAGCCAGAAAAGCGGAGCATGACAGAATACAGGCCGAATATGAAGAGCTTTTTGCACAGCTTGACGATGAGCAGGAAGTTCAGGAAAAGCCGCTCGTTCCTTTAAGTCAGGAAAAACTTAATGAAATGTTGAAGGAAGAAGCAATTAAAGGCGGCGCGGAAGTGTTTGAATTTATTTCACCGGAGGGCGATCATTATTCTTGTGTATGTAATGTTGATGAAGTTTTTACGAGAAATTTGAAAGCTGAAACTCTGCTTTTACCGTCCTCATTTGTTAATAAATACACTAGATTTATGCTTTCTTCACCTCTGGCTACTCCGGAGTATAAAAAATCCATAGCATTAATGGTAGATGTTCCGGATTTTGCGAAAGAACAGCTTATGCAGCCCGATGACTACCGCAAAATTTCTGCGAATATCAATCGGGAATTCGGTTTAAAATTCCCGAAAATTATGCTTGCTGATGAGCAGGCACTTGCGGTCAGAATATTGGATCGTCTTGGATTTCCTCCTAAATATTCAATGATGATAGCTTTTGATGCGCAAAAGTTGATGAATTTTGCTGCTGATACTTTGAAAATTAAAGATTGGACGCCTGAAGAGCGTGCAAAGCTGGATAAAGATTACCAAAGTTATCTTGCACCGCTTAAAGACAAGAAAGAAATAAATAAAATTAATGAAGATTTAGTTAATTACTTCTCTAAAGTGGATTTGAATGCCCCGTGTGATACTGAGGACGAATTTTATGATGATTTGATAAAGCTTACTGCAGCAAATATGCAGAGATATCCTCAAGTTAAAGGAATGATTTCAAAACTTATAAGACAGACTAAGTATCTGGAAGAATACGGCGGTTCAGCAAGGCTTTTGTTACAGGACAATATTCCTGAATCTGTCAAGGATATAAAACGTAGACTTATGATTGAGGATTTGATTGCAAGAAACTCTCAGGATCTTATTCCTGTTTTTGCACTTAGTTCCGTAAACGCAAAGAAATATGTGCATGACGAGTCCCTTGCAAGTATGCTTGTTGCCAAGGCCGTGAGATTGCATGGCAATTTCTTTAATTAAATTCTATAAAACAGCAGCAAAAAAGCCGGTTATAATTAACCGGCTTTTTATGTTATAAGCTGAATTTATTAGTTAAACTGAGCTTTTTCTTCTTCGCTTACACCTTTGATTGTAAGATTTACTCTGCCTTTATCATCAATTTTGATAACTTTAACGATAACTTCATCTCCGATGTGTAAGTGAGGTTCAATTGTTTCAATGCGTTCCTGGCAAACTTGGGAGATATGTACCATTCCGTCTTTGCCCGGAGCAAGTTCAACAAAAGCCCCGATAGGTATTATTCTTACAACTTTACCTTTAACAACCATTCCAGGTTCAGGCTTGAATGTAAGTTCCTTAATCATTCTTCTGGCAATTTCGGCGCCTTCCTGGTCGTTAGAAGTAATTGTTACAACACCATTGTCCTGAATATCTATTTCGGCACCTGATGCGTCTATAATTGCACGGATTTGTTTTCCGCCAGGTCCGATGACTGTTCCTATATCTTCAACAGGGATTGTCATTGTAGAAATGCTTGGAGCATAAGGTGACAATGGGCCAGGTTCCGTGATTGCTTCTCTCATTTTTGATAAGATATGTAATCTGCCTTCTTTCGCCTGGAATAAAGCTTTTCTTAAGGTTTCATTCGGAATGCCTTTTGCTTTCATATCCATTTGAAGAGCGGTAATTCCGGTATCATTGCCGGTAACTTTAAAGTCCATATCACCGAGGAAGTCCTCAATGCCCTGAATATCAGTAAGAACAACAGGTTCGTATCCTTCTTCCTTAATCATACCCATAGCAACACCGCCAATCATGCATTTTACAGGAACTCCTGCATTCATCAATGCCATTGAAGAGCCGCAAGTTGATGCCATTGAGGTAGAACCGTTAGATTCTAATACATCTGATGTTACTCTGATTGTATATCCGAATTCTTCTTGTGAAGGTAATGCCGGAATATTAGCTCTTTCTGCCAATGCACCGTGGCCTACTTCACGTCTGCCAGGGCCTCTGAGCGCTTTAACTTCACCTACTGAAAATCCCGGGAATATGTATTTGTGCATATAAGTTTTTTCAGTTTGAGGATCAACGCCGTCAAGTTCCTGTTTCATGCCAGGGCCTGCAAGTGTTGCAACTGACAGAACTTGGGTTTGGCCTCTTGTGAATACTGCTGAACCGTGAGCGCGAGGAATTACCCCAACTTCGCACCAGATAGGACGAACTTCGTTTGGTTTTCTTCCGTCAGCTCTGACGCCTTCATCCAAAATCATTGCACGCATTACATGTTTTTCTGCGGCTTTGAATTCTTCCGCAACAAAGTCAACACCGGTTTCTTCAATCATTTTCTTAATATTATGATCTTCCGGCAGGGCTTCTATTTTTTCCTTGACTAACTTTTTAGCTTCTTCAAGTTTTTCTTGACGGTAGTTCCTGTCAAAGTTATGATATGCATCAAAAATCATATCGTGAGCGGTTTCTTCTATTATGTTTTTAATTTCGGTTGTATCATAAGGGTTAACAAACTCTTCTTTTACAACGCCGCAAGCTTTGACAAATTCAACCTGAGCTTCGCACTGTTTTCTTATTTCGTTTTGAGCAAATTCAACAGCGTTCATTATATCATCTTCAGTTACGAATTTACATCCAGCTTCAACCATAATAACGCTGTCGTGAGTACCTGCTACAACTATATCAAGATCAGATTTTGCAGCCTGCTGGTGTGTAGGGTTAGCAATCATATTGCCCTGTTCATCACGACCAACTCTGACTGCCCCGATTGGGCCTTCAAAAGGTGCTCCTGAAAGCATTAATGCACATGATGCACCGAGCATTGCAAGTGTATCAGGTTGATTTTGCTGATCATAGCTGAATAACTGCGCTACAATTTGTATATCGTTTCTGTAACCTTTAGGGAATAAAGGTCTAATAGGTCTGTCGATTAAGCGTGAAATAAGAATAGCTTTATCGCTGGCTTTTCCTTCTGAACGGTTATAACCGCCCGGAATTCTGCCAATAGCTGACATTCTTTCTTCATAATCAATCAATAACGGGAAGAAGTCTATACCCACTCTCGGTTCTTTTGAAACTACGCAGTGAACAAATAGCATTGTATCACCGCATCTTACTGTAACAGAACCGTTTGTAGATAGAGCATACTTTCCGGTTTCAACGGTAACTGTTTTACCGCCGATTTCAATTTCGAATTTTTTTGTTTCCGGTATTGTCATACTTACCTTTCATCTTTCTGCGTGTACTCCCACGCCTTTTGTTATACACTTCTGTTGTTCGTATTTATTATACCGCAAACATGATTTTTAGTATATTTTTATTAAGGTAGACACTCAAAGTACCCTTTGCTTTCATCACCAGGACATCTGTCAAGTATTGCAAAATTGGCACATGTAGCCCCGTTGAGAGCGGAAGGCGAAGTTGGCGAGCATTTGTCTTTGTTTTCTTCAGTATTGTTGTATACGGGTATTCCGTTTTCTGTGTATACTTTATTTCCTTCATCATCAAGTTTTATTTCTGATTCAGAGTATGCGGGTTTTAGTGCATTATTGGTTGAATTTTTATCTATTCTGAATATAAAAATATCATGTCCAAGTGCATTTGGTTTTTTGAGCCCATTGGTATCTATTGTGAACCATAGAGCGCCGCAATTTTGCATAATCGAAAGCATACTTCCGTCCATAGTTACAAAAGCATTGTCAGCATTCATTGATTGCGAGCATTGAGGGTACTGTCCAGTTCGTTTTCGAGAATAGTTAAGCATTGAGCTGTGATATTTTGTTTTTTGTATAGGAGTTAATTTCTTCAATTGTCTGTAGTTAGAAAGGATTGCTTGCGCATATGCAGAATTACCATCCGGATCACCGTCTGGTCTTTCTTCTGTCGGATTAAGTACATATACCGGTATTTCTTCTGCGTTAACAAGATTGACTGCGTTTGCCAGATTTGAGTATGATTTTTTAAATGCTGTTTCAAGTTCTTTGTGCCGCGTATTGTTGATAACTGTCGGCAAGGTCATGGCGGCAACGATACCGATAATGCCGAGTGTGATAAGTACTTCTGCAAGCGTGAATGCAGCTTTCTTTTTCAGATCGCGGACGAACCTTCGGTTTTCCGCGTTGCCATACGGTTGGCAGAATGTACCAAAACATGTCATCGCGCACTTCGTTGCGCGATCTTTTCTTCTGGATTGCTTCACTTCGTTCGCAATGACGCCTGATGTAAGTCTGGCGAACGTGCACGAAGTGCGATAGTGAGCCCTGAAAGAATTTGAGCTTTGCTCAAATAACATTTGTGCATTGAGCGTCAGCGAAATGCAGGGAACGTTTGCGTGTTTTCTCTTTCTTTGGTTCATTTCTTTCTCTTTGCTTCGCAAATAAAGAGAAAGAAATGAACATAAACGGTACCTTTGCATATCAAAAGAGGTACCAATAACATGAATTATGTTACTAAAGTGTCGTGCCTCAGGCACAGAGATTCTTCGGACTTCGTCCTCAGAATGACGGAATTGGGCTTTACACTCAAAATGTCGACATAGCAGGGATTTTAACTTGCCTAAAAGGCTGAAACCCTCTCCAAAAGCGGAGAGCTTAGCCCCCCCCCCCTGGAGAATATAGGTATAATCGGTATTTTCAGATTTTAACATTTGATATATCCTCCGTAAATTCTACTCTATATTAGATTATAATATATTTTTGAATGCTTATCAAGTGCAACAAAAAAGCCTTATTGCTAAGGCTTATAAAATTAGTGTTAGGTAAGTGTAGGTAGTAAATAATCCTTTATTAAAAATGCATATCAAACTTCGGCGGCATACCGTTTGTTTTTTCATCTTCCATACGCATTGCCGAACCTATCGTGAAGTTTTGTGCAAATAGTTTGTTAATCTCAAAGTTTATATCCCCGTTAAATACTTTTTCATTTTCTTCCAAAAAGTTAAATAACGGTTCGACCGGAGCTCCGACAATTCCCGAAAGTGTCCCTTCCGCAAGTTTTAAGGTTCTTTCGCCGATTTCCGGAACTTTTACGTTCATCCCGAATGGTTTATAGGGTCTGTTAAATGAAGCTCCTGTATCTGTCATCTTTCTATCCCTTTCTAAAGACATTTTATGTATCGGCATTTGTTTTAGAAAAGTTTAATTTTTAAAAGAAAGATGTTACATTTATTAATAATTGGTTTTTGATTTTTTTGCCATGTGTTTTGCCAGTTTTCGCTTCAAATTTTCTTTTCTTTGGGCGCGTCTTTCAGCTTTTGTCGGTGTTACTCCGTCATTTTGTTTGTGTTTTACTGTGCGCTTAAGCGGTTTATTTAATGCTGTAAGATCGGCATCAAGTATTCCGAGTGACAAAGAACTGTATGTTCTATTTGTTTGTTTTATGTAGTTCTTTTCCAATTTTCCGTTTTTGTGGAGTTCAACTAATCTGCTCATGTAACGCGGATAGTTAATTATCATTTGTGGATTTTCTACTACTTGGCTTATTAAAGATTCATGCCGTCTTCTGTTATTATCTCCTGCACATTCCAGAGCCAAATTCTCAGGACTTGTACCGCCCTTTAGCTTACTTGGTTTTATATGTTCAATTGTTGCAAGCGAATTGCTAAGCATTCTGAGTGCAATTTTTTGATCAGGATTTGCTTTGCCGTAATTCCTTTTTGCATATTTTACAATAAAGGCATCAGGGTTGTTGTGTGCCATAGGAAGTTTTGCGGCCTCGGCAATTATATCTCTTGCGGTTTGTGAAACTTGTGATATTGGTTTAAAATTAACTTTTTGTATGGAATTTAGGTCATTATAATTGATTGGAGGTTCGTTTAAAAGCAAGGTTTTAAGCTTTTCTATAAATATCATTCTTGAAAAACGTGAAGTTTCGCGTTTGTCTAAAATTCGGGCATATGTTTCCTGGATTAATTTATTAACGTTTTCTCTTTCTTCATCCGGTAATTTCCTGCTCATAATCCCTATATTCGTAAATATTCTGGATTGTTCATGGATAATTTTTTTCTCTGCTTTCGGAAGTTTTGAGCGCAGCATATCATGAAGTGTCATATCCGGGTTATCATAATGCTTCGATACCATCATTGAATAGATTTTTGATTCAACCGGATGGAGATATTGTTTAAGTTCTCCTATGTATTTTAAAATTTCCCCCGGGTCGGTGGTACTTAAAACTTTTTCTTCAAATTTGTTAAATTTGTCAACGTCAAGCATTATATGTCCGCAGCAAGGGCATGGAATACCGTATTTTGCAAGCCGTAAAATGTTAAATCTTAAAACATCTACAGCTTTTGTCCGATTTACAAGGTCTTCCATTGTAGGAGTAACAATACTTGGAATTTTTCCGCTGAAGCTTACAGTATCTGATTTGAGCGGTTGTAAAACAGAGACTCTGTTTTGAGAATAATCTTGCAGATTATTCTCAATATTCTGTCGCGGTTGTAAAATATTAAATTTTAGCGGATTTATTGCAAATATTTTCATTTAATTTATTATCCCTAATGTTTTATAAAGTGTGTATATAAAAAATTTTGCCGGATTATTAAGAAAAATAACCGGCAAATTTATCCCATTGGCGGGGGCTGAATATATAACGGCTTCAATGTGCGCCAGTTACAGTCAGCAGTCTTGGCCTTTTCTATGGCAAGCTTTGCAAGAATTTCTCCCAGCGGAGCTCCCGTTTCCTGATATGAAATCCCGTTAAACAGAGATTGTAGTTTGTTGTCCGTAATGATTTTTTTATCTTTACAGAGTGTTTTTACTTCTTCAAGCGGTACTGCACCTTTTATTTCATTATCTATATACAGATAAGCTTTATCTTTTCTTGCGTCAAGTGCTACCGTTTGAACTCCCGGTTCAATGTTAGATAAAATTTCCAATGAAGAAATTCCTGTTGCTTTGCAATTTAATTGTTGAGCCATAACCCGAGCAACAGTTGTGCAGGCCCGTATTCCTGTAAAACTGCCCGGACCGATGTTTGTTGCAATAAGTTCTATATCCTGAGGTCTTAAATTATTTTCTTTCAAAACCTCTTTAATTGTTGAAATTAAAAATGCTGAATGATATTTTTCATCATGGTTTTCAACTATTTTTGACGATAAAACGTTTTTTCCGGAAAGCAGAGTGACGTACATCTTATCAAGACATGTGTCAAAAGCTAAAGTTATTTGGTTTTCTCCGCCCATAGTCATTCTTTTTGGAGTCCTTCTACTACCTTTATAATATCACGGTCGTCCGCTTCAAAGGAATAGGTTCTTGCATCATCGTTACGATACGTAACATTTATACGAAGATGTTTGAAAGGTATTTCGTCTTGTGAAAATTCCGCCCATTCAACAAATGTAACGTTTTTGCCTTCCGAATATTCTCTTAATTCGTCAAGAATTGTTTTAACACCTTCATTTTCAAGTCTGTATAGGTCAAAGTGGTATACCGGCAGAATGCCGCTATGATATTCATTAAGGATTACAAACGTAGGGCTTGTAACTTTTTCTTTAACGTTAAGTGCTTCCGCGACCAGTTTTACAAAAGCTGTTTTGCCGGCTCCGATTTCACCGTAAAGGCTTATAAAACAGCCGTCAGTAACCAGCTTTGCAAATTTTTGCGCTAATTTTTTAGTATCATCCAATGTTTTGCAAACAATTTCGTATTTCATTTTTGAACCCTTTTTGATTATGTTAACACAAACAATCTAAATGTTAACCTGTTCCGGATGGGGCTGAGTTTTGCAACCAACCTTACTGTAAGCTGCAAAGCGTAAAGACTTATTATTACAAAATCACAACTCTGTTTCTGCCAGTTTCTTTTGCCTTGTATAATGCCTTATCTGCATTCAGTAGTAAATCTTCAGTATTATCCGCAGGCTTGTATTCATATACTCCAAGACTTATTGTAACCGATATATTCTTTGTATTATTTTTGGTGTTAACTTTTTCAATATCTATGGATTTTTTTTCGACTGCACGGCGCAGACGTTCTGCTACAACAACAGCTTCGTCTAACTTTGTATATGGCAGAAGAATTACAAATTCTTCTCCGCCGTAGCGTCCAGCTATATCGTATTCTCTTAATTGCGAGCGCATAATTTTAGCAACATTTTTTAAAACGATATCTCCTGCAGCGTGTCCGTATGTATCGTTAACTTTTTTAAAGAAATCTATATCTGTCATAATTGCGCAAAGAGGGGTGTGCTTACGTTTAGTTTCTGCTGTTTCCTGCTTAATACGTTCATCAAGCTGTCTCCTGTTGTAAAATCCTGTAAGGGCATCAAGGGTTGCGTGTTTTAAAATATCGGCATAGATGTTTGCGCGTGTTATGGTTGATGCGCTTTGTTTTGCCAGCTGCTGCATATAATATATTTCCTGCGGAGTAATTTCTCCTTCCGTACTTTTTGTGACAAGACAGCCGATTGTGTTGTTTTCGCTTATAAGCGGGAAATAGCCTGTTTTTTTATTTTGTGTTAATTCGTATTCCGTTGTTATATGGTCAACATTTTCCAAAATAGTTTTATCAAGACAAGCTTTTGGGTAAGCAAGCTTATTTTTGCCGTTGTGTTTCAGAAATAAATATATCAGATGGTTTGCGATAAAAGTGTCAAGAACTTCACCTATGATTGGAATGATGTAGTTTAATTCATATTGAGTTTCAATTATTGTTGCAATATTTTTCATTGCGTTATGAAATTCTATATTTGTTTGTATTCTTCCAGAAAGGTTGAGGTGGTCAATCTTTAGGGCAACCACAGGTGCGGCCAGTTCAAGGGTTTCGCAGTCAGAATCAAGAGGAGCAATGATTTTGCCGGTTAAATGGGATTTTATAATAAGCGGCACTGTTACGGTTTTCTCATCTGTTATTACTTTCCCGTCTGAAAGTCTGTTATAGTCGGGGATTTCAATATTACTCAAATTGTTGTCGTATACTATAATCTCGATATTTTTATTAAAAAAATCCCTGAGAATTGCTTCTATACTTTCTATAGTTGAGCATTCATTCAGGGATTTAAATAAAATTGTTAATTTTTTATTATCAGCCAAAAAGTTAGCCCTCTAATTTTTGCATAATTTCATCAGGAATATCGAAATTAGCATATACATTTTGAACGTCGTCATGTTCTTCAAGTTTATCAAGAAGTTTCATAATTTGATCTGCAGTTTTTTCGTCGGTTACTTCTATTGTGTTTTGCGGAATTCTTGTAAGTTCTGCAGTTTCAGATTTGAATCCTTCTTTTTCAAGTCCTTCAACTACGTTTTGGAAGTTTTCAACGCTTGTAATAACTTTATACTGTCCTTCTTCTTCCGTTACATCTTCCGCATCAAGGTTAATTGCAGCTTCAAAAAGTTTGTCGAAATCTGTGTCCTCACTGAATGTTATAACACCTTTCTGGTCAAACATCCATCCTACGCAGCCTGTTGCACCTAAGCTTCCGTTGTATTTGGTAAAATAACTTCTTACATCGCCGGCTGTTCTGTTGCGGTTGTCCGTCATAGCTTCTACAAATACGGCAACCCCGCCTGCAGCGTAGCCTTCATAAGTTAATTCTTCGTAATTTTCAGCCCCGGCAGAGCCTGCACCTTTCTCGATGGCACGTTTGATGTTGTCATTAGGCAGTCCTGCCGCCTTTGCTTTTTCAATAGCAGTTCTTAATCTGAAGTTGCCGGCAGGATCCGGGCCGCCGAGTCTTGCTGCCACAATTAATTCTCTTGAATATTTCTGAAATACAACTGCACGTTGTGAATCTACTTTTGCTTTTTTATGTTTAATGGTTGACCATTTTGAGTGTCCTGACATAATTCTTTCCTCTTTTCTGTGTTACTGATTGAATTCTAGCAAAAACAATGCCAGGTTGCAAATATTAATTAATCGTTAATTTAATATGACTTCTTTCAAAATAACGTTAAAATATTTATATAGATATTATTTTGAATGGAGTTGATAATTTATGGCAGATTTTAACAAATTTACTAATTATTCCCAGGAAATTATCTCATCTGCAAGCGCTCTTATGAACGAATATAAAAATTCGGAACTTCAACCTGAGCATATTATGCTTGCGATGATTAAGGATAACGGAATTATTAAAGATTACCTTACCGAGTTGAACTTGTTAAGTCAAGGTTTTATCAACAAGGTTATGGCTGCGGTTAAAAGCTTCCCGACAATATCAGGGCCGCCGAATACACAGCAGTTGTTCCTTTCTACTGATACTTACAGGCTGCTTGACTTGGCCGTCGGAGAAGCGGAAAAGCTTAAAGACGAATATATCAGTATTGAAACAATTCTGCTTGCTATGACTATGCTTGATAATTCAAATATTCAACGAATTTTAAAAGAAGCAGGCGTAACACCAAATGCCGTTTTAAATGCTATGAAGAAAGTAAGAGGTAATAATAAAGTGGATAATAAAAATGCAGAAGAAAATATGAAAGCTCTTGAAAAATATTCAACTGATTTAACAGAAAGAGCAAGAAAAGGAAAATTAGATCCTGTAATCGGCCGAGATGAAGAAGTAAGGCGTATTATACAGGTTTTAAACAGAAGAACAAAAAATAACCCTGTTCTTATAGGTGAGCCGGGTGTAGGTAAAACTGCTATAGTCGAAGGACTTGCACAGCGTATTGTAAGGGGTGATGTTCCGGAAAGCCTGAAAGATGTAAAGCTTGTTGCACTTGATATGGGTGCCCTTGTTGCCGGTGCAAAGTTCAGAGGTGAATTTGAAGAACGTTTGAAGGCTGTTCTTAAAGAAGTTGAAAATTCAAACGGTGCAATCGTAATGTTTATAGATGAACTTCATACCGTTGTAGGTGCCGGGGCTACAGAAGGCTCAATGGATGCAGGCAACCTCTTAAAGCCGATGCTTGCGCGTGGTGTGTTGAGGACAATCGGTGCAACAACAATTAACGAATATCGTAAATATATTGAAAAGGATCCGGCATTAGAAAGACGTTTCCAGCCTGTATTTGTTGATGAGCCGTCTGTTGAGGATACTATAAGTATCTTAAGAGGTTTGAAAGAAAAATATGAAGTACATCACGGAATTCGTATTTTAGACAGTGCGCTTATTGCGGCGGCTAAACTTTCTGACAGGTATATAACGGACAGATTTCTTCCTGATAAAGCAATTGACTTGATAGATGAAGCGGCTTCCGCTTTGCGTATTGAAATTGATTCTATGCCGGAAGAGATTGATACGCTGTTACGTCAGAAAATTCAGCTTGAAATTGAACGTGAGGCTTTGAAGAAAGAAACCTCCGAAGAATCACAGGCCAAGATTGCCGATTTAACAAAACAAATTAATGAATATGAAAGTAAAATCGCCGTATTAAAAGAACAATGGGAAAAAGAAAAAGCTTCCATCACGGGAGAAGCCGGCATAAAGGAAGAAATCCAAAAAGTTCAGGCAAAAATAGAAGAAGCTGAACGCAATACCGATCTTCAAACTGCGGCCGAACTGAAATACGGAAAACTCCTAGAATTGCAAAAACAGTTAAAAGCTGTTCAATCTCAGGAAAAAACTTCCAACAGACTTTTGAAAGAAGAAATAGATGATGAAGATATCGCAAACGTTGTAAGTAAGTGGACGGGTATCCCTGTTTCAAAACTTGTCGAAAGTGAAAAACAAAAACTTATTAACATGGAAGAAATCCTGCACAAACGGCTTGTCGGCCAAGATGAGGCAGTTACAACAGTTTCCGATGCAATCCGCCGTGCACGTTCGGGCTTAAAAGATCCGAAACGTCCGATTGGGACTTTCTTGTTCCTCGGACCTACGGGGGTTGGTAAAACCGAACTTGCAAAATCGTTGGCAGAATTTATGTTTAACGATGAAGACGCACTTATCCGTATTGATATGTCTGAATATATGGAAAAACATAACGTATCAAGGCTTGTTGGAGCTCCTCCGGGATATGTCGGGTATGATGAAGGCGGTCAGTTGACAGAAGCTGTCAGAAGAAAACCTTATTCGGTTGTTCTTTTTGATGAAATCGAAAAAGCTCACCCGGATGTGTTTAACATAATGCTCCAAATCTTTGATGACGGACGTTTGACAGATTCTAAGGGCAGAACTGTTGATTTCAAAAACACTCTGATAATTATGACTTCTAACATAGGCAGCGATATAATCCTTGAAGATTCACTCAAATCTATAGGAACAGAGGCTGATTTTGAAGCTACAAAAGAAAAAGTTCTTGAAATTCTGAGAAGCAGATTTAAACCGGAATTTTTAAACAGAATTGATGAAACTATATTCTTTAGGGCATTAACACTGCAGCAGTTGTCTAAGATAGTTGATATTCAGGCGGATTACCTCAGAAGATTGTTGAAAGATCAGGAAATCGAACTTGAAATCACTGATGATGCAAAAGAACTTCTTGCAACACGCGGATTTAATCCGGTTTACGGGGCTAGACCTCTGAAAAGAGTAATCAGACAGATGGTTGAAAATCCGCTTTCAAAAGAATTGTTGTCCGGTAAGTTTATGCGCGGCGATAAGCTTGTTATAGATGTCAAAGACGACGAAATCGTTTTCAGGAAAGCGTAATAAAACAAAAAGTACGGGAGGTTTCGACCTCCCGTTTTTTATTAGTATAACGCATTGCAGGCATTTAGATTGTAGTAAAAGATATCTTTGCCGAATGTGTTTGGTTTATTGCTTGAATTTACATCAATAATTGCTGCTGCACATTGGGTTTTGGATTTGTTTTTTGGAATAGTTATATTTGGAATGCCTTGGAAATAACTGTTTATCGAGCTGTCTTCACATTCAGGATTATATGTGATAAGCATAGACGTTCCGTTGTTTAAGACAATTCCCATAGTGTCATATATATCAAAGCCCATCATCATAGGGATATCGGCTATGCCGCTGTCACCCAGCAGTCCGGCGACTTCAGAGTTTTCCGGCGGAGGGTTCATTACTCTGTTTGCGCGCGCCAGAATACTGCTTGAGCACATATTAAAATCAGAATTGAATTTATAATTATTAGGCCCGAGAATTACATCTTGCGGAAAACATTTGGATAATTCGCTGTTTTTACATACTTTTGCAACAGCCAAGTGTTTTTGTAATTCTTTTACAAAATCTTCTGTTCCCTCAAGGTTGTCAAGTCCATCTGATGCGTATATTTTATTAACTGCTTGGGCAAATTTTGAGGTTTCTGTTTGATATTTTGTGTAATTTGCTTTATCTCTGTACGAAGATACAAGCTGCGGCAATGTTAATGCTGCAACTATTCCAATTATGCCGAGAGTAACTAAAACTTCGGCTAAGGTAAATGCTTTTCTGCTATATCTATCCATATATCCTCGCAGATTTTTTCTTTAGTATTTACAGTATAACCTATCGGGGTAATTTTTTAATCATTCTTAAGAATTATTTTTAATTTTGTGTTAGTATTTAAGTATGAATGGTAAAAATGATGTAAAACCCCAGATTTGGCTAAATGCAGCACATTTTGTGAATGATATATATACAGGGATGCTTAACCCGATTATGCCGTTTGTTGCGATGAAGTTAGGGATTACAATGGCTGTTGCAACAATTGTTTTAAGTTTATCTCATATTTGTGCTTCTCTTTTACAGCCTATATTCGGATTTTTTGCTGATAATATGCGCAAACGTATGTTTATTTTTTGGGGGCTGCTGTCTACGGCTTTGTTTATATCTCTTGCGCCAAGTGCTCCGGCTTTAATTCCGTTGATTGTCTTTGTAATTTTGGGCAGCCTCGGCTCAAGCCTTTTCCATCCGCAGGCATTGGGGTTTGTTGTGAAATTTTCAAATCCCGAAAATGTTTCTAAATATATGGGGATTTTTATGGGATGCGGAACTTTGGGGTTTGCTTTAGGGCCTATTGTATCTTCGGGGATTACACAATTTCTCGGGCTTGAAAAAATGCCTTTTCTCGCAATTCTTGGTGTAAGTGTTGCGTTTTTGATGTTTGCTTTTGTTCCTAAGACAAGCCACATTTCCGCAAACAAATCTCATAAAGAATTTATAACAACGTTTAAAACAATACTTTCTAATCGAAAACTTAATTTATTGAATGTAATTGCAATGCTCAAAACCCTTGTTACAACTTCATCCTGTATTCTTCTTCCGTTTTTGTGGAAAGATATGGGATATAACCCGTTTTATATAGGTTTTGCGCTGTTTGCGTATAATTTTGCAGGTGGTATTGGGTCATTTATTAGCAGAAAATTTGAAATGAAAGTCGGAACCCAAAATGTATTTTATTTTTCTATGATGCTAACTTTTCCGATGATGATTTTGTTTATGCTGTTATATAAATCTCATCCGACAGCCGCACTTGTAACCTTTATTCTTATGGGTTTAATTCAGTGGATGGCAGTTCCTGTTACAATGGTTATGGCGCAGTGCGTGCTCCCTGAATACAAAAGTATTATCGGCGGGTTTATAAACGGCTTTTCCTGGGGTGTAGTTGCAATTGCAATGACAGTTATTGGTTTCATTGCCCAGGCAAAAGGTATTATCCCGGTTTTGCTCGTTGTGTCAGCTATTCCTGCACTTTTATCTTATCCTATTGTTAAAAAGCTTTTTTCACTACGCTAATTTATACAAGTTTGTCTGAAACGGGTATTTGCAGATTTTATCAGTATCCCTCCAGCCGCCGAATGTATCAAGATAGGAATCTTCGGAGTTTTCATCTCTAAGTTCTCCGATGAATTTTAGGCGAGCTTCTTTCTTTATTAATAAGTCTTCAGTAGGTACATCGTTATAATTTTTGCCCAGATAAATCGGAGTATTTGCCTGCCCTGTAACTTCTTTATTTAATCTTTTGCCGTATTCTTTTAAACCTTCTCTTATGTATTTGCACGATAAATCCGATGGCTTGAAAGAATTGTTGATTTCAATATTGTCCAGTACCAGAACTGGTGTGTCGTATTCTTTTGCATAGTAGCATAATGCGTTACCGACTGTCTCTCCGGTAGTGTTGTCTATGATTTCAATCATATTAAATGCAGTTTTCTTCAAATATTCCGGCATTGCATAACTGTTTACATTTCCGAGTCCAATGCAGCAGGTGGAATAATTGCCCTGAAAAAGGTCGTGCTGCGGAAATCTGTTCCACATTTTTATTGTTAAATCCAAATCTTTTTTGTCGTGTATTGTTTCAATATTCTCTGCAGCTTTAATGAATGTTTTGAAATGATCTTTTATTGTGAGAGTATGGAGAGCCTGTTCCCGTTTTGCTCCGGTTTTATTGTGTTCGGCGCGCTCCCAAACCGGCTCCAACTCCTTTATAAAGTTTTTCATAAACTCTATCATCATGGACTTGCTTTCCGTTATTTCTTTTGGAAGCTCAAATATTTCTTTTTGGGTATATTGAGGGTATTTTTTTCTGATATACCCTTTTACCGGACTATCCAATAATTCGTTAACATTTTCCGTAAAAGCCCTTTCAATATTTCTCAATTGGGTTGCGTTGTTGTCGACAATTTTTATGCGTACGTCGCTTTTGTTTGACGGGGTAAGCCATTTATCATAGTCAAGTCCGTTTTCGTCGAATATGTTTGCTGTTTGAATATTTTCGGGGGTGTTTTTAATCAAAGTTTTAAATTCTTCAGGTCTGTTTGCAAGTTTTATAATGGTTTTAAACTCTTCCTTGCCGGCTTTTTGCAGCTCTTTCGAAAGTAAATAAGCATTATTTGTATCCCAGGCCTGTACCTTGTCACATGACGTCATAGCTTGAAATTGTTCGCTGTTTTCATAGCAGTTGTTCATTACCTGGGTAATAATATCTTCTTTTATTTGATATATGTTTATCTCTCCGGTATTAATCATTTCTGCAAAATTGTCATATCCCATTTGGCATATAGATAGTGCATTGATTAATTTAATCATCTCAAGTTTTTCCGGTGGTGTAAGTTTTTTCCCTTCTGGAGAATTGCAGTTTAGAGCTTTTTTTAGCATATCCATTTGCTCTTTATCAAATTTTTTAAGTATGGCTAAATATGTTTTGCAGCCCGAAAATCTTTTTCTAAGTAAAATGTCATTGAGTTCATTATTCTGTAGTGAGCATAATTTGAATAATTCATTTGGATTGGAACGGAAAAATCGGCTGACTGCACACTTTTCGTCAATATTGCTATCTTCTGCGCTAATGTAGGCCTCCGGGTTCTTTTGACATTGCTGGTACATTTTTACAAAATATGGAATACCCTGTACTTCTTCGTGTCCGTATTTTTCTACTGAATCCGCGAGAATAATTAAGATTATCGGAAACATTTCCCGCGGAAAATCTTTTGTATCCCAGAGTTTTTCTACAAAATTAATATTTTTGGGTGTCAGGTGGTTAATAGTATGTGTAATTCCAGTGGCACCAAATGGTTTTTCCTTGCAAATCTTTCTGGCAACTGAAATGTTGTAGTCCTCAACAGCCGCGATTATCCCTGGAATGTCATTGTTTTTGTACCGGTTATCTCTTATTAGTTGGTATGCCAAAAGAATTTTTTCATCATTAAAATCTTTGTATCTGTTTGAAATTCGCTCTATTGTTTCCGCGTCAAATCCTTGTTCTTCATATACGCTTTTTATAGTTTCAATAACTTCGTTTCGAATCTCGTCCCTATTTTTAGGCATTGAACCGGTAAAATATGTATAATGCAAGTTCCGGCTTTTGCACGGTATAGTTTGCACCTCTGTATTTTCCGGGTATTTATTCATATTTTTAACCGGATGATAATGTAAATTGACAGGGTAACTTAAATTTATTTTACTGATTTGCATACAAAAAATCTAACCAAGCTGAAGAAAATTAATTGTTATAATTTAATAAAAATTTACAATACTTAAGCTAAAACATTTAGTTTATTTTGTTTTAACTCTTGTGCCTGGTGTTTTGCTATAGCTTTTTCCTGTAGGTATGCTAACTTATATAAAAGAGAATTAGATGCTAAATCGAGACTAAGCTTTTTATCCATTTCATGAAGCATGCTCAAATTATGCTCGCCGCCGAATGCGCTGGAATTCATCGCTCCCATCATTGAATTTGATGCATTCATCATGTTATACGCTGCATTATTCATTGTATTAATTGCATTAAATCTCGCTATCGACGATACTAACATACTAACCTCAAAAATACCTACCCATAAATTATACTACCACTTAAAATTTTTTGCAATAGTCAGTTATGCAGATTTTTAAAATTTATATGTAAACTTTTGTAACGAATTTTCGAACTTTAGGCAATTCTTTGGATAAAAAATACTTTATAGATATATAAGAGATATATTGTATATCTATGCACGAAATCTAACTAATCACAAAGGAGTCTGATATGGCGTACAACGGAGATTATGGCAATTATGCAATTGGAACGGATTCTGCCCGCAGAAAACGCCCTTTAGAAGAGTTGAAATCATATACCCGTGGAGCAAATGCAAATGATTTTAAATCAACATTTGTTCAAATGGGCACTATGATTGGTGATGCTTTAAGAACAGGGCAAGTAAGAGAAAGCTCTTCAGCTGCTTCTTCGTTATAGCTTTGCATAAGTATTTGTTTATTATAAAATAATCCTTGAAAGAGGATTATTTTATGCTACTTACTGCGGATATAGGAAATACAAGTATAACACTCGGGCTGTTTGATGATGCGGCTCTTGTGGAAGATTTCAGACTGGCTTCGGACAAAGATTTGTCCGGGGAAGAGTATGAAGTGCTTTTGAAATCGTTATTTAAGAATTACAAAATTGACGGTTGTATTATATCTTCCGTTGTGGAGGAGCTTAATAAAAAATTTAAGTCGGCGGTTGATAATGTTTTAAAAGTCGACTCAATACTTTTGAGTGCATTTTCCAATACAGGTATTAAAATTGCGCTTAAAAACAAGAAAGAAATCGGAGCTGACAGAATTGCAAATGCCGCGGGTGCATACGTTTTGTACGGGCATCCGGTAATTGTTGTGGATTTTGGTACTGCAACTTCTTTTGATATTGTAAATAAGGATGGAGAATTTGTCGGCGGGGTGATTGCTCCTGGGGTAAATCTTCAATTGAAAACACTTAATAAATTTACATCAAAGCTTCCACGGATAGATGTTGCGAAATCCCCTACCGCAATTGGAGCTAATACAACCGATGCAATATTATCCGGTGTTATAAGAGGCTGCGCCTGTATGATTGACGGGCTTGTGGAACAGTGCGAAAAAGAACTGGGTTCAAAGGCGGTTTTGGTTGCAACCGGCGGTTATGCAAATATCGTTGCTGATTATATGAAAAGACCGTTTGACTTCATAAATCCGACTCTTACGCTTGAAGGGCTGAGGCATTTGTATTATTTAAACAGCTCGGTTCCTGTATTGTCAGCTTAAATGTTATAAGTAAATTGCAGGAAGTTTCCCATAATATTTTCGTTCCATACCTGTACGTTTTCGGGAACATCAAGAACGGTCGGGGTAAAATTCCAGATATATTTTATATTTGCTTTGACAAGGTAATCTGCCATAAGCTGGGCATATTTGCGCGGAACTGTAAGAATTGCGATATCAACATTTGTTTTTCTTGAAAGATTAGGCAGTTTGGAAATATCCAAAATCATTTTGTTATTAATTACTTTGCCTATTTTATTTTTGTCGTTGTCAAAAAGTGCGAGGATATTAAGTCCGTAGTTTTGGAAGTTATCGTATTTCGCAAGCGCCATCCCAAGGTTTCCCGCGCCGATAATAAAAGCCTTTTTATTTTTTGAAAATCCAAGGTTTTTTTCAATCGAACTTTTTAACTCTTTTACGATATATCCGACATTGCTTTTCCCGGGGTTGTTTAGCACGCTGATATCTTTTCTTACCTGGGAATCATCAATTTTAAGCAGAACCGCAAGCTGTTTGCTTGATATGTATTCGATATTCTGCTCTATGTAGTCTGTTAATATACAATGATACAGAGTAAGCCTGTTGATTACTTTTTCGGAAATTTTTTTATCCATTCTTTTTCCCCATATCCTCCGGATGGTTTGAATTTGAAAGTTTTATTTCAAAAAATTCGTTTTTATCAATATCAACTCCCATATTTTTAGTGTTTAGCGAAAATTTTTTCTTTTTATTTTTCAAAATATTATCAATAAAACTTTTCATATAAAAATGATATCATGAAAAAGTATAACGGAATATAAACATTTTTTAAAATGCTACTTGAAATTTTTGCGTGTTTATAATACGATTACTTAGTGCGTCGGTGATTTTTGTGGATAAGCCGATTAGGAATTTAAATAGTATTAATTAAAAATTATAAAGGAACAGGAAAATGAATCACCCAATTATTGACGAATTAGAAAAACCATATATGGAAAAAGAAGTACCTGATGTAAATCCTGGTGATACTGTCAGAGTATTCGTAAGAATTGTTGAAGGTAATAAAGAAAGAATTCAGGCTTTCGAAGGTACTATTATTAAAAAACACGGCTCAGGAATTAACAAAACAATTACAGTTAGAAAAGTATTCCAGGGTGTTGGTGTAGAACGTGTATTCTTACTTCACTCACCAAGAATTGATAAAATCTCTATTATCAGACGCGGTGATGTTAAACGTGCAAAATTGTACTACTTGAGAGAACGTTCAGGTAAGGCAACTCGTATCAAGGAAAAAATTGAAAAAAGATAAGACACATATTCACTGGTATCCGGGGCATATTGCCAAGGCTGAAAGAAAGTTAAAAGAACAGCTTTCTTTAGTGGATGCCGTGATTGAAGTATTGGATGCGAGAATACCTGTTTCAAGCAGTTATACAAATATTACGGGGCTTTTAGGACAAAAGCCCCGCTTAATTTTGCTTAATAAATCCGATTTGGCGGATAAAAACGAACTTAAAAAATGGGTTAAAGTTTTAGAAGAAAAGTATAATTCTGCGGTAATGCTTTCTGACGCAAAAAATTCAAACGATTTGAATTTAATTATTAAAAAAGTTATAGAGCTTTCCGAACCGCGTATTCAGGCATTGATGAAAAAAGGACTTCTTCGCCGCCCGGCACGTGTTATGGTTGTCGGAATGCCGAATGTCGGAAAATCCAGTATAATTAATAAGCTTACAAAATCATCAAAAACAAAAATTGGTGCCAAAGCCGGTGTAACGCGCCAGCAGCAGTGGGTAAGGATTAATCCGCAGCTTGAGCTGCTCGATACCCCCGGAATTATTCCGATGAAGCAGGAAAATCAGGAAGTTGCAAATAAGTTGGCTTTTGTCAATTCTGTTTCCGAGAATGCATATTCAAATGAGCTTGTGGCAAAAGAGCTTTTGGCATTGCTTGAGGTAAAATATCCGGATATTGTAAGAGATTACTACAAGCTTGAGGGGGATTTTACCTTAGAAGATATTGCACTTGCAAGAAATTGGATTATTTCGGGCGGGGAGCCTGATATTGCGCGCACTGCTGTGTATCTTTTAAGAGATTTCAGAGAAGGCAGAATTGGTAAGTTTATTTTGGACTAAGAGGATATTTTGAAAAAACTTGATACAAAACTTAGTGTTGAATCGCATATAATTCAGTTATTTGTTTTTGATTATAATCAAAAACGTACAGTTGTCGGCACTGATGAGGCTGGCAGGGGGCCGGCTGCGGGAGGAGTGTTTGCAAGTGCGGTTTGTTTTAATAAGCGCAGCCAAAAGTTGGTTGAAGATTTGGAAGCTCTGAATGACAGCAAACAGCTTTCAAAGAAAAAAAGAGAAGCTTTATACGAAATAATAAAAAATGAAACAATTAATGCTACCGTGTGCATTGAAGTTGAAGAAATTGAGCGAATTAACATCTTAAATGCCTCATTAAAGGCTATGAAACTTGCCTGCGAAGATGTAATTAAGCGAATTGACTATGAAAAACTTATGGTTCTTGTTGACGGAAATAAAATGATTAAGGATTTTCCTTATTCACAAAAATATGTAATAAAAGGCGACAGCCGCTCAGCTTCTATTGCCGCCGCGAGTATTTTGGCAAAAGTTACGCGCGACAGATATATGGAAGAACTTGATGCAAAGTATCCGCAATATGGCTGGGCTCATAATGCGGGATATTTGACCAAGGAACATCTTGCCGCAATTGATAAATACGGTTTGTGTGAATTTCATCGCCCGTCGTTTTTAAAAAAACATTTTGAGGCTCAAAAGCAGCTTTCTTTGTTTTAATTTGCAATAGCTGCAATTATTCCTCCGATAGCGGCACCTGCTATAATCCCGCCAATAACGTTATTATTGTGGTATGTTTTTCTGTATTTGTGTATTCGTTTTACCGGCGGTCTGTAATTTGGTGCATTATAATATTCTTTTACTATCACAGGCTGGTTATATCCAACAGTTTGATAATAACAGTTTCCTCTTGCAAGTGCCGGAGTCATGCTTGAAATCAGTGTAATTAAACTAAAAATGACTAAAAACTTTTTCATAACAACCTTCCTTACTTTTTCTGCTACACTTATAGTAACGAAGAGAAATTCAAAAATGTTCATTTTGTATAGAGGCTGTTAAAGGCGTTTAAATCACCTATTGTTAGCATTTTTTGGTTATTGGTGGAATAATACATTACATCAAGCGGGTTGTTTGAATGTCCAAGTCCCAGTGCGTGTCCTATTTCATGCAGGGCTACTATATAGATTTGGCTGTCATACATTCTGACATTTTTTCCCGGAATATTTGACTTAATTGTTATTATTGAATTATGGATATAGCCGTCATTTGACGGTAAGTTCATATTTGTGCCGGCAACATAGCTTTCCCCTTTGCCTACAGCAGCCTGTTCTTCAAATTTGACAATGATATTCGCGGTTTCTTTATCATTTGTGTATTGAAACTTTGCAACTCTTGTCATATTCGCCCAGGAAGAAAACGCTTGTTTAATCATGGGTTTGTGTGTAGAAGATTCGATAAAGACAGTTATCGGAAATTCCTTATAACGTCTGGTTTCTGCTGCAGTTGCCAAGTTTCCGGCAAAAAATATTATGGTATATATTAATAATAAAAATTTTTTCATCTTTAATCCTTAGTTATGGTGTGTAAATAAGTTTGAATCTTTCTATATCATTTTGAGAAAGCGATGTTTGGCCGTGTTCTATAGGAAACATTATATCAGTGTTAATCGGAGAGTGGCCCAGCCCCATAGCATGTCCTATTTCATGCAGTGCAATTCCGTAAATTTGATTATCGGAAAGCGGTGTTCCTCCACCCGGGGATGTGAGATATATTGTAATTGTTGCTTTTGCGTAAAACCCGAGCGGAGTGTAAGAATATGCAAGACCCACAGCATTTTCAAAGTTTGAACCTTTTTGATTCGGATTTTTATCCGCAAATTTTACGACGATATTCGGATAGTATTTTTCGGAAGTTACGTATCTGAATTTTGCAATGCCTGATTCACTTTGCCATGTGCTAAATGCCTTTTCAACAAGTGCTTTTTTGCTGTGCGGTTCAATATAAACGTTCAGCGGAAAATACCCCCAGCGCGGATTAATATACGCAAAGACGCTGCCGGCAGATAAGATTATTATTGAAAATAGTAAAAATAGTATCTTTTTCATAATGCCATTATATAAACTTATCGCCCGTTTGTCTAAATATTAATTAATTTAACGCTTATCACTTGACAAATATTTTCAAATCTGTTATCTTGCATTTATGAATTTGCATTTAGTATCTAAATTAAATAGATCTTGGTGGCGCCTGTAGTTTGGTACAGGTGTATTTAGCATAAAAGTTTTCTAAATTACCTGTACATAGGATGTGCAGGTTTTTTAGTATTTTGAAAGGAAATTTTTATGCAAGTTACATTATTTAATACATTATCCCAGCCTCTAAAAGCAGCAGCTAAGTTTGTAAATTCACAAGAGCAGGCGTCAGGTCTTTCTACGACCCGTTTTATTCAAGATACCGGTACATGTCTTGTTCCGAAAGCTACTTTTGCAAGAAGTAAGGCTGATTTGGCGGAAAATGCTTTTCTTGAACTTTCTGAAAGCGCACTGGTTTATTTCGTACCAGCATTGTTGGGCGAAAATGTTGCACGTAAAATTTTTTCAAAAGGACTTAGTGTTAAGGAAAAATCCCTTGTTGCAGCGTCAGCTTCAGAATTAATGAAAATGAATAATGCCGCATCGAAAAAAGTTCTTCCTGTAAAAGCTGCAATAGCTTTAACTTCTCTTTTTATTCCGCTGACAGAATTTACACTAAATTATTTTAAAAATCTTTTTACGCTGAAAGTATTTAAAAAGGGTGATTTTAACAATATTGCAAACCTTAACCGTGATGTTGAGGACGCGAAACATAAACAGAAAGTAAAAGACAGCGCCGTAAAAAATATTAAAAGAGCGGGACTTGCCTTTGGAACTGCGCTTGGCGGGGCTGCATTGATTGCAAAACGCGGAGCAAAATCAAATGTTTTGCAGAATTTGAGCGAATTAATTCTGGCTCCCGGTACAAAGTTGTTTAAAAATAATGAAAATATGAAAAACTTTTTGAACAAATATGCGAGTATTGATTTTGCATCTCAGGATGGTAAACTTGTTTTAAGCCGCGGTCAGTTGACATCTTGCGTTTTGATAGGCGGAGCCGGATATTTCGGAGCTTCAAAAGACAGAGGAAAACAGAATTTCCTTGAAACTCTTTACCGTTACCCGCTTGTTGGGTTTTATATAATTACCGGCAGCGATTTGTTTGAAAAAGGATTTAAAAAATTGCTTGTAAAAGCCGGAAAATGTAAAGAAACCATAGGTAAAAATCTTGAAACGCCTTCTTTTGACAAATTGGAAGAACTTGCCAAAACTCTTGCAAAGCAAAACGGCACTTCCGTCAATAAAGAATTTAAAAAACTTGCAAAGCAAAAAACTCTTATATTCGGTGTTCCGTTTCTGTTTAGTATAGGTTTTATGGGCTTTTTCGTTGCTGGTATCTCCAATTACTTTACTAAATTCCGGTACAATCAGGATAAGCAAAATTCTGCAGGCGGAAATATGAAAACTAATTGATAATATTGTCATGCAGGCTTGCGGGACAGTGAATTATCTGTTATCATGAGTATAAGGAGTTTGGGGCAGGCTATGTTTTCAAAAAATATTAAGCGGATTACGGCTGAGAATTATTTGAAATATTATTATGATATTCCTTATGAAGGAAAAACTTCTGCCGGCAAGCCGCTTAGAAAACTTAAAAATATAACCTGCCCATACCGCGGGGTAAAGATTATTCCAAGCGAAATGATAAAGGGGTTTGAAAAAAATCTTGAAAAGTGTAAAACAGCTCAGGAAGCTGTTACACTGCTTTCAAAATATCAGGAACATATGCTTGAAGTTGAAAAAGCAATGTACGCTATTTTTAGTGATTTTGCACGCATAAACCCTGATGATAATTTGCAAAGCTGTCTGCAAATGATAAAGACAAATTGTCTGATAAGGTTAAAACTTGAAGAAATGGAAGTTCTTGATGAAGTTGACGCGATGACAAGACGACTTTCAGCGCAGACTGCCCTTACTATACGTGATAAAACAACTCGATGCAGACAGATTATTTTAAGTTCTCATGATACTTTTAAGAGAAAAGTCTTTCTTAATTCGTTGGAAGAAGTTATTCCAAACCAGAATGAGCGTGAAATATTTAGTTATATAAAGAATAAAGCCCTTTTTCTGCCGACATCTGAAAGCAGCCGAAATGCATTTGTTGTTAAGTATTCAACCAGAAGCCATACGGAAATTGTGCGGCGTTTATTTATTGCATCTACCGGTTCAATAGAGCATGTTACACCTGCTTCCAACGGCGGGCTTAATACAATCGGAAACTTTTTGCTCACGACCGCAAGCGGAAACAGATATCGTGAAAATATGCCGCTGCTTGAATATATTAAAAGGCATCCAAAAATTCCTAAATATATGCAAATGTATATTAATGATGTAATCCGAGAAATTCATGCCGGCAATATGTGCGGAAATGAAACATATCCTTACAAAATAAAAAGGAAGCTTCTTGAAGAATCAGAAGGCCGTATTGCTATAAGCCTTTCTGCATATAAATATACGGAAGAAGATGCCGCAAAAGCCGTTGAAGAATATGAACACAGATGGTTAAATGTAAGAAAATAAGTCTTAAGTATTCTTTATAAAAATTGAAATTATCTCTGAAATGGAGCTGACACGTTTAGTATAATTTTTTACCAGTATAAATATGCTAAAATAACACAAAAAATAGCAAAAATGATAATATTTTTTATAAAATGAGGAGGATAAGGTGCAATATCGTCTATATTCCCATCTATTGAGTAGTTTATATCGCACTCTTTTAGTAATTTTAAAATTTTCTTAGCTTGACTTCTAATATGTATTGACAAACTTATGATTTTTCCGTTATTTAGTCTAAAATCAAGTCTGGAATTGAGTATAAGCCAATAGTATTGAGTTATCCAAATCAAGTCAGTCGGGAGTGGCAGTATACATAATTCTGCATTTAGTATGTCTGCAGCCGGTATTTTTAATTGCTCATCAAGAGTGATTAATTTCTTGTCTGTGTCAATTTCAAGTTTGGAATAGCCGCCATCATCCCACTGTGAAAGTATATTTTTTTTATACCATTTGAACGCAATAAAGGATATAATATAGAAAATTAACAAACCAGGCAGAAGTATTTTGGCACTGCCATCCTGTAATGAAGGCGGTGTGCATACAATAATATACAATAAAGCTATAATATGCAGCAGTTTTTCATTTGCTATGGGATAATTTTTTATTTGTGGTTTGAAAATTTTTTTCATTCTTTAATTGTATTGATTTTGTTGTGTTTGTCAAGATTTTAATGTTCTTGATTCTCTCAAAAACTCTGGGAAGGCTTGCAAGAGGAACGTTCTTTTATACAAAATTACAGTTCCCCATCCCAGCCTTCCCCAAGCCGGGGAAGGAGTTTTATTTTTTATTCCCTCCACTACTTGGGGAGGGCTAGGGTGGGGAGTTTTGATGATAAAATATAAAAATAAAAATGTCGAAGAAGGGACTTTCTTGCTCGGTCGCGTATAACGTGTCTTCGGTTGCTTGCTCCATAATTTTAATTATTCCGCAATCAATCCTCCGCACTCAGCTCCCTCGCGCTCGAACCCAAGTCCAAACTCCGTTTGGAAGGGTTCTCATTCCTTATGATTAGTAAATCCAAAATAAAAAAATGTCGAAGAAGGGACTCGAACCCTCAAGGAATTACCCACATGAACCTGAATCATGCGCGTCTACCAATTCCGCCACTTCGACACTCTATAAAATCTATTAAATTGTCATTTATTTTGACAAGAGCTAAGCCCCTTCTAAATAATACCATGTCCAAACCAAATGTAAATATTATTTGATTTTCTTAAAAAATTCTTCAGCCAAAAGCTGTGAATATTTTGAGTCTTCATTGGCAGATATTAGTATCCTGTCCTCGCCGTCTTTGTTTTTAGCTACCGCTATAACTCCGCCGACTTCACCTACAGGGAATCTGCTTATTTTTGCTTTAAATCTTACGTACGGAACAACTTTTTCAAAAGAACTCATTTCTCCATGCTTCGTTACTGAAAAATTCTCTATTCCGATTGCCTGATATTTTATTTTCCCTAATACGGATTGCAGTTTCGGTTCAATATTCCCTGAAATTATATCGTCTCTAGTAAGCAATGGCTTGTTATTCGCATCTATCACAACCATTTTCTGACCTGTTGCCTTATGTTCCGCTACAACTCCGTTGTATCCCATCATGCCCGTCGCCTTTTCAAGTTCAAATTCTTCATTAATATTTGAAAAATCTCCGACTTTTTGAGCTTTTTGCATCATAGTTTCGTGTGATGTGTGAAGATATTTATTAAAAATATTAACAACCCAGTCTTTGCCCCCAATGGATAAAAACCCAATTATAGCAAGTGCAAGCAAGATTGATTGAAATATTTTTTTTAAACAGCCCATTTGCAAAACCTCAATTCATGATATAATTCTATTATAACTATGTCAAAAAATGAAATCAATAATATAACTACATCTGAATTGGAAATGGATAAGCTGACTCCGGTCATGCAGCAGTATTTGACCATAAAAAGGGAAAATCCCGATGCAATATTGCTATACAGACTGGGTGATTTCTATGAAACTTTTTTCGAAGACGCCGTTACCCTTTCCAAGGAACTTGAGCTCACTTTGACAGGCCGCGATGCCGGGGCTACCTACGGCAGAGTTCCTCTTGCGGGTATTCCTTATAAGGCTGTGACCTCTTACATTGAACGACTGGTTGATAAGAATTATAAAGTTGCGCTCTGTGATCAGCTTGAAGATCCGAAATTTGCTAAAGGTATTGTTAAACGCGGAGTTACCCGTATAATTACTGCCGGTACTTTGACGGAAAGTGATTTTCTCCAGCAGAACTCAAATAACTATATCTGTGCAATGTTTAAAGATGAAAAAAGTGATTTGTACGGATTTTCTTATGCAGATATTTCGACCGGTGAGTTAAAAGTTACCCAGGCGCCTTTGAATATGATTATGGCGGAACTTGCAAGAATTTCTCCTGCAGAAATTGTTGCACCGGCAGTTAACCAGAAAATTATGCCTTTTCAGATTGTTCCGGAACAAAAAATTGATTTGCCGGATGATATTCAAAAGCTCTATAATTGCTCTAAAATTCCGGCTAATGTTTTTGATTTGGGCTTTGCCGAAGCTAATTTGAAGGCTGTATTTCAGGCTTCTAACCTGGAATCTTTCGGCTTTTCAAAGTATAAAATCGGATTTAGAGCATGCGGAGCTCTCCTTGCATACGTATGGGAAAATTTAAAAGAGAATGTTCCGAAATTTGAAAGAGTTGAAGCTTATGAGCTCTCGGAATATATGATTTTAGACGGGGCTACACGCAGAAACTTAGAATTGACGGAAACTCTAAGAGAAAAAAGCAAGTACGGCTCATTGCTGTGGGCAATTGACAGAACAAAAACAAACATGGGCGCAAGACTTTTGAAAAATTGGGTTTGCCAGCCTTTGAAAGATGTTGATTCAATAATGACCCGTCAAAATTCTGTAACGGAACTTGTTGAAAAAGTTCATGTAAGAAAAAATCTTATTGACATGTTTGAAAAAGTTTACGATATTCAGCGCTTGGCTACGCGTATGAGTAACGGTTCCGCTTCACCAAGAGATTTTCTGGGGCTTAAAGAGTCGCTTTTCATGCTGCCGGGAATTTTGGATATTGTAAAAGAGCTTGAGTTTAACCCGTTTGTTAATGTGGAAACTTACAAAGATGAAATTTCCGATTATGCGGCTTTAATTGACAGAACGATTAAAGAAGATCCGCCTATACAGCTTAAAGAGGGCGGAATTATTAATGACGGTGTCAGCGGTGAGCTTGATTATTACAGAGATTTGTTAACCGGCGGCGAGGACTGGCTTGTTAAATACGCAGAACAAGAGCGCGAAAAAACCGGTATTAAAAATTTAAAAGTTTCTTTTAATAAAGTCTTTGGCTACTTTATTGAAGTTACAAATTCAAATTTGAATCTTGTACCGCCAAATTACGTCCGCAAACAGACTATCGCAAACGGTGAACGTTTTATCACGGATGAGTTGAAAAAGCACGAAGATGACGTTCTGTCTGCAAAATTCAAATCAACAGAGTTGGAATATCGTTTGTTTACGGATTTTAGGGAATATTCAAAGGAATTTGTTTCTAAAGTAAGAGAAATTGCAGATTGTATTGCAAGATTGGATGTATATACTTCTCTTGCAGAAGTTGCGGCGGAAAATAACTATTGCAGACCGGAACTTGATGAGTCTGGCGATTTCGTTGTCAGAAACGGCCGTCATCCTGTTTTGGAAAAGATTTTACCGCTTGGCGAATATGTTTCAAATGATTTGGATTTAAAGAGTAATTCGCTTGATGCAACGCAGTTTATGATTTTAACCGGGCCTAATATGGCCGGAAAATCCACTTATATGCGTCAAAATGCATTGATTGTTCTTTTGGCGCAAATTGGTTCCTGGGTTCCCGCCGATTATGTAAAACTCGGGATTGTGGATAAAATCTTTACCCGTGTCGGCGCATCCGATGATTTAACGCTTGGGCAGTCAACTTTTATGGTTGAAATGGTGGAAACTTCTTACATCTTAAATTCCGCAACTGAAAAAAGCTTTATATTATTGGATGAAATCGGGCGCGGTACAAGTACTTATGATGGTGTTGCAATAGCTTGGGCGGTTGCTGAGTATATTGCAACGAAAATTAAAGCGCGCTGTATTTTTGCAACCCATTACCACGAACTGAATGTAATGACCGCAACTTATCCGCAAATTAAGAATTTCCGTATAACTGTTGCAGAAGAAAACGGTGAGATCCAATTCTTAAGAAAAATAGTTCAGGGTGGTGCCAGTAAGAGTTACGGTATACAGGTAGCAAAAATGGCAGGTTTGCCTTCATCTGTTGTAAAGCGTTCTCAGGATTTGATGAGCAGAATGCAAAAAGATTATTCCAATAATCTTTCAACGCGGAAAAAATCCTCTGATGTTCCGCAGGTTGACGTTCCGCAGCTAAATTTGTTTACTTCCAATTAAAACTTGCTTAGAGCTGTTAAATATGTTAAAATCAGGCTATGAATAAGAAGAAAGTTTTAATAGTCGGATCTTGTGCAAAAGAATATGCACTGGCAAAGTATTTATCCAAGAATAATGAAATCGAAAAAGTTTATATTGCTCCGGGGAATGTTGCTTCGGGTGAATTTGCAGAACGTATTGACATCAGAGAAAATGATGTTCAGGGGCTTTTGGAATTTGCGATTAAAGAAGAAATTAATTTGACAATTGCTCCTTCACAGGATGCCATAAGAGCTGATATTGCGGGGCTTTTTCAGGCAAATTCCCAGCTTATTTTTGCTCCGAGTGCAGAATCTTATAAGTTTGCTATATCACGCGCCGCAGCTAAAAAATTTCTGTATAAGCTGCATATTCCGACTCCAAAGTTTGGGATATTTGAGAAAAATTCTCTGGCGCTTGATTATGTTAAAGACTCTAAAATGCCGATACTTATAACTGCTGATGTTGATAATGAGAATTCTGTGCGTTCTGTTTGTACGACTTCGGAACTTTCAAAAACTTGTGTAAATGATTTGTTTTTGCGAGAAGAGCCGAGAGTTGTTATTGAGGAATATGCATATGGTCATCCGTTTACTGTTTATGTAATGACTGATGGGTATTGCGCGTTGCCGTTTGCGGCAGTTGGGGATTATAAGTTTATGGAAGACGGCGGAGCCGGAATTTTTACGCGAGGTATGGGTGCGTATGTTCCTGATTATAAGGTTTCGCTTGATGTTGTCGGTAATATTACGGAAAATGTTGTTAATCCTGTAATTAAAAATCTTGAAAAGCGAAATTGTCCGTATTTAGGAATACTTGGTGTAGAATGCGTTTTGACAGGTGATAATAATTATACCGTAACTGGTTTTACTCCGTTTTTAAAAGAACATGATACCCAGGCGGTTTTAAACTCGCTTGATACTGATTTATACAGACTTTTTGAAGCGTGTGCGGTTGGCTCGTTTGCGGATGATTATACGGAAATAAGGGTTAATGATTTGAGTACTGTTTCTTGTGTTTTGTATGCTCGAAATGCCGGGGCTGTTATTACCGGGCTAGAAATGGTAGATGATTCTACCGAAGTAACTCATTTCAATACTTCCCAAAATAATTATTTTGAATATTTAACAAACAAGGGCAGAACTCTTGTTTTGACCCAGACTGCTTCAACGTTATCCAGGGCAAGGGAGCTTTTATACGATAACGTAGAAGATATTTATTTCGAAGGTAAAAAATACCGCAGAGATATTTGTGCAGAAACTGTGTAACTATCAGTAGAACATACATAAATTCTATTATATCTATTCACGCTTAATATGCCTCTTGTAATTATTTTATGTCCTTTATATAATTGTGCCATAGTACGAATATAAATAGGGGATTTTATTATGACAAAGAGAGTATTATTGTGTATTATGGATGGTTGGGGAATAAGTAAAAATCACCCCGAATATGATGCAACAAAACTTGCTCATCCAATACATGTTGATAAATTAGAAAAAGAATATCCGTCAATTTCTATCCACGCGGACGGAGAATATGTAGGACTTCCGGCCGGGCAAATGGGTAACAGCGAAGTAGGTCACCTAAACCTTGGTGCCGGAAGAATTGTATACCAGGATTTATCGAGAATTAACAATGCGATCAAGGACGGTTCATTCTTTAAAAACGAAAAATTCTTAATGGCTATGAACCACGCAAAAGAGCATAATTCAGCTCTGCACATATACGGTCTTGTTTCAACAGGCGGAGTGCACTCATCTTTAGATCATCTGCTTGCATTAATTAAAATGGCAGCAGATGAAGGATTGAAAAAAGTTTATGTACACGCATTTCTTGACGGCCGTGACACACCGCCTCAAAGTGCATGCACATACCTTGAAAAAGTCGAAGAAGAACTTAAAAAATATAACCTTCCTCCGATTGCTACGGTAATTGGCAGATACTATATTATGGATAGAGATAACCGCTGGGAAAGAGTTGAAAAAGGTTATAACGCGCTTCTTTTCGGAGAAGGTGAAAAAGCCGCTTCTGCTTGCGAAGGCGTAAAAGCTTCTTATGCCAGAGGGGATAACGATGAATTTGTTCTTCCGACAGTTATCGGCGGAGAAGAAAGCAGAATACATGATAATGATGCAATAATCTTTATAAACTTCCGTCCTGACCGTGCAAGAGAAATTACAAAAGCTATTAACTTTACGGATTTTGACGGATTTGAAAGAAAGAAAGTTCTTAAAAACATTTGCTACATAACAATGACAAGCTACAACGAAGATTTCACATTCCCGGTAGCATTTCCGAAAGAGCATCTTGTAAATATATTGGGAGATGTTTTGGAAGCAAACGGTATACACCAGTTCAGAACTGCGGAAACCGAAAAATATGCACACGTAACATTCTTCTTTAACGGCGGCATTGATGAACCTCAGCCTCATGAAACAAGAGTACTTGTTCCGTCACCGAAAGTTGCAACATATGATTTGCAGCCGGAAATGAGTGCACCGGAAGTTTGCAAAAATGTACTTGAAGCAATCGAAAAACCTGAATATCAATTTATTTTAGTTAACTTTGCAAACCCGGATATGGTTGGTCATACCGGCGTAATTGATGCTGCAACAAAAGCTTGTCACGTTGTTGATGAATGTGTCGGAAAAATTGCAGATGCTTGCGTAAAAAATAACATAATCATGCTTTTGACAGCTGATCACGGAAACTCTGAAGTTATGGTTAATGCAGACACCTGCAAACCGCAGACAGCTCACACTACAAACAAAGTTCCGTTTGTGTTAATAAATGCACCAAAAGACATCGAACTAAAAGACGACGGAGCTTTGTGTAATATTGCACCGACAATACTTCAATTATTCGGTATCCAAAAACCTGCTGAAATGACAGCAGATTCATTAATAAAGTAAATTAGCAGGCAGACGGCATAAGCGCCGTCTGCCTTTATAAGAAAGATAATATATGACAACAGAAAACGTTTTAAACATAGATTTTTCAATAAAAAAGAACAATGTAGACGAATTATTTTTTAATCTTTCCGAAAATCCGGAAGGGTTTAAAAACAAAGATTTTCGTTATACATTAAGTTTGATATACCAGACTATTGAAGATGAATTTAAAGACGTTTTTGTAAGCCCGCATTCGCCGGCAAGAAATACAGACTTCTTTCTTGTGAATGAAGGCGGAAAGCTGTCATTTTTCATTACTCCGACAAACAACTTTGAATATTACCTGAAATCAAAAGGATCCCTTTTCAGATTCCGCTCTCAGGTTCTCGGGGAATATGTGGGCTACGCAATGAGCCTTGATTTAGTTATGGATTATTTTGGAGGATTCGGCGAAGTCATAGATATGGATTCACTGACTCCTACATTTATTTATATGAATTCGCTGGCACACTTTGTTATGAAACTAATTGAAAAATTATATTTCATACCGGTTGTAAAAACCAAAGGTGCAATGTTTAAAATCGTTTATGAACCGATTATTCCAAACCAGCAGGTTGCAAGAATTATAAACCAGTTTGAAGAAAATATTCCAGAAAATTTATTTATCAAAGGCGAAAAACCGGATAATTTTGTAAGAGATTTTATTCACAATTATATGAATTATGTCATATATAAATTCTTGAGCATAAAAGCATACAAATTCAAGGACGTAAAATCCGGTACATATATGATAAAAGATCTGGAACAGCGTGCTTCAATGCGCGGTGTTGAAATTGCTGAGAATTTTTCACAATGGTTTGACGAATTGTATCTTGGCAAATACGATGTTATTCCGTTCTTTAAAATAGAAAAAGTTGAAGACGAATTATTCAGGCTAAAAGTTCATATCAAAAACAGAAAAACCGGAGAAAGTGTTCTAATTGATGATCTTTACCATAAAGATACAATTTTTGATGCGAACTCTTCCGATATAGCTAAAATAGTTGAAAAACAGCTTAATTATGCAATCAAATATATGCCGGAACTTGAAGATTTATTCGAAGATGAAGAAAAACTTGCACTCGATTTAAACCTTAACGAAGTCTACAAAATTATCACACAAACCGCTTATTACTTGCAAAAGGCGCAAATAGAGGTGATTTTACCGAAAGAACTCGTAAATATCGTAGTTCCGCGAGCTTCTATTAATGCAAAAGTCAAAGCATCACGTTCAAAAGATTTGGCGGATATATTTAACAATACAGCTTCTAATAAAATGTCGCTGGATGATATTCTTGATTTTTCATACGAAATTGCAATCGGGAACGAAAAAATTTCCGTAGAAGAGTTTAACAAACTTGTCGAAAACAACAACGGATTAATCAAGTACAAAAACAAATACGTACTGATTGATAAAGAAGAAAGCAAAAAGATATTTGAGCAGATTGCAAAAGCAAACTTCAAGTCACTTTCAAGAATGGAGCTTATACATGCTTCTATGTCAGGCCAGCTTGCACAATACGAATTTGACTATGACGATGCATACGCAAGGATTATCCAAGACTTTACAAAACCTGTGGATGTCACTCCGCCAAAGACTTTAAACGGAGAATTAAGACCATATCAGCTCACAGGTCTTAAATGGCTATGGACAAACGTTACAAAAGGTTTCGGCGTCTGTATGGCAGATGATATGGGGCTTGGAAAAACAATTCAAATTATCAGCTTAATTCTGAAATTAAAAGAAGAAGATAAACTTAAAAAACCGGTTCTTGTAATATGCCCTACAACTTTAATGGGTAACTGGATGAAAGAACTTCAAATGTTTGCGCCGAGCCTGGATGCCGTTGTTTATCACGGAACAGAGCGCAAACTTGAGGTTAATCACGATATAATTTTGACGACATACGCTATTATGAGAATTGACGTTGAAGAGTTAAAGAAACATCAATGGGGAATGGTTATTGTTGACGAAGCTCAAAACATCAAAAACCCGGACACTGCGCAAACTCTTGCGATTAAAACATTAAAAGCAGATACTAAAGTTGCGATGACAGGTACCCCTGTAGAAAACAGATTAACAGAATTGTGGAGTATATTTGACTTTATTAACCAGGGATATCTCGGAAGCCTCAGGGAATTTCAAAAAAGCTATGCAATTCCTATTGAAAGGTTTAAAGAAAATTCACGTGCTGCAAAATTGAAAATGTCAATTTCACCGTTTGTATTAAGACGTCTGAAAACCGATAAACACGTTATATCTGATTTGCCTGAAAAAATGGTGCTTAATGAATACTGCTATTTATCAAAATCGCAGGCTGTATTATATGAAAAAACACTTAATGAAATGATGGCAAAAATCAGTGAATTTTCAGGCATTAACAGACGCGGAAATATATTTA
This sequence comes from Candidatus Gastranaerophilales bacterium, assembly GCA_944324365.1. Classification (GTDB taxonomy): domain Bacteria; phylum Cyanobacteriota; class Vampirovibrionia; order Gastranaerophilales; family Gastranaerophilaceae; genus UBA1221. The sequence goes on from CALUWA010000001.1 coordinate 48,797, forward strand.
AACTTATCACTGCTCTGAAACAAATCTGTAATCACCCATACCAGTTCTTAAAATCCGGTGATATGAACAGAGAAATGTCAGGGAAAATGGATAAATGTATTTCTACAGTCGAAAGCATTCTTGAAAACGGTGAAAAAACACTTATCTTTACGCAATACAAAGAAATGGGTGATATCCTCTGCAAAGTAATAAAAGAAGAATGCGATACCGAACCGCTCTTCTTCCATGGTTCATTGACCGTTCCGCAAAGGGAAGATTTAATTAACCGTTTCCAAAATGATGATGACGCAAAAATTATGATATTGTCATTAAAAGCCGGCGGTACAGGATTAAACCTAACAAGTGCAACCAACGTTATTCACTACGACCTTTGGTGGAATCCGGCAGTTGAAGACCAGGCAACGGACAGAACTTATAGAATAGGTCAAGATAAAAACGTAATGGTTCACCGAATGATTACACTCGGCACATTTGAAGAAAAAATAGATGAAATGCTGAAAACCAAAAAAGAACTGGCAAATCTTGCAGTTTACGAAGGCGAAAAAATTATCACAGAACTTTCAGACGAAGAAATTTACGAAATATTTACTTTATCTGCTTAGTACATACCGCCAAGCGCCCACGGATTTTGCATCATCATTGAGTAATCAGGCACCATAGAAGTTTGCGCGCCGCCGTTAATTCTTTCTTTAAATTTTCTCATTGTGGCCTGGAGCGGAGTTTCTGACGGCTGCTGGGCAGTTTGTTCTTGTGATGCTGTCTGATTATCAGGATTTTGAGAATCAGAAGCAGTACCAGACTGTTGAGATGAAGTATCTGCATCATTCATGCCTAAATCTGTTGCTATATCCTGCATAAGTTCCGGATCATCTTCCGCAATATTTTGCAGTGAGACTGCTGCTTTTTCCATCCGTTCTTTCATAACAGGGTTTGACATCTTAGGATCTTTTTGCCCTTGTTGTTCAAGCTGTTGTGCAGCCTGCATATCCTGAGCAAGCGTCAGAGCAGATTCTTTAACAAGATTTTCTCTTGTGCTTCTGCTGTATTTAGCTCTTAAGGCTCTTAATTTAGCTTTTTTAGTTCCAATCTTATCAGCTTCTGATACATCGCAGCCCAATGCTTTATGCGCAAGCTTACCTAATCCCCAGCTTGCAAGACCGCCTATAACAGCACCGGCAATACCGCCTACAATATTTCCGACACCAGGAACAACTGAGCCGACTGCAGTACCAATTGCAGCCCCTGCTTTCATACCGGCCATAAATCCGACAGCTTCAACAGCCGCAACACCAGTTGATTTTGCAATTTCTTTTGTCATTGCCTTTGTTCCGCCGGCTTGCTTAGCTGCTGCAAACTTATCATAATCAGCCGCTACAGATAACGCTGCAAATGCCGCATTTCCTTTAACAAATTTCCCTGCAACACGGAATGCCTTAGAACCTGCATTTAAAGATTTTACGGCCGTGTTTGCAGCTCTTACACCTGTTACCGTTTTTGCTGTATTTTTTACTTTACCTAAGACGGATTTTGGTTTTAAATTTCCGTTATATTTCGCTTTGTAGGCGTCGAGTTTTGCCTGTGCAATAAGTTGTTCAGCTTCTTTGAGCTTTTTAACCTGAGCTGCGCCTTTTAAGCCCTTTGCTTCGCTTAACGCTTGTCTTGCCTGATTATAATAATTAGCCTTTAATTCAGGAAGAAGATTTTTATTTAATAATTTATCCGCCTGCTTAATTTTCTTTGATAAAGCTGAACCTGAAAGCCCCTTAGCCTCATCAAATAACTTTTTAACGTCTGCATAATATTGAGTTGAATTAACTTTTATTTTTGCGGCATCGTAAACCTTTTTTAACTCTGCAAGCTTTGCTCTGCGCGCAGAACCGGTTAAATTGTTAGCCTCAGCAAGCAGTTTTCTTGCTTCTTTGTAGTAAACATCTTTTGCCGCTTTTAAATTTGCCGCATCAAAGAGCTTTGCAGCCTCCTGGAATTTTGCAGCCTGTGCTGCACCTTTTAATTTAGACGCTTCTGCCAATGCTTTTTGAGCTTCTTTAAAATAATCAGCTTTTCCTGCAACAGCACGCGGAATAGATTTTTCCATTTCAAGGATTGTATTATATCTGCTGGCATTTTTATAAGTTTCAAAAGCACTTTTGCCCTTTAACTGCCGCAATTCAATTTGTTTTCTCAGCTGGGTAAATTTTGAAGGTTTGTTTTTGGAAAAGGTATTGTAAAGCTTGCCGCCACCGTAACGTGCAAGCTCAATTCCGGAACCTATAGCACCGTTAAGTAATACCCCATCGGTAAAGGACATATAGCTGTTATCCAGCCCAGTCGTATTCAGGTACATTGCTAAATTATAGTAATCATTATATCCATTAACTGACATAACCAATTTCCTTAAAATTATATATCCCCTGTATTTATATAAAGGAAATTTAAAAGCAAAAAATGCCAATTTATTAAGAAAAGTAAACAGTCTGCTATAATTTTAGCAGACTGTTCCGGGTTTTATTAATACTTCCCCCGAGTTAAGCTTTGCTTGCTGCATAATACTGTGCGAACAACTCCGGATTTTGCATCATAGCCATCTGCAGCTGCTGCATCATATACTGATCTGCATTCATTGCAAATGGGTTTGTTGTTCCTGTATCAAACCCTTGTGTCATAGCTTTTTGAGCTTGTTCCTGCTGCTCAGCCTTCTTTTCGGAATAGCTTTTACCTACAATTTTACTTGTAACCCATTCCCCGATTAAACCGCCTATGATACCACCGACAATTGGAATAGGACATAATGCCTGACCGATACAGAAACCTGCCATACTACCAACAGCTCTTGAACCGGCTTTAACAAGCTCGGCACCGCCATCCACAATTCCTCCATCCATAGTAGCTTTGACTATATTAGGAGTTTCAAATGCCAAGAAGAGCAATGAACCTATTAAAGGCATCTTTGTGCCCAAAGTCTTTCCTACGCCTTTTATACTGCCCCAAAGTCCGGATTTCCCGGCTGCCTTTGCAGCAGTTGCTCCTTCAGTCCATGCTTTTGAAACACTTGACGGAATATCAGTCAAATTTTTCTTCATAGCTTTCCAAAAGCCGCCTTCTTGCTTTATTAACTGCTCATTATGAGCTTCTGATGCTTTAAATGCATTTTTTAATTTAGTCCAAAAATTCTTATAACCGGTACCGCCGACATATTTACCATCAGCACCTTTTACACCGCGCACAGCCTCACGCAAAGACTTTTCAAAAGCCTCACCGCCGGTACCTAATGCAAAATCAGGAGCCATTTTTAAACCGCGTTTTGCGTAATTCCATACTCTGTTTAAAGTAACAGGATTAATCATAACCTACCTACCTTTTTACAACACATTTATTACCTAACTTACTTATATAAAGTATTTTGTTATTTATAAATTGCTTTAAATTAAACATGTGTAACAAAAATTAACAAAACTGCTTACTTTACTCTATAGTTTTTTCTGGTAAAATACACACATAATGAAAGAGAGGGATATATGTTAAAAAAAATATTAACATTCAAAAATATAATATTTTTAATATTAGTAGTTGTTTTACTGTTAATCCTGCCTAAAATAGTTAATATATTACTTCTCTTTTTTGCGGCATACGTAATTGCCTGTGCCCTCAACCCTTTTGTTGTAAAAATGCAAAAACATATGAGCCGGAATCTTGCATCAATAATAGCGGTTCTTTTCAGTTGTATAGCAATATTTGCATTATTTATTCCTATACTTATTATGACATTTAAGGAAGTTCGAACATTTTTAGTAAGTCTTCCTACCAAAATAAGCAGTTTAATAAGCTATATAAATTCAACCACAGTTTTCGGTAAAAGACTTTCCGATTTATTAAGCACAAACAATATCCTTTCAAACAGCAGCGATATTGCAGGAAATTTAGTTAACCAGTCCTGGAGTTTTACAATGGGAATATTTGAAGTTGCGGTAATCGCTGTAGCACTAATGATGATCGTATACTACCTGCTTGTTGATAAAGATTATCTGCGCAAAAAATTTATCGAATTTTTTCCGCAGGACATAAAAGATAAAGCAAACCAAATACTTTCAACTATCAGCAACAAAGTTGGCGGTTATGTTGGAGCACAATTGTTATCAATGGCTGCTGTCGGTGTTATGACAACAATATTATTAGCACTATTGGGGGTAAATTACTCATTATTGCTTGGTCTAATTACGGGTATTTTGGATATCGTTCCATTGGTCGGACCTACAATTGCGATTGGTATAATTCTGCTTGTTGCATATCCTTTCGGGCTGGTTAAAGCAATTCTTATAATAGCAGCATTTTTACTTGTTCAGCAATTATCAAACTATATCGTAAGGCCAATAGTATTCGGGAAATATATGCAATTGCATCCGCTTATGATATTCCTTGCGCTGTTTTTGGCACAGCAGTTTTTAGGTTTCTGGGGAGTAATCCTGTCACCGGCAATTGCTGCCACAATCGGCGTTCTTATAGATGAATTATATTTAAATCAAATAAACGAAACAAACGAGGCAGAAAATAATGCATAATTCGGAATTATTCTTATATAATCCGATTAACAAAAAAAATGCAACCTGCAGTATCTGGATGGCATTTCCGGGACCTGAGAGCTTTGCGATGTCATCTTTGGGATATCTGTGGCTATTTAAAAGCATTGACGAATTTAAAGATGTAAATATTGAACGCATATACTCAGACACACTAAATCCGCATTTTAAACCTGATGAAATTAATTTTATGGGTTTTTCGTTTTCATTTGACACCGATTTTTTAACAATTTTTGCAATGCTAGAAAAATACAATATTCCGTTAAAAACCGGCGAACGTACAAACAGTCATCCCATGATTTTTGCCGGAGGACCCGTTGTCACAGCAAACCCAGCACCGTACGAAAGCTACTTTGATTTCTTTATAATAGGCGACGGGGAAGCTGTAAACTTTGAGATTATAAAAGAATACCAAACTCACAAAGAGTTAAACAAACACGATTTCTTAAAGTTAATATCACAAATCGAAGGGGTATATGTCCCGGGCATAACAAAAGACAAAGTCAAAAAAATAACAAAAAAACTTGATGAATGTATTTATACCCCAATCTTGAGCGAAAAAGCCTTTTTCCCAAATACGTTTATAATGGAGGTTGCAAGAGGCTGCGCAAATCGCTGCGGATTCTGTATTGCATCATATCTGAATTTACCTCTCAGATTTATGCCATATGAAGATATAATCAGTACAATTGATTTTGGACTTTCGCATACAAATAAAATCGCACTTCTTGGAGCTCAATTAAGCGCACATCCGCAGTTTGATAAAATTTGTGATTATATTTACGAAAAAATAAAAAGCGGACAAAATATTGAAATGAGCGTTTCATCTCTGAGAGTGGATGCTATAACTCCTGAAATAATGAAAACTCTTGTAGCCTGCGGGCAAAAAAATATAACTCTGGCAATTGAAGCCGGAAGTGAACGGTTAAGAAAAGTTATAAACAAAAACCTTACAAAAGAACAAATATTTAACGCGGCAAAAATCGCAAAAGAAGCAGGACTGAAAGGCTTTAAATTTTACGGAATGCTCGGACTACCGACCGAAACGTATGAAGATCTTGATGAAATGATAAACCTGGCGAAAGAGCTCAAAACAATATATAAAGGATTTGATATATCATTCGGATTTTCAACATTTGTTCCAAAACCAAACACCCCATTCCAATGGTGCGGAAGAGAAAGCACTAAACTTTTGGAAGGAAAAACAGCATACATCAAAAAAGAAATGCATAAAATCGGTGTCACAGCAACTGTATCAAGTGCAAAATGGGACTACTGGCAGGCAGTGCTCTCAAGAGGAGACAGCTCATTGGGCGATTTTCTTGAAGAAACTTACAGACTTGGCGGAAAACTCGGGGCATTCAAAAAAGCTGCTAAAAAATATAATATAAATACCGATTACTATGCCTGCGAAAACTGGAGTTTTGAAACAAACTTGCCATGGGATTTTATAGAGATAAAGCCCGGTAAAGAATTTCTGATAAATGAAAGTAAACGCTTGCTAAGCGGTGACTCAAATTAAAATTTGTTTAAATTAAGTTGAGCATATTTCTTTTCCGCCTTCAGCTGTTCATATTTTTCCTTATCACGCGTTTTAAAAACTTTAGCAGGATTACCGCCTGCAATAGATAAAGGCGGGATATAACCATGAACAACAGAGCCGGCTTGAATTATAGAACCTTCACCGATATGAGTTCCGGGCAGTAATGTTACATGAGCCCCAATCCAACAAGCATCTTCGACAATAACATCTTTTTGTATCCATTTTTCATCAAACGGCAGCATATCTCCTTTATAATTATGATTGCCGGTAAGCACCAATAAGTCTTCCCCAACAGCGCAAAATGAACCAATTTCAAACTTGCACGGTCCTAATACTCTTATATTACCCAAATGCACATAATCGTGTATCAGTGTCTGCTTTGTAATATAAGCACTGCCGCCAATACTGACACCTTTGCCAACATATGCCAATAAAACCCGAAAAGACCGTAATCAGCATACGGCTAAATGTCAGTATGCTGCAGGAAATAGATAAATTATCGCAGAAAACAGATATCAGCCGCAATGAACTGATTGTGCAATGTATTGAATATGCGCTGAATAATTTTAAAGAATAATTATAGCGGTGTATAATCTGAATAAATCAAACTTTTCCAGCTTTCAAAATAACTAATTTGTGTTGCTGAGCCGGTTTTTATATATATATGCTGAAAAGATGAATGCGGAATATCCAAAGCGTCACAAATAGCAGCCTTAATTACATCTGGATGAGTAACAACAATAACACGATTTCCGCTGTTTTCAGCAACGATTTCATCAATTTTAGCTGATACGCGATTAATAAAATCAGTAATACTTTCAGCATCTTCAGGAGTACTTATATCAGGTTCATATATTAAACGGTGAAGTAAGTCAGGGGTCTTAACTTCCACCTGCTCAAATGCCATACCGCTGAATGAACCGCAGTTTCTCGGCGGCAAATCTATGTATTCAAACAACTTTTTATAAACCTTCGAAACATATTTTGCAGTTTGTACACAACGTGCAGCATAGGATGTATATATTTTATCGTTTTTAACACCGCGCTGTCTTAAATATTCGCAAATCTTTTCAACTTCCTCTACTCCGTTCTCATTTAACGGCGGATAATTATCCTTATCAGAAAATCTGTTTTCTTCTGAATAAATCGTTGCCCCATGGCTTATAAAAGTTATTTTACATTTTCTGTCAAAATACATAATATTCCTGTCCTTTTGAACTTATTGTATCACAAATTAAAATTTTGTAGTAATATAAATGTATGAGTCTAAGGAGAAAATCATGAGAGGTAAAGCATTTAAATTCGGGGATAATATTTCAACAGACCACATTGCACCGGGAAGGTTATTTCACCTAAGATCAAATCTGCCGGAATTTGCAAAGCACGTATTAGAGGATGCGGATCCTGATTTTGCCTCTAAAATGAGTAAAGGAGATTTTGTTGTTGCAGGCTCTAACTTCGGACTTGGTTCTTCAAGAGAACACGCACCGCAAATAATTAAAATAGCAGGAGTCGGAGCGGTTATTGCTAAATCATTTGCGAGAATTTTTTACAGAAATGCAATTAATATCGGTCTTTTGGCAATTGAATGCGATACTGACGGAATAGATGCCGGAGATGAGTTGGATTTGGATATAGAAAAAGGTATATTGACCGATTTAACAAACGGAGCAATTATACCCATTGAACCTTTACCGCCTGTTATGATAAAAATGCTTAATGACGGCGGACTTGTTGAACATATCAAGAAAAACGGCGGCTTTAAGCTGGATAATTAGTTAAAAATCAAAGTCGTTGCTCCACGTTTACTACCCATTTCTTACTATGGTAGAATTCACAGTTTTGTATTCAGGAGTATTATAACAAAGTTTCTCACCGCTGAACAAAAATCTATACACAAATCCATCGTAAAAAGCTTTGGATTATGTGCCATACAGTTTTGAAGTTTCTTATTAAATTTTTATAACTCATTAATTCTCAAAACTTCATAAATATCCATTTTTCTGGATTTACCGCGTATTGTAACATCGCTGATTTTTATGACATCTGCGATGTTACTTACGTATGAATATGTTGAACTGCTTATTAAAAAGTTTGTATGATAAACTTTATTATAACTTTCGATTCTGCTTGCGAGGTTTACGGTGTCCCCAATAACCGTATATTCAAGCCTTTTTTCGGAGCCGATATTACCGACAAAGGCTTCTCCTGTATTTATTCCTATTCCGATTTCTATTTTTGGTTTTCCTTCAAAAAGCCATTTATCCCGAAGTTCATCGACTTTTTTTAACATAGCGTATGCGCATTTAACGGCATTTATCGGGTGGTTAATATCCTGCGTCGGTTCTCCGAAAATTGCCATAACCGCATCGCCTATAAATTTGTTTATAACTCCGTTATAGCTTGTTATAATCGGTTCAATTTCCGTGAAATATTCGTTTAGAATGTTTGAAACTTCTTCCGCGGTCATTTTTTCACTCATGCTTGTAAAACCGCGGATATCTGCAAAAAGTACCGTTACGGTTGCACGCTTCCCGCCTAACTTGATATCATCTATGTTTTGTACAACGTTTTTCATAATATCCTGTGAAAGATATTTGCCCATAGCCTGTTTAATTTTTTCTTTATTCTTGCCTTCAAGGATAAAGCGGTATGAGTATCCGAAAATTGTTGTTACAGCCTGAATAACAAGCGGGGTTATAATATCTACTGCAATATTATGCCTGAAGCAGATTACTGCGCTTGCAAAGTAAGTCAGATACAGCAGTATAATAAGGCTTAATGATATTGTAAACGAAAACCGGTAGATAATAATAAATGTTAATACGGATAACGCAATAAGTATCAGAAATTTTTGTCCGAAAGATATATTTCTGATAAAGTCATTGTTCATTATGTTGTCAAAATTTGTTGCCTGGATATCAACACCGGGTTGATTGCCTGCAATCGGTGTTGGCATCGCATCTTCGAGTCCTAGGGCTGCTGCTTTTGCATTAGCACCTACAAAAACGACTTTTCCGTCAAATTCTTTCGGGTCGATAATCGGTTTTTTCCCTTGTTTAATATTATCGTAAGAGCGCACAATATCGGATGCTGAATATTTTTTATGGGTATACTCGCTGCCGTCTATAAAATCGTAATACCGTATCTGGGTTATAAGTCCGGTTGTACTCGCAATTGTCGGGATATAGAGCTTACTGTTGTCTGTAATACTATTATGATTAAGATACAATGTATCTATATTATTTATAAGCATGTAGAGTCTTAATCCAAGTGACGGGTATTGTTTTCCGTCCACAAAAACAATCTGGCTCATATGTGTTAAGTAGCCGTTGCTGTTAGGGATAACGTTAACTGAACCGTTATTTTTTACTGCATTAAAATATTCATCCGGATATTCAGAGATACTCGGATATACTACAGGGTCATAAAAATTTGTGCTGCTTACAGTGTTTATGTGAAATTTGTTATAGAATTTTTTATTATAATTTTTGTTTCTTTCGTTATCAAATGCAGGTTTCGTTATTGCCTGAAATCCGACTACAAGGTTTTTTGTTCTGTTAACCGCATCAAGAAATTTTTTGTCAGATTCGGGATTGTCCTTGTCAGAACTTTGGATGAGAGCATCAAATGCTATCCCCTTTGTTTTTGAATATGTGTTTAAGTAATCTATAATTTTGCCGTAGTATTCTCTTGGCCATGGCCATCTGTGATATGAAATTGATTTGTCATCAATTGCGATGATTACGATATCTTCGGAACCGCTTTTTATGCTTGCCGTAAAATGTTTCATTGCAAAGTTATATGTATAGCGTTCAAAAAGCGTCCAGGAAATAATAGCTGTAATCAGCGCAAACAATATATAAAACAAAAACGATTTTATAAAAAAGCCTTTTGATTTAAGTATTTTCATGATTTTTTCATATCCCCTTATTTTATGATATAATAAATTTTGAAAAAAGGATAGATTATGAACAAAAATTTGATAGATATGCTGGGAGAGGAAAAAATCTTCCCTATAATAAGAAGCAAAAATGCTCAGGAAGTTATTGATACTGCAAAAGCTCTTGTAGAGGGCGGTATTAAAATTATGGAAATCAATGTAGAATCCGTTGAGGTTTATAAGGCTATTGAAGAAGTGTCAAAGTTTGCTGTTGTTTGTGCCGGAGGTATAATTACTTCACTTCAAGCGGATACTGCGCTTGCTGCCGGAGCGCAGGTATTTTCGTCACCGATTTTTCATATGAATCTTGTTAAAATTTCAAAGGATCGTCGAATTCCTTTTATTGCAGGGGCCTCCACGCCGAATGAGGCTTATAAAGCTTGGAAAGCACGCGTACCTTTGATAAAGTTGTATCCTGTCACAGCTATGGGCGGTGTGCTTTATGTTGAGGATATTTTACGACCGATGCCGTTTTTAAAGATTTTGCCGCAGGGTAATGTTAAATTGAATGAGGTTAAAGCGTATATTGATGCCGGGGCTTATGCTGTCGGCGTTGGCAGAGATTTTTATGAAGGTCACTCTTATTCCGAAATTACTGCGCGTGCAAAAAATATTGTTTCCGAACTAAAGGGGTAATATGGAAGAACAACTGGATATTATAGCGATAGGTGAAAGTTTAGTTGAATTGTCGTCGGATTCAAAGCTGAGTACAAGCCAATGCCTGTTTAAATACTATGGCGGTGATGCGCTTGTATGTGCGATAGCTGCACAAAGACTCGGTGCGAAAGTGGGTTTTGTTACCCGTGTTGGTAATGATGCGTTTAAAGATTTTTTGATGGACAGCTGGCAGGCTGAAGGACTTGATATTTCACAAGTTAAAGTTGCAGAAGAACCAAACGGGCTCTATATTATCGCAACTCCTCCAAATAGCGAACCGGAGCTTATATATTACCGAAAAAAAATTGCGCCTTCAAAACTTTCTATTGAAGATGTTCCGGAAGATTATATTAAAAAATCACGCCTTGTTTATGCAAGCGGTATTACCCAATCTCTCTCGCTTTCTGCCAAGGAAGCGGTATTTAAAATGTTTGAAATTGCGCATGCAAACGGTATTCTGACTGCATACGATCCGAATTATTCTTCTGCGATAAATACTCCTGAAAATGCCAAAGAGAATTTTTATGATATTGCCCAAAATCTGGATGTCCTCTTTATGAGTACAAAGTATGATACAAACAGTATTCTTGAACTAGATTCTATCGAAAATATTATAAAGAAACTTTGGGATATGGGTATAAGCATTGTCGTATTGAAGTCAAAAGAAAAAGGCGGATATTATACGGGATATAACGGCAGTATTACATTTAAGGAATTTTATACAAAAGATGTTGTTGATACGACTTGTTCCGGGGATGCTTTTAACGGAGCTTTTCTGTATGCTCTAACAAACGGTTATACTCCGACGGAAGCAACTAAACTTGCTTCAATTGCCGCTGGGCTTCAGGCAAAAGGTGTCGGTGCCGTAAAATCTGTGCCGCATGCAGATGATGTTTTTGCTGTCTATACGAAAGGTGAGAATTGATAATATGACTAAAAATGTTGTGGTGTCGGGTTATTACGGATACGATAATTTTGGTGATGATGCAATTTTGTCTGTTATTGTTGATCATTTACATCAGCTTAGAGCTAATATCACAGTGTTGTCACACGATCCCGGAAAAACCTCTTATTATTATCAGGTTAATTCTGTTAAGAATTTTAATTTGCTTTGGGTAATATTTGCTATAAAAAACTGTGATGTTTTGATATCGGGCGGTGGCAGCTTGCTGCAGGATGTTACGAGTCTGAAAAGTTTGCTTTATTATTCTTTTGTAATATGGCTTGCGAAGGCTTTCAATAAGCAGGTTATAATCTTTGCACAAGGGATAGGCCCGCTTCAAAGACCGATTTCACAAAATATTGTAAGAAATTTAATCTCAAGATGTGAACTTGTAACGGTAAGAGATCCAAAAAGTGCAGATTACCTTGCAGCCTGGGGGATTAATGCACAGCTCGTGAGTGATCCCGTGTTTTCTCTCGATCTTCCGCGGAGCAAGCCGGAACCGACTGTTGGAATTCAATTGAGGGCTTTTAAAACACTTAATGATGCATTTTTGGCTAAACTTGCGCAAAAAGTCGTGACTGAATTTGCAGATAAAAAAATAGAGCTGTATGTGTTCCAAAATGCTCTTGATATGCGTATAAGCCAAGTCTTTGAAAAGATGCTTAAAAAACTTTGCCCTGAAATTCAGACGGAAATTGTTCATTCTTTGTCGCAAAATGATTTTATAGTTAAAATTTCGAGGCTTGAATATATGATTGCAATGCGTTTTCATGCCGTTCTTGTTGCGGTTAAAACCGGTGTTCCTACGATTGCAATAAATTATGATGCCAAAGTTGCCAAATTGGCTTATGAAGCATGTTTGCCTCTTTTAACAATTTCTGTAGACGAGGATTTCGAAGAAGCCTTTGTAAAATTGAAGGAACTTAGCCCTCAGGATTTGCTGGAGTATTCTAAAACAAAGAACTTTGACTGGTCAGAGTTTGATAAAATTCTAAGATAGCATATTAAACAGGTTGTTGTAATTTTCCTTAACCTTGGTTTCAGCTCCGGTTCCGGCATTTAACAGTGTTTGCATGCTTTTTATAGCATCTTCGTTTTTGATGGTTCCGTCGTATTTACCGTTTGCACCGGCTGCATCTGCAAAACTCATTAGAGTTGCGACTTCTTTCCAATCTAATTTGCCTTCTTTTGTCAAATCAAGACTGTCAAAAATTTTATCCGCATCGGCTTCCAGTTGTGCAGTGTTTGTTTGTGATGCAGCATTGTTGCTTACCTGTGATATATAATATGCCCTGAACTCTGCCTTTGATAAATATCCGTCTTTATCACCGAGCGCGCTTTGATCAATAAATGCAGTTACGGATTTTCCTAAGTTGCCGATAAAATCACGGTATTTTGTATGCATTTGCAAGTGTTCGTATTGATTTTTATTAGTTTTTGCATTCAGTTGCTTCCATCTGTTTGAGACAAATTGTGTTTCCGGTGCACCAACAAGATTTTCTCCTAATGATTTAGCTTGAGATGAGCTTACGGCACCGGCATCAGTGGCAGTAAAAGTTCTACCCGGCTGTACATAAGGGTTTGTACTCAATGGCGGTACTGATGCGTACGGCGAATTATAGACCGGATACGTCGGTGTGTACTGCTGATAAGGCATGTACGATTGATATGGAGTATAGTATGACCTTGCTATCGGGAATACACTCCAACCCAGCGGAAATAAACTGCGCGGATTTGTCATGATTTCTGCACCAAGACATAATGCTGACGTTTGTTTTAGAAAATTTGGCAGTCTATTCAATACATTGTTCCAGTATTGTGAAGTCATACTTATCCTCTCTTATATATATAAAGTATTTTATTTATATATAATTGCTATTTTAATATATGTAATGCTTAATATTCCTTAATAAATTAAAGTTTAAATTTCAATTGACAACAGAATATGTTTCTACTAAAATACCAAATGTGGCTGTCTTGATGGCAGTGTATCACCTGCCCTCGAGGTAGGAACTCCGCAAGAATGATGAAGTATCTTTGAGTGGAGGTGAGTAGAAGCGTTTAGCTTTGGCTCTTGATTGAAATCTAAATAATCCCAGCCCTTGTGGCAAGGACTCCGCGAGAATGATGTAGTATCTTCGGGTGGAGAAGAGTAGAAGCGTTTAGCTTCCAGCTCTTGATTGAAATCTAAATAATCCCTGCCCTTGTGGCAAGGACTCCGCGAGGACGATTGAGTATCGTCCGAGATGGAGGGGAGAGTAGACGCGCGTCTAGCGTTCCGCTCTCGGGTTAAAATTAAATAGTCGCTTGCCCTTGTGGCGGAATCGGTAGACGCGTTGGACTTAAAATCCAATCGGGGCTCAACCTCGGTGCCAGTTCAAGTCTGGCCAAGGGCACCATAAAAGACCTGAAAGGGTCTTTTTTTCTGCCATCCTTTCACACGCAGGTCTAAATTCGAGCGAAGCTCTCATTAAGACCTGGCGGTTTACCGTCAGATTTTTTCAAAATCTGCGGCATGTGGTCTTGCCGCCAATCGCCTTCGGCTCTTGGGCAATCCCGCACAAGTCTGGCCAAGGGCATTATAAAAGACCTGAAAGGGTCTTTTTTTTCTGCCATCCTTTCACACGCAGGTCTAAATTCGAGCGAAGCTCTCATTAAGACCTGGCGGTTTACCGTCAGATTTTTTCAAAATCTGCGGCATGTGGTCTTGCCGCCAATCGCCTTCGGCTCTTGGGCAATCCCGCACAAGTCTGGCCAAGGGCATTATAAAAGACCTGAAAGGGTCTTTTTTTTCTGCCATCCTTTCACACGCAGGTCTAAATTCGAGCGAAGCTCTCATTAAGGTTTGATAAGTATTGTTCTCGACAAGTTAAATATATTATTCTACAATGAATTCTGGGTAAGTGCCCGTCACTTCCTCGGACACACGCAATATACGAAGAAAGCGGTCTGAAAGGAGGTGATGCAGATGAGATTATGGACTGAATTTCTTATGTATTCTTTTTGTAGAATATGTAAAGAAAAAGTTCCAGAACTCGAGATTCTGGAACTTTTTTTAAGTCACTAATCTTATAGGGTACGAAGTGAAGTCCTAAGGAAACACAACTTCTTTAGGGCTTCCCCCTATATGGATATTATTTATGGTTTTGTTGTATTTGTCAAGTCTTGTTTGTTTTACATCTCATTAAGACCTGGCGGTTTACCGTCAGATTTTCAAAATCTGCGGCATGTGCTCTTGCAGCCAGCTGTATTCACTTCTACTTGCGCAGTACTGTGATTTTTGTTATAATAACTTTCAAGAGAGGTTTTTATGACTGAAAATATGGATTCAAAACAGTTTGCTTGTATTATTGCACGCTTTTTGGATGATAAGTTGGGTAAAAATATTTCTATATTAAATATCGGGCACGTTTCTTCTTTGGCGGATTATTTCGTTATTGTTACCGGAGATTCAACTCCGCATGTTAAGGCTTTAATGGAAACTGTTAAGGAACAAACCAAAAAGCAGCTTGGGCGCATGCCTGTCCGTATGGAAAATGATAAGCGTAACAGATGGAATTTGCTTGATTACGGCGATGTTGTTGTGCATATTTTGCATAAGGAAGAACGTGAAACTTATGCTATTGAAAAATTCTGGAATAATGCTTTCAGTGTTTCCGAAGACGAATGGAAAGAATTGTCAAAAGATTATAAAACTTATGATAAATAAATTATAATAAAGAGAGAGTCAGCTTATGGAAAAACAGGAATTAGAAAAACAAATTAATGAAACTATTATGGCGATGTCGAAAGATCCGAAAGAGCTTTCTAATTACCATAAACTTTCACGTTTATATCTTGAGCAGCAGGATTATGATAAAGTTATGTCCGTTTTGGAGAGTATTCTTGCGATTGATCCTAACGATGTTCAGGCTCTTGTCGGGATGGGGACAATGTGGTTCTATGAAAAAGATTTTAGAAAATCTCTTTCATACTACAACAGAGCTCTTGATATTAATCCGAAAAACTACCTGATTTATTATAATATCGGTAATGTTTTTGCGGAATGGAAGAATTTTTCAAAAGCGTTATTTTATTATACCAGAGCCGTAGATTTAAATTCCGTAAATCCTGAAATTTATAACGCAATCGCGCTTTTATATCAAGATAATGAAGATTATATAGAATCAAAGGCATATTATGAAAAGGCACTTTCTCTTGATCCCGAAAATATAACTGCACTCGTTGATATGGGTAATGTTTGTTTTAAATTATACGATTATGAAACGGCACTGGACCTGTACAAAAGGGTTTTTGCTTTAAATCTTGACAATAAAATAGTTGCTATATGTATAGGTAACACCCTTACATTGATGAAAGACAAAGAAAAAGCTTATTCTTATTATGAAAAAGCCCTTTCTATGGAAGGTGATAATTACCGTGCTTATATCTGCTATGCAATCTCGCTTTCTGAATTCGGCGAATACGATATGGCTATTGGTATGTACAACAAAGCTATTGAGCTTGAACCGAAAAAGGTTAATGCATATCAGTTATTGGCTAATTTGTATGCTAATATGGGCAAACTTGATGATGCTGTAAATCTTTATAAAAAAACATTGCAGTTTGCCCCTAACGACGCAGGTACATATCTCCTTTTGGGTAACGGGCATTATTTGCAGGGCGATATTGAAAAAGCAATTGCAGCTTATCGGGCAGCTATTAAACTTGAGCCGGATAATGATGAACATAAACTTGTTTACCAGCAGGTTTTGGATGAATATATTGATAAAAAGCGCAGTGGGGCACAGGTTTAGCGAATGTTTGTAGATAACCCAAAGCCATATATGATTGAGCGGATTGTTTCTGCCTTGACCTACCCCACTATGGGGCTGGTTGGCTTTGTATGGCTTCTTATCGGACAGTTTGCTAAATCTACTCCTACCAGATTTACCGCATATCACTGTTATCTTTCAATTTTTCTGAGTCTTGGATATGTGATTTGCAATTATATTTTTTGGTGGGTATATGATTTAATCTCGCACATACCTTTTATAAACCGCATTGTCGCAAATCTGGTTGTGTACTTTAATTTTCCTATTTTTTACAGTTATTCGTTTATGCAGATATTGATTTATTCCGTATTAATATATTTGACTGTTACTGCATTCTTAGGAATGTATTCTTATTTGCCGTGGTTTTCAGATATAATAAAATCAATTGTTAAGAGATAGTAATTATCCACTTGCGATTATTTTTTGTGCGTGTTAGTATGTTATAGTCGAATTTACTAAAAATCAAGTTTGGAATCTTGAGCACAAAGAAAGAGGTAAAAAATGAAAAGCGGAATTCACCCGGATTATAAGAAAACAGTTATCAAATGTGTATGCGGTAACGAAATTGAAACAGGTTCTGTAGTTGATAATATTACGGTTGAAATTTGTAACAAATGCCACCCGTTCTATACAGGTCAGCAAAAAATCCTTGACTCTGAAGGTAGAGTTGAAAGATTTAACAAACGTTACGGCAATAAATAATTGTTTAGCGAGATATTTGGTTAAAAAAGCATCGGCCTTAAAATGTCGATGCTTTTTTGTATTTCAAAATCTTAACAGTTGGAATTTTGCTTGTGCTTAATATATAATTGGATGAGATTTATAAGGAGTATGAGGATGGAGAATAATAAACCTGTTGTTAATTTGATTTCAAAACCGGATAATATGCTTAAGACTGTATATACTGCGTGTAGAACCTGCTATAGTGCGGATTATCCGATAAATATTTATAACAGTACCGATGATGAAGCCAAAATGCTTAAGCTTATAGAACGTGTTATTTCTTCAGGGCATTATTCAACTATTGAGCATATTCAGGTAAGTTTTGCCATTGCAAATGTTTCAAGAGCCTGCACTCATCAGCTTGTAAGGCACAGGCATATGTCTTTTTCGCAAAAGTCACAGCGTTATGTTAAAGAGAAAGGCCAGTTTGATTTTATTATTCCTCCAACGATTGAAAGAAATCCTGAATTGAAAGAAAAATTTATCAATTTTATGGGAAAAATATCCGAACAATATCAGGAATTTGTTGAAGCCGGTATTCCTGCAGAGGATGCAAGAGCGGTTCTTCCGAATGCCACGGCAAGTTCCATGGTTGCAAGCTTGAATTTACGCGAAATGATTCACCTTGCAAATTTACGTCTTTGCACCCGTGCGCAATATGAAATTCGTTTGCTTGTAAAAGAAATGTGTGATGCTCTTGTTGCGGAAGAACCTTGGTTAAAACCGTATCTGATTCCTAAATGCGAAAGACTTGGTTTTTGCGATGAGGATAAATCTTGCGGCAGAAAGCCTAAGTTAGAACAAATTTAACAAATTCTTCACAAACTATTTAATTTTAATTGTGTTTAAGTTATATTTTTCTGGTTGTGGAAAATATATGAGGAATAGGATATATGTATAATGTAGCAATTGTCGGAGCCGGTCCTGCCGGAATTTTTGCCGCTCTTGAAATTACTAAGCTTAAGCCGGATTGGAAAGTTGTTTTAATTGAAAAAGGTGACAGAATTGAAAAGAGAAAGTGCCTCTTAAGAGAGGGCTTTGCTAAATGTCCGACTTGTAAAAAGTGCGGCTTGCTTTGCGGATGGGGCGGAGCAGGTGCTTTTTCCGACGGTAAATTAACTTTAACTCCGGATGTCGGCGGCCACTTAGATGATTATATGTCGCGTGAAGCTGTTGAAGAGCTTATTGATTATGCTGATAAATTATATCTAAAATTCGGTGCAACGGAAGAAGTTTTCGGCACGGATATGAAAGTTTTTCGTGAACTTGAACGACAGGCTTCGCTTGCCGAATTAAAGCTTGTTCATTCCCCTGTCAGACATTTGGGCACTGAAAGAAGTCTTGATGTGTTGAAAAATATGCAGGATTTTCTTGAAGAAAGAATTACAATCAGAAATGATGTTTCTGCGAAAAACCTTATTGTTGAGTGCGAACAGGTAAAAGGGCTTTTGCTTGATAACGGTGAAGAAATAAGAGCAGAATATACGATTATTGCTCCGGGCAGAGAAGGCGCAGATTGGCTTACAAAAGAGTTCAGCCAAAATAAAATCGGAATGGTAAATAATGCTGTCGATGTCGGTGTACGTGTGGAATTACCGGCTCCGGTATTTGAACCATTGACTTCAAAACTCTATGAATCAAAGTTAATTTACCATTCTCCAACTTTTGGCGATGAAGTTAGAACTTTCTGTATGAACCCGAACGGCGAAGTTGTTCAGGAAAATTACAACGGAATTGCAACTGTTAACGGTCACAGTTACGCTGAAAAAACAACAAATAATACAAATTTTGCACTTTTAGTAAGCGAAAAATTTACGGAACCGTTTAAAGAACCTATTCAGTACGGTCAGCATATTGCAAGTCTTGCTAATATGCTTGGCGGCGGAATTTTGGTTCAGCGTTTCGGAGATTTGCTTGACGGACGTCGTTCTACGCCGGAAAGAATTAAGGCAAGCATCTTGACTCCGACATTGAGTTGTGCAACTCCCGGGGATTTGAGTTTGGTTATTCCATATCGTCAGATGACAAGCATTATTGAGATGCTTTATGCTCTTGATAAAATTGCACCAGGAACGGCTTCCAGATATACGCTTCTTTACGGTATTGAAGTTAAATTTTACTCAGCAAGAGTTAAATTGACAAATGAGCTTGAAACCGAAGGGGTTAAAAACTTATTTGCAATTGGTGATGGTGCCGGTGTTACAAGAGGTTTGATTCAGGCTTCCGCTTCCGGTGTTCATGCTGCAAGAGTTATTTGCTCAAGATAGTATTTATTTAAAAAAAAAGACCGCTTATAAAGCGGTCTTTTTTTATGCTTGGAACATCTTAAAGTTTCGTTCTACGTTTTTGTCTATTACAGATTTAATTGAATCATATTCTGTTTGCAGTGAACTGTGTTCGGTATCAATATTTTTTAATTCGAGGTCATATTGTTTATCTTTTGCTTCAATTTTATTCATTTCTTTGTTATATTTTGCTTCTGCTACAGTGACATCTACATCAACTGTACTTTCAGTAATGCTTGCACAGTTCGAATACATTGTAGAAATCCAGTCATTTGATGAGTTTACCTGTTCCATATGTACAAGTCCGCTTTCAAATGCAAATTGCAGCCATTCTGAGCTGTCTTTAAGATTTGTCGGGATTTCTTTATATCCTTCTTGCATTCTTTCATACAGGTTTTGATACCATTGTGCTTTTGCATCAGCATTTTCATCAGGATTGTTTTCGTCAATCCAGGTATAATTAGGTTCTCCGTAGTGTTCAATCATACAATCAATAAGAAATACATCTTTTATTGCCTGATAGCTTACTGGATAGTCATTCCCGCCTATATTTATTACAGTTACCGGAGTTGTGGTTGTAGGGAAGGTATAAGGGTTATAGTGCGTTTTATCCACATCCGTACTTGTTTCTGTGTATGTAATTTCATTTCCGTCCGCATCTGTATATGAATATTCAAAATCCAATGACGGGTACATATGGTTTTGTGATAATACCCAGCTTGGATCATCGAGGTAATCATAATAGTCTTCTGAAATAGCAGAGCCATTTGTGTCGCCATAGATGAATATGGCAAGATTTCTTGCAGCTTCTTTGTAAGCTTCATATTTTGCATAAGCATCTGTACCTGCAGTATCTCTGAATATGCTTTCATCAAGGTTTGCGTAGGCATTGTTCTTGAAGTATTCATACATCTGCTTTAATGAATTATTGACATCATCCTGTTCAACTAATATACTTGAAGAAATAATGCATGGATCACTGGATATAATTACTTGTTCAAGAGGTTGTTCTCCAGTATAGTTTTCTTTTTGACTTTCTGTGACATATTTAACATATGTATCGCTTATACCATCGTCATCTGTATCTATGAAGGCATCATAGTCACTGATATCACTTTCATACATATACAACTGTTCATAAGTATAGTTTTCTTCATCCATCGCAATTTGATTGACTGCAGTCGTGTTAGGCGGATATGGAGTAGTGTATACCCATTTCATTTCATCCCCGACTAAAACGTATTCTCCACCGACAGCTCCGGTAATCTCATTATCTGAAACATAGATTGTTGAAAGATCTAAACTATTATCTATGTAATCGACAATATTACCGTCTGAGTCAATTTTTGCATACCCGTATGTTTGTGGGTTTTTCTCATATGAAGTTACAGTTGAGCCAACAAGGCTTTGATTAGAAGCATCATATAAACCTTTTATTGCATCAACAAAAGTATCACCAAAATCTTTATTGTATTTTAGCAGGTCATCTTTGCCGTCTGCAGTGTCAGCACCGGTAATATCAATACCCAATTGTGCCATCAATTGTTTCATATAGTCACGGTATGTACCAACATCAAAGCTATTACCAGCACTATTTAATTCTTCATATAAATCTTCAAAGTTTTTTCCGCCGGCTGTAAGCTTGAATGTTTCTCCTCTAGTACCTGCATCACGGACAAATATTTGATTTTCACCATCCATGAACTTATTCATTTCTTCTTTGATACTTGTTTTATATGCATCTTTAGCTAATCTGTATTCATTTACCAGTTCATTGTATGTAGCATACTCTGCAGAATTTAGTGATGCATCATATCCGTAGTGTTCTATACCGTTCGCATCAGTCAATCCTTCATAAATTGCCTGCATATCGCCCATTGTAACACCAAGATCCTGCCATACACCGTAATCATCGTAATAGCCTACGGTATCAAGTTTATTTTCTTCAAAATATGTTGTATCTTTAGTAAGACCATACATTCCTAAAAAGTCTTCAAGGTTGTTTGATTTTTCAAAATTTGCAGCGTCTGTTGCTGAAACAAGTATTTCGCCGGCATTGTTAACAATGCCGTACTGATCATTATATGAACTATAAGCTGTTAATGAGTTAAAAGTTAAATCCTGATATTGTTCATTACCTACTGTATCGTAGTTAGTAAACATTAATTGGGTTTGATTTAAGGCAGCAATGTACTCATCACTGACTCTTGCACTGTCAGTGGTAAGACGCATTTTTGCATTATTAATCAATTGCGCTCTCAGTTCGTTATCTGACATACGAGAGGTAATTGATAATAATCTAGCTTGTGATGCTGCCATTCCCATAGTATGCGCTTTTTCCTTTCGCTTTCGTTACGTTTCAGTTAACGGCTTATTTTTTGCTATTCTTTAATATTTCGACCATTTTGTTACATAATGTTACATTTATAATATTGCACTCTTGCGCTATTCAAAACTCATTAATCTGTTATATAATCTATTTATGAAAATTTTGAATGTTGATAAACTTAATCTGGGTTTCGATTGTGAGGACGGATTTTGGCAGGCTCTTTGGGATGTGTCATTTTCTCTTGAACGTGGGAAAATACATGCACTTGTCGGGGAATCCGGCTGCGGCAAGACTATCAGCGCGATGAGTATTCTGGGGCTTTTGCCTAAAAAAGCAAAAATTACCTCCGGTATTATTACTTTTGAAGATGAGAATTTGTTGAAACTTAGCGGCAAATCAATGCAGCATATTCGAGGGAAAAAAATTGCACTTATTCCGCAGGATCCTATGACTTCTTTAAATCCTTTGTTTACGATAGGTTATCAGCTTCTTGAAGTTATAAAAATTCATCAGTCTTTAAGTGGGGAACCTGCTCATAAAAAAGCAATTGAAGCATTAGAGGCGGTTCAGATACCTTGTGCGGAAGAAAGATTGAAATCTTATCCTCATGAGCTTTCGGGCGGAATGAAGCAGCGTGCAATAATTGCTATGGCACTTGCATGTAATGCGGAAGTTTTGATAGCAGATGAGCCTACCACTGCGCTTGATGTGACAATTCAGGCGCAAATAATGGATTTAATTAATAAAATTAAGTCAGAATGTAATACGGCAGTGTTATTAATTACTCATGATTTAGCATTAGTACGTGAATATGCAGATGTTGTTTCAGTAATGTATGCAGGTAGGATTGTAGAATGCGCTCCGGCCGGGAAATTCTTCAAAAGCCCTCGTCATCCTTACTCAATCGCCCTTTTAAATTCTATTCCCGAAAACAGGGGCAAAATCTTGGAAACTGTTAACGGCCAGCCTCCTTCTATCAGGCAGGATATTTCCGGATGTCGTTTCCATCCAAGGTGTAAGAATGTTATGGATATTTGTTCAAAAGAGGTTCCGGCGCTTTTGGATATAGCTTCAGGACACTTATGTGCTTGTTTTCTTAATAGTAATAATTAAGTTTTCTTTACAATTGTAATAAATATATACAATATCTCTTAAAAAAATGTTACAATTATAGTATAAGATCTTTGGTTGGATGCATGTTTTGGCATAGGCTTGTTTCGCGTAAAGGATTTATATGAAATATTTGTATGTATTGTTATTAATAATAATTTTGCTGCTGCTTGGTATTGGCAGTACCGCGCCTATGAAAAAGTTAAAATGCATAGATAATACCTGCTATATATTAGAGAAAAATTATTGGAATAAAAAACCAAAAATTAAACAAAAATTTTATAAAAGCCAAATTAGGTATGTAGACATAGAAACTCAGGAAGGGGTAGATTATCTTGTTTTGAAAACATATACAGAGGATATTTACTTAAAATTTGTGCATACGACAAAAACGATGTTTAAAAGTAAAGCAAAATTAAAAACTGATATGAATTTGTTTTTCGTAAATTTAGTAAATTCTGATAAAGATGTGGATACTCCTTGGCAGCGAGATTTAGGTTCTATTCAGATTTATATGTTTGGAAAGCCTCTTTTTCAATAAGTCTGAACTCTTGACATTTAATATATTTTAAGGTAACTTGGAATCTGCGGGCAGTAACATTATGCTGTTTGCTTGAGATTTGACAATTGAATATGGCATGTGGGCATGTGGTGGAATGGTAGACACGCTAGTCTTAGGAACTAGTGCGAAAGCATGGGAGTTCGAGTCTCTTCATGCCCAAACTTTAAAAATGAGCCTTAAGGGCTCATTTTTTATAACAAATCGGGGCGTTAGCGCAGTTGGTAGCGCACGACACTGGCAGTGTCGGGGTCAGGGGTTCGAATCCCCTACGCTCCAGTAATAAAAAAGGACTACTTTAGGTAGTCCTTTTTTATTACTAAGATTGTGAAGTTGGAACCCATACAAGACGAAGTCTTGTCAGGGGTTCGAGCGGGAGCGAGCTGAGGCTGGAGCCGATTTGTAAGGGTTGAAAACCCACTACAAATCGCGTAATTGCCGTTAAACGCGAGCGACCAAGACACTCCCCTACGCTCCATATTTGTAATTTATTATTAGACAAGGAATAAGTATTATTATCTTGAATTTATTTTGTTAATTTACCCATTGGAAATAGAAACTTAGCCCGCTGGTGGTATTGCGTTTTTATAAAAAAACTGTTATACTGTTAGTGCTCTATGCGGGTGTTCAATTTTGTTCCTACATTTATTTTAATAGGGAGAGTTGACTCTCACAGGTACTGAAGTATACCCACCGATTTTTTAATCGCCAGTGGGAAACGGATTTACCAAGGCGCTCACCCACCTGCGAGCCTAGCAGGTAACAAAATCACATCCCTTAGAGCTTTTTTATAATCTAAGGAATTATATGGCTGATAATATCTCTGCAATTATTGTTACAAAAAATAGTTCATTAAGGCAGCTTTTGGACTCTTATCTGCAGGAGATTGGCTGCTTCGATATTTTGGATGATTTTGAAAATAGTTCCGAACTTTACAATACAATGTCCTCGTTGGCTAAAGTACTTTTGATTGTTGATTTTGAAAGTGTACCGGATTTTCTTATTGGAAAATACGCGCAGGATATTCCGGGCTGCAAGATAATGGTTATAAAAGAAAGTCCTGATGTTGATTTTATCGTAAGAACTGTTCGTGCCGGAGCCAAAGAAATACTGTCTTATCCTTTGATAAAGAGTGAATTTGTCGAGTCCGTAAATAACTTGAAAATCAGATTTAATGATGATTTACAAACGCAAAATAAGTGTAAAACAATAACTGTGTTTTCCAACAAAGGCGGAATCGGAAAAACTTCGATTGCTGCGAATTTGGCATTGGAGCTTGCCAAAATTACAAAAGAAAATGTTGCTCTTGTGGATCTAAATTTTCAGCTTGGAGATATTACAACTTTTTTAGATATAAAACCTTCGTTTGATATATCTTATATGCTGAAAAATCTTGATACTGTAAATAAGGATTTTCTTTTAAGCACGATGGAGCAATATAAAAATACAAGTTTGTATGTGCTGGCAGATCCTCCTTATTTCAGGCAGGCAGAGAATATTTCGCCTAAGCAGGTTGCGAAGCTTTTTGAGATTTTAAAAGAAAGCTTTTCGTATATCATTGTGGACACGGATTCCCATTTTGATGCCAAAACCGTGACGGTCCTTGATTACTCGGATATGATATTTTTAGTTACGATTGTTAACCTTCCTGCACTCCGTAACTGTCAAAGGTGTTTGGATTTATTTAATAAACTCGGCTATGACGATGCAAAAGTGCAAATTCTTATTAACCGGTATATGGAAAATGATGAAATAAGTCTTGAAGAGGTGGAAAATCTGCTTAAAAAACGTGTGTATTGGAAAATTCCTAATAATTATTTTGCTATGATGGCATCAATTAATAAGGGTATTTTACTTTCGGATTTGAACCAAAATTCAAATGTAGCTGTTAGTTTTAAAGAACTTGCAATATATGTTGCTGACAGTGTTTTTAGAAATAGTTTGATAAAAAAGTTTTCTTCTGATAATATAAGCAGGTTAGATCAGATTTTCAGGAGTTAGTTTTGACATTAAAAGAACGGTTAAAAAAGTTTGATTTGCTCCCTGTTGTCGAAAATACGACAGAAGATGTTTTGTCGCCGGAAATTCTTTCTTTGTGCAAGACATTATCGAAAGAACTGTCTTCGAAAATTGCGGCAATTCCTGTTTGGTTTGACTATACGCAGGATGAGCAAAGGGAACTTATTCTGAACTTTCTGACAGCTAAGCTGAGCGATTATGAAGCTCAAAGAAAACTTTCTGAGGCTGAAAAGGATAAGATATCTTCGTATTTTATCAATTCTGTATATGGCTTTGGGGCGCTTGATTATCTACTTGCCCAAAAAGAAGTTAAGTCAATTTTTATTAAATCAAGTGACAATATTTTGATAAATCTGAACGGCGATATTGTAAAATCTGATGTAACTATTGATAAAAAGCATCTGCAATTTTTAATAAACCGCCTTAAAGAATATTCAAATCAAGATTGTTCCGTAATAAATTTTAGATTTAACAATCTTTCTGTAACTATAGTTTTAGAACCGGTATGCAATCCGCAGTTAGTTTTGAAGAAGATTTCGGATATAAAATTTAATTATGAATTTTTAGAAAAGAGTCAGATCTTGAATGCTGATATTGCTAATTTTTTTAAAGCAGCTTTTAGTTTAGGGAAACATTTTTTGATTTCTGCATCGTCCGGAGTTGGTAAGACTGCGTTGTTGAATGCTTTTATAAATGAAACCGAAGAAAATGTTTCGAAGGTTGTTTTTGAAAACGGTAATTTTATAATATCTGATTGTGAGCATTATAATATTGAAAATTTAACTTTAAGCGAGCGTATAAAATTGATAAATGCAGTTGTCGCATCTAAACCAAAAAATATATTTTCGGATTTAAATGAAATTTTGTTTAATCTGGAACTGGCTGACAGGCTGCCTCAGAATACTGGTTTTGCGGCCTGTATTACGGCGGAATCTCCTGCGGATGCAATTAATTTCTTTACATTAGCACAAACTGCTAATTATAAATGCAGTGATAAGTATGCTAAAGTGAAGTTTACAAAGTACTTTGATTATATTATTCAGCTTGAAAAATCAGAAAATTTCTTTGTTATAAAAAATATTTTTGAAGTTACGACTAATGGTGCGGGGACTCCTGAACTTTCAGAGCGTCTTTCGTTTTCCGCGGGAGAATATAAGTATGATTTCCCGGCAGCCCAGGTAATCGTTCCGCCGGCCAACGCAGATCCGGTGGAGGAGCAGAAACAAGAACCTCCTGCAAAGAAACATTCATTTAAAGCCAGATTTAGTGATTAGTTATAATCACTTTTTGGTCTATTTTTATCAGATTTGCAAACTCATTAAGGTCTTTTGACGGATTTTCGGAATTTGCTGCGAGTATAAATATTTCTTCACCGCTGGAGAGCATAGTATCTCCCGCAAATTTAATATCCTGGTAGTAGATGTTTATATTTTCTCTTTTTGGGATAGTGATTTCCTTGTTAATCTCTGATTTATTAATTTTGACAGGCAGGGTTGCACTGAGTCCGGATTTATATTCAGGTAAACTTCCGGTTATTAAAATGTCAAGGAAATCATTTTTGAGGTGATTTAAAACAGCTGTAATTTCTGCGGTTTTTACGCTTATTCCGTAGCTTATTACGCACCAGCAGTTTTCTGTCCAGATAAGGTTTGATGTTATAAATCCGTTGAAGCCGGCATTTTCCAGCTTTAGTGCATATTCCAGTTTGCATAAATATACATTCAGTTTAAGTTTTTGGTTTGCATTCAGGTTAACCGGGCAGTAAGTGAAGCTTTCATCATCCGCAGTCGGTTGAAAGTGAATTATATTATCAGCACAAACGTATGTAATGATAGCAATCTTGCTGCCCTCCAGGTATTCTTCCGTAAAATATTCTTTGTCCTGAATGTTGTTTATAACGTTGTTTTTTTCGAATTTTGAGCGGACTATGTTAGTACAATTATCTCCTTTGCAAAAGCCGTTTACTTTGATTACCTGCGGAAATAGGTTTGATTTATCAGATAAGTTCGGAACATTGTTTATTCCGTATTTGTCCATAAATTTTTTGCAAAAGAGTTTAGATTTTTCTAATTGCGAAAATTGTTTGTTAACCCCAATTGGGGCTATACCGGCTTTATTAAATATGTCAGCTGCTCCGGAGCATAGGATTTTTTCATCAAGGATAATAACAAGATTAATTCCGAGTCCGGCAGCCTCTTGCGCTATCGCTTTTAAATTCTTGCCTTTTGGTTGAAATAATTTTGCATCAGGAATTTTAAAATCCCGCATGGTGTAGAGGGTATCTGTCAGTGGTGATTGCGATATTGCCAATGCTGCAGCGTGTTCTCGAGCACTGCTGCCGTATATCAGTATATTGATATTTTTCATTTTTTCTCCTGTTTGCACTTAGAGTATATCACCAATAGAAAGATTTACCTCCCCCTCGGGAGTTATTATTTTAATTGTCCCGTCATCGTTTACTGATTCAAACCTTCCATGAAGTTTTTCTTTTAAGTGTTGTATGGTTATTTCTGTCCCAAGCCCGTTTAAATATTTGATGTATTCAGCTTTGATAGATGGGAACCCGTCTGATAAAAATTTGTCATAGTCATTAAAAAAGTTATCCAAAAGTTTTTGCATAAATTCATCGCGGTTAATATCATTTTTTGTTTCAAGGTTAAGTGATGTGGCAATTCTATCCGGAATAGCTTTTATATCTTCTATTTTGGCATTAAGATTTACGCCTATTCCGAGAACTATTCCTTTAAGAATATTTCCTTTGAACACGGCTTCGGAAAGTATCCCTGATATTTTTTTGTTATTTACGAGGTTATCGTTCGGCCAGCGAATTTGCGGTTTAATTCCGTATTCTTCAAGTGTTTTACAGGTTTTAAGTGAAAGATATTGTGTAAGATTTGAATATGTTTCCGTAAAATTATCGCCGGGGTGTAGAATAATTGTCATGTATAAATTTCTACACCCAAGGTCAACCCATTTGCGGGTGAAACGTCCTCTGCCGACTGTTTGACAGTCTGTGTATATGACTGTTTTATCTTCAAATTTTTCTATATTTTCTTTTGCATAAGTGTTTGTTGAATCAATTTTTTTAAGATGAATTATATGCATAAAAACCTCAAATGCCTTATTCTGACTATATTTTACATCAAATAAAAAAAATATTGCGCTTTTTTTTTTACGTGTTAGGATAAGAGCATAGGGGAGAGTAATCTATGGAACATTGGATTTATACAACTACATTTTTGGGTCATACTATAAACTTAAACCTGGATACGATTTTTACAATGTGGTTTGCGATGATATGTTTAGTTATATTTGCGTTGATTGCTACCCGTCATTTATCAATTGTTCCGGGTAAACTTCAAGCATTTTGCGAAAAGATTATGGAGTTTTTCTGGGGGATTATGGATACTATGATGCCGGGACGCAACAGGCAGCACGTTCCGCTTGTAGCTTCTTTGTTTTTGTTTATTTTGTTTGCAAATCTTATGGGACAGCTTCCTTTAAGAATTATTCATATAAAGCAGGGTGAGCTTGCATCTCCGACCAATGATATTAATTTAACCGCCGCAATGGCTGTTATTGTTTTAATTTACTATATAGCAGCCGGTATAATGAAAAAGGGGCCAAAATTTTTCCTTCATGAATTTTCATTTATCGGTATTGTAATGGCTCTTGTTGAACTTTTAGAGATGATTACACGTCCTTTGAGTTTGGCAATCCGACTTTTTGCAAATATTTTTGCAGGAGAAATTCTTGTTTCAATATTATTAGGTGCTTGTGCGTATTTTGCACCGCTGCCGATAATGTTGTTTGAAATTCTGGTTGCATTCATCCAAGCAACGGTATTTATGATGCTTACGGTTGCCTATATCAGTTCTGCGGCCGGAGAAGAACATTAATTTGATAATTTCGTTGATAAGTTAAAATAAGGAGAAAAGTTATGGAAAATTTGAATTTAGCACAATTAGGAGCAGGTCTTGCAATTGGTTTTGGTGCAACAGGTGCCGGTCTAGGTATTGGTATTGCTACAAAAGGTTTGATGGACGCCATCTCTCGTCAGCCGGAAGTTGCAGGTAAGGCAATGGGTTTCTTCCTTTTAGGTGCCGCTCTTGCTGAAGCTTGTGCATTGTATGCATTCGTTATCGCATTTATGTTATTAGGAAAATAATTTAATCGGAGTGTATCATCATGGAATTTAATGCAACATTTTTAGTATCAATAGTAAGTTTTTTATTGTTCGTCGGCATTATGAACAAGATATTTTATGCTCCGTTGACTAATGTTATGACTGAACGTAAGGATCTTCTTGATACAAACTATTCTGATGCAAAGCGGTTTGATGATGATGCCCAGGCTATACTAAAGGATAGAGATGAACGTCTTGGCGAAGCCGAAACTAAGTCAAGAAAGATTATCTCTGACAGAATAGAAGATGAAAATTCCAAAGGAAAGGCTTTGACGGATGAGGCTTCCAAAAAGTCAGCAGAAGATATTAAATCCCGCAAAGCTGCCTTGGAACAGGAAAAAGAAGCAGCTGCTCCGGTTTTAAATTCACAGGTCGTCGGACTTGCGGAGTCTATTGCCTCTAAAGTTATGGGAATGGATGTCAAAATCCCTGAAACAGTATCTTTGAATGGAGTTAAATAATGAGCGAATTGGCTAATTTTTGGAACTTAATACTTGAATCAAATACGTTTAACTTTATTATACTTTTAATTTTGATTATTGCAGTAATGCAGAAATTAAATGTGAAAGCTGCTGTTGAAAAATTAAAAAATGATATTATTGAGGCCATAGAAAATTCAAAACGGGCAAAGGAAAATGCTTATAACAACTACACGGATGCAAAGTCTAAAATAGAACATATTGAAGATGAGATTTCCGAAAAATTAAGCCTTGCATCACAGCAGGCAGATAACGTAGCCGCTTCTATTACCGATAATATTGAGCGTAAAATCAAGCAGATAGAAACTAACGTTGTGAAAGTTATAGAAGCTGAAGAAAAAACGCTCGTTACTTCTTTGACTGATAAAACCTCAAAGGCATCAGTCGAACTTGCAAGAAACTATGTAAAATCCCGTTTGGCACAAGAGCCTGAATTGCACAAGAGATACATAGAAGAAAGCATAAATGAACTAGATAAGGTTAAAATTTAAGTTATGAAAAAATCTGTTGAACAAATTTCATTAGCGGCAAAAAATTATGCGGAAGCTCTTATAGAAATCGGGCAAGAAAATTTGATTTCTTTTGATAAGCTCTCTTCTGAGCTGCGTGATATAAACGATACTTTAAACTCATCCCCTGAATTGCGAAATGTATTGGCAAATCCTTCTTTTACCGATGAGGTGAAGGCTGATGTATTGGAAAGTATTTTCAAGGATAATGTTGATTCTCATCTTATTAATTTTTTGAAAATATTAATTTCCAAAAAGCGTATTATGGAATTTGGTGAAATTTACCTGGATTTTAACAATAAATTGAATGATATTAGAAATATCCAGCCTGTAGAAGTCGTATCCGCAGTTGAACTTGATGAGGATACTAAAAACAGAATTGTACAAAAACTCAATGCACGGCTTGGAAAGACTGTTCAGCCTGAATGGGATGTTGATGAAGATATTATTGCCGGCATAACGGTAAAAATTAACGATGATGTTATTGATATGAGTCTTAAGAACCGTATCGATAAATTAAGTAAAAGTTTGATGTTAAAATAAAACTGAAAGAGGGAAATATGGCAGTTATTAAACCTGATGAAATCAGCTCTATAATCAGAAGTAAAATCGAAAATTACGAAATCCAAACCGAGATTGCTAACACCGGCCGTGTTATTGAAATCGGCGACGGTATTGCCAGAATTTACGGTTTGCGCAATGTAATGGCAAGTGAGCTGGTTGTTTTTGACGACGGAAAAGATACCCTTGGAATTACAATGAACCTTGATGAAGATAATGTCGGTGTCGTAATTCTTGGTGACTATACTCATATCAAAGAAGGTATGACAGTAAAAACAACCGGTCGTATTGCATCTGTTCCTGTAGGTGACGGGCTTATCGGCAGAATTGTTGACCCGACAGGTAAAGTTTTGGACGGCAAAGGCGAATATGAATATTCAAAAACTCGTCCTATTGAAAGAGTTGCACCCGGTATTGTAACCAGAAGATCTGTTCACCAGCCGCTTCAAACCGGTTTAACAGCGATAGATGCTTTAACTCCTATCGGCCGCGGACAGCGTGAATTGATTATCGGCGACCGTCAAACCGGTAAGACTGCGATTGCTATTGATACAATTATCAACCAAAAAGGACAGAATGTAATTTGTATTTATGTTGCAATAGGTCAGAAGGCATCTACTGTAGCGCAAATTGCAAAAACATTGGAAGAACACGGAGCTATGGAATATTCTATTATCGTTTCCGCTACGGCAAACGAAGCTGCTCCGCTTCAGTATATCGCACCG
This sequence comes from Candidatus Gastranaerophilales bacterium, assembly GCA_944324365.1. Classification (GTDB taxonomy): domain Bacteria; phylum Cyanobacteriota; class Vampirovibrionia; order Gastranaerophilales; family Gastranaerophilaceae; genus UBA1221. The sequence goes on from CALUWA010000001.1 coordinate 80,759, forward strand.
TTTGCAGGTGTTGCTATCGGGGAAGAATTCCTTGAACAGGGCAGAGATGTTTTGATTGTATACGACGATTTAAGTAAACACGCTCAGGCTTATCGTGCTATGAGTTTGCTTCTTAAAAGACCGCCGGGACGTGAAGCTTATCCTGGTGATGTATTCTATCTTCACTCAAGACTTTTGGAACGTGCTGTTAAACTTAATGATGAGCTTGGCGGAGGCAGTATCACTGCATTGCCTATCATCGAAACCCAGGCAGGTGATGTTTCAGCTTATATTCCGACAAACGTAATTTCAATTACTGACGGTCAGATATTCTTGGAGTCAAACTTGTTTAACGCGGGTGTAAGACCTGCTATCAACGCCGGGATTTCGGTATCCCGTGTCGGTGGTGCTGCTCAGACAAAAGGTATTAAACAGGTTGCAGGTAAGTTAAGACTTGACTTGGCTCAATACAGAGAACTTGAAGCATTTGCTCAATTTGCATCTGATCTTGACCAGGCAACTAAAAACCAGCTGCTTCGCGGTGAAAAATTGACTGAAGTTTTGAAACAGCCTCAGTATGCACCATTGAGCGTTGCAGAGCAGGTTTGCGTCTTATTTGCGGCGAATGAAGGTCTGCTGGATGATGTTCCTAATACTGAAATCGGCAGATTTAAGAAAGATTTGTCTGCATATTTGGCAGGCAATTTGAAAGATTTGATGGCAAGATTAAATGAAGGCAGTGCACTTTCTGACGAAGATAAAACTGCACTGAAAGATGCTATTAATACTTTCAAAAAAACTTTCTAATAAAAGGAGATAAAATATGAAATGCTATAATCACCATGACAGAGATGCTTTCGGAATTTGCAGAGCTTGCGGCAAAGGTTTATGCCTTGAGTGTTTGGATGAGCATGACGGTGCCGTGGTTTGCAAGGATAATCCAAAGTGCAAAAACTTTATGAAATGTTTATCCATATTGCCGTTTTTGAGCTTTTGTATACTTCTGATTATTCTCTTCATGTTGATTGTAGATTAGTAGGTGTGTTATGACAAACTTAAAGGATATTAAAAACAGAATACAGAGTGTTGAGAGCACTAAGAAAATTACGCGTGCGATGAAGATGGTGGCTGCTGCAAAGGTTAAAAAGGCCGAAAATACCGTAAAAGCTTCTCGCCCGTTTACTGAAAATTTGAATGCAATGTTTAAAAAACTCTTGTATTCGGTTGGAGATTACAGTGCTGCTACTTTGAAGATTAAGTCAGCTGTTGATAATTATCCGGCTCTTTTGAGTGTACGTCCGGTAAAATCCGTAGGTATTCTTGTTAATTCTTCAAACAAAGGACTTGCGGGTGCGTATAATGCCAATGTCGTAAGAAAAACAATTAAAGCAATTGAGGAATATTCTTCACAGGGGATTAAGACTTATCTGTTTGTAATCGGTCAAAAAGGGTATTCTGCATTAAAAAGAAAGATTTTGGCTTATGATTGCGAGATAGTTAAAACATACCTGGGAGTTGCCGCAACTCCTACTCCTGAAGGTGTTAAACTGATTACGGAGGATCTTGCGGATTATTTTGTGAATGGTAAAATTGATAAAATTGAAATTGTTACTACCCGTTTCAAAAATATGATGAGCTATTTTGTAGAGGATTGGGTTGTGCTTCCTCTCAAAAAGCTTGGTGAAGATTCAGAAAGACTTCATGATAATATTATTGACCCTTTGATGGAGTTTGAGCCTGATAAACATCATATTTTGCAAAAAATTGTACCTATGTATGTAACAAATATAATTTATCAATCATTACTGGAAGCTCAGGCAAGTGAGCTTGCATCAAGAATGACAGCGATGTCAGCTGCTACAAACAATGCAGAACAGATGATTGCGAACCTTTCTGTAGAATACAATAAGTCCCGTCAGGCTGCGATTACTCAGGAAATCGTAGAAGTTGTAAGCGGCGCTAACGCTCAGATGGGGGCGTAATAATATAAGTTTTTTATAAAGAAGCAGCCGCGGTTAATCGGTCGGCTGCTTTAATTATATCGTATTTTCGTATAATTTCAAGGTTAGTCGTAAGGTGCTTGTTAAAGTTGTTTGATGAACTCTATAGCATCTTCTTTTGTGGTAATATCCCCGTTTAACTGTGATTCATGAAGAGCATTAAGAATTTCTCCGAGCTTCGGGGACGGCTTGATATTCAAAATCTGCATGACATCGTTTCCGTCAAGCAGTTTTGGCAAAGGTTTCAGTGTTTCTAGCGAAGAGAAGTAAAATTCAAGCAGCTTATCAAGATTTCTTATATTGCTTTCAATAATCTCATCGGTTATAACTTCCCCTCTTGCTGAAAATCTGTCTGCTTTTGCCAAAATTATATTATCTATAACATTATCTTGAAGTTTTCTTATGTATCGGGTCATTGCTTTTTCATTAACATCTTGTGATGTCATAAGCTGCGACGGGTAAATATGATTTTTAATCATTTCAGCAATATAGTTTATCTGCTTATTTGAAAAACAAAGATTTTTTAAAATCGGTTTAACTAATTTTGCACCGATATCGTCGTGTTTTATAAACCTGTGCCGTCCGGTATCCTTATCAATTGTCCATGTGGAAAATTTTCCAATATCATGCAAAAAACCGGCAAGCTTAAGGTGTGCAAGCCTTGAAAATCCTCCAAAATCAACTTTATTAAGATGTTCTTTTACTCTTAAATCCGAGTTTTCATAAACGAGTTGAATTTGCCTTACTGTTTCAATGCTGTGGTGAAACAGGTCTAAGTGATGGTGGGTATTTGGCGGAACCTGCTTCAACTCATTAATAACAGGAAAAATTTCTTCCAAAAGCCGTGTTGTGTCCATATTTAAAAGTGTTTTATCGGTATATGCTCCGCTGAACATTTTCATTAACTCATAATTAATACGCTCTTTTGCGGGTTTATTAATAAGTGTGTTGTATTTGAGTATTACACTTCTTGTTTTGTCTGTGATATCAAAGTTCAGCAGAGCCTGAAATCTGTAAACTCTTAACAGTCGAAGCGGATCATCAACAAAATTAGTTTCCTCAATATAATTAAGGGTTTTATTTTTAATATCAGCTGTTCCGCCGAATAAGTCAAGAATTTCCCCGGTATGAATATTAACAGCTATTGCATTGATTGTAAGATCACGGCGCTTTAAATCTTGCTCAATGTTCCCCCCGATGGGATTTGTAATATCAATGATACTTTGGTGATTGTCATCTTCTTTTTCGTGTAAAACTATTCGATATATTTTATTTTCTTCGTCAAGCGGAACATAGGCAGAGTCAAATATTTTGTTGAGTTTCAGGGCAAAATCTTTGGCATCCGCCTCACAAACGATGATATCTCTGTCGTAGCTCTTTATGCCAAAATAAAAATCTCTGACGGTTCCGCCTACTATATATATTTCGTTATTCGGAAACTCGTCTGCGATTTTGGATAAAATTTTATCCTGCTTGATTTGATTTAGAATTGTTGTATTCATAGGTTATATTTCCAAGCGCAACTATTGTTGCGGTTTCTGCCTTTAAAATTAAATCTCCGAGTGTGAGCATCGAAATAGAATTTTGTTCAAAAAATTCAAATTCTCTCTCTGAAAACCCGCCTTCAGGCCCGATAATGACAAGAACTTTTGAGTTGTTAAACATCTGCGGATTTTCTTTGCAAAATGTTTTTAAAGTTTTTTGAGCCTTTCTTTCGCAAAAAGCTATAATATAATCAAAGTTTTCAGTTGAAATAACCTTATCCAGTGTTGTAAGCTCAAAACAAACCGGAATATTTGCCCGCTCACATTGTTTTGAAGCCTCATACATAATTTTCTGCCACTTAGAAATTTTCTTCTCGATTACATCGCGTTTTACGGCGCAGTTGTCGGTTAATAACGGATAAACTCCGGCCGCACCGAGTTCTGTGGCTTTTTCTATTATGGTTGATTGAGCATCGCTTCTCAATGGTGATTGCGCCAGATAAAGCTGAAATTCCAGTTCTCTCTTTGATTTATATTGTTTATTGATTTTTGCAAAAATTTCTTTACTTGTAATTTTGTCAATCGTTGTTTCGTATTGAATTTGGTTTTCGTCAATTAAGAGCAAATTCTCTCCGGCTTTTGCGCGCAGTGATCTTGCAATATGGTTATAGTTATCATTATCTTCAATTGTTATTTGTGAATCTTTGACATCTGAAGATTTAATAAAAAAATGAGGCACGTGTATCTCCTTTAATGTTTAAATTATAGCATGTAATTATTCGTGAGCATGTGTTTTTTGTTTGTTGAATATATACAATGTACATATCGGCGCTGTTTTTGGCATAAATTGTTACAAATATTTACAAAAATTTTGTTCTATTTTTTTAGGTGATTTTAAATTTTTACTCTTTTTCAAGGGTAAAATTTAAAAATTTTCGATAAAAAATTGCTAAAATTTTCAATTTTTATAAAAATAGTCAATAAATCATCTTAATATTCTCTTTACAATAAGTGTTATTAGGGCAATTTTTTTTATGCACGACTTTTATTATATTTGTGGTGTTGTTATAATTAGTGTGTAAAGAACAATAACAGATATGATACAAAAAGTTAGTGCAAATAGTATAGAAAATAAAAATCATACCCCATTGTTGATTAAGGATAATAACAAACAGAATCCGTCATTTACCGGGGTTGCTGATTTGCTTATCCGCGGGATGCAGCGATGCGAAGCTGAACCAATGCTGAACGTTACGGTATTGGACTTGTCTACTGCTATTGTACCGCGCTCTATTATTGAAACTGTTGCAGCATCTAAACAAAAAGATGAAAACGGAAATGTAATCCGCGACGAAAATGGTAAGGCTAAACGTAAATTTAATATACTTGCCGGTTTGGAAGCTTTGAGAAGAGAAGGTTCCGGACTTGTTATCAACTGTATTATTCCAAGTTTTGTTGTTGCCGGTGTAGCTAAACTTATTAACGGCAAGATTATGGGCAGCGGTTCTAATCTTATCTGGAACTGGGCTGACAGAAATACCTTATCCACCGTAAATAGTTTTTATAAGGGCAAAGGCGCTGATAACTATACTGCGGCAATAAAAGATATCTTTATGGATTTGAAAGGGGCTGACGGCTCAACTATTGATAAGTCCTTTAAAGAAATATATGATTCAGACTCTGCAGCATTTGACGATTTGTTCAAAAGTCTTGGCGAAATGGCAGATGCAAAAAAACTTGACAAAAAAGCTATTAAAAAAGCTATCAGTAATATTGTTGAAAAAACTCATATATCGGAGAATATTAAATTTACCAAAAATAACCCGGATGGTAAATATTTCGGTAATTCTTTGGAATCCTTGTTAAAAAATACCGTAGAAGTGCTGCATGATGCAAAACATGCAGGAATTGAATCTGCTGATGATTTTGCCAAATATATTGAAAAAGCTAAAAATTTAGTAAAATGGAAGAGTATCGGCGGGCTTGGAATTATTATCCCGCTTGCATTGGCCGCTCAGCCGATTAACAGATGGATTACCCATAAATCTGCCGGCAATAAAAAAGGTGCTCCTTTATACAATGATAATGAAGAACGTATTCTTTCTAAAGAAGAAAAAGCTCAGCTTTTAAAACAAAAATTTATCTCTATCGGTTCAATGCTCGGTTTGTCATGGCTTTCAATGATGAAAATGCCGTCTATGGCTATGCTTGAATTTAAAAATATATTCCCGTCAATGGATCAGGCAAGGATTATTTCTACAGCAACATTTGCAAGCCGTATGGGCGCATCCGAAGATTTCAATGACTTAAGAGAATCTACCGTGAGAGATCTTGCAACATTCTCAAGTTTCTATTTCTTAGGGGATTATGCCGCTAAGGGTATTGCATCATTCCTTGAGTGGAAGCATAAGGATGAAGGTATAAAATTAATAAATGATTTAAAACCACTAAAAGAAGGTGCTAACGTATTTGAAAAATTCTGGCACTGGACAAAACACACCGCACTAAAATCTACAAGTGAACTCGGAGGCAGTGCTCACTTACAAAAACTGCGTTCGGTATGTCAGTTGGGTAACTTGACATTCTCACTTATATCATTGGGAGTATTCATCCCGTTGATAAACAGAATCCAAACGAATAAGAATGAACAGAAGCGTAAAGCAGAACTTGCAAATGATGCAAAAAATGCTTCACAGGCTGCGGCCGCGGGCTCGAAACCCTCGTCCGGGACGAACACCACGTCGTCGTCATCGACAACAGGTACGTCGTCGGACAGAGAAACAGGTTTGACCGGTCTTATGCCTGTAGACACAAAAAAGACCGCATTTGGAGCATTTTTTAATTCGTAAAGGAAAGTAATTATGGAAATTAAACAGATAACCCCTCAAATAGAACAACACAGAAAGCAATTACATCAAGGTCAGAATCAGTATCAAAAAAATCCTTACAGTCCTGCATTTACCGGGCCGGTGGATACGCTGGTGGCTGTTCCGAATGTATTTTTAAGATTTTTGGATACGAACCAGGCTTGGGGCGCAAACCTTGTTGATGTTGGTTCCATGGTTATCCCAAGAACCTGGTATGATACAAAAAATCGCGGTCTTGCAACCGGGCTTGAAACAGGCAGAAGAGAATCTACTGGTACTTTTAACCATGCTATGGTTGGGGTATATGGTACTGTAGCCGGCGCTGCTCTTGCTATGGGGCTTAATAAAGCATATCAATTTAAAGCTCACAAAATATTTGCTAATAACGATACATTAAATATTTTAGGGGATTATTGGTACAAAGCTTTAAAATCAGGTTCTAAAGATCCATTGAAGGATTATCTTGATAATGTAGTATCAAATATGCGTCTTTACAATCCTACCCGTGAAGATGCCGTTGAAGGTATGGTAGGAATTAAAAATGATACTAAAAATGCTGTTGTAGATAAGTTATATGATTTAATTAAAAACGGGCAAAATGATATACTCAAAAAGCAGGACAGAGATTATATCCGTGCATTGATTACGGCTGATACCGGTGCAGAAAGAAGTGTTGCCATTAACGGCTTCTTTAAGGGTGAACCTGCTCAGGCCGATAATGTTTTGGCTACTCTTATAGAAAATATTCATAATGTTACCAAAGCATTTAACAAGAAAGCTTCAATTGACAGCTTTAAAGAGGCTGCTTCTGCAGAGTCTGTTAAATTATTGAAATCTTTGAAACATTTAAATGTAAGTCGTTCTGTTGCAGGGCTTGGCTTTGCGTCATTGTTTGGTATGTCTGTACAACCTATAAATATGTATTTGACTAAGAAAAATACCGGTTGTGACGGTTTCCCTGGTGTGCCGGGACGTAAGAAAGACAAATCTAAGAAATTCTTTGCTCTTAAAACTGCTATGGCTGCTCTGTTTAGTGCCGGTGCAATATCAACTATTATGATTGGCGATAAAAAATCCGCTATAAAAGAAGCCAGCAAAGTTCTTACGGCTTCAGATCATTTAAAGGCATTTGGCAACAAGTTCCTTGCTAAAATTCAATTTAAAGGTATGATGCCGACAATTAACCAATTGAAATTTGTTTATGGTATGACAATTATGTCAAGATTGATGTGCGCAAGAGATGAAAACGAACTCAGGGAATCTACAGTAAAAGATTCTTTAGGGTTCTTAAACCTGCTTATCCTTGGTGCATTGGTTACTAAAGGTGTTACCCGTCTTTTGAATAAAGATTTAATTAACCTGACTAAAAATTCAGGTAAAGGATTTATTAGCTGGATGAAAAATTCTTCCGTAAAATCAAGAGATGAAGTTATTCTGGAAGCCTTGAAAAATAACGGCATTGATGTTGTCAAAGACGGAAAGGCTCTTTCTTACGGAAAACTTCTTGAAGCAGCTAAGGGCTTGCCTAAAGAGGTAAGAAAATCTTTGAACGGTAAACTTGCCGTATTGAATATTGCGCAGCTTGTCGGATATGCATATTCCGGTATATTCCTCGGCTACTATCTGCCTAAGATTAACGATAAGATGTCAAAAGCTAACGAAGAAAAACGTATTGCTAAAGTTGCCAAAGAGCAGGGTAAGACTGTTGAGCAGGTTAAGGCTGAAATGGCGGAAGAAATAAAACGTATGGAGGCTGAAGCTAAGGGTAATAAGGTTCAAAAAGATGCGAAATCACAGAATTTTACATCTTCCGAACCTCAAAATGTTTCTGAGCAGAATTCTGTTTTAGCTGATAAAAATAAAGAGTTTCTCAATAAATTTATGGCTGCATAAATATTAAATAAGTGTTTGTAATGTGCTGACACATTTTATATGTGTTAAATTTTATTGCACTTGTATTATATGGATAAATGAAGTATAATCAACATTATTGGATATAAGTAAGAGGGCAAATATGTCAGAAGAGTTGGAGCAGTTTAAAAATAAATTTTCAAAATTAGTAGAGGATGAAAAGTATAGTGAACTGCTAGCTATCTCTGAAACCAAACTGGAAGAATTGAATAAAACAGCACCTGATGATAAAGAATTTCTTGCTTATATTTATTTTGCAATTGGCTGTGCAAAATATCACTTAGGCAAATATCAAGATGCTATTGAAGATTTAGATAAAGCTATTGAACTAGATCCAAAATTAAAAAATGCATATTACGGAAGAGGTGATGTTAAATATGCCCTAGGTAATTTTCAAGATGCTATCGAAGATTACAATAAGGCTATTGAACTAAAGCCTGATTACATGGATGCTTATAATAATAGAGGCAGGGCTAAACATGCCATAGGTAAGTTTCAGGAAGCTATTGAAGATTACAATAAGACTATTGAACTAAAGCCTGATTACATGGATGCTTATAATAATAGAGGCAGGGCTAAACATGCCATAGGTAAGTTTCAGGAAGCTATTGAAGATTACAATAAGACTATTGAGTTGAATCCTAATTATGAGGTTATTTATAATGATAGAGGGGTAGCAAAAGCTGCCCTAGGTAATTTTCAAGATGCTATTGAAGATTACAATAAGGCTATTGAATTAAAGCCTGATTACTTGGATGCTTATAATAATAGAGGTATTGCAAAAGCTAAACTAGGTAATTTTCAAGATGCTATTGAAGATTACAATAAGACTATTGAGTTGAATCCTAATTATGAGGTTATTTATAATGATAGAGGGGTAGCAAAAGCTGCCCTAGGTAATTTTCAAGATGCTATCGAAGATTACAATAAGGCTATTGAGCTAAAGCCCGATTTTGAACCTGCTTATAATAATAGAGGCAGTGCAAAATCTGACCTAGGTAATTTCCAAGAAGCGATTGAAGATTATAATAAGGCTATTGAACTAAAGCCTGATTACGTGGGTGCTTACTATAATAGAGGGCTAGCAAAAGATAAATTAGGCAAATATCAAGAAGCGATTGAAGATTATAATAAGGCTATTGAACTAAAGCCTGATTACGTGGATGCTTATTATAATAGGGGTATTGCAAAAGCTAACCTAGGTAATTTTCAAGAAGCGATTGAAGATTATAATAAGGCTATTGAGCTAAAGCCTGATTACTTGGATGCTTATTTACATAGAGGGGTAGTAAAAGCTGAACTAGGTAAGTTTCAAGATGCTATCGAAGATTATAACAAGGCTATTGAGCTAAAGCCTGATTACGAGTATGCTTATTTATATAGAGGGGTAGCAAAAGCTGAACTAGGTAAGTTTCAAGAAGCTATCGAAGATTACAATAAGGTTATTGAGTTAAAGTGCAATTGTGAAGCTGCTTATTTAAATAGAGGGGTAGCAAAAGCTAACTTAGATAATTTTCAAGAAGCTATCGAAGATTATAATAAGGTTATTGAGTTAAAGTGCGATTGTGAAGCTGCTTATTTAAATAGAGGGGTAGCAAAAGCTAACTTAGATAATTTTCAAGAAGCTATCGAAGATTACAATAAGGTTATTGAGTTAATGCCTGATTGCGCAATAGTATATTTACTCAGAGGTGCTACAAATTTAGACCTGCACAACTATATCAAAGCAATAAAAGATTTTTGGTTGTTTTTGATAGTTAAAATAGGTTTCAAAAGACAGCACAAACACTAGCGGATACACTTTTTGCATTTACATTTTCCCTGGATTTCACACGAAGCGTCATTGCGAGCGAAGCGAAGCAATCCAGGAAATAAGATCGCAGACAAACCTTTGGTTTTCCGCGATGACATGCGGCAGGCAGGATGTACCAAAATCCTGTCATCGCGCACTTGTTGCGCAATCTATGGATTGCTTCGTCGTATTGCTTCGGATTATTCGGGTTGTTGCCGGAGTAACGGCCGGCTCCAACTTACGGGCTGGGACACTTCGTGCCACGGCGCCCTTCCGAAAATCCGACCTCGCAATGATGTTCCAGACCATCCAAAACAGCTAGTTTATAATTTTACCGTCAAACAAATCAATTATCATATTAACCTGGTCAGAGTTGCTTGCAGCATTTGAATGTTTGTGAGCAGTTTGGTCGGGTTTCTTTATTTCTTCTTTTGCTTCCTGAATTTCTTCTTCGTCAGGCTGAGGTTCTTGCGGTTTTGGCTCTATATGCCTGGGCTTTGGTGCAGGCGCAGCGGCAGGTTTTACCTGTTCATCTCCCGGCTGCGGCAGCCTTACTATAATATTTGAATTGGTTTGGTTAAACAGTGCATCAACCGCATCTGTGAGAATTTTTTTCTTGTTGCCTGAGATAAATTGGTTCAGAAGCAGTTCATTTTTTATTGTTAAAATAACTTCTTCCGGTTCAAGTTTAATCGGATTAGCCCACTGTTTTAATAATGCTCTTGTCGGGGCTGATTGTACGTTTGTCAAAAGCTGTCCCCAAAGTGATGCTATATCTCCGCTTGCTGCAGGTTTTGACAGAGGTACCGGAGAAAAGTCTTCTGTTTGCGGCGCCGGTTCCTGTTTAATCTCTTGTTTAATCTCCGGCTGTGCTTTTACAGGTTCCGGAGCCGGCTGATGTGCTGGCTGCGGTTTTGCAAGCTGTTCTTCCAATTGTTCTTTTATTCTATGAATGGTAGAAACTGGTGTCGGCGGTGTTTTGTATTGCGCCGGAGCGGGACTGACTGCACCGCCTTCAAGTTTTGTAATTCTATTTTGCAGTTCAACCAGTTTTGTATTTTCCGCCAGATTGGCAAGATCTATTATCCCGACTTCAAGCCATAAACGCGGGTTATTTGTTGTTTTAACTTCCTTAATGTAATTTGAAGTTTTTTCTATCAAAAATGTAATTTGATGTGTTTCAAGATTTTCTACCTGTTTTTGCAATTCACTGATTTGGGCTTCATTTAGCTGGGTCAGCTCAAATATAATCTCAGGTTTGCAGTTTTTCACAATCAAAAGGTTTTTGAAATAATCAAGCAGGTTCGTTAAAATTTGGGTCGGTTCATTGCCCGAATTGTAAATACTTTCCAAAATTTCAATTGCCTCTTGCGGTTTAGAGTTTATTACAGCTTCTGATAGATTTTTTAATTTATCAAATGATATTCTGCCCAAAAGGTTGTTTATATCATCAGTTGAAATTGCTTCCTCGCCGTCCAGAATGCTGAGCTGGTCAAGAAGTGCGATACTGTCGCGCATACCGCCTGCGGAATTTTTTGCAATGGTAAACAGTGCATCATCCGTAATATTTATTCCTTCTTTATCAGAAATATATCTAAGATGTTTAACAATATCGTCAGTTGTAATTCTTCTGAAATCAAAGCGCTGGCAGCGGCTTTTTATCGTGTCAAGAACTTTATGCACTTCGGTCGTCGCAAGAATAAATATAACGTTTTTCGGCGGTTCTTCAAGTGTTTTCAAAAGTGCGTTAAATGCAGTGTTTGAAAGCATGTGAACTTCGTCAATAATATATATCTTATACCTGCTGTTTACAGGTGCATACATAACTTTTTCCAAAATGTTTTGGGCATCTTCAACTTTTCTGTTGCTGGCAGCATCTATTTCTATTACATCCATCGGAACTGAATTTGTAATATCAATACAATTTTCGCAGACTCCGCAAGGATGAATTGTCGGGCCCTCTTTGCAGTTAAGAGATTTTGCAAAAATTCTTGCAGTTGAAGTTTTACCAGTTCCGCGCGGGCCGGTGAAAAGATATGCGTGAGAAATCTTGTTCATTGAAATTGCGTTGGTAAGCGCCTTTTTAATATGCTCTTGCCCTACAATTTCTTCTAGTCTTTGCGGACGATATTTGCGGTATAAAGGTATATATTTTTCGTTAGTCATAGTATTATTATACCAGAAGAGAATTAAAAAGGTAATTTTATGAATTTAATTAAACCAAATCCGCTCAAAATTGGTGATACAATTGCAATTATAGCTCCATCAGGGCCGGTGGAATTTGAGCCGGTTTCAAGGGCAAAGCAGTATTTTGAAGCAAAAGGTTACAGAGTTAAACTCGGCGAGCATCTTTTTGATGCAGACAGATATCTTGCCGGAAGTGATGAAGTCAGGGTTGAGGATTTGCATAATGCTTTTGCCGATAAGGAAATAAATGCAATTATATGTGCACGCGGCGGATATGGTGCTATCAGGCTGATAAAACTTATTGATTTTGAGCTTATTAAAAATAATCCTAAGATTTTTTGCGGATATTCTGATGTAACCCTGCTTTCCGCTTTGTTTTTAAAATATGCCAATCTGATTACGTATTCTTCTCCTATGGCAGTAAGTGATTTTGCAAACGATTCGGTGGATGAAGTTACAGAGTCATCTTTTTTCAAGGTTCTTGGCGGTGAGAAAGATTTTTATATGTCCAAAACAACTTATAGTCCCGGAAAAGCGGAGGGAATAATCTGGGGCGGAAATCTGTCGACTGTTGTGTCGCTTTGCGGTATTGATTTTATACCAGATAGTGATTTTATATTTTTTGCGGAGGATGTTAATGAGCCGGTTTATAAGCTTGATAAAATGCTTAATCAGCTTATAAATATTAAAAAATTTCGTGAAAATATCAAAGGAATAGCTTTTGGCGAGTTTTCAGGCGTTGATGATGAAGCTTGGCTTGAGGCGCTTCTTACAGAAACCTCTGAAATCTTAAATGTTCCTTCATACGGCGGATTTAAGTTTACTCATGCAAGCGAAAAACAAACCATTCCATATGGCGGATATGCCGTACTGGATGGTTCCCTGAATTTGTACTAAACAATTGGCGAATGTTTCATTTATTGCTGTTTATTACAATGCTGATATGAAAAAATTTGTTTTATTTATCGCTTTGCTTTTAATATTGCCGGTTTTTGCCGAAAATTATTCTGTGCACAAACCTGATACCTATAATGCAATGCCTCAAGAGGGTGAGAGAACTTTATTTATTCTGGATTTCTCAAATTCTATGTCAGAATATCTTGACGGGCAGAGTAAGGCAGATATGATGCTTGATACGATGCGGCAGCTTTTACCAAAACTTAATCCGCATAGTTTTGTCGGTTTAAGGGTTTACGGGCATAAAATGGGGTTTACTCCGTATGATGCCTGCAAAGCCTCTTCGCTTCTTGTGCCGGTTGCAACGTCTAACGCTGCCGAAATCGAAGGTGCATTATCCCAAACTCATCCGAGAGGAATGACTCCTATCACTTATTCTTTGAAGCAAGCTGTTAAATATGATTTTATGGGATATCCGGGTAAAAAGCACATAATCCTTCTGACAGACGGCGGTGAAAATTGTGACGAAAGCCCGTGTAAGTATGTAATGGAGCTCATCAAGATAAGAAAAGATATAAAAATTGATGTTATAGCATTCAATATAAATGATGAGGATGATCTTGCGCAATTACAGTGCACTTCGCTTGTAACAGGCGGAAAGTTTTATACCGCAAACACAGCTGCTGAACTTGCCAAAAGCTTAAATAACAGCACAAACGTAACAAAAGAAGTCGAAGCAAAAATTATCCCGAAAGGTTATTAAGCGTTATATCTTGTATTTACCTCATTAAGTTCTTCATTTGTTGCATGTACACCCTCGTTGTTTTGAGGCTGAACAGTAGTATTATTCGCTGCCAGAAGCGGGAGCTGTGGTTGGGTAACATTATTCTTACCAAGATTAAAGAGTGTATTTATTAAACTAAAACCTGCATATCTGGTGACAGCGTTTTGCACATATGGCGGCACCCATGAGAAAAATCCGCCGCACATCATAGGCGGTTGATAATACGCCGGCCTCATCGCAACTCTGTGAGGCGCAAAGCCCCATATGTTCTTCGGTTTCGCGTCGCCGTAAAAATTATTCTGTATAATTGTTGTACTTCTGCTGCCTCTGTTTCGTATTGAATCCGGCTGCATGAATATGCATCTTGGAACCATAGTGTGCCCTTATACTTTTTCTCTAAATATATAAAGTATATAAAGATTAGATAATTGCCTTGTTTTTAAAAAATATTAAGTTTTATTAAGATAAAATTTTTAATTATATTTCAAGTCCGCTGAACATTTTAAGTGATGTAACTTTTTCAAGCAGTGGATAATCATTAACCTTACCGGATTTAACAAGATTTATGGCCTCTGAGCGCGCAAGTTCAAGTATCTTTGCATCTTTTACAATATCTGAAAGTATCAAATCCGGCAAACCGCTTTGGCGGGTTCCTAAAAATTCTCCCGGACCTCTTAACTGCAGGTCTTTTTCCGCTATTACAAAGCCGTCATTTGTCTGCGTCATAATATTTAAGCGCTCTCTGGTTTCTTGTGATCTGGAAGCGGTTACAAGTACGCAATACGATTGTAGTGCACTTCTTCCAACCCTTCCTCTCAGCTGGTGAAGCTGCGAAAGCCCGAAACGTTCAGCGTTTTCGATGACCATTACTGTTGCATTTGGGACATCTACCCCTACTTCAACAACCGTAGTTGATACAAGAATATCATATTTTTTATTTTTGAAATCCTGCATAACCTGCTCTTTTTCGTCGTTTTTGAGTTTTCCGTGCAATAATCCTATTTTAAACTGCGGAAACACCTCATTCTGAAGCTTTTCAGCCTCAATTGTTGCAGCTTTGGCGGAAAGCGTTTCACTCTCTTCAATAAGCGGATAAACCACATAAGCCTGCCGGCCGGAAAGAATTTCGCGTTCTATCAGCTCATAAACACCTCTGTGTGATGTCGTAAGAGAAGTTTTTATAGGTAGTCTGCCTTTTGGAAGTTCATCAATAATTGTTAAATCTAAATCACCGTGCACAGTCATTGCAAGAGTTCGGGGTATAGGTGTTGCCGTCATTGTAAGCATTTGCGGGTTGTTTGATTTTTTCTTTAATATATTTCTTTGTTTTACCCCGAATCTGTGCTGCTCATCAACTACAATTGCACCAAGATTGTGAAATTCAATATTATCCTGAATTAGTGCGTGCGTGCCGACTGCAATATTTGTCTGTCCGTTTCTTAAATCCTGTTGGAAATTTTCCCTTACTCTTTTGCCTTGTGACCCTAAAAATAAGCCTACGCTTAAGCCTAATGGTGTGAGCCACTGTACAAGGTTATTATAATGCTGCTGTGCAAGAATTTCAGTAGGCGCCATAAGAGCTCCCTGGTATCCGTTTTCAACACCGGCAAGGAGCATTATACAGGCCACAACTGTTTTTCCGCTTCCAACGTCACCTTGCAAAAGTCTTGCCATCGGCTTATCGGAGTTTAAATCGCTTAAGATTTCATTAACAGCTTTTTTTTGCCCGCCTGTCAGCTCAAACGGCAGACTTGATATAAATTTGTGAACAAGCCCGTCCTCTTTAATTGTTAGCGTAAGTGCTGAGTGTTTGCTGTTTTCTTCTCTTAGACGTACAAGTTTCAGCTGAAGCAAAAATAATTCCTCAAACACAAGTGTAAATCTCGCCTGTTCAAGCTTTTCCATTGTTTCCGGAAAATGAATTTGCTCAACGGCTGTACGCTTATCCATTAAACCTATGCGTTCGCGTATTTCATCCGGTATGATATTTACTATATAATCCTTGTATAGCTCAATGGCATTGAATATTGCCTTTCTTAGGGTTTTTATATTCAGATTTTCACAAACTGTATAAATTGGTACAATTCTTGCCAAATTTAGATTTTTAGTTTCGCCCGTTATAAACTCACCAGTCATAATTGAGTATGAAGGCTTGTCAAAAGTTAATTTATTCGTATAATTGTCGCGTTTTACAGTACCGGAGAGCATAATCCCGGCATTTTTAGGGAATTGCGAACGCATTCTTTCCTGAACGAATTTATTAGCTTTAGCATTGAAAAATGTCAGCTCCAGTTTCCCGCTTTCATCTGTTACCTGGACTTTTGTAATAGAAAGCCCTTTTGGAGAATTATAAATTGAAACACCGGTAATATATCCGAAAACAGTTGTTGTTTCTCCTTCTTTTAAATCCCTAATTAGTGTTCTTGATGAGTAATCAATATGCTTGCGCGGAAAGTAGCAAATCAGATCATTAGCCGTGTATATTCCCAATTTATTCAGCATATACGCAACTTTTGGGCCGACTCCCTTAACATACATTACATCAACTTCCGTAGGATTTTTAGGAATTTCCGCATTTTTTTCAGGTTCTTTGTTTTTTGAAGTTTCAATCTCTGATTTTAGAATTTTAACTAATAAGTTGATTGCTCTGCGCCTTTCAGGAACCGATGCAAACGGATAATGTTCAAATGTTTCTAAAAGAACCGCCCATTTAGGATTTTTCTTTGATTGCTTATAGTGCTTTCTCGCCTCTTTGCATATAAATCCCGAAAAACTATCTGCTTTCCCTCTGATATCAATATATCTGTGCTTTATTTCTATATCTATGGCAAGCTTTAGCTGCTCCAAATTCTCAATCATATTCAAATTTTAGCATAAAAAAAGAACCCTTTCGGGTTCTTTCTTTATTGACCGTTTCAACTATTTGATGTTAGAGAAAGTCCAAGCATCAAATGTCGGAGTTTCAGAAATTTTCATTTCTTTTCTTGTTTCTCCGGCTGTTGAATCATCGTGCGCGATTGGTTTGTACAATCTGTTGTAGTATTCAATAACCATTCTGTCTGAATTGAAGTAAGCTTCAGAAGTTCTGATAGCTTGTCTCATTAGACGTGCCCACTCAGTTTTGTTTTCATAGTAAGTAGGAATAATTTCATTTTCAATAATGTTCATTACACATTCATGATCTTTCCAATGACGTTCTTCCCAAGGCATTTCGTCATCTAATTCAGGGTATTCAACAGTGTAACCGTTAATACCATTAAATGTACCTTCAACAGTCCAGCCATCAAAAATTGATAAGTGAACAGCACCGTTAGCATTAGCAGACATACCTGAAGTACCTGATGCTTCAAACGGTCTGAGCGGAGTATTTAACCAAATATCTGAACCGCGTTTTAGTCTGCCTGATAATTCAAGTTCATAACCAGGTAATACAACAACGTTTTTCATGCTGTGTGAACGATTCAACAATTTGTTGAACATTTCTTTGCCCATAATATCATCCGGGTGGAATTTACCAGCAAAGATGATTTGAACTTTGTTTTCATCAAGCAGTCTGTTAATTCTGTCTTTATCCATAAGAATTAACCATGCACGTTTGTAATCAGCAAATCTTCTTGCCCAGGTAATTGTTAATACGTCAGGATTAAATCTCTTACCTGCAACGTTTGCGATGTATTCAAACAATTCAACTTTCATTTCACGTTTTACTGCAAGCAAATCTTCAGGAGTTTTAGCAGCCTGAATTCTTGGATCCTGCCAGTAGTGAAGGTTAACAGCATTAGTGATAGCTCTGATAGGGCATCTTCCGTCAACCCATTCCCACATCTTGTTAGCAACAAGACCGTGAAGCTGAGAAACTGCGTTTGCAAGTCTGCTCATTCTT
The DNA here is from genome assembly GCA_944324365.1 of Candidatus Gastranaerophilales bacterium. Lineage (GTDB taxonomy): Bacteria > Cyanobacteriota > Vampirovibrionia > Gastranaerophilales > Gastranaerophilaceae > UBA1221. Next base: position 98,543 of record CALUWA010000001.1, read on the forward strand.
AAAGCTGCAACTGTAAGTGAGAAGTTTTCTCCGCCGAGGTTAACAGCAGTTTCTCTTGAAGCACCTGCAAAGAAGCCGCCTTCAAGTAATGTATCAACCCAGTGAACTTCGTTACCAGCTGCAACCGGTGTGTGAGTTGTAAATACTGTACGTTTTTTAACTTCATTCAAATCGCCGTTGTATTGTCTTAGCAATTCAAATGCAGCAGGAAGTGCGTGGCCTTCGTTCATATGGATACAATCAAATTTATATCCGATAGCCTGAAGAATTCTAACACCTGCAACACCAAGAACAGTTTCTTGTGCAATTCTTATTTTTTCATTTCCGTCATAAAGCTTGTGAGAAATACTCTTAGCCCAGTCGCTGTTACCTTCAATATCGGTTGTTAAAAGATAAACAGGACAAGTTCCGAATAATTCAGGTCTTACTAAATAAGCTTTAACTTTAACTTTTTCTCCGAAAATATCAACTTCAGTTGTTACATTTGTATCCTGTAAGAAATCATAATATTTTCTGATGTAAGCAACTTCAACCTGACCATCATGTGCTATTCTTTGATCATAGTAACCATATGACCACAACATAGTTACACCGACCATAGGCATTTGCAGATATCCTGCAGATAGCATATGAGATCCGGCTAAAAATCCTAAACCGCCAGAATAAGTCTTTAGAGACTGGTCAATAGCGATTTCCATTGAAAAATATGCTACGTTTGGTAATGTCATATTTTACCCTTTCTTCTTTTATACTACATACAAACTGTCACCACCTAAATTGGGGTCTTCAACAGCATAACACAAAAAATAATTCTTAGATACTAATTCGTTAGTTTTTTTGTCACTAATCCTTAAGAACTAGTTATATCTATCTAAATAGTCTTAACAAAAGTTAATATTTTAGGTTTTTAGGACTATTTTTTGACCTTATCGAGAATTTTTCTCAGCGCAATTTTTACGTGAGAATAATTCAAACCGCCTTGCATATATGCAACATATGGTGCACGCATAGGTCCATCGGCGGACAATTCAATTGTAGAGCCCTCAATAAATGTTCCGCCGGCCATTATAACCTTATCTTCATAGCCCGGAATATATTCTGGAATTGGGGTTACGTAACCATTTACAGGCGAAAGTGCCTGAATTGTGCGGCAAAATTCTTCCAATGGTTCCGGTGCTCCAAACGTTATATTTTGAATGATATCCGTTCTTTTCTCATAATATTTCGGAGTAGAGTCGTAACCTATTTCATCAAAAATTTTCGAGGCCAAAATAGCACCTTTTACCGCATCAGCCACAACTGACGGTGCCATAAAAAATCCCTGGAAAATTAATCTGTGCTGGTTGAACATTGCACCGCCTTCACTGCCTATACCCGGAGCGGTCAGCCTGTTTGCCGCGCGCTCTACAAGCAGTTCTTTTCCTGCAATATACCCTCCGGCTTCAACAATTCCTCCGCCTGCATTTTTTATTAGGGAGCCCGCCATTAAATCAGCACCGACTTCGGTCGGTTCTTTGTCCTCTACAAATTCCCCGTAGCAGTTGTCAACAAAGCAAATACAATTAGGATTTTTTTCTTTTACTATTTTGCAGATTCTTTCTATTTCGTCAATTGTTAAAGATTTTCTCGTCGAATATCCTTTTGAACGCTGGATAAGAACCATTGTTGTTGTGTTATCAATTTTAGCTTTAATACCATCTAAGTCTACGGTATTATTTTTGAGCGGAACTTCGTCGTAAATTACACCGTTTCCTATAAGAGAAGCGCGTTTTGTTTCTTCATCTCCCATAGTTCCGATTACTTCCTGCATTGTGTCATATGGTTCGCCGGCTATTGAGACAAGTTTGTCGCCATACTTTAGGTTTCCAAAAAGCGCACAGGCAAGTGTGTGGGTTCCTGAGGCAAAGTGGATTCTCACAAGGGCCTTTTCTGTTTTAAAGACACTTGCGAATACTCTGTCAAGCACTTCTCGCCCAAGATCATCATGACCGTAGCCTGAGACCGTGTAAAAATGTTCCGGAGCAACCTTATTTTCGATGAAAGCATTAAGCACTTTTTCCTGGTTATAATCTCTTATTTCATCAATAATTTCAAATTCTTTTTGTAAGCTTTTTTCTGCAGCTTTAATAATTTCGCGGCTATTCATATCATATCCCTCACAGTGTAAATATACACATAAATTTTATAAAAAATAATATTTCAAGTCAAATTAAGCAATTCTTGTAATTGTAATTTTTTTATAATAATGTAGTAGGACACTATGGCTTCAAATTTTAAAGTTAATAACAGATATATCCGAACTTGCAGACAGTATCTCAGAACCCAAAGCGGTGCTGTAAAAAATGAGATGCGCGGCAGTGTTAATTTTTACAGAGAAAATGCTAAGTACGGCTGGCAGCAGGGAAAACGTCTGGCTCAAATAAAACAATACGACAAGTTTCAGACGACTTTTTTGAAGTTATATGCTTCACTATTAAAAACAAGAGTCAGAGCAAAGGATTTGCCTGCAATTATGGGCGGGCTTGGGGCGATTTCTCCATTCCCGGGAGGGACTATCGCCGGTTTTATTTCCGGAAAACTGATTTACGGAATTATAAAAAAGTTTAAGTAAACAGTTATGCATTTTGACAATTATGCTTTATGCTTAAAAAACTATTTAGCATATTGCAAGCATTTTCTTCACTTGAGTATAATTTTCCAAAGCTTTTTGTATTCGCGCTTTACTTATTTTTTTTATTGTATATCTAGCATCTCTGCTGTCATAATATAACTGTTCATAATAATGGAAAACTCCTAAGCGTTTTGCTTCAGCTTCCTGAGTAAGCCAATTTTTAATACTGTCATGAGAGTTTATAGAATTTTCTTTTACACCTTTGTTATATAAATATGCTTTGACAAGGCAGAGGGCACTATAAAATATTGCAGTCAATTGCCAAGCCTCAAATTTTTCTGCATCTCTTAAAAATTTATATAATGCAAAATTTTCTTTAGCTTTATCTATGTATATTTGTGTATATTTGTCCATTAAACAGCCTTTGCAGTTTTAGGTAACGCCAATTCTTTGGCTTCTATCATATCTAAAGGATAAATAAAGATTTCAGGAAAATATCTATATTCTTCTTCCCAATCAGTTAGATATCTTGTAATTTTATCCTCTATTCCAAAGTCTTCTTTATCATAAAAAACATATATTTCTAATTTATCTTCAGAAGAATTCATATATATGCTATCTACAGCCTTAATATCTTTAATATTTTTAATTGCATAGAAAAAATCACATACAAAAGGAGAAATAACATAATTGTCTAATAAAACTTTTTTAGGTTTTAAATCTTCACAAGCAACAGCCATATTTGTAACCTCCTTTGTTAAAGATTAATCATTCTATAAATATAAAAATTTTTAATTTATTTTACTTGCCTCAATTGATTGATTTGTTAAGATAAATTTACACCTTTAGTATGATTAACACTATTTTACTATTGTAACTTACTTTTATTCTCTTTTCAAGTGTTTCTTTCCACACTCCTTAAGTCGTAACAATTCTCCTTGTATACATAGTATATCATAGACTTTTTAGATTGCAAAACTGCAAGAATTTGTTACATGAAGCATCCTCTGAACAATAAAGTATAAAAATTATAATTTGAACACGATTTGAACATGATGCAAAACTAATTTCCCGAGAAGCTTTATTATGCGCAAAAATAAAAATCGGAATGACAGGATTTGAACCTGCGACCCCCGCGACCCGAACACGGTGCGCTACCAAGCTGCGCTACATTCCGATGGATTATTTGATTTTCTTGTAGCGCCCCTACGGTGCTACCTCTCCTCAAAACAATAATCAATTGTTTTTCGTCGGCAGAGTCCATACCTCTCACAAAACAATAATCAATTGTTTTGTTCGGCAGAGTGCTACATTCCGATAGATATATTATAATTTTATTTATAGCACTTAAATTTTAATTATCAAGCTGTAATTTTTCAATCTGGTTTAAAATCTCAATAATTTTATCGTAGTTTTCCTCTACAACCAGCACTGAGCGTATTTTTGCCGCATTTCTTATGCCTGCTATGTAGAACGGATAGAATTTTCTGAAAAACTTTATACCGTTATTTTCGCCTCTTAACTTTATTTCTTTATCAAGGTGAGTTTTAAGCATGTTTAATTTTTCGTGTAAGGCCGGTGGCGGAAGTTTTTCACCGGTAGCAAAATAATGTTCAATTCTGTATATTAAAGTCGGATCCCCCATTGCGGCTCTGCCTACGGCAACACCGTCAGCTCCGGATTCTTCCAAGCATATTTGCGCGGTTTCAACAGATGTGACATCTCCGTTTGCAAAAACCGGGACATCAACATTTTCTTTCAAAAGCTTTATACGCTTCCAGTCAGCTTTATCGGCATAAAACTGTGAACGGGTTCTGCCATGTATAGTTATAAAATCAGCACCTGCTTCTTGCATTTTTTGCCCGAATTCAACGTAATTCAGCTCATCAAAAGTATAGCCCAGTCTGAATTTTACACTTACGGGTTTATCGGTTCCTTCTTTTACCGCTGTTACCAGATCCATGGCAAGCGGGATATTGCGCATTAACGCGCAGCCATCCTGCCCTTTTACGACTTTGTTTACCGGGCAACCCATGTTTATATCTATCATGTCTGCGCGGTTTGACAGGTATTCAGCGGCCGCCTTCATAAGATGCGGCTTATGTCCGCTTATTTGAAAGCTTATTGGGTGCTGCTGTTCGTTTGTTTTTGTTATATCTGTTTCCTTAACCTGCGCCAGAAATTCAGAACTTATCATTTCGGTTGTCAAAAGTGCATTTTTTGAGTAATGCCTGACCATATCTCTCAAAACATAATCGGTTATTCCTGCCATTGGGGCAAGTGATACTTTTGATTTTATTAGTTCATCTACTTTATTGTTTTTTTGATGCTGCAGGGGTTTCGTTGACATAATCTTTTAATTCTTCCGCTCTTGATTTTGCATATGTTTTGTATTCATCTTCCTGAACATCAGAATTTGCATATGCAAGAAAATAATTGTATGCTTCTTTGTACTTTTCAAGTGTATCATAATCTACTGCTATCATATAATTGATAATTTTTAAATCATCCGGATTTATGGAAATAGCTTTCTTGTAATCCGCAATTGCTTCATTATATTTTTGCTGTGAATCATAAATCATTGCTCTGTAATACAGTGCATAGGCATTATTACTGTCAGCTGACAAGACTTTATTCAGCTGGACTAAGCTTTCATCGTATTTTTCATTCTCAAAAAGTGTTATCCCGTTTTGTAATGCTTCCCCAGTATTATGTTCTGCAATTCCGGTTAACAAATCTTTTGCGTTTTGGTTAGTTTTATTAAGTGCAAGTGATTTTTGGGCATACACTTCGGCATTTGTGTAATCTTCGCTGTCTGCGTAAAGTGCTGCAATGTAGTATGCTATATCCGAATCCGTAGGCTTTAATTCCAGTGCTTTTTTGTAGTATGTAATAGCATTTGGGATATCATTTAGGTTTTGATAAGCGGATGCCGCACCAAGCATTGTATCAGCCGTTGCCGGCTCAATTTTAAGGTAAGCTGCAGCGGCATTTTGATAATCTTTATTATTAAAGTATTCGGCTGCAACATTAAGCTGATTATTCAACATTGTGCTTTTTAAATCTTTTATCGCATTTGCGACTAAAGAACTTTCCGGGAATTTTTCCTGTGCAGTTTTTAATGTGCTGATTGCGTTATCGTAATTTTTTTGCTGGGTTTGCGCAATAGCAAGGTTTACATACATTTCGCCGGTTTTATCTTTATCAAGTACAGCAGTATATATAGTTATTGCGTCATCAAGTTTGTTTTGCTTATGCAGCTCAAGAGCGTAATTATAGAGCATTTCAGTGGTATCTGCTCCGTTTGAATTCTTTTTAACATAGTCGATAAATTGTGCGGTAGTCATGCTTGCTTTCGCCGAATTAAACAATTCGCTTTGAGCAATGCTGTTTGAAGGGTCAAGCGACAAAACTTTTTTGAAAGTTTCCTGAGCCGCGCCGTGGTTGCCGAGAGCTTCCTGGCATTGAGCTTTGTAGAGGTTTACATTTACATTGTTTGGATCGAGTATTAGCACTGAATCGTATGCAATTATTGCAGTTTTAAAATCTCCCTTTTGCTGGTAAAGCGTGCCGACATTAACTCTCGTATTTATGTTTCCTGGATTAAGCTGTTCTGATTTTTTGTAATATGAGAGTGCTTCATCGTATTTTTCCTGTTTTTGCAAGATTGCCCCGAGGTTTGAGTTTAACTCCGCATCATCGGGATTGTTTAATAATTTTCTTTTATAAATTCTCTCCAAAGAGTAGAGGACTTCTTTGTTTCCGTCGCTTTTTGTTAAAATGTAATTGAACTCTTCCACGGCCGCTTCTTCCGAGCCTAATTTGTCGAGAAGCTTTGCGTATGCGAGTCTTAAATCAGTATCAGACGGGGAAACGGAAATTGCTTTTCTGTAAAAGTCAGCGGCTTTCGGATCGTTTCCGAGCAATTTCATAATGTCGCCGGTTTGCTTATAGCAATCTTTAATGAGTGATTTGTCGCCGAGTGCTTTATTAAATTCATATGCGGCTGCAGAAAAATTACCTTCTGCTCTTAGTGCTTTTGCTTTTGTGTATCTTGACTGCGGACTTCTGTCAAAATTCAGCATATTAAGGCAGGTGTTCAAATTTTGTGTAACAGGTCCAACTGCGGAGGATGTTTGAGAAGAATTTTGTGTCGGGTAAATTGTCATATAAAACAGGGCACTTCTGTAATCATCAGCGGCTTTTGACCAGTCCTTTTCCTTGTTTGCATAATGATGGCCTCTTGCAAGGTAGGCATTAATAATCTGAACTCGTGCGGAATTATCAAGATAATTTATTCTGAGGGCGCTTTTAAACTCTGTAATTGCACCTGAATATTGGTAATTTGAAAGATATTGGGTTCCCAAATCAAAATGTTCTTTAAAGTCCGCGAACACAGGCTGGGATAAAATCATAAGACTAAGAAGCGCAATTATATTCTTTTTTATCATATGTAAGCCCTCATATTTGATGTGTATATCTTAATACAAGAATGGATTTTTGTATATATTCCTGTATCTAACCTTAATATTAATTTAACCAATTGTTAAGATTATTAAACAATAGCGAGAAAAAATTAAAGATAACGAGAGAAAAAGCCGTAGAAAAAGGAGTAAATACATATTGGTAAAGGTGTGTAATGACAGAGATAGAAAATACAGGCAAAAGCAGCTTAATAAATCAGCTTTGTACTACAAGCGGTGCCAGCGGGGAAGCATTGGAGCGGCTTCGCAAACGTCTTGAAGGCATGGATGAGAAGGCTTTACGTGAACTTCTTGCAAACGGAGTAAAGGATTTGGACCGCGGAGTAAGATTAGAGAAAACGGGTACCGCTTCAAACGCCGCAGAAGGAGCCTACACGGAAACCTTTACCGAAACAAATGCAGAGGGGAAAAGTATTGAGGTTGTCTTGACCTTTGACGGAGAGAACAGACCGCTTAAGCGTGTAGAGAAGCTGGATGGAAATACAATAAGTACAACAACGTATTCTTGGCACGATGAAGACGAGGATACAATTTCGTATGTTACATTAAATACCGTAAAAGCGGATAATACAAAAGTCGTAACAACAGCGCTTGAGGTAAACGAGAGGGGAAGCGTTGACAAGGAAGATTTTATAGACAGAACAACAGTGCAGCTTGACGGCACGGAAACTGCCGTTTACGTAAAAGACGGAGCGATAGTAGAGCAGAAAGTTAAGCCTGACGGAAAGAAGGTTCTGACGGCATACAACGGCACGGATATAGATGCGTATGACGAAAAGGGTCTGCACAGACTGTTTCAGCAGACAGAGAAAGACGGAAAAATAAATTATGTAGAATATGACGGGCAGGGCAATACGTTAACAACGGTTCAAAACGGTGAAAGTCCCGCATTAATAGCGCAGAAATTTAATGTATCGCAAAATGCTCTTATGAGATTGAATAAGAAGCGTGGCAAGGGCTCAATTGAGCAGGTTGGTTCCGAGATAAGAATACCCGGAGAATTTAACGCTGATTCTTATCCGGTGAGAGTCAGAAAGAGTGCGGATGAAAGCTTGGAAGCCTATGCAAGGTATGAGTATAACCAGAGGGCAAAAGAGATTTATACATCTGAGATAACGACTGAAAAACTTACAAAGGATTACGGCGGAAATTACTGGGAGCTTGCAAAAGACTTGCTTGGACAAAATGCGACAAACGATGCAATCAGCAAGAAAGTTCAGGAACTGCAGCTTTTGAATGGGAACAGCAAGCTTTCGAAGGGCACAACAATACGTACGGCGGGTAAGAAAACAGATGCTGCGTATGTAAAAGAGCTTTCAAAATACGGATTCGCTCCGGGTGAGGAAAATTTTGGCTTTTATTCAAAATTTAATAAGCTCACAAAGTCCGAGCAGCAAAACGTGTTGAATATCCTTAAATATTTAAAGACGCAGAAAATAACAGATAAAACCAGGTTAAAAGCTGAGATAATGAAGATATATCCGGATATAAATTTATTTGATTCGGATAAAAAGATACCGATGCGCGGCACGGGAACCGGAGCAGTTGGCTTTGGCGCAAGCAATGACGGGGTTGCGCTGGAAACATTTGTAACTGAGTATCTGGGACTTAATTTAAACACAGAGCCCGGCAAAACTGTTTATGAAAGATTAAGCAGTTTACCTCAAGAAGGGTTAAACCAAATATCTGCGGGTGATTTTCTTGAACGTATAGGGCAGGTGCCGACGGGTAAGAAACGGACATTGCAGAACAAGACTTTTAAAGAGGCGCAGCAGGTATTAAGCCGGTATGGGATAGACATTCGCACTCCTCAAGAGCAGACTCAGGACAGAATAAGATATGAAAGGAGTCCGGAATATGCAGCACGCCAGAGAAGAGAGGTTGCAGCGGAGAATATAACAATAGCTTACGACCAGGCAATAGATTTAATTAAGCAATACCAGGATAACCAAGGCTGGTTAAATATTGGGTATTGGAGAGAGAAGGCCGGGGCGCTTCTTGACTTAGTAGTCCCGGAAGATTCGCCTGTTGCGACCAATTTTGATGGTGTAATAAGACGGTTAGAGAAGCAGAGAGATTTTGCGAAGAGTTATCTTGCCGGAAATGCGGGAAATCCTGCAACATTCAAGAAGTATTTCAAAGAGTTTACCGGCAAGGAATATGATGAGAACAAAGTCAAGGCTTTTTTGGACAAAGCCGAAAAGGGTGAAGATTGGCAGAATGCATATATTGAAGCCTTTGGAACAAAAATCGTAGATGATATTACCGGACAGATAGATTTTGTATCAAAGATAGACGGAGCCGGAGATATTGTGGCAATGCTTGTTGGGACAAGCGCGATAGCTGGTACTTCTGCATTTAAGGGAGCAGCTAAGGGATTGAGCACAAGCATAGGCAGAGCTGCGGGAGCAAAGACAGCTAGGATAGCGACATCTATGGCAGCCGGCGGAGCAACGCTTGGGACTTGGACGGCGTTACAGACGACGACAAACAATTTAACAAAAGAAACACCGACGACTCTTGATGACTGGAAGAATGCGGGAGTTGCAACTTTAGAATCCATAGGATTTGGTGCTGCGGGCGGGCTTTTGAACACTACCATAGTTGACAAAGTTGTAAAGGCTACTTCAAAAGCTATAGAAAAACCTGCTTTAAAGGCGATGAAGGCTGTAAAGACATCGCTTGACAAATCTGGTACGATGTCGGGTGCAGATTTGATGAAAACGTTTATAAAGGAGAGTGCACCGGGGACGATTTCGAAGCAGGCGTCTTTGATTTCTAATTTAGCGGCCGGAACAGTTAAGGCTGCGGGATTTACTACAGAAGTTGCAGGGTTTACTTTATACGAAACCGCGCTGGATGTATGCAAGGATTTATTTAACGCGGAGGGTAGATTACCTGAGGATATGACTGTTGAGAATTTGGCGGCTTACCTTGGCGACAGATTAAAGGATCAGGTGACAATGCTTGGCGAAATAAAGGGCATATCTTCTTTGCTAATGATGATGAAAGGCGGCAGGGTTGGTGCTCAGCTTGAGTTTGAAAGACAGCTGGAACAGTGTAATACGCTGAAAAATGTTAAGATAAAGACTGCGACTGTAAACGGCAGAGAGGTTTACGAGATAACATATCCGAACGGAAACCGTGCTGTGGCTAATTCGTTAAATGATGTCGTTGCTAATTGCAATATGATTATGAATTTCGATATGATTAGTAATCTTGCAGGTGCTAAAACTCAAGCTCAAACTGACAATAAAACCGCTAAAAATTCCCCTAACGGGATGACTGACGCTGAAAATGCTGCGCTTAACGCGGCTAAGGGTGAAAATCCAGCAAATGTCGCTGCGGAAAAGATTAAATCCGAAGTTATGCGCCGCGAAGGTGATGGCGGAATGCGCTTGAATACTCCGGAATCTCTTGATGCGGAACTAAGATTTGCAGAAGAAAATCCTAACGCACCAAAAGAAAATCTTGAAACTTTGTCGCTTGTAGTCAACGGAAAACTTAATGAAACTCTTACTGCACGCTATGAAAAAATGGAAGATGCTTTCCGTGAGATTGCACAAAACAGGCGCGCAGAAATCAACGAATTAAAAGAAAAGTACGCAAACGATAACCAAAAATTTGCACAAGAGGTGGTTAAACTGCTTGCAGATGATCTTGGATTTAAAGGACTTTCAGTTCCTGTTAAATTTGTAGAAACAAAATCTGCAGACGGCTTTGCAAACTGGCCTGAGGGCAGAATTGATATTAGCAATAAACTTACCAATAAAGATAAAATTGTAAATATATTATCTCACGAACTTGTACATATGATTCAATTTAGGGATATTGCGGCACAATACGGTGCAGATGGTGTAAAAGCCCTTATTGAAAACGATCCGCAGATTAAAGCGGCCGATAAAGAAGGCTTGGTTCAAAAAGCTTTGAATAATGAATTTAACAAGCAATTAATTGAACAGTTTAATGATGTTGCTGAAACCGGCTCGCTTACGGAATATTTACGCAGTATTTATAAAAATGAATTTATAAATACAAAATCTGCGAACGATCCTGAATATACCTCCCAATTAACAGAGCGCGAAGCTTACAGAATGGGAAGCAGACAGCTTGGAGATAATATGGCGGCTGATGCTGCAAAAACAAGATTGGAAGCTATTCGTGCACGTTTGAAATCTGGAGGAAACCTAAATGAAGTAATGGAAGGCGAACGTGCCGCTGACATGGATGTTAAGGGCAAAGAAAATATAACAGTAAATGAATTTGGAGAAGTTTCTCGCGAAAATTCAGCTAAAAATCTTCCGGCAGGTTCTATCTGGGAAGCCTATGACCTTACTAATGAACAACTTAAAGTAAGAGATTTGTTTACTGATGAATTATTATTCTCAGAAGATACTGTGAAAGCAGAAGAGACTGTTAGGTCAATAATTAAAGCTGTTTCAAAGGAGGACGGTTCTCTTGATGCAAAAGTATATAGCATGTTGAAAGTTATTTATAACAGTAAATACTTTAAAGAGGATAACAAACTTGACGGAATAAGCAGTCTGTTTGAGATGACAAAGATTAACGGCAAAGTTGATTATAATCTCCTTATGAAAACCTTATCAAAAGATAATGGGCTGGAGAATTTTGTTGATGGTGTTATACCTAGAAATCAACATGATACCTATGGTTTTGAGTTATCAATGCAAAATATCAAAACCTGCTTAAGAGATAAGTCAGGCAAAATATCAATTGAAAATTTCGAAAAGTATATTGAGCTTGCCAACAGTAATTTATTTTACAATGGAAGTCCGTCAGGTATTGAAAACTTTTTTGAAAAATTTCAGGATGCTGACGGTACTGTAAACTTTAAAGTAATGGATACATTCTTAAAAGACCAAGCTCGCAGATTAAATAATAATATTGCTCCTGACAAAGAAGTAACTTCTAAGGATTATATCCCTGAACTTGGTCAACAAATTCAATATGGTTTTGGCAATACTGCTTTGTTGTTAAAATACGGGCGTGATAATAACGGAAATTTGAATATTGAAAAAATTAATAATTTAAGAGAATTTATTGAAAACACAAGCTATCTTGGTAATATACTGCAAACTCTATCATCTGCCTCCGTAAAAGATGGTAAATTTAATTATGAAGTATTTAATCAGCTCTTAAATGTTACACAAAAACTAGCAAATCCGGGGAATATTAATGGTATCTTATATTACTTTAGGTCAGGTAATAACGATAGAATATCTTTTGATAACTTCCTGAAAAATCCTGATGAAACGATAGACGTTATAAATTTAATTGACAATTGTTACACTATAACTAGCGCGGGTCTCAATATACCGGTTACAAAAACTCAGGCTGAAGCTGTAAAATTCTTATACAATACGGTTAAAGATTCGTATAAGGATGCATACAGTATTTTGCCTATAGCTGACGCCGCAAATGAATATAATTTACCGGTTATAAAAAGACTTGCTGAAGAATTAATGTCAGGTAAACCTTTGACTAAAAAAGACGGAACTCCATATACCGGTGGTGACTACATTATATATTACGATTTGATAAATCTTGCTAAGAAATGTGATTCAAAAGAGGCTGCGGATTATGCACTTAAGTGTATAAATGAAAAAGATTACTTTAATAAAAATGAAGATTCCATATATTTGTCCAATATCTGTTTACTTGTTGACTGCTACAAAAATAATCCTGAATTTACGCTTAAGTACAAATCTCTTGTTTTACAGTGCGGTCCGTATGCGACCCAAACACTCAGTGTCTTTATGAATGGCGGTGAGATTTCAGGTCAGCAGTGTAAGCCTTTGAATGAATACCAGATCGATTTTGTAAGTAAAATGCTGCAAAATCAGGATTCAGGATTTTACTCATCTTCATTAAATGCTAAAATGAATAATATTATTGCGGAGCAGCCAAAAGAGATACTTGATTTAATATATAAAATAAAAGTAAATAAAACTTACACCGGTCCTCTTGAAGATTTTATCCAAAATCTTGCAAAAGTTAAAACAGATGCTCCGAATACGTATGAGCTCATAGATTATTGCATTAATAATGGAGTAAAACTTGGTATGTCTCGGAGTGAACTTGAATGTAGAAATATTTCAGCAGAGGAGTTGGCAAATGTTAAAGAGTACCTCAATAATCCTAATTCCTGTCTCAAAAATGGTAATGAGATACAACTTTCGCTATTAATAGACAATCTTGACAGAATAAAATTCTTTGATGCGCACCCGGATATAGTTTCAATTATTAAAGATGATTTATCTATGTATATAGAAGAAACAAGTATTCCGTTAGAAGCATTCACAAAAGGAAAAGTCTTATTTGATATGATTTCTCCTGATGTAATAAAAAAATTAGACAGTAAGACACCGATGCTGTTCCAATATGCTGTTGCGGCGGAATATGGGTTATTAACAAGAGAGCAATACAAAAACATTGTCGATGCACTTAATGTATCAAACAAATATGGTGAGTCTGCAGTTAATACGATTTATGAAGCAATATCTGGGCGAATTACGGAAGATTTAAGTGCAGAGGTGACTTCTTCACAAAATATTGACTATATTGCAAAAGCCTGCTCGGAAGGCAGAATCTCCGCAGATTTGGTTAAGGATTTGGTATGGACTCGCGGATACGACATTGCCAAAAATGATGCTGCAGTTCAGCAGTTGTTAGCAGAAAAAGCAGAAGTTCTAAAAGGTATTAAGCTGAAAACCCAAAATACTCTTCCTGACTTTACAAATAAAGTCCAAGACTTTATGGAATCTGCCGAATTTAACAAGATATTGACTGCATCAAATCTGACCAAACAAGAATTTATAGATAATATGTACCAGATAGCAAAATTGTACTCTTCAGTTCAAAAGAAACCGCAGGATTATATCAACGGAGATTTTTCTCAAAATGCATATGAACTTTATAACTTGAGCTTAAGCCCTGAAAATAAAGGATTGTCTTTTACTGAAATTGTGAATAAATATAATCAACAGGGCAGAAATTATTCAGATAATGATGCCAGAAATGCAGAGTGGATTACAAATGACATAAAGAAAAATATAGAGCAAAACTTGCCAAAAATATACTCGGCATTAGCTGCTACGGATATGGAAGCTGTAAAACTGCTTCTTGATAAGAGATTTGATAAATTCTCAGAATCTCTTAATACACTCGCCAAAATGCCTGTTGATGCGCGTATTGCGTTGGCTGATATTATAAGAAACGGTAAACGAATTAACAAAAAAGGCCAGCCGGACAAATTAACAGGACACCAGAAGATTGATTTAATACAGATTGTAGATCAACTAAGTAGAATAACCGGTGCAGCAGGAGTTAATGTTGATTATAAAAAATACATGACTCCGCTTCCTAAAGGCGCATTTGTATTGGATATTGATGCTATGAGAGGTGATATCTTCAGATATCTCCTGAAAAGTAATGGTCTTAGCGAAGCTGAGATTGCATCGCTAAAGACTGAAAATCTGAATTGGGATAAAGAATATGTTTCATTGCTTACCCAAAAGCCTGCGCAAGACAACGGGGAGTTGAGTGAAGTAATAGTTGAAGCTTCAAAAGGTAATTTTGCAAATTATATAACCGATACAACAAACAAACACGGTCAGGCAAATGCTGAAACTGCCAAGATGTTTGGTGAACGCGGTTTGAATTATGAAGCATGGCAGACTGGCCCTGCAGAACAAACCTTTAAAATTGGTGATAAAGATTACACAATAAAATTGTGGAATCGTGTTCCTCAGGAATCTCTGTTTGACGGTTCATACACGACCTGCTGCACGGCTCTCGATGGTTCAAACGGCGGTTCTATGGCGAATTATTTGCTTAATACTGCGATAAATGTAGTTGAAGTTAAGGATTCAAACGGTAAAACAGTTGCTATGTCACGCTGTTATGTCGGAGAAGTCGGCGGTAAAAATACCCTTGTAATGGAAAATATTGAAGCAAATAATAGACTGATTAAAGAGATGTATGGTTTTGGAGGCAACATGGAGCTTACCGCAGGGATATTTGATTATATGAAAGATTTTGCAACACTTATCGGCGGCAAGGATATGCCTGTAGTAATGTCAACAAGCTATAACAAAATCGGCACAGATCCTTTTAACAATTTAGCGACTGTTACGCTGCCGAATAACTTGATCGGTAAGATTTCTAAACCTAAGATTTATTTAAATACCTACTGTGGGTACATTGATGCAAACAACCTTAACGGTAAAAAAGCTGATTTCTATATAGTAAGAGGTGAATATGACCAAAATAACTAAAGATACAATTATAAGAGATATACTTAAAGAACATATCCTGTTACCGGTAGTATTTGATAAATACGGCATGGGGTGTGCAAAATGTTCTATGAATGCTGAAGAGACTCTTGAGCAGGGCGCAAAACTCCATAATGTAGATGTTGAAATGCTGCTTCAGGATATTCAAAAATTCTTAAAATAAATAATATTTATTAATTTGCTTTTGCGAGTTCTGATTTTTCTGATAAAACGAGGGCGTTGGAGATTGCGATACCGCCTTTATATGCAGGTTTGTTAACGACCTGCCCGTCAACATACATCACGGTCGAACCTCCACCGTCCAAATTCATTGCGTTAATACAGCCGGCATTTTTCATAAAGTTCGCCAGCTGCATTAACGTCATCCCAACGGATTGACCTTCCCTTCCGTCAACGGCAACCATTATAAGATTACCCTCGGCGGTATAACCAATCGCGCTGCGCGGATTTTTCCCTCCTATTGCACCAAGCTTCTGGGCTGTCATATCAACAAAAACATCCCCGTTTTTTACAAGATACGGCCCTCCGCTTATAATATGATTTACATCTTTCCAATCGGGTGTTGTGCCAATGGTAACTTTGACCTTGTTTGCTCCGAAAAGTTTGCTCAAAATGCTTTTCGGCCCGACAATGACATACCCGTCTTTGGGTATATCCAGAGGATTGGCTGATGCTTTTATAATCTTATTTCCGCTTATTGCAAGCTGTGTTCCGTATTTAGGTGAAGCCGGAGCCTTGCTGCCCCATTCGCTTGTGTAAGCAATAACATGTGTTGACAACATCCTTGGCTGGTTGATATTATCAATTTTTATAACCTGCTTTCCGGATTTAATGTTTGCATCGAGCTGGACTCTTGCCATAGTAAACCCGTCATCTGTAATTCCCATTGCTACCCTGTCGTAAATAGGGCCGGTATACATTTTTCCGTCAATCATTAAAGTTCCGAGTGGAACCCCCGTCTGGGGTTTAAAAAATGTTCCGTTTAAAGCCACAATAGAATTTGTATTTTTTGCAATTGTTGTAATTGTTCTCCTGCTCTTTAAATTTGATGTTGTTGAGGACAGAGCCGGTTTTATCTCGAAATTTGAGGCAAGCTTTCGATCTATTTCTACTAAATTTATTCTGACAGGCTTGCCGTCATAGTATTTTGTCATTTTAACATGCTTTACCCCGCTGGTTACCGTTTTAATCAAAGAATTAGGGTATTTTCTCCGGATACTCTCATCAAAATTCTTTGTTCTTGCTTCAGGAGAAATTTCATTAAGAATCCTGTTATAGGTTTGGCCTGTATCAATTGTCAAACCCGGCACAGGTGCGTGTGCAAGTTTTAAATCTTCAGCAAAAATAGGCGGATTAAGCATTAAATGCAAAAGAACAAATACTCCTCCTATGACTGCAAGATTTTGCACTAACGCAGTTGCTTTGCCTGTATTCCCGTTGTAGAGATCAAGAGTATCCATGTCGTCACCTTTTCTTGTTTTAAGTAACCGGATACCTTTTTTATTTTAGAGTGGGGTGGGGAATAACACTCATCGGAAACCTAAAATAACCATTCAGGATCTTCCTACTACTATTGTAACATAAGTTTACAAATACTTCAAGTCTAGACGCCGCAAGGATTTTACAAAACTAAATAAGGTATTTTTAACACTTTATCTTAATATATCTTTATATTTTAAGTAGTTAATCAGGTAGTAATTTTTGGTAACACAGCCTATATTAATTAATTTATTCAGCAGTTCGGACGAAAAATGTTTGTCGTAGAATTCCTTAAGGATACGAGCCTTCCCGCTTTTTGCAAAAAGTTTCGGGAAATAACTTAAAAATACCCAAGGTGCGCTTAACGGTCTTTTCATTTTATCCTCTAATCTATATTAACAGGTTCTCTCTGAATTTTGTCAATGGCTTCGCGGGCCGTGAATACAAGAGCCTCCGGAACATTAGAAATTGTCGTGAACTGCCTTAAAACATCGACAACGCGCTTAAATGCTCTTACAATATCTCCTTCACCCATATCAATCTGTCCGGTTATATCTTCCCATTCGGAACCTTCTACCCAAAGTTCAATGAGGGAACTGAAATACGGATTAATATAACATGGAGCTTCTACCAGATACTCATTTTGAATTTTTTCAAGTTTACGCCTGATATTTCTTATATGGTTTAATGTTTTTCTGACTGGTTCCGAAAACGGAATATATGGAATATCAATTCTTAAATCTTCCGTAGTAATTGCACAAATAACCCCCGCAAGCTGTGAAGGTGTAAGTCCCTCAAGGATATGCGAATTTATAATTTCAGCAATAAATAATTCGTTTTCGGAGCGGATTTGGGCTGTCATTATACCTTTTTCCGTCGGGTAATCGTCAACAATATAACCAAATTCTTTCAACACGCTTCTGTGTGCAAGAAATTTGTTCCAGAAAATATCTCTTTGTCTGTCAATTTCCTTTTCAAGTTTGTTTTTCCGAACTTTTATACGCTCAATAACTTCTATATTTTTTGAATGTTTTTTGTATAATTTGCACGCATCGCACTGGTAAGTATGCAGCTTATTAAGCATACTTTTCGTTTCTTGTCCGAATTTAACCGCTTCCGGAGGAAGAGGACGGTTTTTTGAGCGCTCCTGCTTGCAGATTTTCTTGTATGTTTGCCTGTTTTGAACGTATAAATGTCTTAGCTTGTCATAAGCACTTAAATCTTCATCACTGCGTTTAAAAGGACAAATAAATTCGCGCTCTTTTAATTCGTTATCATAGCTTTTTTGAAGTGCTAATAATGGTTTTAGCCTAGAACCAGATGAAAAATATCCGAAACTTTTTAGGATTAACTCTTTAGCTTCATCAAGCGAAAATCTTTGCAGCAGATTAAGAACCATAGAGTAACTTGGCGAGAAGCGGCTTTCCAATGGATTAGCATCGCTTAATACGAGTTCCGCAACCTCTTCCGGCGTCTGAAACATTGTTCCGACGACCACAACATAGCCTATCTCATCCATACCGCGTCTGCCGGCACGTCCTGACATCTGTAAAAATTCACTTGCAGTAAGCATTCTGTGCCCGGAATCTGTCCGTTTGCTCGTTGAACTTATAACAGTTGTGCGGGCAGGCATATTAATTCCCGCCGCAAGTGTTTCAGTCGCAAACACGACTTTTATAAGTCCCTTTTGAAATAATTTTTCAACCAAATTCTTCCAGGCCGGCAAAAGTCCAGCGTGGTGTGAAGCTACTCCCTGGAGCAGGTATTCTATATGTCTGTTATTATAAAGATGCGGGTTTTCCGCAATATAATCATCAATAATTTGCTTAATTTGAGCCTGTTCACCTCTTGTAACAAGCTCGAGATTAGCACACATTTCCATCTGCTCGTCGCATTTTTTGCGTGAAAAAGTAAAATAGATTGCAGGAAGCATGTCCTGTTCAAACAGATTTCTCACTATATCTTTGACGTGTGATTTTTGTTTTTTTCTTTTCGGACCCCAAATCTTTTTTTCCGGTTTGATTTTTTTGTTTAGCTGGCCGGTTGGCGTAAATAGCGGTAATATTTTATCAGGCTGCGAACTGTCAAAATAGAAAAATTTTAGTGGTACAGGGCGGAAATCTGTATCAACAAGTTTCGTTTCGGAATGAACCGTATTTATCCAGGCTGTAAGCTCATCAGCATTGGCAACCGTTGCGGAAAGTGCAATTATCTGAATATTTGTAGGACAGTAAATAATACTTTCTTCCCAAACAGTTCCCCTGTCCTCGTCATTCATATAGTGAACTTCGTCAAGTACTACGTATCTAACTCCGGTTAAATTGTCGGCAACTGTTCCAAAATTTGTACCATAGAGCATATTTCTGAAAACTTCTGTCGTCATAACAACAATTTGCGCCGAGCGGTTAATTGAAGTGTCGCCAGTCAAAAGTCCTACTTTATCAGAGCCGTATTTTTCAGAAAAATCATAATATTTCTGATTTGAAAGCGCTTTCAATGGAGTTGTATAGAAAATTCTGTCACCTTTTTCTAGTGCAAGGTGAATTGCGTGCTGCGCTATTACCGTCTTGCCGGCACCTGTAGGTGCGCATACAACAACGCTTTTGCCGTCAGTAATATAATTACACGCATCTTTTTGAAAATCATCCAGCTCAAATGGAAATTCGTACATACTACTCCTTATCGCTTTTGAAAATAGTATAGCACAAATCAGCAGAACTTAGAACTTTATACCGCATATTTTAAGCGATACTGATGGCTTGGAATATTTAGTTAAATATTTTTTGATAAATGACAAAGCTGTTGACTGCGGCAGTGTAAATTCAAGCGAAGTTCCGTTTTTGAAATGTAAAACAAAATCATACCAGTACATAAATTTTGTGTTTGCGGATTTTACAACATCAAATTCCGGCATTAAATCATTAAAGTAGTACCGTTCATTATTAACATCAAAATATAATTCATCTGTGTTAACGGAAACCTTTGCTGTTGTTTTTCCTTTGTGCTTTAAAACTATTGTACACAATAGTCCTGCAATCAATAAAACAGTACCGCCAAATAATGGTAGAATTAATATATTTAAAGCAGCAGCAAAAGGAATATTTTCTTTTGTCACGGATAAAATGCTGTATATTCCATAGCCCAAAAGTCCGAAAAATAAAATTATTCCGGCAATTAGCGGGGAATTAAACGCAAATTTATCAAATTTTCTTTCCTTCTCAAAATTATCAATAACCATTACCAACCTCATTTGTAGATTCTTCTGTCAAAGATAGGCAGCACGTATGCAATAGAAATTAAAAGCATAGGAAGTGAATATATGAAGCATAACCACCCCCATTTATAAAAATAATACTGATACATAAATATAGCCACCATTATAAAAAGAACATTCTTAAAAAAATATACTTTAAAGTACTGCTTAATTGTAAATGTTTTTTCCGAATAATTATACCTGAACTTGCAATTAAGAACAATTGACCATATTACAAAGAAAAAGTATGAGAGATACACCATCCAGCTAAAATAGAATAAAGGTACACCCGCCAAGAGTTTTATTAAAAATGGCGTTTTCATGTATACATACCTGCATGCAAGTGCAGACCTGCAAAATACGTTCCAGCCTCTGTGAATAGCGCTGTCTTTGTAAGTAAATGGTTCTTTAAGTATTTCTTCTAGCGATTCAGAGATACTTTTATTCATTTAACTCCTTAGATTTTATCAAATCCGGTATATTTTCTTAACACTTCCGGAATAATAATTGTACCGTCTTCCTGCTGATAATTTTCAACAATAGCAGCAAATGTTCTGCCGACCGCAAGTCCGGAACCGTTAATAGTATGAACAAACTGGGTTTTGCCGGTATCTTTTGAACGATAGCGAATGTTTGCACGTCTTGCCTGGTAATCGCCATAGTTTGAACAGCTTGAAATTTCTTTGTAAGTTCCGTAAGAAGGCATCCAAACTTCCAAATCCCAGCATTTATTTGCAGAAAAACCTATATCAGCGGTGCAAAGAGCCTCTCTTCTGTATGGAAGTTCAAGAAGCTGAAGCATTTTCTCAGCATCCTCCGTCAGTTTCTCGTGTTCCTGCGGACTTGTTTCCGGAGTACAAAGTTTCACAAGCTCTACCTTGTTGAACTGGTGAACCCTTATAAGTCCTCTTGTGTCACGGCCCGCAGAACCTGATTCCCGTCTAAAACATGGAGTGTATGCCGTCATATATTTAGGAAGATCATCTTCAGATAAGATTTCGTTTGCATAAATATTTGTAACCGGAACTTCTGCTGTCGGGATAAGATACAAGTCTTCGTCAACACATTTATACATATCTTCTTTAAATTTAGGAAGCTGTCCGGTTCCGGTCATTGTTGCGGCATTTGCCATAAACGGCGGCAACACTTCTTCGTATCCTTGATTTTGTGTATGGTAATCAAGGAAGAAATTGATTATTGCGCGCTCCAGCTTAGCACCAAGACCGCGGTATAAAATGAAACGGCTTTGGGAAATTTTTACTCCGCGTTCAAAATCTACCAATCCTTTTTCTTCACATAAATCCCAATGAGGTTTGAATTCAAAGTCAAATTTTCTTGGTTCACCCCATTTGTAAACTTCTTTATTATCATCTTCCGAGGTTCCTACAGGGGTCGTTTCATCCGGAATGTTTGGAATATGCAGCAAGAGATCTCTCTGCTTGTTGTCAAGTTCAGTCTGGCGTTCTTCAAGAGCTTTAATCTCATCACCGAGCTTTTTAACTTCTGCCTGAACGGCGTCCGTATTTTCTCCTTTTTTCTTAAGCTCGCCTATCGATTGAGAATCCTTTTTTCTTTTCGCACGCAATTCATCTGCCTGCGCTTGAACTTTACGTCTTTCTTCATCAATCTTAATAACTTCGTCAATTGATAATTCAGGGTTTCTGCGTTTTAAAAGTTCGTTAATTTTTTCAGGGTTTTCTCTAATCAATTTAATATCAAGCATTTAAGACCTCTTTCTTATTTATTTTATGCGAGATTATTATAAAATAAATATAACTTATAATCAAGAATATTATAACTCCAGCATATAGCAAATTTGCAAAGTTGAAAATTTTTACTACTAAGTATATAATAGTTATATGGGTGTGTGTTATGAAGATATTTAAAGAGCTTTCCAAAAAACTTAACAGCAGTGCCAAAAAAGCCTCAAATCAAGGTATGATAAAGCCTATTGATGTTGATTTTGACCTGTCAAAAAATGAATTTTTGGATAGTCTTTCAAAGCATGCTCTTAAGCTTTATGAAAAGCAAGCTGATATAAAAAACTTTACAAAACTTGTATTGTCAGATCCTGAAAATCTTTCACATAACGAGCGCGTTACCGAACTTTTAAGAAACGGCGTTAAAGATCCGCTTGCAAAAGAGAATTTAGAGGATCTTTCAAATAATAACAAGCTGCTTAAAGATTTAGGGCTTATTGATTAGAGTTTTTCAATAATTTTACCGGTAAATTCTGTAGTGGAATATGTCCCGCCTAAATCCGACGTACAGATACCTTCTCGAAGAGTATCAAATAGTGCCTTTTCTATTCTTTCAGCATATTTATATTCTCCGATGTATTTTAGCATTTCTATCGCAGAAAGCAAAAGTGCTGTCGGATTTGCCTTGTTTTGCCCTTTTATATCGGGAGCCGAACCATGCACAGGTTCAAAAACAGCGTAATCAAGTCCGATATTTGCACCTTGCGCAACACCAAGCCCCCCAATCAGACCTGCCGTGAGGTCGGAGACAATATCACCGTATAAATTCGGCAGAACCAGTACATCAAATTTTTCAGGGTTCTGGACAAGCTGCATGCACAAGTTATCAACAAGAATTTCTTTTTTTTGAATATCCCGATAATCCTCCGCAACTTTCCGGTAAGAATCTAAAAACAGCCCGTCAGAAAGTTTCATAATATTTGCTTTTGTGACAACACAAACTTCTTTCCTGTTGTTTTTTACGGCATAATCAAATGCAAAACGGCAAATTCTCTCACTGGCTTTCCTGGTTATGAGTTTTATGCTTTCTGCAGTATCAGAATCAACCTGACGTTCAATTCCTGCATACAAATCTTCTGTATTTTCTCGTACAACAACAATATCAACATTATCAAATCGAGTTTTTACGGAAGGCAGATTTTTGCATGGACGCAAGTTTGCATATAAATCCAGTTCTTTTCTTAATTGCACGTTGACAGAACGGAACCCCTTGCCTATCGGAGTTGTAACCGGAGCTTTAAGGGCAACTTTATTTTCCCTTATTGAGTCTAAAACTCTTTTGGGAAGCGGAGTACCCTCGGCAGCTATTACATCTTCCCCGGCGGTTTGTATATCCCAATCTATTTTAAGCCCGCTTGCTTCAATAATTTTAACAACGGCATCGGAAATCTCCGGGCCTATGCCGTCCCCGTTAATCAGTGTTATTGTTCTCATCTTTTTTTATTATTCCTTACAATATGCAATACTCTTTTAAATTCTTTATAAAAACCGCATTTTGTTACGACAAGGCTGTCTTCCAAAAAAACATCTCCCTGTACCAGTGCACTCAAAAGCGGACATTCAAACTCTTTTACGTAGTTTTCACAAGACAAACATAGATCATCATCTTCTATAAAAACTTTTTCACCATCGCTATACATAAAGAAATTATACAAATTTTTTTGAAATTTGTAAACCATGGCATTATTTGCTATAATACAAAACAGAGTTACAGATAAGGAGAGGATATGAAAGGAATTATTTTAGCAGGCGGTTCGGGAAGCAGATTGTGGCCTCTTTCGCGTGATATGTACCCAAAACAGCTCTTAACTCTTGACGGTGAAACAAGCCTGCTTCAAAGTACGTTTAAGCGTTTGCAGACTCTTATAAGTGCGGACAATATTCTCTCTGTGACAAATGTTAAACATTTTTCGGATGTAAAATTACAGCTTAATAAGATTGATGCGGAAAATGTTGCTCTTGCAGAGCCTATCGGCAAAAATACTGCACCTGCTATTGCCTGTTCTCTTGAATATTTCAGACAAAAGAATACCGAAGATGATATTGTTATAATTGTTCCTTCTGACCATCTTATTAAGGATACGGAAGCTTTTCTTGAAACCGTAAAAGAGGGAATGGACTTGGCGGAAGATGGGTATATCGTAACCTTCGGTATAAAGCCTTCTTATCCCGAAACCGGCTACGGCTATATAAAAACCTCCGGAAATTTGAAATCAGGGTATAAAGTTGAAAAATTTGTTGAAAAACCGGACAGAGAAACTGCGGAGAAATATCTTGAAGATGGAAATTACTTCTGGAACGGCGGTATATTTATGGCAAAAATTTCCGTATTGCTTAATGAATTTGCCGCATATGCGCCTGATATTTATAGCAATTTAAAGTATTTGGATTTTTCGAATACGGCAAAAATTGACTATTCAGTATACGAGAATATGCCTTCAATTTCAATTGACTATGCGATAATGGAAAAATCTTCCAAAATTGCTCTGGTAAAACTTAAATCCGATTGGAATGATCTCGGCTCATGGCAGTCGTTGTATGATGTGAAGGGAAAAGACGCAAACGGCAATGTCTTGACCGGAAAAGTTGTGACAGATAATGTTAAAAATTCATTTATCTATTCACAAAAGGAACTTGTTGCGGTGTCCGGTCTGGAAGATATAATCCTTGTTGAAACCGAAGATGCAATTATGGCCTGCAAGCGCAATCAATCACAGGATGTTAAAAACCTTTATGACAAATTAAAAGAAAGCGATACTACCAAGTTGCACAAAACAGTTTTCCGTCCTTGGGGCTATTATACCTGCATGAATAGCGGAGAGGGCTATCTTACAAAAACAATTTGCGTGCTTCCAAAACAGAAATTATCTATACAATCGCATAATTACCGTTCCGAGCATTGGGTTGTTTTGGAAGGAAGAGCACTTGTTATTTTGAATGATAAGGAATATACCGTTGAAGCTGGCGGAAGTATAGATATTCCGGTAAAAGCCATCCATTCGCTCCAAAATCCTTATGATAACGAGCTAAAAATAATAGAAGTCCAAATGGGCTCTTATATCTCGGAAGATGATATTATCCGCTATAACGATATTTACGGCAGAGCATAAGTTCTACCTGAGTAAAAATCCAATAAAGTCAACTATGCAGTCTGATAATCTGTAATAGCTCCTGTTAAATTCAAACGGTCTTAAGCTGTTTTCACGCTGAGCATCTCTGTATAATTCTCTCAGATAATCATTACTTTGATTAAGCGAGGCGGAGCTTGATACTGAATTATAGGAGTTTCTGGTTCTGTTATTATAGCTTGCACGGATTGCATCCAGCTCACCGTAATCTAAAAATACAGCCCCGCAGCTGTAACAGGTATCAACCTGTACGTCTAATCCGTTAATTCTGGTTTTTACCATATTTGAAGAACAATTCGGACACATCCTCGCCTCAGACTCATCAACAGGAGTAAATTGCTTGCCTTCAAGATAAGAGTTTATTTCCTGAATATCATCCCCTGATACCTTTTGCATTAATTGAAGTTCCTTCGCATCAAAATATATTCCGCCGCACCCATCGGCACAGATATCTATATTAACACCAACAGACGGAATAAAAACTTTTTTCATTACATTGCCGCATGCAGGGCATCTGATTGATTGATACGTATCTGCCATAAATTCTCCTGTTCTGTAACAATTTGTGGACATATTCTATTGAATATAATAGAATTATATAATATGAAAAAGGTTTTGTTATCATTTTTATTATGTATATTTTTAACCCCTTCCGGCTATGCAATTGAGGACAGTGTTCAGATTAATTTGCAGCAGGCACTTGATATTGCGGTTGAAAAGAATATTGATCTTCGTGCAGAAAAAATGAATATAGATATTGCAAAGAACAGAATTAAATCCGCAAACCGTCTGCAAAACCCTGAATTTAACATGTTTTATAATATCGGAACAGCCGGCAGAAGCGAGCCGCAACAGCTTGGTTTCAGTGAATTAGTTGAAATTGGGAAAAGAGGAGCAAGAAAAAATCTCGCAAAATCCTATCTAGACCTTCAAAGTGAAAATTTGCGATATGCAAAATTTAACCTAAAAATGGATGTTCGAGTTGCATATATAAATCTTGTTGCAGAAAAGTCTGTTCTTGATACTTTACAGCAACAGGAAAAATTGCAAGAACAGCTTCTTAATATAGTAAAGAAAAAAGTTCACAGCGGAAAAGCTCCCGAAATTGACGAGTTACAGGCTGAAATTGCTCTAAATCAGCTTAGAACACAAGTTAATTCCGCAAAAATATCCGCAAGAAATGCACTTGTTAATTTTAATAAAGTCATAAATCCGGGCGAAGATTCAAATTATGATACTCGCGATAAAATATTTGCGGAAGAAAATAACTTTGATGAGCTATTGACTCCAAGTCCGAGTGACGGCATGCCGGAATTTGAAGAGATTAGAGAGCACGCGCTTGAGCACAGATATGATATTAAAATTGCCAAGCAGCAGATAAATGTTGCAAAGAAGCAGCTCAAGGTTGTGTCCCATCAGAGAATTCCTGATATCGAAATTGTCGGAGGATACCTGTATCAAAGTAGGGCACAGACCGATGAAGGGTTTAAAAGCGGAGCGTTCGCGGGCGCAAACATTGTAAATTTACCTCTTTTTTACACATTTAAACCGGAAATCCAAAATGCACAGCTTGAACTCCAGCAGGCCGAACTTAAATATATTTCCACTGTAAACAAAGCTCTAAAAGATGTTGATGCAGCTTATGCAAAGTTTTTGACTGCGAGAGATAATCTTAATTGTTACGAAAAAAATATACTTACAAGTTCACAAAAACTTATAGAATCTTCTATTAAAAGTTATGAATCGGGTAAAACAGACCTGACTGCCCTAATTGTTATGAAACAATCTTACAAGTCTATAATAGTCGGTTACACGTATGCTCTTGCCGAATATTACAACAGCTGGACTAATTTTTTGCGGGAAGTTAATGATGAAAGCTTTGATTTGTACGATGATATAGATGAAAATTTATAATGCGCAAAATTTATTATTCAGGGATTTTACAATAGTACAAATAACATGGAGAAAAGATGAAAGTACAAAATTCTTATAATACAAATACCCCGTCATTTGGTAAATTTATTAAAATTAGCGGGAAAACACATTCCATTAATGCTTTTCGTACTGAACTTAACAGTAAAAGCGACAGATTTATGACACTCGGCGTTAAAAAAGATAAGCATAAGTCAATTCTGTATTTGTTCAGCGGAAAACATTTTGATGAATTTATTGATATCAGCAGTAATATGCATTTTGGAACGTTTAGAAGAAATGTTGAAAAATATATGAAGAGCAAACCTGAAAAATTCAGCTTAAAAAAAGCTGAGAAAAAATTTCTCTAATCGCCGCGTTTTTTTATCCGCCTAGACCTGATAGTTTTATTTATTTCGGTATCTTCAGCAGCTTTTCTTTTGGCAATATTAAAGTTTGCTTCAGAAGCTTTTAATGTATTTGCTGATCTTTCTCTTTTCTCCGCGGCTTCAGTAACAGAACGGCTAATCATTTGACGAGTCTTTTTTAGCTGGCGTACGGTTTTTAAGGCCTCTGCTATTTTTTCATCAACATCTTCAAGACTTTTTGATATATCATTATACCACTTGTCATCCCGGGCAAAAATAGCTTCTGAACGTTTCAATTTCAACTCAGCCTGCTTTTCTTTAAATTTTAAATATTTGCTTATATTGAGCTTTATAATATTATCTGTTTCTTCAAGAAGTGTTTTTTTAATTTCAATCGGGTAATTATCAGCTCCGGTCAGTTTTCCATGCATAATAAATGTCATAACTTTATTGCACTGCTGCTGAATATTTTTTTTCATCT
Source organism: Candidatus Gastranaerophilales bacterium (assembly GCA_944324365.1). Taxonomy (GTDB): domain Bacteria; phylum Cyanobacteriota; class Vampirovibrionia; order Gastranaerophilales; family Gastranaerophilaceae; genus UBA1221. Next base: position 126,333 of record CALUWA010000001.1, read on the forward strand.
GCGGGAAAAAGCTTAAAAAGAACGGGTACGGTAAGTCAGCACGTTTTCTGTTACATCTTTGGCAAAAAACTATTCCGTTTTCCCACTTATCACTGCCGTCTTTGCTGTATGGCTTAGCATGCTCAAATGTCGCTCTCATATCCTTAAGAAACATCATAACAATATCCTTATCACTTCTTTTCTTATTTACGGATGTTGCTACAAACATATCAACCGGCGAAACAACATCATAAGGAAATCCCGCAACAGTTTGCATAAGCTTCTTTTTTATACGCCTGTTTGAACAGTCTTTATAAAAATTTAAATATAAATCTTCTACCAAAGCTTTTTTCATATCGGGTTCGTAAATACCTAAATTCAAGAGTTTGAGGGCGTCAGAGTTAGTTTTTAAAAGTCTTACTTTATCTTGAGGTGATAATTTTTCTCCTAACTCACGCAGCTGCTTAAATACCTCAATCTGCTGGCTCATTTTCAACTGTTTTGAGTCGTTGTAGCGCTTTATATGTATATCTTTTACTTCCGGCTTATTAAAAATCTCCGCAAATGTATTTTTCGGATACTTCTCTGCATAAATTTCCATTGCTTCAAATACAGTTTTGAGATCATCTCCGAAGTGTTCTTGGTATTTCATTAATTTGTCAATAACTCTTGGAGCTTTTACTGTTATTCCCTCTGAAATCAAGGCAATATGCCTTACATCAAGCTCTGCTCTTTGGGATAAATTTTTAATTTTATCGGCGGCAGAGTCTGTGCTGATAAGATTCCGTATTGTTGCCTTAGGATTAGTTTTAGATAATTCTGTTAAAAAAGCAAAAGCTTCCGTGTCTTTAAACCTGGCTAAAGCTTCATTTTCCAGGGCTCGCTTGGAACCTGCTTCAAAACTTTTGAAAATATGAGCGATATCGTTTGTGCGGAAGGTATCTTTACCGCAGCAGCCGCACTTCAAATGTGGAATATCTTTTATATCTGTAAAGATTATCTTTGGCAGCCTGTAGCCGAACGTTGGCTGTTTATTGTATTTATAATCCGGGTTAACGGAATTACAGTAATTAAAAATTTGCATGATGAGTTAGTAAAAACTCATAAAATATTTTTTTTGCTAGCAGTTCGCAAATTTTTATATTAACTTATGCCGATAAAAGTTTTAGACCCGTTATGCCGCTTACTATGAGCAAAATACAGACAAACCTTAAAATACTTGCCGGTTCTTTAAACAAAAGAATACCAAGAATAACCGTTCCGATGGTTCCAATTCCGGTCCAGACTGCATAAGCTGTACCAAGCGGTATATTCTTAAGTGCCAGAGCAAGAAAATAAAAACTTGCAATCATACCGATAACCGTAAGAATGCTAATCCACAGGTTTGTAAACCCATGTGACATTTTTAGCCCAATTGCCCAAAATACTTCAAAAAATCCTGCAACTAATAAATGTATCCATGCCATAATTTAATTCCCTTTCATATAAAAATACCTGCGAGATATATATTATCTCCCAGGCTTTTGTCCTTCCGTGTATGCAAAGTATCCCTTGCAAGTTTTCTCTCGGACCAGCTGCATCTAAGCACGGAACCCTAGAAAACATTTGCTAGTATTATATTATAAATATTTTAATTCAACAAATTTACTGGCAAATTTTATTTTTATAGGTTTTATACTATTGGAGGTAAAGCATGAATACAAAAATTATTACAGGCACCAATAGATTTATAAATTTCTTTACGAAAAAAGGACGTACAAAAAATCAAATATACAACGATTTACACGAGATGGGTATGCGTGAGATACGTGAAAGAAACATCGCAAAAGACAGATTTGTACTCTTAGCCTCTAAAGTTCCGGGTAAAGGTAAAAGTGATATTACTATCGGTGTTGATTTAAAAATGGGCTACATTCAAAAAGAAACAAATTTATCAAAATTTATGACATGTTTTGATAAAAAAATATCCGGTATTACGAAATGCTTTTCGGATTGGAATGGAAACCTTCTGCGAAAAGTATCACAATATAAAACATTTATTAACGGAAGAACTTCAGCCTCAAAAATTGTAACTGAAGTTCCGGAAAAATATACAAAAACTTCTGAAACCGGCGGTCCTGTTGTCAAAAGACTAAGTATAGATTATGCTAACGGTAACAAGTATGCTTTCAGCGAATATGAAAGCGGACACAGGGTTTATAACAAAATTATTGACGGTGTTGAATACAGCTTTGCAAGTAAAAATTAAAAATAAAGAGCTCCGAAAGCATCGGAGCTCTTTATTTATTTAAGTCCCTTTAAGGTAACTTTTGTTTTCTGAAGTACAGGAACATTACCATGAACTTTTTGCTCTTCAAAATTTTTCTTGCCTAAAGTCCATCTAAAGCCCATCTGCAAACAGCCTATGTTTTTTCCTCCATTTGTCATATATGTTTGGAAGTACTTCCAAAAAATTCCTCAAGAGTCATAACAGCGTCAATGTCTTTTACACTTATTTTATCCTTATAAATATATTCATAAGCTTTGTCTTTATTTGCAAAATTTTTTAAAAAAGCAAAACTTCCATATCTTAAATGCAAAAAGTCAATAAGATTTTTAATAAATTTTAAAGGATTTTTCGGCATTTTCTCATTGTTACCAGTAAATGCATCAAAAAACTTTACTTGGTTTCGAACAAACAGATTTCTGAGTTTTAAATTTTTAGTCGAAATTTTTAATACAACAATATCGTTTGCACGATTAGCATGCTGCAATAATCTGTTTTTCAGACTATCATTATCAACAATTGTTTTTTCCCATGCATTCAGAAAATTCTTCTTATCAATTGTAAAAATAGCTTCTTTATTCAACACACGGTCTTGTGACGGTCTTATAAAAGAATCCCGAATGATATCCTTATAACTGCCTTTAGTCGTAATGTGATATAATTCCCCTGGAATATTTTTTCTGGTGATTAAATTTACAATCCTTACCATATTATTATAAAGTCTTTTACCTATTGAAAATTGCCTACTGATTGGTCATTTTTTTGGGGGACAGTTCAAGTATGCTCAACCGACACGCTACAAGCTACACTCAAAAGAAAAATAGAAGCAATCGAAGTATTAAATTCATATAGCTAGTATTTTATTCAAATAAAAATTTACCCACAAATTACACACAGAGCAAAAATCTAAGAAATTTAGTAAAAAACGTAAAAGCCAAAAAAGCTTGCTACAAAACACAAAAAAAATATGCCGCGTCTCGGAATCGAACCAAGGACACAGGGATTTTCAGTCCCTTGCTCTACCAACTGAGCTAACGCGGCATATTATATTCAATTATCAATGGAGTTGGTAGAGCAAGCTCTACATTTTTTGAACTCCGTTCCGTTTCACTCCACTGGGGGAGCTAACGCGGCATATTATATTCAATTATCAATGGAGTTGGTAGAGCAAGCTCTACGTTTTTTTGAACTCCGTTCCGTTTCACTCCACTGGGGAAGTCTAGACGGTATAACTTATTTAATTATCAATAACTCTCATTTAAAACTAATGGCAATAAAATCTTCTTTGGGATAAATGGATTCGAATATTCAATTGCCACGTTTTTAATAATACCTGCTAAAGATTTAAAGTCAAGAACTTTTTATCCAGTCTATTGCGGAGCAAGATATAATGTAACATTACGCCCTTCCAGCATAGGTTTCTTTTCTACAACAAGAGGTTCACCCTTTAAATCTTCAATAAATCTGTTTGCCAAATCAAATGCCAAAGTAGCATGCTGCATTTCACGACCTCTGAGCATGACAACAATCTTAACTTTGTTACCTTGAGATATAAATTTCTGGATACTTTTAATCCTGACCATATAGTCATGAGTATCGATTTTATATCTGATTTTTATTTCTTTAACTTCAACTGTATGCTGTTTTTTCTTAGCTTCTTTTGCCTTTTTTTCCTGCTCATACTTATATTTGCCGTAATTCAAAATTTTAGCAACCGGCGGAGCCTGGTTCGGGCTTATTACTACTAAATCCAAATCTTCATCATAAGCCATTTTTAAAGCTTTTGAAGTTTCTATAATTCCGATATTTTCGCCATCCTTACCTATCAAACGAACTTCTTTGGCTCTTATACGTTCATTCATCAATACTTTATCTTTGTTGTCCCTGTTCATTCTGGTCTCGTTAACTATTGTTTTATCTCCTATTACTGTTTAGTATCACCAATTTTATACTATCACAACAACATTTTTTTTGAATAGTCCGTATTATAAAAAATGTAACAAAATGTAAAAATGAAAATTATTGCCTCAAATATAGTAAATACAAGTATTTCTTAAGTATATACTTAAGATAGCATTAAAGTTTATAAAAAATATTCCGATAAGTAATTTGTTAGACGGATAAAATTAAATAGGAGTATGATTTATGAAAACAATTACCCCAGAAAATGAGACGGCTGCAATGAGTATTTTATGTGCACTTGAACATGAAAATGCCTTGCTCCCGGAATCTTCTGTATCAATGGAGAGACCTCTTGAGCAGATGTTTAATGACTTTTTGGTCTTTATTTCGAAAACAGATTTTGAGTAATTAAGGCTCTAACATAAAAAATCCCTGCTGATGCGGGGATTTTTTGTATGCAAAAATTTCTACACTATATACATTACTTAAATTCATTAAAACTATATAATCAGTTGATGTAAAAAATTTTAGATTTATCCATAATAATAATGTGCCAGTCGGCGTTATTATTTTATTTTACAGGTGGTTATTATAAATGAATTTGCACGAACAATGCTTATTAAGATACTTAAAAAATCCCGATGAACTTGCTTACTCAACTGAAATATTGAAGCTAAATAATTTTATTCTTGAAAAACGTTTTATTGTCAAAAATTTTGTTGCCAAATCTGCCCGAATCCATTATACTGATAATGTAGATTTGGGTTAGGTATATGCTTAAAAAGATTTTATATACTATTTGGTTATTTTTGTTTATATTGACAGTTCTGGTTAGTGTCAAGAATACTAATTTCAAAACATTTATCTCGATGATTGAGAACAGAACGTTTGACTTGCGTCAAAATGTAATGATAAAAGAACGCAGCAAGGCAGTTAGCGACAAGATTGTAATTGTTGCAATTGATGATGCAACTTATGAGTACATACTTGACAGATATGGGGAATGGCCGCTTCCTCGTGATGTTTATGTAAGACTTGTTGATTATATAGAAAAACAAAACCCTCAAAGTATTGCATTTGACCTGATGTTTGTTAAGTCCATGAAAAGTAATCCAAATGCAGATAAAATGCTCGTGGATATGATGAAAAAGTACGATAATGTATTTGTTTCAATGAATTTAGATGACCAATCTCCTGATTTGCGGACTCCTCCTGAGCTGCCAGATACTATAAGTATTAAAATTGATAATAAGTCAAGTAATGTAAACTTTGATGCTCAAACATATACAAATTGCAGAACAATAATTGAGGATATTTTAAAAAATTCCTCAAATATCGGCATGATAAATGTAACCCGCGCTGATGACGGTATTTTGAGAAAAATGCCGGCTTTAGTTAAGTACCAGGATAAGTTTTATCCGCAGCTTGGTCTTAAAGTTGGGATGGATTACCTGAATCTAAAAACTGACAAACTTGAAATTGATACAAACTCAAATCTCATACTCGGCGACAGAAAGATATATCTGGATGAAGATGGAAGTGCTATTTTAAACTGGTACGGGCCTCAAGAAACTTATGAATATATTCCTATGTTTAAGCTTATACAAGTCGTAAACGGCAAACATTCTGTTCAAGGTTTTGATTTTAAGGATAAAATTGTATATTTCGGGACCACGGCATCAAGTCTGTTTGATATCAAGACGGTGCCTTCATCAAAAATATACCCCGGAGTTGAGGTTCAGGCAACATATGTTAATAACATTATTGATAACAATTTTATTCGCAGGCTGGATAAGTCGTTTACGGTATTTTTCGGTGTACTGCTCGCTATTATAACAATATGCATCGTTATGAATGAAGGATCAGCGTTTGTCGGTTCTCTTGCAGCATTTTCGGTGTATCTTCTTTATGTTTTTGCAGCTTATTATGCGATGAAATATTTTAACCTGTGGATTGATATAATCTACCCGCTGCTTTTGGCTATTGTAACATTTATCTCGGCTTATATAGTCAAATACCTTATCAAATCCCGTGACTTTGAGCAGCAATATGTGCTTGCAACAACAGACGGGCTTACAGATTTATATAATCACAGGTATTTTCAAGAACAAATGAGAATGATGATTGAAGCTTCAAAGCGTTATGAAACTTCTTTTTCTCTTATTATTCTAGATATAGACTTTTTTAAAAAGTTTAACGATACTTTCGGGCATCAGGCTGGAGATGCGGTATTAAGACAAGTTGCACAGACTTTGAAAAAGAATATTCGTTCAACGGATATTGCATGCCGTTACGGCGGGGAAGAAATGAGTATTATTCTTCCGAAAACTGACCACGAAATTGCCATATTTACTGCAAATAAAATTTGTGCAAGAGTTTCATCAAAGCAATTTAAGCTTCCTAACGGCCGTGAAACTTCTGTTACTATTAGTTTAGGGGTTTCAACATTTCCTGTAGACGGAACTACCCCAGAAGAATTAATTGAAGCTGCCGACAAGCGTCTTTATCACGCAAAACATAATGGAAGAAATCAGGTTGGAGTTTAAATTTTAAAATCGTTACAAAAATTTACAAAATATATCCGAATTTTTTGTAAATTTTTTGTTAAGTTATATTACAACTTGCCTTCATGTAAGCAATTTTCGAGTATATATATCGTTTATATATTTAAGAGCAATTAACACGAAGGATACTTATATGGGTTTCTTAACCTCGACATTTATGAAATCATATGCGATCAGGATGAAACTTCAAGCAGAAAGAAACTTGATGAGCATCAACCTGCGTGCCGGTCGTGTTCAAAGACAAATGAAAAATGTTCAAAGAATGGTTAAGACGCAGCAGCGTTATCAAAATATGGCCTCACAAGCCACTTTACAAGCATCTCTTGCTCCACTCCAGCGTGATCTGCAAGCATATCAGCAGGCCGGAGATACCGCAAACATGAATAGTATATTTTCACAAATGCAAAATATACAGATGAAATATTCAATGGAAAAGCAATATAATGATGGTTATTGGGATGAGTGGATGGAAGCTCAGTTAGCACCGTTGCAAGATGAAGAAGAAAGTTTACAGCTCGAAAAAACAATGGCCGAACAAGAAAAAGTCTTCTGGGATGAAACACTGAAATCATACAGTCAGCAAAATAAAGACGATGTTAAATCAGTTGTCCCTGATGTAGGTTAATATATTTAAAAATCTGGGATTAAATATTCAATAAGTGATTTATTTTATATCTTTGTGCTATAATAACTTTGAAAAAGAAAGAGGTTGATAGTACAGATGAAAGTCAGCGTTAAAGTACCGGCAACCACAGCCAATTTAGGGCCGGGATTTGATTGTTTAGGGCTTGCACTGCCATTATATAACACAATCACAATTGAAGAAACAGTTTTGCCGGGTACCGGTGTTGAAATTAACGTATTAGTTAACGAAAATATGACAGATGAGTTTTCCTTGGAACATGTTCCGATGGATGAAAACAGCATTATCTACAAAGCTGTTGAGCTTTTGTATAATTCTATCGGGCAGACTCCGAGTGAATTAAGAATCACAATTCATTCTGAAATTCCTATTTCAAGGGGACTTGGAAGCAGTGCTTCTGTTATAGTCGGCGGTTTGATAGCCGCGAATGAACTGCTTGGACATCCGGCTGATGAAGCAGCACTTTTATCTATAGCAACAGAAGTGGAAGGCCATCCTGATAATGTCACTCCTGCAATCGTTGGCGGGCTTACTATGGCATCAACCGAAGAAGACGGCAGCATTGTGTACAGAAAACTTGAGTGGCCTCAAGAGTGGGTTTTGACACTTTGCGTGCCTGAATATGAGCTTCCGACGGAAATTTCACGTTCAGTACTTCCAAAAGAAGTGCCTATGGAAGATGCAATATTTAACGCACAAAGAATGGGAATGTTCATTCAGGCTGTGCACACGCATGATGCCGAATTAATGAAACTGGCACTGAAAGACAGATTGCATCAGCCATATAGAATGAAGCTTGTACCGGGACTTGAAAAAATTATTGAAAATCTTAAGCATGAGGATAATGTGCTTGGATGTGTCCTTAGCGGTGCTGGGCCTTCAATACTGATTGTTTCTTTAAAAAATAATATTGACCGTATGAAAGCTATCGTAAAAGATACCTGGGATGATCTTAATGTAAAGGCTCGTTTGTATACTTTCCCGGTAGAAACCAAGGGTGCACAGGTAATTTCGCATACAGATTAGCCTTTGTTCCTTGTATAATAAGGCTTTTGCGGTCATAACCATTGGGATAGATGTATGTATAAACTATATCCATACTTTACAAATGACGGCTCAGTAGGGCTTTTTAGTCCTGTGGATGACGATATATATCATTCAACACTGGGGGCTGCAACAGAAGCATACGAAAAATTTATATTACCATCAGAACTTGATAATTTCTTTGTCCAAAACACGGAAATAAAAGTTTTAGATATTTGTTTTGGAATCGGCTATAACACAAAAAGTTTTATAAATTATTTTTTGAATTTCGAAAAAAAATTTTTCAAAATTTCAAAAAATAAAAACAATGAGCAAAAATCATTATCGCCATATAACGTAACGTTATATACTGATAAGATTTCTACTATTGGATATAACGATAAGATACATACCAATAATAATTTATTAGAATGTTATAACGGCGAGATATATACCGATAACACTTTTGATAATATTTCACATGCGGACATTAATAACGTAGAAAATTTTAAAATTTATGTTAAAGCAATAGACACTGATAAAACTCTTGCATTTTTATCACCGTTTTTTATTTCAAACGGAAAAGCTCCGGGCAAGAATTATAAATTACCATTTAACAATGAAAGAATTGAGAAATATTTGGCATTCAAGGACAAGAAAATTTACGATAAAAATTTTATCACCTATCCTGACGAGTTAAATATTATTTTGCTCTCAAAAATTTGTCAATCAAACCCGGAAATTTTCCAAAACACTGATATATCGCAAATATTATCAGATAAAAATTTAAGGAAGTATTTTTCACCTTATATTTGCCATTTATACAAATTTTTACAATTTCAGACCTATAAGAATACCCCTAAAATTGATTTAAGCGGCTTCTTACATAATATATATTATAGGTACATATCAAAACGTTATAAAAAGGCACTGAATAGCCCATTATTTAAGAATTTTAATTTCGACCTTAAAATTAAGGATGCAAGATTTGAACTTCTTGAAGATAATAATCTATATGATTTTATCTTTTTGGATGCTTTTACCCCGGCAAAGTGTCCCGCGCTTTGGACTGTGGATTTTTTTAAGCTGCTTTTTAACCATTTAAGCGATAGCGGAAGAATTTTAACGTACTCAAATTCTGCCGCAGTTAGGAATGCCATGATAACTGCCGGATTTAATGTCGGGAAAATTCATAACGAACTTGAAAATAAATTTACAGGCACTATAGCGGTTAAAAATAAGGCTTTAATAAAAAATGAGCTCTCAGAATACGATTTAGGGCTTTTAAAAACGCGGGCAGGTATATTTTATCGTGACGAAAATTTAACGGGGCAAAATGAGGCTATTATAAAGCGGCATAAAATTGAAGTTAGTAATTCATCCTTAATCTCATCTTCAAAATATATTAAACAATTTAAACATTAATGATTTTTTATTGGTATATAACTGTTCGATACAAATATTTCTGTTATGTTAACATATTCACTTAATCTCAATTATGTGATAAAATATTATTATAAGTTTTAAATATGAAGGAGAGTTTTGTGAAAAGATTATTACTTTTGGTTGCGTTGTTTGGTATTACGGTAAGTCCTGCGTTTTGCTCGCATTGGGTTGCTGTTGGCAATGGGCATTACGTTGATGTTGACACAATTGTGCCAAAACAAAACTTTGAAGGATATGAATTAAACGGCCGTTATTACGAGTTTTGGACAAAATATATATCTAATAAACCCTATAAAACTATTCTTGGAAAAGGTGTATATGCCTCTGCTAATAAAGTTCTTCTTGACTGCCAGACAAGATATGCAAGACGTTTGTCTTACTTTGCTTATGACGCACAAGGTAATGAGATAATCGGCCTAAAAATGGTTAATGAGCAGTGGCATCATATACATCCTAAAACGGTTCCATTTGAAGCTTATCAGTTTGTATGCAGTGGAAAGTACGACTTGCATAACTTTAAACACTTAGACAGCCAGCTTCGCCATTAATATAAATTTACCTTTTTGCCACAAGTATCGCATATTTGTATAATTTTTATATGGCAAAATATGATTTAATAGTTGTCGGAGGGGGCACTGCCGGTTGTGCAGCGGCTTATACTGCCGGTAAACTTGGACTTAAGACGCTTATAATTGAAAAAAGTATTCATCTAGGCGGTACAATTACGTCAGGACTCGTTGTTCCTGCCATGAAATCATCCAAAAATCAGATAAATACTGATTTTTACAATGATTTAATTAATGAATTAAGAGCGATTGGCGGCCAGGTTACTTATCAAAACAACCCCGGCTGGTTCAATCCTGAGTTGATGAAGATCGCATTAGATTCACTTATGGCAAAAGCCAATGTGGATACTTATTTTGATACCCATATTACTGCTATAGAGCTTGATAACAGAGAAATTAAGAATATTACAATATCCAAAGAAATCTTATCGGTATATAACGATAAGATACAACAATCTAAAAAAACATTATCGGAACCTATCGAAACGATATATGTTGTAGATGCGACAGGAAATTGCGAAATCGGAAAATTTTGCAATTGCAAATTTTTAGAAAAAAAATCCGAAAATCAGCCGGTGAGTCTGCGTTTTATGATGAGCGGAATTGATTTGAATGTATTTTCAAAGTGGCTTTTGGAATATGATAAGGATAGAAATGTTACGACAGTAGAGGATATAGGCGGCCAGATACACCTCTCTACGGCTTACACCTGGGATATGGACAGAGCATGGGCATTAAGGCCTCTGTTTAAGGACGCTGAGGATAAGGGTATCCTTAAACCTCACGACAGCAACTATTTCCAGGTGTTTACAGTGGCCGGAATGCCTGATACTATTGCGTTTAACTGCCCTAGAATCATAGACTACAACAATACTTTGGCTGTAAAAGACACCTCAAAAGCACTTATACTGGCTCGTAAGACCATATTACGACTCAGCGAATTTTGTAAAACATATTTCCCGGGATTTGAAAATGCATATATATCAAATATTGCGGATATGCTTGGAGTCAGAACTTCTCGTCGAATAAGGGGAAAATATATTTATACAATGGAGGATATAGTTACGGGTAAAAAGTTCGAAAACCCTGTTGTAGTGGCAAATTACCCTATTGATGTTCACTCCAGAAAAAAGAACTCCTCGACGCTTAAAATGGTTCAGGACTATGAAATTCCGATTGAATGCATGATGTCTAATGATATAGATAACCTTTTTGTTGCTGGCAGATGCATTTCGGCTGATTTTATGGCACAAGGTGCTTTAAGAGTTCAGACAAGCTGTTTTTCTATGGGAGAAGGCGTTGCCAGGTACATAGCAAAACTTATTTCCCGCTAATCTTTTCTTGAAGAATTTCCGAAGCATTGATAAGTAAATCTATAGTTGTTGAAAACGGCGGGGCATATGTCATATCGTTTCGTCTGAATTCATCAACTGTCAAACCGGCAAGAAGTGCAGTTGCAAGCGTATTAATTCTTTTATCGCTGTCCCCTGCACCAATAGCCTGGCCGCCCAACAGCTTTCCCGATCTTTTATCAGCGACAATTTTTAGGGTTATGTTATTTGCATCCGGCATATACCCGACTTTATCATATTTTGTTACTATAGCTGAAACCGGATCAAATCCTGCTTTTCTCGCATCTTTTTCTGTTAAGCCGGTCATTGATATTGTTAAACCCAGGCACCTGGTTACAGCCGAGGATAGCACGCCGAAAAACTCATCACGTCCGCCGCAGCAGTTAATTGCCGCACATCTTCCTTCCTTATTTGCATTTGAACCAAGCGGCATCCAAACCGGAGCCTGCGTAATAATTTGTATTTCTTCGCAGCAGTCACCGCAAGCATATATATCCGGTTCAGAGGTTTCCATACGGCGGTTAACTCTTATTGCACCCGTTACCCCTAATTTTATCCCTGCATCAACAGCTAATTCAACATTTGGCCTTACTCCTGTACAAATAATTGCCAAATCCGCGTCGTAAATTTCGCCGCTATTAACTTCTACCGTAGAAATTCCTTCAGTATCACCGCAAAATTCAGTAACGGATTTTCCTGTGATTATTTCAAACCGGTTTTCGTGTATTTTTTCAAGTTCATTTTTAATAAGTTCCGACATATCCTCATCCATCGCCGGCATAAGATAATTACCGCGTTCGATTAAGGTTGTCTTTACATTATTTCTTACAAATGCCTCGAGCATTTCAAGCCCGATATATCCTCCGCCGATAATGACTGCTCGTTTTGTATCCTTTAGCTTTGCTTTGATATTAATTGCATCTTCTATTTTCCTTACGGTAAATACATTGTTGAAGCAATTATTCTTAATCGGCGGTATTATAGGGCTTGCTCCCGTCGCGATAATCAATTTGTCATAATTATCAAGAAAGGAGCTGTTTTCATCTAAATTGTTTACAAGAATTTGTTTTGAAGATGGAATGATTTTTGTGACTTTGTGCCTTAAATGTACCCGTATTCCGCTATGCTCGAATTCTTCCGGAGAACGGACAAGCAAAGTTTTGTAGTCGTCAAAGTTACCCTCAATGTAATAAGGAATACCGCATGCAGAATAGGAAACATGTGTATCATCCGTATAAATATGAATTTCTGCATCAGGCAGCATTCTTTTTGCTTTTGCTGCAGCTTTAGAGCCGGCTGCAACGGCACCTATTACGATAATTTTCATATTATAAGACTAACAAGCAGTAATAAATTTTTATATTCCCATATCAGCCTATTTTAATTTTGACCTGACGTGCTTAAAAAGGATTCAAGCATAAATTCGCAGTAGCAGTCCAGGTCGCTTTTAAATTCATCCGCCTTATCAACAAGAGCTTTGAGTTCTACAATAATCCCATCATTTTTTAGTTCTTCAAACATTAATAATACTCCATACAATCTCTGATTATATGTACGGAAAATATTCTATATAACTTTAGAAATTTGATAAAAATTTTACAAAAATTAATCAACTGCTTCGTTATAAACCAGCTTTTTTCTTAAACTCCACTGGATAAGCGTAAGAACAAGGATTATGAAGAAAAGTACATAAGCAATGGCAGAAGCTCTTCCTACATTAAAATATTCAAAAGCATTTTGATAAATTGAATATACCAATACATTAGTGCTGTCAAAAGGCCCGCCCTGAGTCATAAGATAAATTAAATCAAATACCTGGAATGAGCTTATTGCGGTAATTATTATTACAAAAAATATAGTCGGCGAAAGCATCGGAACCGTAACATTAAAAAATGTCTGTATAGGGTTAGCACCGTCAATTTTAGCAGCTTCATATATATTTTGCGGAATTCCGCCAAACGCAGAAAGAAAAATTATCATATTGTAACCTATAAGTTTCCAAACCGAAACAAAGATTAATGCCGGCATTGCAAACACAACATCGTAAAGCCAGTTGATATGCAAGTGCAAAATGTGGTTTAGAAGCCCTATATTAGGATCAAATATCCATTCCCAAACTATTCCGATTACTATCATCGGCGTTATGAACGGCAGAAAATATGCCGTTTTGTAAAATTCACTCCCTCTGACTTTTGAATTAATAACGGCCGCCAAAATCAGAGGAATAATTACTCCGAAAACGGAAGTAGAGATTGCAAACACAATAGTATTAAGTAATATTTTAAAAAATACCGCATCGCTGAAGATATCTGTGTAATTCTTAAACCCTACAAATTCCATAGGATTTAAAAGATCCCATTTCATAAAACTTAAACCAAAAGAGCAAAATACCGGGATTATAATAAAAATTATCGTACCCAAGAGCGCCGGAAGTATGAAAAGCCAGGCAGCACAGCTTTGATTATTAACAAGGGTTTTCCAGAACATTTTCATGCTATAATTATACAATAAAGGGAAGATTAGGAGAAATAATAAATGGAAAACAAGTATTCACATGCTTTCGGTAAAAATGATATCAGAGGAATCTATGAAGAGGACATAACAGAAGAACTCTTTTACAACGTTGGAAGAGGGTTTGTTAAATATCTAAAATCATTATCCTCAAAAGAGGAAGCTTCGATGTATATTACCGTCTGCATGGATGCAAGAACCCATTCTCCATCGCTTTCCGATGCGCTGCAGGCAGGTATTACTTCAACCGGAGCACACGTAATTAATTTAGGTCTTGCTCCAACCCCTATCGGCTATTATTCCGAAGCTGCTGGTGTGCCTTCCTGGCTTACAAACGGAGAAAAAGTCATTGCTGCATGTATTATTACTGCAAGCCACAACCCTAAAGAATATAACGGCTTAAAAATGACTTATAACCGCCAAACACTAAACGAGGAGCAGATAAAAGAACTCAAAGCACTTACACTTGATAATTGGACAAATGAGATTAAACCGGCAAATACTCAGCTTATTCAGGATTATAACATTATACCGTCTTATATTGATGATATGGTATCAAGATTTGGCAGAATTGGTGATGGAGTAAAGGTCGTTGTTGACAGTGCAAATGCAACAGGCGGAATTGTCGGGCCAGAATTATACAGAAAACTCGGATGCGAAGTTGTTGAATTATTCTCCGAACCTGACGGAACTTTCCCGAACCACCACCCAAATCCTAGTGTTGAAAAAACGTTAGATACTTTAAAAGAAGTTGTTGTAAAAGAACATGCCGATGTTGGTATTGCTTATGACGGTGACAGCGACAGAATTGGTGTTGTTGATAACTGCGGAAAATTTCTTACGGGAGATAAGTTGCTGCTTATATATGCACAAGAGCTTATTAATACTTGTAAAAATGATAATATTTGCCCGATAGTGGTTAGTGAAGTTAAGTGCTCGCAAGTGTTGTTTGATACGATAAATAAACTCGGCGGAGAAGCTGTTATGTGTAAAACCGGCCACGGTTATATTAAATCAAAAATGAAAGAAACCGGAGCAATTCTTGCCGGAGAAATGAGCGGTCATACGTTCTTTAAAGACAGATACTACGGTTATGATGATGCAATATACGCCGGATGCAGAATTATTGAAATTATAGCAAAACATAAAAAGAGTAATCCTGCCTTTACAATATGCGATATGCTAAAACCGTTTGATGCGGTATATTCTTCACCGGAATTAAGATATCCGTGTCCAAATGAATTGAAAAAGGCTACGCTTGAAACAGTTAAAGAAAAAATTAACAGTGACAAAAGTATTTTCGGCTCAGAAATTAAGGATATAATTACGCTTGACGGCATGAGAATAGTCTTTGACGGCGGATTTGCACTAATAAGACAAAGCAACACTGAACCCGTTTTCACTTTGCGTTTTGAGGCTAAAACAAAAGACGAATGCGATAAAATACAAGCTGCCATGACGGGTATGCTTGATGAAATTTTGAAAGTCGGGACTAAATAATTTTTAACCGCAAATTTTGATAAAAAAAACCTGATTTTAGGGATAAAATCAGGTACAAAATTTGTAGGGGAAAAATTAATTGGAGTTATATTATAAAAAAATTATTTAAATCAAATGTAATGCTTGTTTATTTGCTACAGCGATGAAATTCATCTGTGCAAGAAGAACCTCTGATCTGTCAACAAAATTTTCAGCTTTAGTGTTTGTTGTGATCTGGTCTTTATACATATCATTGAGTTTTTTATCGATTTTCTTTAAGTTAGCTACTGCCATCTTATTGCCTCTCTTCTTTTTAACTCTCTGTGTATATATAAAGTATATACAAATTTAAAAATTTCACATCTAATGTTTTTTGTTACATTTCTTTACATTAAAAATTATAAGGGTATATATAAGCAATTTTTGAACTTTAAATGTTTTATTATAATATATAGGAGAAATTTGTAGGTAATGTTAGATAATAAATTGGACTTTATGAATAGACCCTCATTCGGAAATTCCCAAAATAACTTCGGGATGACGGTTCAGCCTGCAAATACTCAATATAACCCCGCAATGCAGGCTGAAATTAATACTGAAAATATCAAACAAGCCGCAAACGACAACTATATTGCAAACAGAGTCAATGCTTTTTCTGAAGTTGATCCTGTACAGCAAATGGGGATTGCTCTTCCTGTTTGGGTTGCAATGAACATTGCCATGGATAAATATCTCCAAGCATGCTCAGGAGATTATTCAAAATCAATACCCGGCAGAATAGGTAATTTCGGGGATAAAATAACAAATTTCTTTACTAAAAATCCGGTAGCAGAGGCTATTAACAGCAAACTTAAATCAGGGGAAAGGTTTGCGAAAAAGAAAATATATGACAATTCTGCATTACTGAGGGCATTTGACAGAACCCCGTCACAGCCTGAATTAACACTTGTACGCCATCAGTTTGAAGGCGTAAGAGGTATGATAGCGCACGATATATCAAATCCTTGTGAAGCTTTTATCAAGCCTATAGAAACAGCCAAGGATTTAGATACACTCGGTGCAACCAAAGCTGATATTCAAAGAGTTGAAAATTTATTAAAGAAAGCTGCTACTGCAGAAGAAAAAGCTCTTATTCTTCAAAGCGAAGAGTTTAGACTTTTAAATCCTGATAAATCACCTAAAACAATACGTGCATTTAAATATAATACAAAACCGGCAGTACGCGAAAAAATAATTAAAGATTTAAAAATTAAAGCCATGGGCTTTAGGGATGCAGCGCACTTTGAACTCATAAAAAGTAATCCGATAAAATATCAGGATGAAATACTTGCAGCATTTAAAAGAGCAAAAAAGGATATCTTTGCGAAGGTAAGCTGGTCAGATAAGAATATCGCTACAAAAATAAACGGGCAGCTTTTGGGAAGAAAAGTAAGTTTTAGTGAAATGTTTAACCTGCTTCAATCTTCCAAAGGGCTTTCAAACACAATGCATAGCTCTAAGCTTGGACGTTCTATGGCTAAGCTTTCAAATATGATTATGGAAGGTGCAACAAGCAGAATGGCCGGCGGAAAAATTATGGCTTTGATGCAGGCATATTTCCTTGCAGAAGCAATAATTATGGCTAACAAGCAGGAAACTACAAGCGATAAAGTTAAATCACTTGCGGAAAGAATGACAGAACTTATCGGCTTCTTTGTATTTATGCCTCCGTCAATCAAACTTATGCACAAAATCGGCGGTCT
Organism: Candidatus Gastranaerophilales bacterium; assembly: GCA_944324365.1. Taxonomy (GTDB): domain Bacteria; phylum Cyanobacteriota; class Vampirovibrionia; order Gastranaerophilales; family Gastranaerophilaceae; genus UBA1221. The sequence goes on from CALUWA010000001.1 coordinate 143,806, forward strand.
GCAATACAGCGGAATGACACCGGAACAGGTTGAAAATTACAGGCGGGCTGTTAAGGAATTTAACGAAAAAGTTATGAATTGTGCATTTGCAAACAAAAAAGAATATAAAGCCGCAAGAAAAGCTTTAAGAGCACAGTTCCGCCCTAAGACGAAAAATCCGTTTGTCTGGGCGGCAAGGAAATGCGCTGACATTATAACAGTAGGCCTGGAACAGGTAAGACCTTATACAAGATTTAAACAAAAAGAAGTAAACCTGTGTATTAGCGAAATTCTAAAAAGTCCGCTCCAATACATTAAAAATATCGGTCCAAGACTTAAAGACTTTGCCTGCAATCCTAAATACTGGCTCAAACAGATGGCAGGTTATCCTGTAAGATTTATTCTGCCGATGGTTGTCTTTGTTACCTTCTTTAACAAACTTGCAGTAAAAGGATGTCACTTAATCTTCGGCAAACCTAAATACTCAATTCTCGATAAAGAAAAAATTGAAGAAGAACAGGCAAAACAGGCAGAGTTACAAAACAAGCAGCCGCAGGCAATGCCGCAACAGCAGCCTGCACAGGTGGCAGCTGCAACAGGAGCTTCTGATACAAATTTATTAAACAAATATAAAACCCCGCAGCAGCCAAAACCGGCACAAATAAGCAGCCAGGGCAGCCTTTTAAATAATGTTAAGCCTAAAAATCAAACTGATACCCAAAAACAAGCACCAGAAACACCTAAATCAAGATATATCCCGTCACCGGAAGGTGTAAAACTTAAAAATGAAGCCCCTTCCGCAGAAGTTGACGTTGCTTTAAGGCAGGCTGATGCCGCTGAAAAGCAGGCATTAGATATTTTAGGCGGTAAATTAGGATAATGAGTTAAGAAAATGCCTTAAAAGAGCGTTCTACGTTTTTCTCAACAGTAGTTTTAACGCTGTCATACTCTGTTTCCAGTGCAGAATGTTCGGTATCGAGATTTTTTAGTTCGTTATCGTATTCTTTATCTTTTGCCTGAATTTGCTGTAATGCAAGATTATATTCGGCTTCTGCCTTTGCTATATCACTGTCATCAGTTTCCTCTACAATATCAAGTGCCGATGTATATGAAACAGCCTTCCACTCTATTTTATCAACAGCGTTATCAATATCATCCTGTTCCGCGTATGTAGCTTGCTCAAGGGTAACATAACCGTTTTGAAGCGCATGCTGTATCCATTTTGAGCTGTTCATATCCGCATCGCTTAAAACTGTCCAGCTCTGCTGCGACGGTGCAGATTTGCTGTCATCATTACCGTTCATTCTATACCAAAGATTTGTATACCAATCTTTTGCATCAGAGTCATATTTTTCTAAAAACTCTTCAAGCGTGCTGCTATTTTCAAAATTAGAAGCATCTTTTTCGCTTACCATTGCCTGTCCGGCAGCATTTACGATTACATATTGGTTTTTCAAAGGAGAATACTCGGTTAAAAGTGCGCCGGTTAATTTTTGATACGATACATTGCCCTGGGAATCATAGGTTGAATACTTAAGCTGTGTTTTATTTAAAGCTTCAATATATTCATCTCCTATTGCAGACATACTGTCGGAAAGCCTTGTTTTTGCACGCGTAATACTTTGAGCCTTAAGCTCATTGTCATTTAACCTTTGAGTTATTGAGAGTAATCTTGCCTGACCGGCTGTCATGCCCATATGCACATATCCTTATAGTTGTATACTACTTTCTACGTCCCGGATTTATACAAACTTTAAAATCATATATAAAATTTTACAAATGTTAACATTTATGGTAAAATCAGCATATGGAATTATGTTTATACCAGGGAACGTTTAATCCTATACATAATGCACACTTGAGAGCTGCGGAATACGTTTTGGAACATTGCAATGTCGATAAAATTTTATTTATTCCGGCATTTATTCCGCCGCATAAAAGTTGTAATGATTTTGAAGCTGTGCAGCGGCTTAATATGGTTAAACTTGCAACAGAAAGCAACAGCAGGTTTGAAGTTTCTGATATTGAATTCCGATTAGGCGGAAAATCTTACACATACAGGACAATATGCGAACTTTATAAAAAATATGCCCCTAATAATAAGATAAAATTTATTATAGGAACTGATGCTTTTAAACTGATTGAAAGCTGGTATGAAACGGATAAACTGAAGGAATTAGTGCATTTTCTTGTCTTTTTAAGAGAAAATAACTTTAGCGATAAAGAATTATATAAGTTAAAAGAAAAAGGGTACGAATTTGAAATAATGCCGCTCACATTTGAGGATATTTCATCGACAGAAATTCGAGAAATGGCAGCCAAAGGATTAGATTTAAGCAAATTTGTACCTCAAAAAGTAGAGGAATATATAAGACAAAATGAATTATACAAAAATTAACAAGCAGGAAATAAAAGAATGGTTAAAAAATAATTTAAGCAGTGAAAGGTATTCGCATTCACTCGGAACAGCACAATGCGCAAGAGAACTTGCAGAACAATATGGAGAGAATACGGAAAAAGCTTATATAGCAGGACTGTTGCATGACTGTGCTAAATGCTTTTCAAACGAAAAATTGCTTGAAATTATTCATAATAACTTGGAAGTTGAAGAAAGCGAACTGCAAAATTATAAAACGCTCCATGCTCCGGTAAGTGCTTATATCGCCCAAAAAGACTTTGGAGTGACGGATGCGGAAATTCTTTCGGCTATAAGATGGCATACTCTCGGCAAATTAAATATGTCTGAATTTGAAAAAATAATATTTCTTGCCGACAAAATAGAGCCTAATACCAGAAATCCGGAACATACGGCAGATATCAAAGAACTTTTAAAAGAAGAAAACGGGTTGAATAAGGCTTTATTAAAGTGTTACAAAAATACAATAATAAGTCTTGTTAACAGAAATTTAAAGATATGCCTTCTTACAATTGAAATATATAACAAGCTGGAGAGTGAAATAAATAATTAAATGTTTCATTTATTTAAACATTTGACACCAAACGGGCATGTTCATGATAGAATTATTACGGTAGTAAAAGGAAGTATCAATGAAAATATTAGAAGTAAAAAATAATCTGGTAAAAATTTCGTATACTGCACAGGATAATTTGGTTTTATCGGGTTTTGTCATTATTGAGGATTCAAAGCAGCCGTATGTGGCTCAGGTTATGAGTTTGAAAGCTGAAAGCGGACTAAATTATGCAATAGTAAAACTCTTATTTACTTTTAATGAAGAAGGTGTTGTAAAAAACTACAACGGAACAATTCCGGAGCTTAATGCATCTATAACAAGACTTTCTTCCGATGAACTTTTAGATATATTACCGATTGAAAAGCCAGTAAAAGCAGGGAAATTAGCCCAGCAGAATTTTTTACTAAATATTGACTACTCCGTATTTGAAAAAAATCTTCTTATCTGCTCTGATAAAGTAGAAAATACGGATATAATGCTTTCTAATATTGCCAAACAAATAACCGAAAACGATGATAAATCCGTAATTTTTGATACTGATGCTACCATTAATGCTGAAAACTCCCTGGTTTTTGGCAGAGATTTTAAACTACCGCTAAATTACGATACTATCAACTTTATATATGAAAATGATCTTACGGATGTTTCACCGGAAAGTAAAGCTGTTATTCAGGATATATTCCTTGAAGTGCAGGAATACTCAAGAACTGTTCTGGATCAGTTTATACCTTTTGACAACTTCATATCAGTTGTGGAAGCTCAATACAGAGAAACAAATATCCCTGAACTTGCACTTTTAAAAAGCAGGCTTCTAAAATATAAGGAAGAATCTGTTTTTGCACAAAATGCCAAGGAGATACATTCTCTGAGAGCTGCCATAAGAGGCAATATGTCTACATTACTTGATATTTCAAGAGCGGATGACAAATTGCAGAAACTTATAATCAGCTATGTATATGATGAAATAAGCGCAATGGATTTATTTGTTTATTCGCTGGTAAAAATAAACAACGATAATGCGGATAAAAAACTTATACGTAAATTTTTCTCGCAGAATAAAATTTATACAATAATTGCTGCTCCGCACAATTACAAATATTTGTATGAATTAAAAGACCGAGCAAGTAATATGTGCTTATTCGCCCCGCAGACAATGCAGCATGATTTTGCTTCGTATAATATATTCTTAAATAAATTAAATGACGATGAATGTATTGTTTACGGTAAGGCAACACAAAACATTCCGTTAATTATTGAAGTAATGCCTCTTGAGGATTTGGATGCTTCAATCGTTCCGGAAGAAGAACCGCAAGCGGCAACCGATGAACAGGAACCTGAGGTTCCGAAAGATGATTTTGCGGAAGACTCTAATTCTTATCCGATGGAATCAATGATAAATGATACTCCGGCGCAGCCTGCTGAAGAAAAGCTTGAAGAATTACCTGTGTCAGAGCCTGAATCATTGGTTGATCTTCCTCAAATAGATGAACCAGTACAGCCTGCACTTGAAGAAATTCAAGAACCGGAAGCTACGGAAGAATCTGATAATTCTATATCTATGGAAACTATTGATGACAGTGAGGAAATAGTTGAGCCGGAGCAGGTGGAAGAGGAATTTTCTGCAGTTGAAATGCCGAATTTGGAATCTGATCTGCAATCCGAAGATTATACACTTAATGAAGAAGATTTAACTTTGCCGGTTTTAGATGATGAGCAGTTGACAGAGCCTATGTTAGACGAAGAACTTCCGGCTATTGAAGAAGAAGCGGATAATAACAGTGACAGTATGGTTAATACCGACGATAGTGACTATGTTGAAGAAGAGCAGCCTCAGCTTGAATATTCGGAAGAAAGTATCGCAGAAGTGGAAGAGGTACAGCCTCAATTTGAAGAACCGGAAGAAAATGCTATGGAACCGCTAGAGGAAGAAGCATTCCCGGCTGATGATATAGCAGAAGCGCCGGAACCTGTTCTGCAAGAGGAAGAAACTCTTGATATCCCGGAAGAATTACCGGCACTTGAGCCTGCGGAGGAAGTTGTTGAAGAAGCATCAGAACGTGAAGTAATTGAAAATATGGATGGCAGTCTTGATGAGTTACTGCCTGATTTGCCTGAAATCGAAGAAATTAACGAACCGGAAGCTCCAAAACAGGACAATTTGACTGAGGATGATTTAGATTTTATTCAGGGTATGAATTTACTTGAAGAAAATAACGAAGTTGATACCGAACTTAACGATAAAGTTCAGGATGAACAGCCGCAGGTTGTTCCTGTATATCCTGCCGAAGAAATGTCAACCGGTTCAAGTGCAGACAACTTTGAAGCAGGGGACAGAGTATTCCATCCGAAATACGGAGAAGGTGTTGTTGAAAAAATGATAAAATACGGGAACAAGATTCTGTGTTCAATAAGCTTTGAAGGCGGACGCAGACTGCTTGATCCGGCGATATCAGACATAAGAAAAATGTAAAAAATACCCGCCTTATAAAGGCGGGTTATTTTTTGTTCAGATTTTAGCAATAGCCTAATCCTGTTTAATTTCAGCCGGATTTAGGATTGCACAATTTGTATTATTTACCTGCATCAACTGGATAAAACGTTTCAAATCAGCCTGAATTTCAGGGAATGTGTTGTAATGCATAGGAATTACGGTTTTTGCCCCCAACCAGTCAGCAGCAACTACGGCATGCTCAACATCCATAGTGTAAGTTCCGCCAATAGGAAGAAGGGCAATATTTGGTCTGTAAATTTCTTTGTATGTTTTGAAATCAGGAGTCAGACAGGTATCACCTGCATGAAAAATTCTAACACCTTCAATATCAAACAGAATGCTAGCAGCTACACCGCCGTATGAACCGTCAGGAAGCGAACTTGAGTGGTACGCCGGTAGAAATATTGCGCGGCCCCAATCGTAATTAAGCCAGCTGCCAAGGCAAACAGGTCTTGTCTTAACTTTTTTGTCCGCACAGTAGCGTGCAACTTCCGTGATTGCAGTAATAGGAGCTTTTTTAGCTTTTGAAATTTCAACAGCCTCTCCTAAATGATCAGAGTGGCCGTGAGTTACAAAAATATCTACTATATTAGATTTTTTATAATCGTACTTGTCATTAATAGAAACATACGGATCAACAAGTATAGATTTATCACCTGTCTTAAACTCAAAGGCACTGTGCCCGATGTATTTTAAATCAACCATTCTTCTCTCCTTCTTTTTAAAGGTTAAACACACATACAAGATTATCATTTTTTTTGATAAAATACAAGTATGGACTATAAACCGTTTATGAAACAATGCATAGAACTTGCCAAACTCGGGAGCGGAAATGTTTCACCAAACCCCTTAGTGGGCTGCGTTGTATTAGATAAGGATAATAATATAATATCAACAGGGTATCATCACTATTGCGGGGGCAATCATGCGGAAAGAGATGCTCTGTTAAAATTAACAAGCAATGAGGCAGAAAACGGCACTCTTATTGTCAATCTTGAGCCGTGCTCACATTACGGGAAAACTCCGCCATGTGCTGATTTTATTATTGAAAAACATTTAAAACGGGTTGTAATAGGCATGAGAGATGTTAACCCGATTGTTGCAGGTAAAGGAATTAAAAAGTTAAAAGATGCGGGCATTGAAGTTATTGAGGGAATACTTGAGAATGAGTGCAGGCAATTAAATGAAGTTTTTATAAAAAATATGAGCGAACACAAAACATTTGTTGCAATTAAAACAGCAACAACACTTGACGGCAAAATTGCCACCTCAATCGGGGATTCAAAATGGATTACTTCGGATTTGGCAAGAGATGAAGTTAAAAACATCCGCAAACGCTATGATGCAATTCTAACTTCCTCAGGAACAGTTATCGCAGACAATCCTACAATGGCGCATAAGAAAAAAATCATAGTAGACAGAGAGTTAAAAACAAATTTTGAAGGTGCCAAAATTTATAAGGAAGGCGAAATTTACGTTTTTTATGATGAAGCGTTAAATCCGCCGGCTATTTCGAATATACATTTTATAAAATCCCCGGTAACCAATAACAAAATATTTCCGGAATTCATTTTAAAAAAACTCTATGAACTCGGTATTATGAGTGTTCTGGTAGAAGCCGGAGGGCATATGAACGGTTCATTTTTGGACTATGCAGATAAGATTTACCAGTTTATAGCACCAAAAATTATTGGCGATAACAGCGCAAAATCCGCTTATGATTACAGGCAAATTGATAAAATATCTGATGCAAAGAAGTTTACCGTTCAAGAGATACAGCAATTTTCGCCTGATTTTTTAGTCATATTAAAATAATCATACTTTACAATAAATTTTCACAGGATTATCATGGAGTAAGCAGGGGGAAGAGATATGTATAATCCTAAATCACATACAGCAGAAGAATTTATTAATCATGAAGAGATTTTGTCTACATTAGATTATGCCGAAAAAAATAAGAATAATGTTGCGCTAATAGATGAAATTATTGCCAAAGCTAAAAAAGAAAAAGGCTTAACACATAGAGAAGCATCTGTGCTGCTGGCTTGTGACATCCCTGAAAAAAATGAAGAAATATATAAACTTGCCAGAAAAATCAAAAATGATTACTACGGGAACAGAGTCGTTCTATTTGCTCCGCTATATCTTTCAAATTATTGCGTAAATGGCTGTGTATACTGTCCTTACCACAAGAAAAACACTCACATTCCACGCAAAAAATTGACACAGGAAGAAATAAAACAGGAAGTTATTGCGCTTCAGGACATGGGGCACAAACGTCTTGCTATAGAATCAGGCGAAGATCCTGTTAATAACCCTATAGAATACATTCTTGAATCAATAAAGACAATTTACAGTGTAAAACATAAAAACGGCGCAATACGCAGGGTTAACGTAAATATTGCGGCAACAAGCGTTGAAAATTACAAAAAACTGCATGATGTAGGTATCGGAACATACGTTCTATTCCAAGAAACTTACAACAAAGAAAGTTACGAAAAACTTCATCCGACCGGTCCGAAACATAACTACGCTTATCATACAGAAGCCATGGACAGAGCTATGGAAGCGGGTATTGATGATGTAAGCCTTGGTGTATTGTTCGGCTTGGAATCTTACAAATATGAATTTGCAGGATTATTAATGCATGCAGAACACCTGGAAGCGGCATTTGGGGTAGGCCCTCACGCAATCAGTGTACCGCGCATCAGAAAAGCTGATGATATTGACCCTAACGTATTTGACAACGGAATTGACGATGAAACGTTCGAAAAAATTGTAGCCTGCATAAGGATTTCTGTTCCATATACGGGTATGATTATTTCAACACGCGAAAGCCAAAAAGTCAGAGAAAAAGTATTAAGCCTTGGAGTATCACAAATCAGCGGCGGGTCAAAAACAAGTGTCGGCGGATACTATAACCCGATGCCAGAGGATGAAAATTCCGCACAATTTGATATATCAGACCGCCGTCCGCTTGATGAAGTTATGCGCTGGCTAATAGATTTAGGATATATTCCGAGTTTTTGTACGGCATGCTACAGAAAAGGACGCACCGGGGAAAGATTTATGGCTATCTGTAAAAACGAACAGATACATAACTTCTGCCATCCGAATGCCCTTATGACGCTAAAGGAATACATAGAAGATTATGCGTCTCCGGAAACACGTGCTGCCGGTGAAAAACTTATTGAAAAAGAATTAAAATTATTTAATGACAAAAATCTGGAAGCAGATTTAGAAGATAAACTCGCAAAAATTCATAACGGAGAACGGGATTTTAGATATTAAATTTCTTAAACCTGCTGTATTTTTGCAGTTCATCAAATCTAATAACAATGCCGTCTTTTGCCGCAACCAGCAATGAATTTTTGCCGGCAGTTATAATTGTGCCCGGTGCGGCAGACTCATTGGTGATTACGGTTTTGTAAGGATTCGTTATGTAAAAATCTTTGCCGTACTGAATATAGGTAGGCAAAAACGGGTAAAATGCCCTAACATGGGCATAAATTTCTTCTGCAGTTTCGGCAAGAAAATCCAATGTCATATCCTCGGGCTTTACATTGCCGAAATAAGTAGCTTTGCTTTCGTCCTGTGCGACCGGCACAACAAAGCCAAGCTTTAACTTTTCAAGCAACTCAGCACACAAAATACGCGCAAGAAATACCGTTTTATTTTTTAGCTCTTTAGAAGTATCACCTTCCAAAATATCAACTTTTGCCTGTGCTAAGATTGCACCTTCATCAAATTTTTCACTCATAAGATGGAATGTTACACCGGATTTTTTCTCTCTATGCCAAATAGTTTGTATATAAGGATTAGGGCCTCTGTATTTTGGCAAAAGAGAAGGATGAACGTTAATCATCCCAAGCGGCGGAAGGTTAATTATCTCCTTTTTAATTTTTTCCCGCCAGGTACCGACAAGAATTACATCCGGGTTTAGTTTTAAAATTATCTTCTTAAACTGTTCAGAATTTGCGGATTTGCATTGGATATCATATAAATTATGATTTTTAATGAGAGTAGTAACAGTCGACGGATAAAAGAAATCATGCAGGAATAAGCGCAAAGGAGAATACATCAACTGTTCATAGCGAAATACTCCGACAATTTCCGCATTGGCAAGTAAAGCTCCGCGGATTAAATTAGCAAGCATTGCATCTTTACCGAGAATTACAACTTTCATATCCTAATCCCTTTTCTTATGGTCATGCGGAGCCTTTTTGAAAAACTCTTTTGCCTTTGAGGATAAAGTAACATTTTGGAGCGACATATGATACATATGCAGCCGGGCAATATTTTCTGTTTCCTCAAGCAAATCCCGTTTTGGCATTTTTATTGATTTTTTAACCTTTTCAAATTCACTCGGCACATTTTTAGCCATAATCCGCTCAATCACCTGATCAATATCACTGCCGCCGACACCATACATGGAAGCAATTTCCGCAGTTGTAGCGCCTTGAGGCAGCTTATAAAGCCAGTTTACTGTTAATACATCTCCTTCCGAAACACTGTGAATACCGCTTTGATGCGGAGTATACATAATATCGGTTTTATATGGACTATGCCCTAGCCCTATTGCATGACCGATTTCGTGCAAAATTGTGTGATAAACTTCATTTTCGCTTCCGTATTCCTGATGGATTAACCCGTCAGTAAGCCCGATTGCAACTTCTGCACCATACAGTCTGTTGCTGGCGTCAAAGCTGAAATAACAATGTCCGAGAGCCTTTCTTTCAACACGTTTCCAATCAATATTAACATTGGATTCCAAAAGAGTATTTACGACCGTAAAAGAAATTCTGCCTTTAGTCGCCTTTTGCCATTCATTAAGAGCCTTTCTGACAAGCGAATTATACTTATAGTCCTGCCCCTGTTTTGCATAAAACTTCATCGGCGCAATATAAACTTTTAACGGCATAAAAGTCCAGCGCATTAACCTGCCGTTTTTTAAGGATTGTGAAACATATGTTTTACTTACCATATTTTTATTGTATAATAAAAAGTACGAAATGTGTATCATGTATCAGTCATATTAAGTAAGAAGATTAGGAGGAAAGAATGAATATAATGCAAATAATGAAGCAGGCTCAAAATGTGCAGGCAAAACTTAAATCTGCTCAGGAAGAACTTTCAAAAATGGAAATCGTGGGAGAAGCAGGCGGCGGAGCCGTAAAAATTATTTGTGACGGGCAGGGAAAATTTAAATCAATTAAACTTACAAGCGATGCCGTAAACGTAGATGATGACGCACGCGAAATGCTTGAAGATTTAATCACCTCCGCAATGAACCAGGCAAGTGAAAAAGCTTCTAAAGAAATGGAATCAAGAATGAAGCAAGCTACAGGCGGATTGAATATTCCGGGATTATTCTAATATGATATACCCAAAATCCGTTGCTGCGCTGATAGAGCAGTTTCAAAAATTCCCGTCAGTCGGGCCGAAATCTGCCCAAAGAATGGCATTTTATCTTCTCAGAATGCCTATGTCTGAAGTGCAAAAACTGGCACAAAGTATTATAGAGGCAAAACAGAACACAAGGACATGCGAGATATGTTTTAACCTATCTTCGACAAGTCCTTGTGAAATTTGCCAATCTACGCGCAGGGATAAATCCACAATCTGCGTTGTTGCGGAAACCAAAGATTTAATCGCAATTGAAAAAACCAACGAATATAATGGTCTTTATCACGTGCTGCAGGGTTTAATTTCACCTATGGACGGTATAGGTGCCGATGATATAAGGATAAAGGAGCTCCTTACAAGGTTAACAGATGAACAGGTAAAAGAAGTCATCCTTGCTCTCAGCCCTTCTGTCGAAGGCGAGGCTACAAGTTTATATTTGAGTAAATTAATTAAGCCTTTCGGTATAAAAATTTCGCGTATTGCATTCGGACTTCCGGTAGGAGCAGATTTAGAGTATGCGGACGAAATAACCATAGCCCGCGCAATTGAAGGAAGAAGGGAAATCTAGCCCATACTCATCCAGCTAATTGCATTTAGAGTCGAATTAATATAAACTCATATTATGGTCGAAAATCTTCTTGAAATAAAAGATTTATATGTTGAATATAAAACCGATAAAGGATTTACCGGCGAAAAACAGATAATACATGCCGTAAACGGGGTTAATTTGGATATTAAAAAAGGAGAAATTCTTGCAATTGCGGGAGAATCCGGCTGTGGCAAGTCTACACTCGCACGCGCTGTTATAAGGCTTGAGACCTCAAAATCAGGAGAAATTATTTTTGAGGGCAAAAATGTTTTTGAAATGAATAAAACGGAATTGAAAGATTACCGCAAAAAGGCTCAAATGGTATTTCAAAACCCGTATGCAAGTCTTAACCCAAAAATGAAAATTATCGACATTTTAAAAGAACCGCTAAAAATAAATACAAAACTTTCCGATATTGAGATTTATGAAGTAATTAAAGAAAAGTTTGAAAAAGTCGGTCTGGATATAGAATCTCTTAACTTATACCCGCATGAATTTTCAGGGGGGCAGCGCCAGCGTATAGCAATAGCACGTGCTCTTGTTTTAAATCCGGAGTTTATATTGGCTGACGAACCGGTAAGCGCGCTGGATGTAAGTATTCAGGCGCAAATTATTAATCTGCTCAGAGAATTAAAAAATGACTACAAATTAACATTTTTGCTTATAACGCATGATATGAGCGTAATAAAGTACCTTGCAGACAGGGTTGCTATTATGTATTTGGGTGAAATAGCAGAAATTGGCTCGACTTCGCAAATATTTATAAATCCGAAACATCCTTATACAAAAGCCCTGCTCAGTGCCGTTCCTCAAATTTCGGGAGAACAGCAGGAAAGAATCCGCCTTGAGGGCGAGCTTCCATCTGCTGCAAATCTGCCTAAGGGGTGCAAATTTCATACACGCTGCCCGAACTGCATGGATATATGCACGCAGTGCGCCCCTTCGGAAATTGAAACCGGAGAAGGCCATAAAGTTAAATGTTTTTTATATATGAAATTAAATAAATAGTATTATTTGTGTTATAATGCCCTTATGGAAAAGAAAGTAATTACAACTAACAGAAAAGCATTTCACGATTTTACGATTTTTGAAAAGTACGATGCCGGTATTGTGCTTACGGGCACCGAGATTAAATCCGTGCGCAAAAGTGCCGTAAATCTGAAAGACAGCTTCTGCAAAATTGAAGATAACGAAATTTTCCTTTATAAGTGCCATATTTCGCCATATGAACAGGGGAACAGATTTAATCACGAAGCGGAAAGAACAAGAAAGCTTCTCTTGACCAAAAAAGAGATTTTAAAAATGCAAAATAAAGTAAAACAAAACGGATATACGATTGTTCCGCTGGAATTATATATTATAAAAGGTTTTGCAAAACTGCAAATAGGTCTTGCAAAAGGTAAAAAACTCCACGACAAACGCGATGCTTTGGCTCAAAAAGATCAAAAAAGAGAAATGGACAGGGCGTCTAAGATAAGATATTAATAAGAGATTGCAAACTGTTTTTCTTTGATATAAAATTAGTGTGTAAATAGAATTTAGGGATATTATTTATGACAATACAAGATTGGTTTGAAAAGCGTAAAGAAGCTCAAATTCAGCGCAGAGCTCTTGAGGCTCGTATAGATAACGGAACAGATCCGGCACTTTGGACAAAATGTGTACATTGCGATGCGCAAATTTTAAAAGAAGATTTAGATAACAATGATATGGTCTGCCCGGTTTGTGACTACCATTTCAGAATTAACGCGAGAAGAAGAATTAAGCAGCTGTTTGATGAAAATTCGTTTGAAGAGTTATTTACTAATATCAAACCTACTGATCCTTTGGAATTTGTTGATACGGAATCTTACAAGGACAGATTATCCCGTGCACAGGAAAAAACAGGGCTTGACGATGCTGTTGTAACTGGTCTTGCAAAAATTGAAGGTCATAAAATTGCTGTTGCAATTATGGATTTTGATTTTATGGGCGGTTCCATGGGCAGTGTTGTCGGGGAAAAAGTTACCAAGCTAATGGAAAAAGCCATTGAGTTAAGACTTCCCGTATTGGCAATTACTTCTTCCGGCGGCGCCAGAATGCAAGAAAGCGCGTTGAGTCTTATGCAGATGGCAAAAACTTCACTTGCGGCTTCAAGACTTGATGATGAAGGTATTTTGTATGTAAACCTTATAACAGAACCTACATTTGGAGGTGTTACTGCAAGTTTTGGAATGCTCGGAGATATTATTGTTGCGGAACAAGGCGCAAGAGTCGGTTTTGCCGGCAGACGTGTTATTGAACAAACTATCCGCCAAAAACTCCCGGCTGATTTCCAGACTGCGGAATACCTGCTTAAATACGGTCAGGTAGACATTGTATCTAAACGCAAAGATTTAAGAAAAACTTTGGCTAATATCTTTGCTATGCACGAATAGAGAGTAATAAGGAACACAAGAATGGCAACAATTTTGGACTTTGAGAAACCAATTATGGAAATTGAAAAGAAAATTGAAGAATTTAAAAAAATAAGTGCGGAGTCCGGTATGGATTTAAACAAAGAAATAGAAACATTTGAACAGCAGGCAGAAGACTACAAAAAGGATTTGTACGCAAACCTTAAGCCTGCACAGAAATTACAAATCGCAAGACATCCTGAACGTCCGAATTTTCTGGATTACGTATCCGGCATGTGCGAAGATTTTATCGAGCTTCACGGGGACAGAACCGGGATGGATGACAGAGCCATAATCGGCGGCTTGGCAAAACTTGACGGTAAGCCTGTTATGATTATCGGGACAATGAAAGGCAAAACGACCAAAGAAAATCTTGAATACAACTTTGGGATGCCGCAGCCGCAAGGATACAGAAAAGCAATGCGATTAATGAAGCATGCAAGCAAGTTTAATATTCCTATTATTACTTTAATCGATACTCCGGGAGCTTATCCGGGTATAAGTGCCGAAGAAACCGGCCAGGGACTTGCAATTGCAACTAACCTTCGTGATATGGGTAAATTAAATGTTCCGATTATTGCAATTATCACAGGGGAAGGCTGTTCCGGAGGCGCCCTCGGGCTTGCTGTTGCAGATAAGGTTTATTTGCTTGAACATGCTTATTATACAGTCATTTCTCCGGAAGGCTGCGCTTCTATACTTTGGCGTGATGCCTCAAGAGCCGGAGATGCTGCTGAAGCATTAAAAATCACTGCAAAAGATTTAATGAAATTTGATATTATTGACGGAGCAATAAAAGAGCCTGTAGGCGGTGCACACCACGATTACGCTCTGATGTGCGAAGAAATGAAAAAGACTATCAAAGAAGCTCTTGAAGAACTTTCAAACCTATCTGCCGAAGATTTGAAGAAGCTCAGATATGATAAATACAGAAAAATGGGTGCTTTTATCGAAGGATAGAATGATGTCTGACTGCTATTACGAATTAAGAATAAAAATTAATCCGGAATTGGAAGATATTATTTCTGAATTTTGTTTTGAAGAATTGCCTTGTGAAGGTGTTGTTCTGGCTGAAGAAACCTATAAGGATTTAGAAATGGTTTCTACAACTGAAGGCACTTTACGGGTATTCTTAACTGAAAAACCCGATAAAAATATTTCTGATATTCTCTTGGAACAACGAAAACTTCTTAAATCAAGAGGATTTTCAGATGCTGAACTTGGAAGCTGGGATTTTACATTTGAAGAAAAAGTAAACCAGGATTGGTCTAAAAAATGGAAAGAAAAGTGGGATATTACCCGTGTATCTGACAAAATCGTCGTAGTACCTGATTGGCTTGACTACACTCCGAAAGAAAATGAAGTTACCATCACACTTGAGCCAGGTTGCGCATTTGGAACTGGAACCCATCAGACAACTCAGCTTTGCATGAAAGCAATTGAAAAATATATGCCAAAAGATGCTGATGTTGCAGACATCGGAACAGGCTCCGGTATTCTTGCAATTTGTGCAATGAAATTCGGGGCAAAATCTGCTTGCGGATGCGATAATGATGAAACAGTAATTGATGTAGCAAAAGAAAACGCTTTCAAAAACAATACAGAGTGTACATTTGAACTTAATACCACGGACAAAATAACAGAAAAATTCGACTTTGTCTGTGCAAATATTCTCCATAATGTTCTTGCTGAGATTATGGAGGATTTGAAAAATATAATGCATAGAGGTGCAATAATGGTTTTGTCAGGCATTCTGGATGAAAAAAAGCCTGTTGTTATTGAGGCTGTTGAAAAATGTAGATTAAAAATAATAGAGGAAATGCATCAAGACCAATGGGTTGCGCTGGTTATTAAAAATGAGGAGTAGTGTTATTGATGTACGGAAAAGAATTTGAAATATTTTTTTTACTAGTTTTTGTAGCCTTCGTGTTTGGTTTAATAGCTTATCTTGTGTTCAACATAATTAAAGATTCATTTAACACAATATTTGACTGTGATTATTACGATGTAATTAAATCATATTCAACAGCTGAACCGCTGGAAATATTTAGAACACGTATTTCCAGCATAAACGGGCTCATTTATAGAGGTTTTTATGCTGATGTTGAAATTTATTCAGATTTTATAGTTTTTAAGATTTTTAAAAGAGCTTTAGTTGTTAATGATTTTTCAAAATTAAAGTTAACCGGCAAATTTACCTCAACTTTAATTGTTAATTCAGGTAAAAATAAAATAAAACTTCCGTTAGGTATGGAAGAATATGAATATATAAAGAAATTTTTGGAGGAACACAATGTCTAAAACAGCAATAATTATACCGGCAAGATATGGTTCAAGCAGGCTTGAGGGAAAACCACTAATTGAAGTCGGCGGAAAGCCGATTATTCAGTGGGTTTATGAAAAAGCCCTACAGTCAAAACTGGCTGATATAGTTATTGTTGCAACTGATGATGAGAGAATTTTTAATGCAGTAAAACAATTCGGCGGCAATGTAGAAATGACATCAGCTGATCACCAATGCGGCAGCGACAGAATTAGAGAGGTAGCCGACAGACACCCGGAATTTTCATACATTGTAAACTTGCAAGGCGATGAACCGCTGATTAAACCTGAAAGCATTGATTCAATTATCAAAAATATAAAAGGAGATGAAAAAGCTGATATTTCAACCCTTATACGCGTAATTAAAGACGAAGATGAAATAAACAATCCCAATTTGGTAAAATGTGTAATTGATAATAACGGTTTTGCATTATATTTTTCACGCTCTAAAATTCCGTTTGAACGTAAAGCTGGTATTGCAACATTTTACGGACATCTTGGTATTTACGGCTATAAACGTAATGCGTTATTCAAAATGACCGAAGCCGCACAAACTCCGCTTGAAAGAACAGAAAGTTTGGAGCAGCTGCGTGCTCTTGAAACCGGTATGAAGATTAAAACTACCGTAGTTGATTTTGTCCCTGTCGGGATTGATACGCTTGAAGATTTGGCGAAGTTTAAAAGCATTGTGACAGAAAAATTAATTTAATATTTCGTTACAAATCTGTAATATCTGACAATTTATTTTTATCAGAACTTTTTATATATGTATGTAGAAGATAATTATAGGTTAACAGTATGGTAAGTATCTCAAGAATAGGGTTTACCGGAGATTTGCTGAATAATGCGGCAGCAAATGTAAATAAAACACCGGAACAGGAAACAAAAGTTGAAGTAAAATCCGACATAAAACAGGAAGAACCTGCTAAAGCGGACAAAAAGAAAGATAAGAAACCAAAAGAAAAGGTTGTTTATGTTTCTAAAACTCCCGATAGAGCAGTATCTGCAACCGGCGTTGTAGCGGGAACAAGCGGAATGATTGGCGGTGCCGTGCTTGGCGGTCTTGTTGGGGTTTCAAAACTTCCGGGAGAATACATGAGAACGCTTGCCGGACAAGATTATGCGAAAATTGTCAGTGACTCTGCAAACGGCTTTAAGGCAGCAATACAAAACTCTCCTGAAATGCAAAACTTCATGCAAACACTGCGAAGCGCTAAATCACCGCAGGTGGCAGAAGAAATTTTAAATATTGCAGGCACAATGTCCGAACGCTTGCACGGTGCATTTGCAAACGATCCGCATGCATCAGCGGTTATAGATAAGGTGCTTGACCCAATAATTAAGGGAGTTTCAGTTAAAAAGAATATAAGAAACTACGGCAGCGGTGTTAGAGGTCAGATTAAATCACCAGTAGGCCAAACGATAATGAAATTCCTCGGATTTAACAAGAAATCCAGTAAAATTATCGGCAGCGTAACAGGCAACTTTGCGGAAGGCTTTACAAAAGCCGTTGAAAATATTAAAAACTTCACTCCTGAAGAAAAACAGGCTTGGAGCAAGGTCGCCAAACAGATGTTTGCCGAATTTGATAATAATCCGAAAATTAAGGTAAGTAAAGATATGCTAAAAGCAATCGGCGGATTCGGAAAAGATTTCAAATGGTTTACAGAGCCTTTTAAAGCTATGCAGGAAGCAATATTGAGCGGCATAAAACGCCTTGATAAAGGTCTTGGCATGGCTCCGGTTAAAACGGTAGGCAAATGGTCTGCAATAGGCGCCGCAGCCTGCACTGTAGTTTCAGTACTCGGCTGGCTCGGACTCAAAGGCATGTTAATGAAAAAAGAAACCTCAAAAGTCCAAAATGTTGAAGCATAAAAATAGATAAAAAAGTCGAAATTTTCTTTCGGCTTTTTCTGTTTTTTACTAAAAAAGTACTTGCAATTTTGGTAAAATTATATTAATATTACGTTATAAATATTTAAGAAAATTTAGAAAACTAAATATTTTGTAATATTTAATATGTTTAGGTGTTAGATTATCAATGTAAGGAACAAAACAAGTATGACAGAGAACATGGAATATTCTAATGAATCGGAAGATCGTCAAAGAATTCTTTTAGCAGATGATGAGGCAAGTATCCGCCGTATTTTAGAAACAAGGTTGAAAATGGCAGGTTATGATGTATATACGGCAGCAGATGGTGAAGAAGCAGTAAATGCTTTTAATAAATATAATCCGGATTTGGTAGTATTGGATGTTATGATGCCAAAAATGGATGGTTATGGTGTAACAAGAGAAATCAGAAGAACAGCGGATGTACCGATTATTATTTTGACTGCGCTTGGTGATGTTTCTGAAAGAATTACAGGGTTAGAACTTGGTGCTGACGATTATGTTATTAAACCGTTTTCACCAAAAGAGTTGGAAGCCCGTGTAAAAGCAGTTCTCAGAAGAACTAATAACCGTGAATCTGTGACACCTTCCGGTAAAGTTACAAAAAATGTAATTACAACAGGAAATATAAAAATTGATACTGCCCGTCGTCAGGTATTCAGAAAAAATGAGAGAATCCGCCTAACGGGTATGGAATTCAGTTTGCTTGAGCTTTTGGTAAATAATTCAGGACAAGCATTTTCAAGAAACGAAATATTGCAGCATGTTTGGGCTTATCCGCCTGATCATCGCATTGATACACGTGTTGTTGACGTTCATATTTCAAGATTACGTTCCAAGCTTGAAACAGACCCGGCAAATCCGGAATTGATATTGACAGCTCGCGGTATCGGTTATATGTTTCAAAGAATCAGTTAATACAAAATGCCATCTATAAGGTGGCATTTTGGCTTTATGGTGATTATGCACAGAGTTTATTTTCTTATTTTTATAATAGTAATTTATATAGGTTCATATATTTTCGGCTATCTCGGGCGGTATAAATCCGAGAAGCTGATATGCAATGTGCAGGAAAAAAGATGTGAAGTTGAACGAATAACAAATTCAAATAAGGTCGAAAGACAATTTGTTGTGGATCCGCACGAGGTTAAAGATTTAATAGTTACAAGTGAATCTTACCGTAAAAGATATAGACGCCACAGACATCGTACATATACTTATTACACAGTTAAGTTTGTAAAATTTGATGACAAATACCGTGCAATTTTTGCCAGAGGATTTAATACAGAAGAAGAAGCTGAAGCCAAGGCTGATGAGATTAAAGCAGCTTTCAAAAGCGGCAATAATATATTTGAAGTTTCCAGATAAAAACTTCTGGACAAAAAATCTTTTTATGTTATGATTAAAAAGAACCGATTATATGGCGGGTGTCGTCAAGTGGTTAAGACCTCGGATTGTGGTTCCGATATGCATGGGTTCGAATCCCATCTCCCGCCCCATTTTTGAAAGCTCTCCAGAAGGAGAGTTTTTTAATGTGCATGATGAGGATGAGAACCCATCAAGGCGAAGCCTTTAAAAGGGTTCGAGCGCGAGGCGGCAGAGAGCGGAGTGTTTTGCGAAAGTGTGAAACACTAAAGCAAAATACGAAGACTCGTTTAATGCCGCCGAGCAAGACAATCCCATCTCCCGCCCCATTTTTAAAAATTTTAGTGCATAAGTTAGTAAGCATGAAAATAAGTTATGAATTTACATTAGAAGCTTGCAATATATATGTTAAAGAAACGTTCTTTATTAAAAAGTTATTTCTTTATTTTCTAAAGGATAATATACGTAGAGTGTTAATTTGTGCTTTATTACTATCTCTAGGCTTCGCCTGTTTATTTTATAGTTTCAACATTGCATTAATAGTTGTTCTATTTATAGTTATATTCTTATCTGAATATATTATTTGGAGTCTAATGGGTTACTTTTCAGGAGGAAAGTATGTTTATAGATTATTAGACGGTTTTGACAAGAATTACGAATTAATTGTAGAAAATGATATTATTAGAAGAAGATCAGGTTCCGGTGAAGTTTCTTTTACTTGGAACAATGTAAAGGACATCTATAATACAAAGAAAAATATACTTATATTTGTATCGGATAGACAGGCTCTCATTATTCCTAAGAGAGTTTTTAATAGCGAACGAGAAATCAATGATTTCTGGCATTTAGTTTCATCATGCTATCAAAGAACTAACAGTAAGTAAGGTGCAATTATTACATTAAAAACATCTAAACTCTCTGTTTAAAATCATCAAAGCAACTGTCTTTTGTAACAGATTAAGGCTTTTCATGGACAAATTTGGGCTGCCGAAAAGAACTGTCAATGAACTCATAAATTATTTCAAATCAAAACCGGAAATTGAAATGATAAAGATATATGGCTCCAGAGTAACCGGCAGGTATCATAATGGTTCAGATATTGATTTTGCAATTTAGACCGATGACCACCAAAATTTTCTAAGAATAGCCGGCGAATTAGACGATCTTCCGCCCCCATACAGCTTTGATATAACGGATTATAAAACCTTAACTCATGAAGGCATGAAAAATAACATTGACCAAGAGGGTATATTATTCTATAAAAATAACTAATAAAAAAGCGGACAGATAGACCTGCCCGCTTTTTATTCTCTAATTGTAATCTATTTTGATATAATCTCCGAACGGATTAACTCGTGTTCGCCGCAAGTATTCGCCATCCAACGGAGAAATACCTTTATCAAAACCTATCCTGCCATTATGGACTGCACCTCCCGGGAATTTAAAATTATTTAATTCAAAATATGTTTGAGTATTTTGCCAGTCAGGAGCATACTTATTTTCTGTTACGCTCTTTGTTATACCGGGACGCTCATGGAGTGTCCATTTCCAATTTGGATTACCTGCCTGGGTCCACTGGGAAGTTCCATCTACAAACTTATCAAAGCTGGCACTATTATACCTGGATTTGGAGGTATAATTTACGGTATCTCCTGGTTTAAAAAATCTGCCTAACCAAGATAAATCTGTCTTTACATCAGTTTTAGACCTTTGGATATACAAGCCTTCATTTTTACTATAGTTTCTAACCAAAGTTTGACTGCCCTCAGTTGTCATATAACCGCGATTTTGTTTGTATTTTTCTTGTTTAACTAACTTAAGAGGTGAACCGTCTTTTTTAAACGACACTGTATATTTGGCACCATGCTCATCAATGCCCCTATAAACTTTTAAACCGTTTTTTGACTTGCCGATTTGTTTTAATTTCGGCAATCCTTGCTCACCAAGACGTTCAGCATAGTTAACTTTTCTGGCAGCAAAACCAGCCAACTTTTTTAAAGCAAATGCAATTCCCATTTCCTTACTCCTTTCAAGATTTAATTATTAGTATTTTCCCCTATATACCTTAAATAAAAAAATACGCGTCCAAAAATTGCCATTAAGTAACAAATATTTACAAATTTTGAACCACAACGGCCTAAGTAATTAACAATATCTTAACAAATATATTTTACGATATAATATATAAATATAGGAAAATAGCATGAAAACACTAGATATAGTAATACCATTTTATAATGAAGAAGATTGTATTGAGGAGCTGTTTAAGCGGCTGCTTGACGTACGAAAAGACCTTGCTGTTGAAGGATTGGAAACAAATTTTATATTTGTAAATGACGGTTCCGTTGACGGCAGCAGTATAATTGTTGAAAATTTAGCCAGAGCTAATAAATTTATTAAACTGGTAAATTTTTCAAGGAATTTCGGGCATGAAATAGCTGTAACTGCAGGCTTAGATTATTCAAACGGAGATTATACGGCTATTATCGATTCAGATTTGCAAGATCCGCCGGAACTTTTAATTGAAATGTACAAAAAATTAAAAGAAGGCGACTACCAGGTTGCTTATGGAAAACGGCTTAAACGTAAATCAGAAACTGCATTTAAAAAAGTTACTGCATTTATTTTTTACAGATTGTTGAACAGTCTGTGCGAAACGAAATTACCGACTGACACAGGCGATTTCAGAATTATAACAGCAAGTGTACGAGAATCAGTAAAACAGCTTAGAGAACACCATAGATTTATGAGGGGACTCTTGACTTGGGTTGGATTTAAGAGTGTTCCTGTTTATTATAACAGAGATGAAAGAATTGCCGGAACTACAAAATACTCGCCACTGTCTTTGATAAAACTCGCACTTACAGCGATTACCGAATTATCGACAACTCCGCTTAAATTGATTTGGTGGCTAGCCGGTATTATGGCATTATTATCTATAATAATGATAGTTTTAGGAAAAAATCTTTATAGCGTAATATTGTTTGCAGGTTTTGTACCAACATTTGCATTGGGGCTTACAACAGCATATATCGGCAGAATTTACGACGAAACCAGAAACCGTCCTCTATATATAGTTGATAAAACATTCAATTTGGACTAATTGAATGTTAAATTAATATATTTGCCGGGACTTATTCAAAAGCTAAGTATTAGATTTAGCTTTCTTTTAAGTGTTTAATGTGTTTATACACATATAACCCGCCAAGAATAACAAATATTGCAATTATTAAAATATCAAATTTATGCCAGATATGCTTAAAGGCCTCAATATTCTGCCCCATTTTTACACCGACATAAATTAGTAAATAACTCCAAATAAGAGAACCTAAAAAAGTAAATGTGAAAAAGAAACGTTTTTTAGCTCGCAATATGCCTGCCGGAAGAGAAATGAAAGTCCTTACTACAGGCAGCATTCTGCAGAGGAAAAATGCCCAATCGCCGTATTTTTCAACCCACTTATCGGCTTCTTCCAAATCCTTTTTTGAAACAAGGAAATATTTTCCGTATTTTTCAACAAAAGTTCTTCCGCCAAAATAACCAATATAATAAGAAGGCAATGAACCCAAAACACAACCTATAGCACTTGCAAATGCTGCAACATGAAAATTCATTTCACCTTTTGACACAATATACCCGGCAAAAGGTAAAACAGCTTCACTCGGAAGCGGAATATTACAAGATTCAATTGCCATCAAAAGAGCAACCCCTGAAGGCCCCATAATAGTAATGACATGTTCAATCCAACTAATCAAATGAGCTAATACTGCATTTATAAATTCCATATACTCTTCTCCCTAAAACAATATATATTATAATACCAGAAACACAAGAAATGTGCACTATATGAAATTTTGTTGTAAAATGAAATTGGTATTAAGAAGAATAAGGAGAGTTTTATATGTATAATTTCAACTTTTGCTGTCCGACACGTGTAATTTTCGGAAAAGGAACAATTGCTGAACTTCCGAAATACATTGACCGTAACAAAAAAGTTTTAATGATATACGGCGGCGGTTCGATTAAGCGTAACGGAGTTTATGACCAGGTAAAAAGAGCTCTCGAAGGATATAATTTACTTGAATTTGGCGGAATTGAACCTAATCCTAAGTACGAAACCTGTATGAGAGCTGTTGAAATGATTAAACGTGAGGGAGTGGAATTTCTGTTAGCCGTTGGCGGCGGCTCTACTCTTGACGGAACAAAATTCATAGCCGCTGCCTCAAAATATGAAGGCGGAGACCCTTACGAAGATATTATGGTCAAAGGAATTGAGGTAAGGGATGCACTTCCGCTGGCTGATGTTATCACACTTCCTGCAACAGGTTCGGAGATGAACAGCGGAGCAGTTGTTTCAAGACTTGCTACGGAAGAAAAACTGGCTTTCCATTCGGATTATGTTTTTCCGCAGTTTTCAATAATTGATCCGGAGGTAACGTACTCGCTTCCTATAAGACAAACTATTAACGGCATAGTTGATACTTTTGTACATGTAATGGAACAGTATTGTACATTTGATGTTAATTCTCCACTCCAGGATTCGTGGGCTCTGGGTATTTTAAAGACATTGATAGAAGAAGCACCAAAGGTGCTTGCTAACCCGACAGATTACGATACAAGAGCAAATATTTTCTGGTGTGCAACTTGCGGATTAAACAATTGGATATCTCAAGGAGTACCGCAAGACTGGGCAACACACCTGATAGGGCATGAACTTACCGCATTCTACGGCATTGACCACGGACAGAGCCTTGCAATTATTGAACCGCGCCTTTTAAAAAACCAAAAAGTAAGCAAAGCAAAAAAACTTGCGAAATTAGCTCGCGAAGTATTCGGCATAGAAGAATCAGTTGACCTAAAAGCCGCAGACAAAGCCATTGAAGCCGTAGAAGCCTTCTACAATTCAATAGGTATGAAAACAAAGCTTTCGGATTACGAAATTGATGCAAATGAGGCCGCTGAAAAAATAAGAGAACGTTTCAAACAAAGAGATGTACATCTCGGTGAAAAAGGCGCAATAGATGCAGATGTTGCTTATGATATAGTTAAAGCATGCTAAATATATCTTTGATTAATATACAAACAGCCTTCTTTACTTAGAAGGCTGTTTTGTTTTGGGCTTGCACCCGTCATCTGCCAAATCAATCTTATTATCAAAATCATTATCTATACCGTCATTGCAGGAACCTACAGAATATCTGCTTTCGGCAGAAACATTATATTTTAAATATTTATCAGGAATTTTAGCCCAAAAATATTCAAAATAATCCTTATAAAAATTCGCAAGCCGTTTATTATCTATAACAACCATATTCTCATCATTTTTATTTTCAGCGCTGTTTGAAAAATTCGCAGAACCGAGTACAAGATAACGTCCGTCAATTATCATGGCTTTTGCATGCATTTTACCAGCGTAATTTTCAGCCTTAACAGGTATTCCGCTTTGGCGCATCAGCTTTACTTTCGAATGGGTAACGCCGGTACTTGTGGCATCAATTATAACTCTTACATCAACTCCGCGTTTTTTGGCGGCAGCCAGTTCATTAAAAAGTTCGTCATGAGTAAGGATAAAAGTCGGAATTAAAACAAAATCTTTTGCATTTCTAACCAGAGGAATTACACCGTTAATAATACCCTTATCCTGCGGGGAGAAAAATACGGAAACCAATGAAGAACCGCTTTTTATGCCGGTATTATTTGCACTCTTCTCCTTTAATGTATGGAACTTTCCGGAATACATCCGATTAAATTCTTCCGTATACAACCCGGCAATTTCGGCAGAATTTATAACCAGGACATTATTATGATTAAAGCCTGAAAATCCGGTGGTACTGAAATTCATAGAACCCGTATAAACTACCTTGCGGTCAAATATTGCAAATTTATTGTGCATAAGCATATTAGTCAGTTTTTTATCCCCGTCAATGTTATCTGAACGCACATTGCTACACTTTTTAACAAAATCCTCCGTTTCAGTATAGTAATTTTCTTTTCCTAAAGATGTATCATATACAATCCTAATCATTACACCGCGCTTTGAGGCATTTTCAAGTGCAGTGTTTACTTTTGGAATATTTGCCCAGCCGTATAAAGCTATATCAATAGTTTCTTTTGAATTATCAATTTGTTTTACAAACTCCCTGCATACAGCATGATTACAGCTTCTGTCAGGTTTTAAAATTGTTGTAAAGTCGGTCAAAATAAGTTTAAAATTACCGTCTGTTATTATGTTTGGCGGAGGTAATATTGTTTTATTTTGGTCTATATGTTTTTGTTCTGTTTTTGATAAATGACAAAATTTGCAAGGAAGAGCATTCTTAGGAATTTCACGTTCCTCAAGAACCACCGTATCATGTGCAGCCTTGCCGTATTTACAGTCAAGAGTGTGATACTTTCCGCTTTTGTGATTTATAATGGCAAGTTTTAGAGTATTTGCTTTTGAAAGAACGTTTTTATAGGCATCACTTACCGCACCATCAAGAGCAATCCCCAAACCCTGTTCAAAAAGCAACTTACCGTAATCCTTATCTTCCACTAAAATATCAGCATACCTGCATTCCGGAGTAACTTCACCTGTAAAATTGAGCTTAACGGAATTTCCAACCAGAATACTATTTGCGAAACTATCCGCAAGATAACCGACAGCAACTGCCTTATCATAGGGTAATTTCATTTCATCAGCAAGAGAATCAGAATAATGCGACAGATTGGAAGTAAATGCTCTAACTCCGTTTACACAAATAGTTTCACCCTCATCAAACATGTTATTAGCGTTTAAATCAGCCTGAAACATTACCGGGGTAATAACTTTTAGGACAGGTATTTTGGTTTTTAAAGCGTATTGCCGGCATAAAACCGCAATCAAAATTAACAGCAATAAAATTACACTAAGCTTCTCTTTCATTAAATATCCCTGTGAGAAGAAATTTCGTACCCCATTCTGTAAATCGTATCTTCAAGCAGCTTATCCTGAGTTAACTTAAATTCCTTTGAATGGGTGTCATTAATATTGCGTAAATAACTTGCCGGATAAATGACTCCTTCAACTATAAAATTATCTTCATCAGACAACGTCTTTAGACCGGCTTCAAGAACTTTATTTGAAAGCATTCCGCCATAAGTAATTCCTAAAATATAGTTATTGGTCTTTAGAGGATATTTTTGAAGCGTTTTACGGTTTTTAAGGGTGAGGAGATTTAACAAAATCAGCCTTGAGATATTATAAGGATACCTTATATGCAGATTTGACTTCAAATCCGGTACCACATAAAATTCTTCAAAAGCAGTTCTTACGTATGGAATTTTGTATTCAACAGCAAGTTTGCAAACTAAATCAAATACTTCCGGAATACAGTGCACATCATCCATTGAATCTATATGCGTTGGCTTTAAATACCCGGATACTTTTTCAATTTGAGCTCTGAACTCTTTTTCAATCTGTTTTAAAAAATTTTCTTTATTAATATTCAGCCACAGAGCAGTAAAACTATGCTTAAAATTTCCGGCATCATCTGTCAGCAAATCAGAATAAGTAAGAGATTTACCGACAGTTAAATTCAGATGAACTCCGACACTTAATTTCTGGCATTCCGGCAAGATTTCATTAACCGCAGATTCAAATGCTGCTCCGTTTGTAGTAAGGCTTGCACTTTTTAAGAACCCGTTATTAAAACCGTTAAGAACAGCACGGTTAAAATCCGGCGAAAGTCCAAAACTATCTGAATTTAAAATAAACCTTTTCACACCCATAAACGCCCCGTTATATTAAAAAAGCCGTGCCACTGTCTATCGAATTTATACAAACAAAATATCAGATAATATTTTCTCCTTTTAAAACAAAAACACCCGCAAAGGTTACCTTAGTGCTGCTATGTTTCCATCCTGACACGGTTCGGCATTTTACGCCGCTCAAGCCTTAAATATCAACAAAAATATTAACTTTTATCCTGATGCACAAACCCTCACAACAGGCTCTGCACCCCGCCTACACTTCGGGTCAAGAGATTGCAATTCCCCGTGGAGCACGGCTTAATATATTTTAGCTTCAAAATCAAAAATTTTCAAGTAAAAAAAATTGTAAAAAAATATTACAAATGGTCAATTCCTATAAAAAAAAATAACTTATATATTATATCGGGGATACTTTAAAATTAAGGAGGAAAATTATGGGATACATTGCACCTTTAGGTGAAAAATCATGGATTACACAAGACAGTATAAAAACAGCACCACACAGAAGCGACTTAAATAAAAATGATTCGATTGAATATAAAAAAATATATAAAGAAATTGCGGAGAAATATGCTGAAAAATATCCGGAGAAACTAGCTGAACTTGAAAAAGAAATTGAAGCAGAAAAAGCCAGATTAGAAAAACAACTAAAAGCAATGCAAAATAAAAGATAAACAAGGAAACTGGCCTCGGGGGTTCCTCTATAGAATTACATCTGACTTTTCTTTCTTTCGTGTTATAATATAGAAAGAAAGGAAGAGCTTGGATGGGTGATGAGGATAAGCAGTTTGATGCCACTCCGCGAAAACTGGAACAAGCAAGAAAAGAAGGTCAGGTTGTAAAATCAAAAGATTTTTCAACCGCGGTTTCTCTTTTAGTTCTATTCTCGGCAATAGTCGGTATTGCTCCTTTCATTTGGAACCAGATTGTACAGCTTTTTGAGCTGATGTATGAGCAAATTCCAAATGCCCACGTGGGTACAATAGGAATAGCGTATATATTTACCATAACAGTAAAAGCTGCAGTCCTTATTATTGGCCCTATTCTGTTTCTGGCATGGCTTGTCGCAGTATTAGCCGATTTTATCCAGGTTGGGCCGCTTGTAGCAACTGCACCTTTAATGCCAAAGCTGGATAAACTTAATCCTACAAAATATTTTAAAAATATCATGTCCATAAAGACACTCTTTGAATTATTTAAAAATATTTTAAAGGTTGTGCTTTTGGGATATATCGGCTGGATGGTATATACCGCACACATAGAGCATATCCTTATGCTGGCGGCAATTGACAACAATTTTGCGGTTATGAAAGAATTCGGCGAACTTATTATCGATTTTATATTCAAAGCATGCATTGCGTTTCTGGTGATATCTGCCGCGGATTACGGAGTAACAAAATGGAAATTCTTAAAAGATCAAAAAATGTCTTTTAAAGAGATTAAAGATGAATATAAAAACACGGAAGGCGACCCGAATGTTAAAGCAGCACTACGACAACGAAGAATGCAAATGCTCCAAAGGGGCATGATGGACGCGGTTCCTGATGCGGATTTTGTAGTAACGAACCCGATACACGTTGCCTGCGCGCTTAAATACAAAGCAGAGGAGATGGAATCTCCAATGCTTATTGCAAAAGGTACAGAGTTGATTGCTAAAAAAATTATAAATATAGCAAGAGAACATGGGGTACCGGTTATAGAAAATCCGCCGGTTGCACGTGCACTGTTTAAAATGGTGGATTTGAATCAGCAAATACCGCCGGAACTATACAAAGCTGTTGCAGAAATTTTACTTTTTGTTTACAACTTGAAAAATAAACAAAAACAAGGTAATATTGGAAATGGGCATAGCGGGCTCTAAATTTAAACAATGATGATTATGCAAGATAACAACAAAATACAAGAATATTTAGACATAGTTCAAAAGGTTGCGAGAGTTGAATATCACAGAATCCCGTCTCATATGCTGGACTATGAAGAATTGCTTTCGATAGGTATTATTGCAATTCAGGTTTTAATAAAAAATAAAACTCCGGAACAGTTAGAAAAATACAATTCCGCTTATATTGCAACTGCCGTAAGATGGGCAATACGAAATGAATTAAGAATAAGATATAAATGGTATTCATTAAAACACAAACCTGATGAAGAAGAATTTTCTGACGGAGATGATGAAGAAACCAAAAAGACAAAAGTTCGTGAAGCCATTTATGAAACCGTCTTGTCTATAGACGGGCTTGCTGATGCCGCAAGTGATAATGACTCCCCGTTTGATTTTCTGAAAGACCCGCATGCGACTCCGGATGAGAGTGCCGAGCTTTCTGAACTTGCAAGAATGATAAAAGAAGCGATTGCAAAATTACCTCCGAAAGAAAGAACCGTTGTTGAATACAGATTCTACAGAAACATGCAGGTAAAAGATATTGCAACACAAGTAGGGCTTTCACCATCTCGCGTAACACGTATCGTACAATCGTCTTTGCATCAGATTAAAGAATATCTTAATAATAAAGAACAATATGGTTTTTAATTCGAAGAAGGAATTATCTTAACTCTTTCATCGTTGATTATATTCATAGGCTGCGGAAGCTTCTTTATATAGCTGCAGGTTAATTTATTCTTATCAAAATCGAATTTTTTAATTATAAAATCCGGATTTTCATTAGTAGGCATATAGTTGTCGCCGCCTGTAGCAAAGAAATCATCCATAGCCACGGTATATTTTCTTTCCGTACCCGGATTATTAACATCGATAGGATGTTCCGCGCCTGATTTATCAATAAACGTTAATGATACCAGTTCACCTTTATCGGTCATTGTATACTTCAAACCGGACGGGATAATTATACCCGGCTTATGTCCTGTTCTTGTAAATGATTGTCCGCCTACTTTTATAGCATCAACAAGTTCCTTTTCACTTAACTTGCCAATCAGGATTTTATCTTCGAAAGGGGTAACGTCATTAACTAACCTAGAATCAATATTACCTACTCCGAAATGACCGCGGATATTTCCGGCATTTAACACTGCTATATCCGTTCCGAGTTCAGCACGCATTGCATCTACAACAATATTTGCATCCGGATTATTTTCAATTAATCTTTCTTTAGGCGGATCTACGGTAGAAGCCACAGTCCCGACTACTTCCGGCTTTCCGATAATACTTTCAACCGCGGCACGCGATGAAAGTGTTCTGTTAAATGCCCTGGTTTTTATTAAATTATTTTGAGCCTTTGTAATAACACCGTCTTTTGAAAATTCCAAATTCAAAATACCGATATTTTCACCATCCTTACCTGCCTGAGTAATAATAACCGGCTCACCGGATTTTGAATACAAAAGATTTTCCCCGGATTTAACATCTTGTACCAAATCATGAGTATGAGCTCCGAGAATAACATCTATACCTTCTGTTTCGGCAGCAAGACGTTTATCATGTTTCAATCCGCTGTGAGAAAGAACAATTATTTTATTAATTCCTTGAGATTTTAAATTATTTACTTCGTCCTGAACTTTTTTAACAGTTGTATTAAAATCATCTATTTTAATATCTTTAACCGAATCGTTTAATTTCACACGTTCAGCCATGTCAGAAGGAGCAACACCGATAATACCGTACTTATTGCCGTCAATTTCTTTTATCAGAGATTTGCCGATTTTACCGTACATCGGACTGGAAGGGGCAACCGTTGCATTTACTGCAAGAAGTTTATAATTAGCCTTATCCATTAATACTGCCAGATTTTTCGGAACAACATCAAGTTCGTGATTACCCAATGCATTTGCACTGACTCCAACCCAGTTTAAGAAGTTGTTTGCAACCTGATTTGATATAAAATTAGCACCTAAAATAACATCACCGGAGGCCAGTTTTAACTTATCGGTTCCAGGTAAATTCATACTGTCAAAAGCCTTTGTTACGGAACAAATACGCTCCATATTAGTCATTTTGCCATGAATATCATTCATATATAAAATACTGGTTTTAACAGGCTGGAGATTCAAATTATTATTTGACGAAGGAACAGAATCTGAAGCCGGCGGTTCCGCTGCGGGCCGGCTGTTTGGTTTAGAGTATTGTTGGAATTTTTTGGGAGTGTTATAAGGTGTTATACCGTTTATCATGATTTCATCCTTATATTATGCTGCGACTTTAAATGGATTAGTTTGTGATTGTTTTTGTTTTTTTAGTTCATTATAACTGTTAAGACCTTCTACCCAGTTCTCAACAAGCTTCATATCACCTGCAACGATCTGCTGCGGCAATGCTGCGTGATGAATTTTCGGGAGAAGATAATCTTCGCTGTATTCAACAGGTCTTGACAAATTATCATCCGTATCGTTACAAATAAATGTCAATTTACCGTTTAAATTTTTCTTATAACCGACAACAGTAATTTCATGTCCGTTGATTATTATATTGTTGCTGTCAGTTTGTGTATAACCGAGAATAACATTTTCTCCGGCATCAAGTGCTGTTGTTAAGTGGCGTTTCAGAGTATTCATATCGGTTTCATAACCTACAAGACGGGCATTTTCATCAACTGTTTGGTAAGTTACCGAAATTTTATTTTTATCTTCCACAACTGATTCTGCGAATGTTTTTTCAAACTCAATCAGCCCCTTATCGTTCTGATTAAATTTACCGGTACGTTTATCTGTCAAAGAATTGTATGACTGCTGAGAACCGAGCTGCATAAAAGTAGACTGCATTAAAACATCAACAGGAGAACGTTCTCCTTCATCTTTGTTTGTAGTTTGAATTTTTGCTCTTGTAACCGCGTCCTTATCAGGTTTGAAAGTAAGTTTTGCGGTTTTGAAGTCATTCATTTGATACGGAACTTCAAAAGCATTTAACAGCCATACTGCATCAAGAGTATTATCTGCGAGTTTATCAAGGTGAATTTCTTTTTCAACTGCTACTTTAGGAGAAGTAAGACCTTCCGCAAATCTTGCAAACTCAGCAGGAGATTGTTTTGCAAGACTAAATTCAATACTTGCGGCAACACAAGTACCCGAATGAGTAACATTTACTTCATTTTCGGCGTTATGCCTTGCATTTGCGTCAGCCTTATTCAAGTTCTTATCAGTCATATAAGTATCAACTATTGAATTTTTATAACTTGACGGAATATCACCAAACTGCTGGGTAATTACATAAGGATTAGCAATTGCCGAAATAACATCTTTTGCTAAAGAATTTGCATTAAGCCCATCTGCACGCTGGGTAGATATAATTTTATATAAATTATCAAGGACAGTAGAATTATCAGCTGAATCTGCATTCAGGAGAGTTCCGTTTTTAAGCATTATATCAAGCTCCTTTTTACCTTTTTTATCAAGAACTTTCTGTAATGCATTATACTTATTCTTTTCATCATTTGAAATAAGACGGGTTCTTAAATCTGAAGCGCTAAATGCAGGATTAAACGGAACAGAGGTCATCTGATTGTAAGATTTTCTGTGATAAGGCTGATTTATTCTGCCAGTGGTTTCAAGCGCTACTGGAGCAGCATTCTTTGCCGAACTGTTATTCTTTACGGCAGTTGTGTTATAATAGTTATTGTTAAAATAAGAATTATATGAATACACCATTCTAACTCCACACTTGTATTTATATAAAAGAACAAAAAAGATAAAAATTGCTAAATTAATATTAAAATTGTAAAAAATGTTACAAAACAGAGGAAAAGTTTGGAAAAGATTAAAATAAAACCGCTTACAAAAGAACAACTAATTATATCGGCTGACAGGCTGACAAGATTTAAAGATACTGAAACAAAATATCTAAGAGTTTACAAAGAAATTATCCTGTCTAACCTCATTACCCCAAAATATAAAAAAAGCGAACTTGACAAACTTGATTACAAAACCTTATGCTGCCTGGCAGAATACATTATAAATGAATCTCTCAAAACTTATTTACCGGAAGAAGAAAGTGATTACAGTATAAACCAAAGACTTTATGATTATGAAAAATCTGTTTTTGTAATCGACAATGAAACAGAAGCTCTCTTAAAAAACAAAATAAATTACAAAGGACTGATAAAACTGCTTGATGAGAATATTCCGCTTAATCTCAAATGGCTTAAAACACTTGCATTTTCATCTAACCCCGAAAAAGAAAGCCACGATTGCGGATACAGATTTCCTATAAAGCAGCTTATTATATGTGAAGGAATAACAGAAGAAATTCTTCTGCCGGAATTTGCAAAAGTATTAGACTATGATTTTGATAAGCACGGTATTCAAATTATTTCCGCCGGGGGAAAAAATCAGGTAGTAAAGACATTTTATAAATTTGCTTCAAATATAAAAATTCCTGTATTTGTACTGCTAGATAGCGATGCCAAAGAAAATTACAATGAAATCTTACCTAAACTTCAGCCGAAAGATAAAATCCATATATTATCAAAAGGTGAATTTGAAGATGTTTTACCTGTAAAATTAATAGAAAAAACTCTTAAATACGCAACCGAAAACATATCTCTGCCAATGGATAATGAAATTAAACCGACAGATGGCATGGTGCATTATCTTGAGGAATTTTTTAAAAACCGCGGAGCTCACGAATTTAAAAAAGCTGAATTTGCCGCACTTGTTAAACAAAACATATCAGGAATCGAAGATATATCCCCTGAGTTTGAAAAAATCATCAATGAATTAAAAAATCCCGTTATAATTGACAAAAACTAAAAAATCATTAATTTATATGATAACAACGGTGTTAGTTTAGGTCTATAATTACAATACCAAGATAAGGGTAGGGTATAGTTATGTTTTCAGAAATGATACAGAATTTATTAAACTCGGGAGGCAAAACTGCTGCAATGCAGCGTTATGCGGCTTTATCCAATCAGGTGAGAAATTTGCGTGAAAAACTGGAAGGTCCTGTTCAGCAAGTAAACCAGAATCCGATGGATACAATTTATCCCGCAGACAGAAAAGTCAGTGAATTTGAAAATATTCTAAAAACTTCGAACCAAGCCAATTTTGGGAATTTACTGCTTAACCAGCAGTCCATGAGTGTTAACGGGAATATTCTCAAAAATCCGGGGATTTCAAGTATCGAAAGTGCAATCCGCGATATGAGCAGTATTAATTCAGTATCCCAGGCTGCTGCGGCATCTTTATCCGCTCCTACAGCGTCAAGAACTCAGCTTTTGACAATGATAGAAAAAATTTCCGAAAAACACGGCGTTGATGACAAACTCGTTAAAGCCCTTATAAGACAAGAATCAGGTTTTAATCCTAACGCAAAATCAAAGGCCGGTGCTATGGGGTTAATGCAATTAATGCCGCAAACAGCGAAGCATTTAGGAGTTGCTGATCCATACAACCCTATACAAAATGTTGAGGGCGGAGTAAGGTATCTCAAATCCATGTTAAATAAATATAACGGTAATATTATACTGGCACTTGCGGCTTATAATGCCGGCCCGGGAGCCGTTGACAAATATTCCGGGGTGCCGCCATATAAAGAAACACAAAATTATGTAAAGAATATTTTAGCAAATTACTTGTAACTAGCAAAAACTTTTTTTTTCATATTTTAATCTGACTAATAAAAGGAGATAATTATGAGAATTCAAGCAGTAACAAACAGATATAATCATAATCTTTTGACACCGGCCTCCAATAACAGAAATAATATGTCAAAACCGAGTTTTGGCATAAGAAAAGATTTTGATAATGAATTTTGTAACGATGAATTTGAAAATTCCTTTGATTACATGTATGAACCGAATGAGCCGTTCTCACCGCAACGGCAAGCTATTGAAAACACCTACGGAAGAAAAGTTGCTGAACTTGCAGATTTAGCAGAATGCGGTTTTGTGACTAACGCCGAGTATCAGGTTCGCCTTAAACAAATCAAAAAAGAACGAACTATTGCACTGAAAAGATTACAGGGCAATTAACAGACCTTCTATTGTGAAATTTTTGCAATCCTGAATTGTTTTTGTTACAATGGGAAAGTGATATAGTAACAGGAAGGTTTGTAATGAAATTTTCATCATCATTTAAAGTAGGGCTTTTGACTCTTTTATCATTAATACTTTTGATTGGTGTGGTTTTAAGAGTTAAAGGACGTGCTTTTTCATCAGCTCCCCGTGTAGAAATTCAATTTAAGGATGTCAATGGCATGCGTCCGGGTGCAGGTGTTCAAATGATGGGCCTAAAAGTCGGTCAGGTAGAAGAGATTACCCCTAAAATTAACGGGGATGACAGTTATGTTAACGTAAAATTTGTTATAACTGACCCGAACGTTACAATACCTAAGGCTTCCGTATTTTCAATACAGCAATCTGGTTTAATCGGCGAACTTTTCCTGGAAATTACTCCGCCAAAAATCAGAACAATTTATATCCCGATGGTTTCAAAAGACGTTTTGTACAAAGACGATCCTGTTCAAATGAAATTAAGCGACCAATATTATGATGTCGGGGTTATAAAAGATATTCAGGTAATTGCACGCGATGCACTTCCTTACTCTTTTAAAGATAAAATAAAAACACAATACGCTTACAGAGTGGATTACATAATTAACCTGCCGGGTTTGATTATGCCTGAGTTTATTAAAGGTGAAGCAATAAGTACGAAAAATGGAGACAAGAAGTTACGTATATCATCTATTGATAATGTCGTACCGCCTTACCCGAAACAAACCTCTCCCTATACTATAATTGAACCTATGAGAATAGCGGATTTTCTTGACTGGCAATATAAAGCAGCCGAAAGTTTAACTGAAACGAACATGAAAATTAACACATTACTTTCGGATAAAACTATCGCTGAATTACAGGTTACAGTTAATAATATTGACGAAATTACCCGTAAAGCCTCTGTTACCGTTGATAAAGTCAACCAGCTCATAGATGATTCTAAAGATGATATCAAGGAGCTTATAGCCCTTGCAAATCATTCAGCTGCTGACTTTAATGCTCTTGCCGGAAATATTAATAATATTGTCGGTGACCCGGTATTTAAGAAAAATATAATTTCGGCAACAATGTCTGTCGAACAAATGGCCAATAATTTGAATAAAATTATGGGTAACGAAGAAGAAGCTCAAAAATTAGCGGAAGACATAAGAACAATTACCAATAATTTGTCAGAAATTTCAACATCCGTAAACAAGATGACAAAAGACGAGCAGCTAAAAAAAGATTTGCAATACACATTGGCCAGTACAAACATGGCTTTGGATAATGTAAATACAACGCTGTCCTCTTTAAATAAAATGACACCGGAAAATAAAACAGAACTTGATGCAATTTTGGAAGATACTAAAGTTACAACTTGCAATTTAAGAAAATTCTCTGAAAAACTGAATAAACGCTTCTTAATATTCAGATTACTATTCTAATACGGCAGGTGTATCTTGAATATAAAAACAAACATAACAAAATTACATTATGATAAGAACGCCTCAGGACTTTTATTTAATATCTTGAAATTTGCGTCACTGTTTTACGGTATAGGAAGCGGCACGAAAAATTTTCTTTACGACAAAGGTATATTAAAGCCTGCTAAAGTTAACGCAAAAGTAATATCGGTTGGAAATCTTACAACAGGAGGAGTTGGCAAAACCCCTGTTGTTGCAGAGATAGCAAAATATTTGCTCGCCAAAGGAGAAAAAACTGCAATTATTTCACGCGGGTATGGAGGCAAGCTTTCTAACAAACAGATTAATGTAATTTCAGACGGCAAAAAAATCTATCACAATGCACAAATGGCAGGTGATGAACCGTTCTGGCTTGCTGAAAACACAAATACTGTCGTCATAACGTCTAAAAACAGAGTAAAAGCCGCACAATTTGCAATAAAGGAATTCGGGGTAAAAAATATAATACTTGATGACGGCTTTCAACACAGAAAATTATATAGAGATTTAGATATCGTACTTGCCGACAGTGAAAAAATGTTCGGAAATGAAAATTTACTTCCTGCTGGGCCCTTAAGAGAAGGAAAAGAAGCTTTTTCCAGAGCAGACCGGCTTGTTATAGTAAGTAAAAATCTAAATCATGAAAAAGCTGAAAAATTAGCTAGAATTATGGAGAAAAAGCTAAAAATAAAAACTGCTTTATGCAAAACAGAACCGGATATCGTTTACAATATAAATACAAACGAATCACTCAAAGAAGGTACAGAAATAACTGCACTCTGTGCAATCGGTCAGCCTGAGCAATTTTATCAGTTTTTAAACAATTATAAAATCTCGAAAAAAATAACCTTTGATGATCATCATCAATATGCACCGGAGGATATACAAGAAATTAAAACTACAATTGTTACAACCGAAAAAGATGCCGTCAAACTTAAAAAGTTTAACTTTGATAACATATATGCACTAAAGTTAAAAACAACTATTGATATTGAAGCCCTTCTCAACTAGGTTTCAAACCTGCTCATATTTACACTCTCATCCAAGCGAGAACATAAAAGTTTAGTAATATTTTTTATTGTCTTTTTATGGTTTGCACTGCCCAAATTAATATAATTTTCCGAATCCTGTACATAAAAAATATAGTCATCTGCGCGTTTCAAAAGTATTTTATCCCCAATATGAATATTGCCCATATGGTTTTTAGTTTCCGGATAAAAGAGCCCAAGCGGAACGACATTAACCGTGTCTCTGCTATCCAGGATATTTTTTATCATCCTGGAAACACCAGGCTGAAACTTTTCTTCAAGTGTTTTATTTTTATACACTGAATTATTTCCTTCCGGAAAAACAAACAAATTACATTTATCATGGATAAATTTTAAAATCAAAGACTTAACGGGAACTACATTTTTGTCACTACACCTGTCAGTCATTGAAGCATCCACAGGTATAAGCCCCATTTTTCTATAAATACTCTGAAATTTGGAACTTGCCAGTTTTATGAAATTTTTACTTACAAGGATATTCGGACGCGGGCAGTCATTTTGTTTTCCAAAAGCTGTATAAGCATAGTTTAAAAAGGAATTAAATATAGGATAAATAAATTTATCACGTTCAGGATTGTTATGATTTAATATAAAAATAACAGGCTCATTCATTTGCGCAATCTTTTCAATTCTGCCATCTTCAATATTCATATTTATGAATTTATTATTGACGGAATTGCCAAGTTTTGCCCATTCTTCAATATATTGCGGAGATGCCGGAGTCATCTTGCGTATTGTTCGATATGAGGTATAGAAAGATTTTGCATGCCCCAGAACAAGAATTTTACTCGCTATAGAACGCAGCTTATTTGCAGCAACAAAAGCTTTTCTTAAAGCAAGCCTTTTATATTTTGAGTTGCCGGGCTTTTCCTGTTCTTTACGTATTCGATTTTTAATTCTTATTGAAAGTGCATCAAGATTTTTTTTAGATTTAGATTCCTTATAGAAAAAATCCATAGGGCTTGTACAGTACAATATATCAGTTTTTTGCGGCAAATTTAAAAGCCCCTTATCACAAAGACGAATACGTGCACCGAAACTAATCCTGTTATCTTGGTCATTTAATGAATTTATCTTTAACATATAAGTAGTAAACCGTATGAAAGATTTTTTTGCTAGTAAATGTTATTTTAATACTCTATCTAGAATTTCGGCAATTTCATCTAATTTTTTCTGTTTTGAAAATTTATTTTCAGCAGCAAATGTCTCTTCAACGGATTCAGAAAGATAATTTCTCAGCATACCAATATTAGCTCTTTTCAGAATTGATTGAGATGCCATAATCTGAGTACTGATATCAAGACAATCTCTGTTCTCCTCAATCATCTTCAAAATTCCGTCAAGCTGGCCCTTCGCAGTCTTTATCAATCTTACAACATTCTGATCCAAAAGCATACAATAACCTCAAAAATATAATAACATAAACAACAGCACAGTAAAATATTACAGCTAATATGAAGGAGAGAAAATTTAAACTTTGATTTGACAAACATCAACCCACATTTTGCTTTTGGAAATCTTGAACAACTCCTCACAAGTAAGCTCAATTGCGGAATTAGCGGTACCGCACGCAGGAAATATAGTATTAAATCTCTTCATCGATATATCACAATAAACACAAATATCATCAGATTGTATTGCAAACGGACAAACTCCACCGACTGGATGCCCGGTTAAGTTCAACACTTCATCTGGATTTAACATCTTAGCTTTAAATCCAAACACATTCTTGAATTTTTTATTATCAATTTTTGTATCACCAGCAGTCACGACAAGAATACAGGTATCCTCTTTTTTAAAAGAAAGAGTTTTTGCTATACGAGCAGGAATAACATTAAGAGCTTTTGCAGCCAATTCAACCGTCGCACTTGATGTATCAAACTCCATAACTTCATTATCCTTATTATAATAGCTTAAGTATTCTTTTACACTTTCCAACGACATTATTAAACCTCCAACATATATATTTTAGCAAAAACAGAGAGGATGGGATTGTCTTGCTCGTCGGCGATAAACAAGTCTACGTGTTTTGCTATTGCAAAACACTCCGCTCTCTGCCTCCTCGCGCTCAAAAGTTATATCCAAAATGAAAAACAAGTTGAGTGTTTTTATAAATTTTGAGTATTTTAGGCAACCTGAACAGTATAGCCTAACTCTTTAATAATTTTTAGAGTAGTAACCAATTGAGGCTGTTGCTCACCATTAAAAATGGCATAAAGATTACTTCTTGAAATACCCGTTTTTTTAGATATTCCCGATATAGAGTCTTTTGCTCTTACTGCATATTCTAAAGCCTTTACAAAGGCATTTAGATCATTGTCTTGCAAAAACTCTTCAAATCCGATATTTATCCATTCTTTTATATCTTCATCCGTTTTTAAATCATTTAAAATATATTCATTAAAAGATTTTGATTTAGTCATATCTATGCCTCCATTGTTTAAGAAGTTCTTGTGCATTTTGAATATCTTTTGATTGTTTTGATTTATCACCGCCATTTATCAGTAAAACTATTTTATAATCTATTTCTGTATAATAAATTCTGTATCCCTTGTCAAAATTAAAACGTAGTTCTGAAATATCCTCGGATAACTTTTTGAAATCTCCGAAATTTCCATCTTCAATCCTGAGTATTCTTTGAGTTATTCGTTTTCTGATGCCACTGTCTAAGGCATTCAACCACTCAATTATTGGAGCTTTACCATTTGGCAATATCAGGTACTCAATAACATATTCATTCATAATTATATTGTACTGTATACAGGACATATTGTCAAGCAATATAAGAGCATGTTCGCAATAATTAAGCACATACACGATTTTTATATTTTTTAACATAAACAGAGAGGATGGGACTGCCTTGCTCGTCAGCGATAAACAAGTCTACGTGTTTTGCAATACAAAACACTCCGCTCTCTACCTCCTCGCGCTCAAACCTTCTACCAAGCTCACGCTTGGTGGTTCTCATCCCATCATACGTAATTTTCATATCTTTCAACAAAAAACAGAGAGGATGGGATTCGAACCCACGGTGGAACATAATCCCACACAACCTTTCCAAGATTGCACCTTAAACCGCTCGGACACCTCTCTGTATATCAAAATATTTAATTGTCTGCATACAAGATAACATAAAATATACTGATTGTAAATACAAAAAATGCCCCCGAAAATACCGAGGGCAGAATTTTTATATTTTTATCAAGAAAAATTTACTGTCCTTTAATGCCACAACCTTATGCTCAGCATCCCTCTTGAACATTAAAATCTCCCCCTTATCGACCTTAAATTTTTCCGCATCAAAATGTAATTCAATTTCTCCATCCAAAACATACACTGCAGCATCGCAGGTTGAAGTATGTGTATCAATAATTTCATCTTTTTTTATCGCAATTAAAGAAAAACGACTGCTACCGTTTTCAAGTAATACTTTCTTTTCAAATTTACTATCATCCAATTTTACAATATCTTTGGCTTTCTCTACGTTAAAAAACATAATATCTCCTTTCGTCTTAAATATTAAAATTTAAAATCAAAAGTATCTCATCCGCCAATCCGACAAGAATGCATATTTATGCTAAAATTGAACTATGGATAAGAAAGTAAAAAAATTATATAAAGGGTTGAATGGTTCAATAAAAATTCCGGCGGATAAGTCGATTTCCCACAGAGCCATTATGTTTTCTTCACTTGCAAAAGGGAAATCAACAATAAAAAATTTTTCAAAAGGACAAGATCCTAATTCGACCCTGAAAATATTTAAACAACTCGGCGTTGAATTTAATTTTATTGATGAGCAAACACTTACGGTAGTTTCGCCGGGCAAATTTAATTCAACAGACACTCCGCTTGATTGCGGAAATTCAGGTACAACAATGAGGCTTGTAAGCGGTATTCTTGCCGGTATTGAAATACCTACCGTCCTTATCGGGGATGAAAGCCTCTCCAAACGTCCTATGAAAAGAATTATAGAACCGCTTTCTCTTATGGGCGCAAATATACAATCAACTGACGGGCATGCTCCGCTTATTATTCAAAAAGCGCCGCTTCATTCAATA
Source organism: Candidatus Gastranaerophilales bacterium (assembly GCA_944324365.1). GTDB lineage: Bacteria > Cyanobacteriota > Vampirovibrionia > Gastranaerophilales > Gastranaerophilaceae > UBA1221. The sequence continues at coordinate 185,481 of CALUWA010000001.1, forward strand.
AATTACGCCTCAAAACTTGCTTCCGCGCAGGTAAAATCGTGTATACTGCTTGCCGGACTCAACACTGATGGAACAACAACGGTTACGGAACCGAGTATTTCAAGAAACCACACAGAACTTATGCTCAAATATATGGGCGCAGATATTAATACTAATGGAAAAACAGTTTCTATAACAAAATCCACTCTGGAGCCAAAAACAATAGAAATTTGCGGAGATATCTCATCAGCCGCATACTTTATTGTTGCAGCACTCATTGTGCCGGGTTCTGATGTAATCCTGCAAAATGTAGGCTTAAACCCTACAAGAACTGGAATACTTGAGGTATGCCGCGCGATGGGAGCAGATATTGAGATTTTGAATCAAACAATTAAAGCCGGAGAGCCCGTCGGAGATATCAGAATAAAATATTCCTCTCTCAAAGCATGCAATATTTCCGGAGAAACAATCCCGAAACTTATTGACGAGCTTCCGGTTATTGCTGTGCTTGCAACCCAGGCTCAAGGAGAAACCAGAATTACAGATGCAAAAGATTTAAGAAACAAAGAATCCGACAGAATTACAGTTACCGTTAATGCCCTAAAAAAACTCGGTGCAAATATTGAGGAACTCGATGACGGATTTGTAATTCAGGGTAAAACACAGCTTCGAGGCGGAGTTTCTCTTGAAACTTTCCATGACCACAGAATAGCAATGAGCTTATTCGTTGCTGGACTTATCTGCCCTCAAGAAATTCTTATCGAAGGATTTGAATGGGCGGGCATATCATTTCCTGAATTTGAAGAGCTATTTAACTCGCTTATGTAACAATCTTGTAATATTTTACTCGTGGCTCGCAATTTAACACCTGAAAAAAACTTTATAGGAATATAAGGTTAGGTAATAATTGGAAAGGTAGTATTATGTCAGGAGAAAATGTAAGTTTAGGCAATATGGGCTATAATAATCCATATCTAATGCAGCAGTATGATGTATCAAATGACGATTTAATGGCAAATCTTCATTTCAAAGCAATTGAACAAAGCGGAAAAATTCCGGGATTAACTGAAACCGCAGGGTCGACCTCATTCAGAGGAAATCCGGAAACTGATACATTTGAAAAATCATCAGGAGGCCCCGGACTTCTCGGCACAACTGCACTTGCAGGCGGCGGAGCATTAGCGGGCGGCGCTGGCGGATATTATTTAATGAACAATCCTATAAAAGATTTAAAAAACCAAACTTTAAATCCGGCTTTTTACAAAACAATTGATAAAGCAGATTTGGCAGAACAAATAAAAGTAAAACAAAATGCTCTCAAAAACAGCAAAGGCTACAACCTTGCTCAACTTGCAAAAGCTGAAAGTTTTGATACACTTCCGGATGAAGTAAAAACGTTTTTAAAGAACAACAAACTGGACAAACTCAGCCCGGAAGAGGCAAAAGGGCTGATTGAAGCTGCCGGGAAAAAGGTAGAAGATTTTGACCTTAACAAAGTTGCACAAAATGTAACTGAAAAATTCAAAGGAACGCAGTACTACAACAATATCATCAAAACAAGTACTGACAATCATATTCTCGCAGCAATAGATAAAACAAAAAATGCTGATGAGCTGAAAGCTTTAATCTTAAAACACAAAGACTTCTTTGGACTAAGCGGCACAGAAACAGAAATTGCGCAAAGTGCAGAAACTCTTGCAGCAAGAGGCAAAAATGAAGTTACATCTCTAGCAAACAATATAATTACAAAAGCCGAAGATTATGTAATTGCTAGAAAGAACAAAATATTTGCTAATATAGGCAAAGACGGCAAATTGCTCGAGAATGCAGATGATGCAACAAAAGCATTATTCAAAGATTTCAAATGGCAGCAAGCTAAAAAATACGGCAAATGGGGTGCTGCAATAGCGGCAGCAGGAGCCCTGTTATACGGATTATTCAGCGGCGGCAAAAAACAAGACCCAAACATATAATTTACCCCTTTAACCCTTTCTAATTAACTAAAACAACGGCCTTCAGAAATATCTGAAGGCCGTTTCAAAATTTATTTACCCGCAATTACTATTGTAAAATCGGAAGTTCCGCACAAATAGTTATTCGGGTCATACACAAATTGATAGCCTGTTATAGAAGGCGCCTGCTTTTTCAAATAATTGTAATACTCATTTGTAACCTGAGAAGAATGAGCTATAAATTGTGAATGAGCACGCGAAATATGGGATTTGCAAGTTACATTAATATTTGCAGCCGCCAATTCATCAAGGATAATCTGCGCTTCTGCTGAATTTTGCTCGGAATAGACAACCGATGCTGTCATTTGAACAGCCTCATCCGGCTGAACTTTTTCTCTATATATCAATCTGTCAATAACTTCCTGAGTTTTTTCAGGGTCAAGAATCCAATAGCTTATGTGTCCTTTCTTATTTGGAGCACCTGGCAATGTTGCGATTTCAACTTTATCCATATCAAGATGCTTAGACATCATAGCAAACTGTGTCAACTCATAAAAAGACATATTTGTTTTAACATACTGTTTTGCAACATTTACAATTTCCGGAATTTTTGTAATAGTTTCTGGCTTTTTAAGTTCGTTCAAAACTCCGCGTAAAAACCATTGCTGGCGCTGAGTTCTGCCGATATCACCCAGAGGATCATGTCTGAATCTTAAATATCCAACAGCCTCCGACGGAGAAAGATGGTGTGTACCCTTAGTTAAATGAATATGTAATTTGCCGGAATAATCGTCATAATTCATGTTCTTCTCAACATAAACATCGACTCCGCCCAGTGCTTCAACAATACTCTTTACTGCATTGTCATGAACCATTATATATCTGTCAACTTTAATACCTAAAGTATCTTCAACAGTTTTAATAGTCATACCGATACCGCCTATAGCATGAGCCGCGTTAATCTTTTGGATACCATGATTTCCAGGAAGATAAACCTTGCTGTCACGCGGGATAGATATTGCATTGACAGATTTTGTACGCGGATCAATATTTACAAGAATTATAGTATCCGTTCTTGTACCTGTCCACAAATCATCAGGGTTATCACTGGCATCAACACCTAAAAGCAATACATTTTGACGTCTTGGCCCAAACGGCAGAGTAAACTCCGCTTCTGATTTTTTAGCATTGTCATTCGCCATTTTATTAAAGAATTTAGTTATTGCAGCATCTTCGCCAAAATGCTTGTTGCAAAAATCTGTATTAACCCCGACATAAAAAAGAGCTACCAGCATAATTAGTACAAATAATATTACTGTAATAAACATCCTGATAATAACAGCCTGCCGCTGCTGCTGCCTTTTTATTTCGTTCAGATAAGCTTTGTTTTTATCTTTGCGGGGAGCAGGCTTTTTCGCGCCTCTGTTATTCGGATTATTTATTTGTCTATATGTTGTCATATCTCTCTTTACCTATTTTACCTAAACCAGCTATAATATTTTAACTTAAAAAAATCAATTTAACAAAAGCTCAATAAAAATACACTATTTTACCGAGATTATCAAAAGACATGAACAAGGTATATTGTTACGAGCGTAAAGTAAACTGCCAGCCCGACAACATCAATAGTTGTTGCAATAACAGGACCTGAAGCAACAGCAGGGTCAACTTTTAAAGCTTTAAGTGCAAAAGGTGTAAATGTTCCTATTGCGGTAGCCATCATCATATTTATAGCCATAGCGGAGCCTACAACAATACCTAACCCGGCATTATGCTGCCATCCCCAAGTAACAGCCATAACAAGTGCACCGAATAAAATACCGATAGAAGCACCTATAGCCGATTCTCTTAAGATATAATGCATGGCAGAACTCAACGTAACCTGTCCGGTTGAAAGTCCGCGAACCATAAGAGTAATACTCTGAGTTCCGATATTTCCGCCCAAACCTGCCAGCAAAGGCATAAATGTAGCAACAATCGGAAGCAAAGTGAACGTATGGTCAAATCTGTGAGCAACATTTACTGCAACAAATTCTCCCAGAAGTGTTATAAAAAGCCACGGAGTTCTTGCACGTATTGCATTGATAATATTCCCGGAAAGAATTTCATCTTCATCTACAACTTCTGTTGAAATACCGGATGACTGGTAAATTTCTTCGGTTGTTTCTTCTTCGAACAAATCATGAACATCATCCCAGGTAATCATTCCTTTCAACCTGTTATACAAATCGACAACCGGAAGAGCGTTATATTGATATTTCATAAATTCATCAATAATAAAGTCGCTGTAATCATCAACATGAAGCTTGACGATATCGGAAATCATTATATCTTCAACCTTTTGGGTAATCGGAGAAGTCAAAAGTTTTCTCAAAGAAACAACTCCAAGCAGGTGATTTTGTTTATCAACAACATAGACATAGTATAGTTCCATGTTATCTTCTTCCGCTTTTATTCTGATGTGATTTAAAACATCCTGAACACTCATGTCGGAATTAACAGTTAAGACTACCGGGTTCATAATACCGCCCGCGGTATCTTCGTTATAAGTAAGAAGTTCCCTTACCTCTTCTGAAAATTTATGAGGAAGTTTATCAAGATAAGTTTCACTCTCATCCTCTTCCATATCGCCCAAAACATCGGCAGCAGCATCGTGAGGCAAACGGGTCAAAATTCTCGATGCCATTTCTTCGTCGATATCACCGAGAAGCTCAACCTGAATTTGAGGAGACAAATATTCCATCAAATCAGCAGCTTTTTCTATATCAAGCAGCTTAAAACATTGCAAACGTTCTTCTGGTTTTAATTCCTGAAAAATATCCGCCAAATCAGCTTCATGATAACTGTTCAACTCTTCTTTCAACTGAACAAGAGTCTCATCATCCATTATTTCTCTGATACGTTCAACAATATTCTGGGTATTCATAACAAAATAATTATATTACAAACAAACCAAAAAACATCCCACTTGAATTTTATAAAAAAACATTTATAATGTGTATATAAATTTATTTTAAATGTACGAGTTGAAGGAGGACATATGAAAAGGACGGATATAGCTAAATCCCAGGGGGGGGGGGGGGTAAATTCCTTATATAACAAGGGTTTTGGCCAATTATTAAATTATCAAAATTTTGGATTTACATTAGCGGAAGTTTTAATTACATTGGGGATTATTGGAATTATTGCGGCGCTTACACTTCCTACACTGCTAGGCAAAGTTCAGGATAAAATATTGGAAGCGCAGGTTAATAAGGCAAAATCAGTAGTTGTAAATGGCTACAAACTAATGATGGCGCACTATGAAATATTTAAAGTCGAAAATATCCCGTTTTTAGCCAAATGCAACTCCATGGATGACATAGAATGCGTATCAAAAGAGCATAAAGAAGCTTTTCAAATTTTGACAGACAGTGCTGATGGATTGTCAGCAGATATAATGCCTGAACAATATGCTGTTGAAGGAAAAAACTTGCCGTCACCATTTAAGTGGACTGATACCAAATATATGTATAGAACAGGTGACGGAATGGTATTTGGAGTTATTCCAAATGACACCTTCACAAGTTTTGATATAATTGTTGATGTTAATGCTAAAAGCAATCCAAACACAGCAACCAAAGACTTAAGAAAATTCAGATTTTCAAGTGATGGCGGCCAATTATATGATGTAAGCGAAGAGCTTACGAAAGTAACAGAATGCAGTTTTGAAAATATTGCAGGTTGTACAACCGAAGAAGAATGCCGCTCAATTGAAGCTCCGTCGACTGATGTTGGACATTGGGAAATTCGCTGGTACGACGGAGCCTGCCATGCAGATTACAATTTATAATAGCAATAAACACCAAGCCGATTTAAAAATAATCGGCTTGGTGTTCTAAGACAATGCAAAATTCAATAAGCAACAAGTACGCAACATATCTATTTACAGCTTTATATTCAGCAGGAGCAATTTTCTGCATATTTTTAACAAGTGTCTACATTATGGATATTTATCAATATATGGACACTCAAAGAATTATATTAAAAATCCTATATGCAGTAGGTATAGCGTTTAACATTTTTGTATTTAAAACATATAATTTTAAAAAATATATTATTCATTTTCTCATAACCATACTAATTTTAATCGCTGCAACACAATCAAATTCCTATTACAAGATAAGTTATTTATGGTTTTTTCTGCTTGCAATTCCGCCAATCAGCCTGAAACAAATATCCAAAGCAGTACTTACAATCACAACTGTATCAATTATTAGCGTTATCTTAATCACCGCATTCGGAGGCGGAGAAAACATCTCTTTTATCCGTCCCGGAACTAATTTTATAAGGTATTCATACGGATTTTTAAATCCAAATCTATTTGCGGCGTATCTATTCCAGATTTGCATCACATTTGCATATATAAGATGGAAAACCTGGAATTCAAAAGATAACATACTTATGTTTTCAATACTCTGCCTGGCTTTTTTCTTTACAAATTCCAGAACAACTTCAATACTTATATTACTACTATTCTTGGCCGTCAACATAAGTAATCATATTAAGATAAAACATGTAATTAAAATTCCGCAAAGTTTACTGCTGATATGTCCGGCATTTACTATAATCACAAGCAAATTATATTGTATGAGCAGCACGTTTGCCTACTTTCTTGATGAAATATTCTCATATAGGTTTAGAAATGCCTGTTATTCAATGGCAAGTTATCCAATTAGTTTTTGGGGCAATAATATAAAAATAACACACGATATGCTTTTAATTGATAATATTTACGCAAACTTACTTATACATTATGGAATATGCATAAGTCTTTTATTTTTTACAGGATACTGGATAATGTTAAAAAAAGCATTCAAAAATAATAATATACCGCTACTCGTAATATTAACACTAACTATCCTCCAAGGTATAACAGAAAGTATTCCTCTGATATATTATTTAAATTTCTCTATTCTAACATTTTCCGCTCTCTTAAACAATACAAAATTATTTAACGAAACTTAGAAACAACCAGCTGTATGTTTATGCTAAAATAAGACTACAGGAGAGAAAAAATGATTAAAGATTACTTTTTGAATAATATAGAAAACGCAATAGAAAAGGCTGCCGCCGAAAATAAACTTGGTGAAATGAAAGAATACACAAAAGGTACACTGACAACAGAACGCCCTAAAAACAGTGATTTCGGTGATTTTGCAGTTAATGTATCTTCACTTGCAAGATATGCAAGAATGGCTCCCCCTCAGATTGCGAACACAATAATTTCATACATTGATAAGGATGACAACGAATATACTGTAATCGGCGGCTTTATAAACTTTAAGGCCGGAAAAAATTTATTAAAACAAACCGTAAAAGAAATATTTGACAAAGATAAAAATTACGGAAAACCGGAAAACGTAAAAACCGAAAAAATTATTCTTGAATACGTATCGGCAAACCCTACCGGCCCTTTCCATATCGGTCATGGCAGATGGGCTGCAATGGGTTCCGTTCTTGCAAATCTTTTAAAATTCTACGGACACGATGTTTACCAGGAATTTTATATCAATGACGCCGGCTCCCAAATTCAAAAATTAGGAAATTCACTTGCAATAAGAATCCGCCAGGAATTAGGAGAAGATGTAGATTTTCCGACAGATGAACTTGAAAGAAAAAATTACTATCCGGGTGATTACTTAATTCCTGTAGCTAAAAAATATCTTGAAACCCATAAAGGACTTCCTGAAGATATTCAGGAACTTTGCGATTTCGCAAAAGAGTATGAAGAACGGGTTCAAAGAGAACTGCTCGAAAAATTCCGTGTTCACTTTGATAATTTTTATTCTGAACTTACTCTTCACAAATCAGGTAAAGTTGATGAATGTGTTCAAAAACTCAAAAACAGCGGAAAAATTTATCAAAAAGACGGTGCAGATTGGTTCAAATCGTCTGATTTTGGAGATGATCAAGATAGAGTTATTAAAAAAGCAGACGGCTCAAATACCTATCTGACAGCCGATATTGCTTATCATATTGACAAACTTGAACGCGGATTTGACAGAATGATTAATATCTGGGGTGCAGATCACCACGGATACGTTGCCCGCGTAAAAGCATCTATTGAAGCTCTCGGATATAACCCTGATAAATTAGAAATTCTGTTGGGTCAGCTTGTTAACCTTGTTGTCGACGGAAACGAAGTTCGCATGGGCAAGAGAAAAAATATGGTAACTCTTGATGATTTAATTGATGAAGTCGGAGTTGACGCAACACGTTTCTGGATGAGTATGAGAAATATTGATACAACTCTGGATTTTGATATTGAACTTGCCAAAAAGAACAGTGACGAAAACCCTGTATTTTATGTTCAATATGCACATGCAAGAGCCTGCTCAATACTCAGAAATGCGGTCGAAGAAAAAATCAATACGGAAACCGGGGAAAAGACACCGGCACCGCTTAGCAAAACGGAATTGGATGAACTCATTAATTCATACACCGCAGATACAATTATACCAACCATTGAGAGTGGGAAAAAATTAATTCTTAAACTTGAAGAATACAAATCAATGATTAAAACTTCGGCTGAAACAAGACAGGTATACACAATCTGCCGTTATGTTCAAGAGCTTGCAAGCGAATTTCACTCATTCTACAATGCAAACCGTGTAATATCAGAAGATAAAGAATTAATGAAATCACGCCTGGCACTTGTTATAGCAGTGAAAAAGGTTCTGAACAACGCTCTTGACCTGCTTGGAGTATCAGCTCCGGAGAGAATGTAATTAGCTCAAATTTCCGAGAGCATTAATAAAAACAGCTTTAATCGCGTCATCTTTGCTCACCTCATGGTGGCGAACTTTGTCATATATAGAATAGTAAGAATAAAACGGAACATTTGAAAGTGCATAGGAACGAACAGCCTTTGCAGCTCCAATCTCTCCTCTCGCAAACTTATCAAGATAGTAATAAGGAGCAGTATTTGAATGAGTACTTAAAATAAGCTCATTAACAGAAGCCGGTCTTATTAATTTTGTTGACTGCTGGCGGTTATCTTGGTTTTCCGCATTAGCATGCCTCGTATGGGGATATAATGTAAATCTATACTTGTGAAGATTAATCACTAAATAAAACCTCCGCTTGTATATAATACCCGAAGCATAAAAAATTTTGATAATGTGTAAAAAGATTTTTACAAATAAAAAAATAACACTTGAAAAATATTTTTTTTATTGTTATATTGACACTACAATGAAAAACATAGTTAGCAGACAATTCCATCATCATCACCATAGCAACCTGAAAAGGCTGTAGGGATTGATGGTGCTCAAATAATATTCAATTCTAAGAAGTAGCCTTTTCGGGAAAACAGAGCAAAAGGTTACTTTTTTTATGGAATTGGAGATTACAAAAACATGGCAATAATAAACAGCATAATTTCGGCAATAGGAAATAACAACAGCATTTACCCGCTCTTAGTCAGAGACTGCGGAATTGAAAATCCTATTAAAGTATATAAAACATACAATCAAAATAAAGATGACAATGAAATCGCATATCTCGCAACAAGAGAACGTCTGATTGATGAATACGCAACATCAGCAGTATGGCTTGGCGGCATACCGTTAATTGACAAAATTTCGAACTATTTTATTAGAAAAAAAGCGTTTTCTCCGGATATAAATATTAAATTATATAAGGAAGAAGCAGGCATCCAAGGCTTACAGTACAATATCAATAAATTCAAAAACATAAAAGGCGCTGAAGAAGCCGTAAAAGATCTTGAATACGTTCTTGCTAACAAAAACCAATATAAAAAATTACAAGGATACAAATTTTTATCAGCAATGGTATTTCCTATTGCGCTAATGGGCTTTGTAATTCCAAAAGCAATCTTTGCGCTTACTGCAAATACCAGAGCCAAAAAGGCGGCACTGGAAAAACAGAATTCACTTTCCCAACCAGTGAAGCAAAACATTGCATTCTCAGGCTATGATGTTTTTGACAAATTCATACTAAATAATCCTAAACAAATTACATTTAAAGGCGGATTTGCAGGAGCGGTATGCAATTTAAGCACTGTTGATAAAATGGCAATAACAGACGGCGGCTATGCTCTGGGCAGAATTGCAACAGCAAGAAAGAAAAACGAAAGAATTGATCTTGGTTTTAAAATGCTTGGAATGATGTATCTTAACTTTGTTGCTCCAAAACAAATAGACAAGTTGTTAACGAACCTGACACAAAAGATATTTAATATGGACGTTAACCTGGATCCGACAATTCTTGGCGATAAAAGATTAAAAGACGCAGTAGTAAATAATACGCTAAAATTGCCGGCCAGCAATTCAGCCAAAGATTTATTGGACTTTGTTGACAACTTAGACAATTCAAAAGGGCTATTTATAGAATATGCACAAAAATTTAACAAAATAAAAATGCTTGATTGCGGGGTACGCGACCCAAGAGCATATGTCGATATCAAAGAATTAGGTAAATTTCGTGATGATCTGGCTAAATTTACAGAAAAATTGAAAGAAATCGAAAAAGAACGGATAGAAAATATTAAACAGTACACCCAGAAAATTAAAGAAAATCCTGCATTAAAAGAAGAACTAAACACATATATAAAGAAAAATCCTGTCCTCAAATACATAAAAACAGCAAAAGCCGCAAAAACATTCAATATACTTGCAAATGTAGGACTTAGCAGCTACCTGTTGGCATGTGTATTGCCGGAAGCTCAATTTGCATTCCGCGAGTGGGTGACCGGGTCAAAGCTTGAACCTGGCTTGATTATCGACGATAAAAAGAAGAAAAATTAAACAACTCCGCTGTTAAGGCAGTCATGAATATGGATTACTCCGACAGGTTTGCCGTCTTCAACTGCAAACAGATTGGTAATTTTCTTTTCGTGCATCAATTTTACGGCCTCACTAGCCATTGCGGAAGGAGAAATTACTTTAGGATTTTTTGTCATAACATCAATACCAGTTTTGTTAAGTATGTCATTTGATAAACAACGTCTTAAATCACCGTCTGTCAAAATCCCGGTTAACTTACCGCTGCCATCCGTAAACCCAACGCAGCCAAGACGTTTTGATGTCATTTCAAGAAGAACATCGTGCATATTGGCATCTTCCGTTAACAAAGGCATTTCATCTCCGCTATGCATCAAATCAGATACTTTTTGAAGTACGGAACCCAATTTCCCTCCGGGATGTCTTTGATTGAATTGATTTTTGGTAAAACCATTTCTTTCAATCATTGCAACAGTTAAAACATCCCCCAAAACAAGTGTTGCAGTTGTAGAAGATGTCGGTGCAAGTCCCAAAGGGCAAGCTTCACCGTTATCAGGAAGTCTTAAAACTACATCCCCGGCTTTACCCAAAGAAGATTGAGGATTTTTAGTTATTGCTATTAAAGGAATACCAAATCTCTTTGAATAATTCAATATATCCACAAGTTCCTTTGACTCGCCGCTATTTGAAATTGCTATAACAACATCGTCCTCTGTAATCATACCCAAATCGCCGTGACTTGCTTCTGCCGGGTGAACAAAAAATGACGGAGTTCCGGTTGATGCCAAAGAGGCTGCAATTTTTTTAGCAATATGTCCGGATTTTCCCATACCGGTTAATATGACGCGCCCCTTAGCATTTTGCATCATATCAAGAGCTTTGGTTAACGACTCATCTAAATCTTGCTCCAAAACTCGTAAAGTATCAATTTCTTTATCTATTGTATTTCTTGCAGAAATTAAATCCCTGTTTGAGAGCTTGTTAATATCACCTGATATAGAATTTGTCGTAGTCATCATATAAATTGCCTCCTGGTATTTACTATAATTTAGCACAAAAACGCGTGATATAAGCGATTATTAAGTAAAATTAACTAGTCGAGTTTATAAAAATATTTATATCCTTCAACATAACCATCAGTCACCATTTTTGCGAATTTTTTCGGATGGTTCATATAAGAAAGATGCGCTCCTACAAAGGTTGCAGGACTTTTTACATCCGATTTTGAATAGAAAAACCCTCTGCCTTCATTAAGGAAAGACACATCTACGTACTCTTTCAAATCATCTATATTCATATTATCTGCAATCGGAAATCCCATAGGATCCTCCGCGAAATTAACAGTAAGCATAAAAACATCATGTTTTTTCATATATTCAAATAAATATGCGTTATACTTGTTTATCTCAAGCGAATGATTTGTTCTGTCAGAATAAAACAATGCCAAAGGACTTGCATAATTTATTACACCTAATACGGTACCCTCCGGAGCACACTGCTCTTCAGTATATTTATCAAGATTTCGGAACAGAGATTTTAACATGTTCTGATCGGGATTTTCAAAGAATTCTCCGTTAGCACTGTAAACAGCCATTCCGGATGCCGTAACCGCATCCAAACAGGTTGGCTTTAATTTAACCTTATCTTCATTAAGCCAAACACTATTCAAATCCATTGCAGGCATTTTATGGATTAAATACTCATAAGTAATAAAACTGCCAGCACTGTAACCGAGCATAACAACTTTTTCACCTTTGCGATGTGCACTCAAAACAGACTTATGTAATTCATTAATTACACGTTGCATATTGTAACTTTTCTGAACCCAAATAGCATCATGCATACAGTGAGAAATAAAACTTCTCACAGTTTGAGCAAGACGCGGACTAAAAACAGACATCCAATTAAGGCTTTCATCCATAGAATTTAAATCTTGTGAAGAATCATACCCCCAGAAAAAACTCTCCGGCTTTTCTGATATAGTCAAAGTTCCATCATAGAGCATATTTTTCCGGACAAAGTCCGAAGCTTCCAAATAACTTTTTATATACGGATGAACCTTTTCAACGCCTTTTACAAAATCTTTTTCACTATCAGTTGTATTCGTATTTGAACCATTTAGATATATGAACTTTACAGGAGTGACAGCATCATCTGCATACACCTGAATAGAAAATACACATAAAATCCACAGTAGTAATAAAAATCTTTTCATACGCTACTCTTCTCCATGAAAACAGTTTAGCATATAAAAAGAGATTTACAACAATCACTGCTGTTTTACAAGAGAATATTTAACCCCTCTTTCAATAACATCAAATGTCAAAGATTTACTTACAGATTCCATATCCTTATTTCTGATAACAAGAACATATCCTGCCTTAAGATAAGGAATAACAGCCTTCGCATCCGTACCGTCAAAAATAAGTACATTAGAATCAGAATAGTAATTCAAACTGTATTTGATGCCAACATTCAACGACACAAGATTTAAATCATTCTCTTTTGCATATAAAGCAAATTTTTTCAAATCATTTTGACCGAATTTATAATCAATATTAAATAAATGGTATGCTCCAAATGCCGAAAATAAAACCATAAATGCTACATATGAAGCAAATAATTTTATTTTATCCTGTTTGTATATGAAATAAAAAGTTAACACCCCGACAAGTGTAAAAAAGATACAAGTGAAAAGCTGAACTTCTTTAACAAAATCATACAAAAACGGAGGCATAAAGAACTGTATAAAAGCTCCGCCTACACCAACAAACAAAATCAATGAGCTTAAAAGAATTGAAGATACTTTTAAACCTCTTGAAAAACCATTTTTACTCCAATAATCGGCAAGCAATACTGCCATAAAAGGATATACAGGCAATATATATGTTACAAGTTTCGAAGATGATGCTGAATAGAAAATCAGCGTAAACAAAAGACCGATAATATTAAAGACAACAAATTTTTCCTGATTTGAATACAATTTATTGAAATTAACGAATTCGAACTCCTTAAATTTCTTTATAACAGCCGGTATAAACGAAAATATCCAAGGGAAAAATCCCCAAATAATAACCGGAAGATAATAATAGAACGGTCTGTTTTTATTTAATATATCAGAACCGACAAATCTTGCAAAATGATGAAGTATAATATACTCATGGAAAAATGCGTATTTATACTTTAAAAGCATCGCTATATGCCAAGGAAGAACAATTGCAAAAAACAGTACAAAACCGACCGCACAATACTTCGGTTTAAAATATTCCTTAAGCGATTTTGTATACAATCCCACAAAAAACATCACACCAAACGGTACAACAAATGCAGGAATACCTTTAGCAAGTATACCGAGAGCTGAAAAGATATAAAATGCCCACCACCAGTATTTTTTAAATCTTTCTTCAACAAAGAAAGTCATAAATCCTGAAAAAACGGAAATTGTAATACATGATGTCAAAAGCGAATCCAAAATTGCGACTTTAGCCAAGATTAAAAATTCAAGAACTGTAGCTGATATAGCAGCAGCAATTAAACCGAATTTTTTCGAAACAGCCTTAGCCGATACTGCATAGACCGCCAAGCAGCCCAAAAAGGCCTGAATAGCTATAGGAATACGCGCTATACCCTCGCTAACTCTACCGCCAAACAAAGTAAAAGTAAGAGTTTCTATCCAAAAATATAACGGTGGTTTTTCAAAAAAATATCCGCCGTTTAAGTGAAGAGTCAAATAATCCTTTGTCCTCATCATATAACGGGACATATCTACATACCTTGTTTCATCAACATCCATAAGGTCATATGCCCACATGTTATGGAAAAACAAGAGGTAAATAGTAATAATACAAAATAAAACCAAGAACACTTTATTGTTCTTTAACGCGTTCAATATACTTCTCATATTTTTAATTATCAGCAAATAATGTTAATTTAATATTAATAAATTGTTTATTTCATATTAATCAACAGCACAAGGCAAAGAAACAGAAAAACTGCACCCTTTACCTAATTCGCTATCAAGTTTTATAGTACCATTATGAAGTAACACGATATTCTTCACGATAGCAAGCCCCAAACCGGTTCCGCCAAGTTCTCTGCTTCGCGCCTTATCTGCCCTGTAAAATCTATCAAAAATATGCTCAACATGGGAACTATCAATTCCGATACCATAATCCTTTATCTGAATTTCGGCCATATCATCCGATTTAATTAACTTTATATCAATAATAGGGCTTTTACTATACTTTACCGCATTAACAATTAAATTCGATATAACCTGCTCAATTAGAAGAATATCTCCCATAATTTCGACTGACTCTGCAAGCTCTAAATTAACCTTTATTCCGGACTCAATAATAAGTCCCTTACATGAAATAATGACATTTTCAATGGCTGTTTTTAAATCAAATTTTATAAAATTCTTATCTTTAAGCATGCTTAAATCTTCTATATTCGCAAGGCTCAAAATCTGCTTAATCAAATTATTCAGACGGTTAGCATTATTATCCAAAATATCAATACATCTTTTTATGTGTGCCGGCGCCGGAAACTCTTTATCAAAATCTTTCAACAAGCCCAAAGATGACAATATTCCCGTAAGCGGAGTTTTTACTTCATGAGAAATATCTTCAATAAAACTTTTACGGAAATCATCATTTTTTCTCAAATCTTCAATTTGTGATTTGAGTCTTTCAGCCATTTTGTGAATTGTCAATGATAACGGTACAAACGGTCCGTCAGCAGGAACAAATATCTCACTTGAAAAGTCACCGTTTGAAATTTTCACAGCACTCCATTGTAATTTTATAAAAGGATTTCGAACTTTAAAAAACATATACAGAGAAAGAACAAATACAATCAAAAAACCAACAATAAATGTTATAAAAATATTTCTCTCGGTTCGATTCAGCAAATCAGCCATCTCATCAATAGGCATTGAAGTTTTTAAATAATAAGTTCTACCATTTATATTAACTTGCCGTGATTCATTAACTCGTTTTGCATTAACAACATTAATATGATAAATTAAGCTGTTAATATAAGGTTCTTCATCTTTATAAACATCCAAAGGACTTATATTAGAAGCCAACAGCTTCTTATTTTCATCAAAAATTGATATTCCGACATTTAATGTTTTAAGAATACTATTTACATCCGAATAGTCTTTCCCAACTATTAAAGAAGAAGAGGATTTGATAAATTCATCAACTGCTTCCTGCAACTCATGCTGCTCTTCCAGGATATAAGAATGTGTAAATGCAAACATCTGATGCATAAGAAGAATAACACAGGCGACAACCGTCAATCCGATAAGACATGGAATAAAAAATAAAAACCTTACATCAGTACGCTTCATACTTATTATACCTTTTCAGAAGCATTAAGCTGCTGCATTCTATAGCCAACACCACGGATTGTTTCAATATTTTCTGCAAACTCACCAAGTTTACGCCTTAAATTCAGAATCTGGACATCAATTGTCCTATCAGCAATATCAGTATATTCGCCATTTTTTAAAATCGAAATTATCTGAGCTCTTGTATAAACTCTACCCGGAGATTTAATTAAAAGCAGCAAAATATCAAATTCAGTCTTCGTTAAATCAAGAATTACTCCGTCAAGCTCCGCACGAAATTCATCTTCATTAACATAAAGAGATTTATACCGTATCACCTTTGACAAAGGTAAATCATTTACAGACTGGCGAAGCTGATTCCGTATTCTGGCAACAAGAACCTGGTTATTAAAAGGTTTTGTTATATAGTCACTAGCTCCAAGCTCCAAACCTACAACAATGTCTGTCGGAGTGTCTTTTGCAGTTAACATGATTATCGGAATATCGGCAGTCATTGGATTGTTCTTAAGCGTTTTACAAACATTTAAACCGTCAATTTCCGGTAACATTAAATCAAGCAAAATTAAATCCGGAAGCCAAAATTCAGCAGCATTAATACCGCTTCTGCCGTCTTTAGCAATACGGATCTGGGAAAATCCGCTCATTTCAAGCGTCATTTGAATTAACTCACATATTTCGGTTTCATCATCAATTATTAAAATCTTTTTTGAATTCATAACCGCTTCCTTAAATATAATTATGATAAAAGCATACTTTATTTTCAAGACTGAAACGAAAAATTATAATATAACTTGAAAATCAAACTTCACCGTTGTAAAATTAAATTAATTGGATAGCGGTATCGTCTAGTGGTTAGGACGGGAGATTCTCATTCTCCAAACAGGGGTTCAATTCCCCTTACCGCCGCCATTTTGTTCTATTTCATGCGTCTTTTATATTTTTTTGGCGGTTGGGCAATTGAATCATATAATTTTTGTCTCAAAAATTATATGGGTTAGCTGCAGCATACTAAGCTGTATTGTTCGCATTTCACATGCTCACAAACACCTTAGCAAATTCCCCTTACCGCCGCCATTTTGTTCTATTTCATGCGTCTTTTATATTTTTTTGGCGGTTGGGCAATTGAATCATATAATTTTTGTCTCAAAAATTATATGGGTTAGCTGCAGCATACTAAGCTGTATTGTTCGCATTTCACATGCTCACAAACACCTTAGCAAATTCCCCTTACCGCCGCCATTTTGTTCTATTTCATGCGTCTTTTATATTTTTATGGGCGGTTAAAGAATTTAAATAAGAGAAACATATTTTTTCTGATAATGCTCAAAAAGTATTTGTGCTACCTCAAATTCAGTCAAATTGTTTATATCGACTAAAGGTTTACTCGTATCGTATAAATATGGATTCCTGCCAATTTGATAATATGTCTCGTTCAACATAGATCGGCTCATTATAAAAGCCGACCAAGTAACCTCATATAGCAATGGTAAATCCTGAGAGATTTTATGCCAGTAGCCAAAATTAAAATTTATAGGATTTCCGTTTTGATCTAATATATGATGTGAAATTTTCTTGACGACAGCAAGCGAATCATATTCCTCTGATAAATTTTCCCACAAATCTACTATCCTATCAAACTCATCAAATAATGGCTGAGTAACCTGTACCCACATAACATCACATGTTTTATCTTCGATTGCATCTACAATGGTTTTTACAATTTGATTTTCCCTGGCAGATGATTTGGTTAAAGCTATGTCTCTCAAATGAAATTTAAATCCATAATGCTTGACTAAATTTTCGACTTTGGGATTTTCACTAGAAACCAAAACATCATGCGGCTGAAACACTTTTAAAAGCTGTTTTGCTTTAACGTCAAATAAGCTTTCCTCATTATAAAATGGACGTAAATTCTTATTTGGTACCCGTTCCGAATTCGTTTTTAACGGAATAGCAACTTTTATATTTTTTTTCATTATTTCACCTCTTTAGTAGTATATATATCTTCAAATATGCCCTTCAACCCAACAGGATTAACGGAAATTATCTGTACATCAGGGTAATAATCTTTTATAAATTGTTTTAACAGTAACCAATGAGCGACTTGCCCTCGTGAGTCACTTTCAGCATTACTAAAAAAGTAACCGCAACTACAATCACAGCCAACCAAATATATTTTTTTTGGATGTGTATATAAAACAAACTGCATGGCTGAAAACACAGTTCCACCAAAATCCCCTACTGGCTCATTTGCCAAGTCATACGTAAATGATTTACTGTAAATATCATCCAAATAATATCTGGAAATATTTGAAGAACAAATATCAGATTCTGGAATATTCTTTATACCGGGATATAATTCACTCAACCTATTATCCGGAATTATCCCATAAAATTTTTTACAGTTATTAGCATTATATTCATTTACAACTTTATTTTTGGAACTATCTTTGTGCAGTTCTTGTAAAAATATATAATCAAATTTTACTTTATTGCACAAACAAGAATTATTTATGCCACAATAAAAGGAATCCTCAATTGGAACAAAATCATTTACAGAAGGACCCGATGCAATTATAGTGACAACTTCTCCAACATGCCGATTCTTATAGCTGCCAAATGTAGCCGGATGAACTCTCGCTGCCTTTATCCGCACAGCTAAACTCGAAGTGCTACTATATAACTTAGATACGCATATCTTAAGCTCAGAGATTTCAGCCTTTAATTCCAAATTCTGTTGTAATACTTGATTCACCTGTAACATTAAACGCTCGGTGTTTTTTATTTTAAATTTTAATTTTACTCCAAGTATTGTTAAAACATAATGATTTCCAAATGTTTTTACAGAAAATATACTATGAATTATTTTCATTTATCAACCCTCTTTATATTTTTTCTAAATCTTATGAAACCTAAAATTTTATAATCTTTATACAAATCAACTTTAATTCTTCTATAGACGCTAATGCCAAACAATCGGCACTTTTTCTCAGAAACATTTTCTTCTACATAGAATAATATTTTTTTTAACTTAAAACCAAAATAAGAATTATTCTTAACAGTCTTAAAAAATCTATAGTAACCAATTAATTTTAAATTAGACTTTGAATATATTGCCACATCACAATTTTGAAAATATTCGTGCATTCTTTCATAAAAATCTTTTTTATTTGACTTTGCTGTCAATCTAAAATTTAAGGTAAGAATATCCATGTTTACTTTTATAATGTAAGGGATAATCTCCGGCTTGACATTATATTTTTTAATAAAATCATCAATTATGCCACAGAATGAAAAGACTTGATAATACAATTTTTCACCTTTTTGGGATAATTTTGCCATTACATTATCCGGCAAATTTACCCGATAGTAGTATAATGCTTCATTCAAATAATTTATTCTGTCAGCAATTATATAACTTTTCAAAGATAAGCATACGTCTGGAGCAGCAATACTCAAACGCGTATCAAAGCACAAATCATTTTTCTGCAAAAATTCCCGTCTAAATATTTTATTCCACACTGTCATATATAAATTCAATATCCAACTTGAAGCTGGAGAAAGGACAAATGAAGACTCGTCAAGAGTATAATTTTGAATTATAGTAGAAGTCATCGTATTATTCTTGCAATCTTTTACATAATTTGCAAAAATTAATACATCCAAATTATCTTTGACTGCTCTATTATAGGCCTTTTCACACGCATCAGATGCAATATAGTCATCACTGTCAACAATAAAGACATATTCACCGGATGCAATTTCTAAGCCTTTGTTGCAAGCTTTGGCAAACCCGCAATTTTTATCAAATTTAAAAACTTTTATACGGGAATCAAGACTTGCAAATCTTTTTATAATATCCGAATTATTACCTGTTGATTCATTATCAATCAATATAATCTCTATATCTCTCAGGGTTTGATTTAATAAGGAATACAAACAATAAGTAAAATATTCCTCAGGCGGATTGTATACAGGAACTATTATAGAAATTTTTGGCGTTCCATACCGTACAGCAGAATACTTCTTATCTTGGATGGTTGATTCATAACCTTTTGAAATACCTTCATAGAATGGTGTTAACTTTGCAAAAAACCAAAATTCATTGAAATTTTGAATTAAAGTTCCGCTCCAATCCTCATTTGCCACCATCCAGGGTTTCGCATTTGCAAAGTGTCTTATTACGGCATCGCGTTCAGCTTTTTTGAATATTTCTGAAGATATATTGAAGTTTCTTTGGTCTAACTGCCCTTGTGTAGGCTGATAAATAAACTGGAACTTCAAATCTAAAGATTTGAAACCACCATTTTGAAATAACCTGTTCAATATATCTTGATCGCACGATGGGAAAAATTCTGACTTTGCAAGCTGAAAATATTTTTCAATAACATTGTTTTCTCTGAATTTTTTAGAATTAACAAGTAATACCCCGGCGCAAAAATACTTGCCAAAAGAAGCAAAATCAATATTTTTGTTAACAGAAGCTCCAGATTGCGTAACAAATAGAGGAACAACAATATCAGGAGCTGTTGCGAGATAAAAATCTTCAATATCCTGTTCATAAAACTCCTTTATATCCTTCAGCAAAATAACATCAGAATCAAGATATATAAATTTATCAATATTTGGTTTCAACAATGGCATAAAAGGAGTTGCAAAAGCATGAATACTCTGCCACGGTCTGCCCGCAAGATTATGTTCCAATCCGGAAAAATACTCTTTTCTAAAAATATCATTATATTCAAAGCGAATCCACTCTATTGAAAAATTTGAAAACTGCTCCTTCAAACTCTCAATACGTTTTTTATTAAAATCAGAAATTCCGTCTTCTATTATATAAAATTCAATAAAAGATTTTGTATTATATAAAATACTACACATAGTAACAGCCATATACGGACAAAATTCATTACTGCTATGTAAAAATACTGGAATATTATTCAACACACCTAACCTCCTTTAAAGTTTGACAAAATAGCTACGATAAAAACCAGCCGCATGCTGAATAACATCAAATAATGCCATTGAGCATACGGCTGGCTTAAATACAAAAAGGTGTCTGAAATTTACAGGATAATAAATAGCAGTTAAAAGCTCTCTAAGAGCTATGAGGAAGCCCCCCCCCCCCCGAAATAGGCGCTATAGCAGGCTTTACAGCCATTTGTTCATCATATATTGTTTGTTGCAATTCTGTAGTCTTGAAATCTATATAATCATACAAATCAGAACGCAACTGTAACAATTGATAATTCAATATCCCATTAAAATCTACTGTCTTTATTTTGAAAATTTTAAAGAAAGATTTACACAAATAACCCTTTGAATAATATTTTTTATATACAGTAAAACCAAACACTCTGATAAGGGTTTCGGACTTGTCTGCTTTATGGAAAAATAAAAATTTATTCAATTTAAAAAGCAAATAAGGAACTTTTTTTATAATTTTGTAATCACTATATTCAGGCAACTCTTTTAAATTTTCTTCGGAATAATAGCGTTCATCAGCACTTAATATAAAATCTCGCAATTTGTCAAAAAAGCGTTTACGCTGTGAACGATGTGCTAAATGCATATATCCAAACAAATGATCTACTACAATTTGAACGACATATTTAGCACACTCAGGAGTTAAAGATTTATACATGAATTTACTTAAAACTTCGGCAAACATAAATGGGTCATCAAAATAAGGACAATCCGACTTTGAATACCCCTTAACCACACTCGAGGAAATATTTACACGATATGAATGCAGCCTATCATTTATAACAAATATTTTATCCGCATTTACCATATTCTTAATACTGTAAACAACATCCGGCAGTACACATTTTATACTTTCATCAAATTTGTTATCTTTATCAAAAACTAATTCACGTTTTACAAACTTATTCCAATCTTGCAATGGAGTAGACATAATCAACCATTTATCCAAATCATTGAAATTAAAACATTTATTGCGATATTGCTTTGGAAAAGTAGAAAATCTATAATGAAAACTATTTACATACTCTTGCTTTTGTTGGTCGTACTCATCAGAGCCAAATAAAATTAAATCTGCAGAAGTTTCAATTGCCTTATTATACAAAATTTCAACTGCATTTTCTTCCAGCCAATCATCGGAATCCAACAATTGAATATAATCTCCGGTAGTAGCCTCAAGAGCAGCATTTGCCGCTTTTGCAAATCCCTGATTTTTATTAAATTTTATCAATTTAATCTGCGGATAATTTTTACTATAATTTTCTAAAATTTCTGAATTATTACCTGTAGCACCGTTATCCACAAGAATAAATTCTATATCTTTAAAAGTTTGATTAAGCACACTCTCTATGCAAACTTTTAAAAATTCTTCTTTTGGATTATACACTAATGTAATTATTGACACTTTTGCCATTATTTATTTCTCCTTAAACTTGATACATTTCAAATAAGTTCGCACTTTTTTATTCCCTTCCTTACTTGATTTATAAATTGTTAAATTACAGATTTTAATTTTTTTACAATCTGCTGATATCTGCTTTTTATATAGAAAATCTTTAATTTTTCCAAATACATAATTATACTTTTGTACTTTTCTGATTTTTTCTCTCAAGGATTCATTTAAGATACTTAATCTAACAGGTGTATAAATCTCAGGATTTAAAGATTTTAAAACTTTACGCATTTCAGTATAATATTTTCGCCTGTTTGATTTATGAATCATTCCATAAAATAAAAATAAATGTTCAAAATTTATTTCTATGAAAGGAAGCGCCAATTCATCATCTAAATTTTTTGACAAAATTAAATTATCAATATTTTTAAATAATTGCATATTCATCAAAAAATCCCTGGAGCCCTTTGTCCTGAGAGTATTTACGACCCCCCCCCCCGTGTTAACCCTGTAATTATAAAGCTTTTCACGAACAACACCTATTCGCTTTGCATTCAAATAATTATAAAATGTGAATAATGCATCCGCACCTGCAGACCCCTGCTCTTCATTTACAAAGTTATTATTGTCTATGATAAATTTTCTACGATAAAATTTATTCCAAGCCTGCGTAGGAAAATGTAAAATAAAATCTTTTACATCTTTAAAAGTAAAATACGAATTATCATATTTTGTAGGAATTTCAAAAAAAGTGTAAGCAGGCTCATCCGTAAAATTCTGAATCAATTCATCATAAGTTCTTGCACAGAAAATAGTCATATCCAAATCGGTATTATCCAATTTAGCCGCCAAAATCTCTATTGCATTATCTTCAATCCAGTCATCAGAATCAATTATTGCGATATAATCTCCTTTTGCTGCACGCAAACCTGCATTTACAGCTCCGGCAAAACCTTTATTTTTCTCAAATACTATTAAATTTATTCTGTCATCTTTTGCGGCATAATCTTTCAATATTTTCGGATTATCGCCAGTTGACTCGTTGTCAACTAAAATTATATCGAGATTTTTGTATGTTTGATTTCGTATGCTATCAATACACTTTTTTAAATAATCTTCCGGCGGGTTATATACCGGAACTATAACTGATACCTGTGATTTTTCTTTCATTATGTTTCTCCTGTGAATATTCATTTATTTTATATTAAGCTGCAAAACAGCCGCATGTTAAATGACACTCATACAAATATCATTTAAGATGCGGCTGCATTGCATATTGAATATATTTTCGAATTGTAAGGTAGCTTTCCTCCGAAAAGTCTTAATCCAGCAGGGAAAATCAGCCCCCCCCCCCCGAAATGAGCTTTACGAGAGGCTTTGCCGGCTCTTATACATTGTTTTATCAAATTCCTTTTATTTAGCAATTTGTCTTTTCTTTTACCAGAAACAAAATTTGAGATAAATTTATAGAACCAATATCTTAATACATTTTTTCTGTAATAAATTTTACTTGTTAAATAGTATAGCTCTAATTTATCCCTGTTTTTCATCATACGCTCTAATATCAATTCATAAAAAGAAAGTCTTCTTGCATAATTCCACCAGATTGAACTAAATGTACAATCCTCTGCATATAACCATGGTTTCTTTTCAGACGCATAATGAATTAAACCTGAGCCGTTTTTAGCATCTTTAAAGGCTTCTTCTTTTTCATCCTCATGAGTATATGGTACATTTGAATACACATTCCACTTTTGAGGGAGATAAACTGTTTCAAGGTAGAATGTTCTGTTAAAAATATCCTGATCCGGAAAAATTAATTTTGAACCATATTTTTTAATATTTTCAAACATTTTTTGCTCATAATTCTTTTTGCGCCACAGCTCAAGATTTGCCAGAAACATACCCGTATTGCAGTAGCGATATTTTTTAGGAATATCAAAAATTTCCTGAAATTCTTCACACCATGGATCTTTTACTGCCGCAAATGCTGATTCACCCATATCATGATCAAATAGTTCCCTCAATGAACTTTGTACTATCATATCAACCTCAAGTACAAGAGCTTTTTTGATATCTTTAAATATTGAAGCAATTTTCATTTTATAATTACACAAATTATTTATAAAAAATGCCTTACACACAGGAACATCCTTAATATCATCCGGATTCATTTCGACATATTCTATATCAAAATCTCCAAATTTTCTTACTTCTTCAAGACGCACCTTATCCGCTTCTGTTATATCCTCACTCATAATATGAAAATATAACTTGTCTTCATCATTTTTGTTACATAAAATAGATGTTAATAAAACAGCTAAATACGGAACATAATGCGAAGAAGAAGGAATGATAACATGCATTACATCATCAATCATTTAAAACCTCCTTTAGCCCTTCCTCTATAGTATATTTTGGAACAAATCCGACTTCTTTTGTCAATCTGGTGTTATCACCCACAACTCGTACCTGCTGAGGACTTGCCTGTTCTCTAAATACAACAAGTTCTTTTTTACCCATTAAACCCGCAAGAATCATTACATAATCATGAATTGATGTTTCTATACCTGTACAAATATTCACAACACCTTCTACATCACTGTCAAGAAATGCAGAGAAAGCTGCTGCAATATCTTTTGTATAAATATAATCTCTTACCAGACTGCCGCTTCTTATAACAACTTCTTCACCTGTGCTCAAATGATTTATAACATCAGATGTCAAACGCCTCGGGTCAGTTTCCTTTCCATAAGCTGAAAATATTCTTCCCCACCCGAACGACATATCGTTATTTTTACAATACGCTTCTGAAATTTTATGTACAAAATCCTTGCATTGGCTGTAAATATTGATTGGCTCTGCCGGCATATCTTCTTTCAGGGTTTCATTATGGTAACCGTATTCAGCGTAAGTTCCAGCCATAACAACTCTTTTCCCGCCATACTTATGAAAAGCTTTTAACAAATCAATTGAAGATGTTAAAAAATCAAAATTCATATTATCATTAAACAAGCCTGTGCTTAACCAAGCATAATGAAGCATATATTCAGGCTTTATTTCAGATAAAATTTTATCTATTTCCTCTTTATCGAATAAATTTGCCTTGATATACTTGACATCTTTAGTATCTGCCTCATCGCCTATAGTTAATGCATATATATCAAATCCATGCTGCTTTAAAAACGGAATTGTTTCTTTGCCAATTAAACCTGTACCGCCTGTTAAAAATACCTTTTTATTTTGCATTTGCTAAAGCTCCTTTTACTACACTCATGCCATCTGCATAAGCCTGATGTGTCCACATATATTCCCATTTTCCAAATCGGCCGATACTGTTTATACCAAGCGATTTGACATACTCAAGAACAATCTCCCTGTTTTTATAAATATCTTTATCAAATATTACATTTGCGTATTTTTCAAAACGAATATCCTTTACAACAATATCTTCCGGTTTGCAAACTTGCATTTCAACTAACTTATCAACAGTATTCTTTAAAACAAGCTCTTTATCAGGGATAGCAGAACCATTTGCAAAGAAAATCTCTGCTTGCAATGAACTGCATCCTTTCGGAACATTATCCGCGGATTTCAAATTCGGGCTGTAAACTCTGGAAGCCAGAATATCTTCATCATAAATATAAAACCACAAATATTTTGCAATATCAGGTTTATTAAATCCGAGAGACACCATATAACCCGAGGTATATTTTAAATCTTGTGCTGCACGCAATACCTCATCCGGCACATCATCCAGCATCTTTACAATTTCAGGCAGAGGTAGGGTTGAAATTAAATTATCATATTCAGCCATTGTTCCATCAGCAAATGAAACAATTTTAGCCTTCGTATCTATTTTAACAACAGACTTATTTAATCTTATATCAAGCCCTTCCCTTGAAGTATTCAATATTGCTCTAAATCCGCCCTTTTTAGGGTATTTCATAACTTTTGCATAGTAAAAACACTCATCCTGGGTTTCAAATGCACCGTTTAAGACTTGTCTTAAATCAGGAGTATACATTCTGTTGCCGACCCATTTTGTTTCCAGTTCTTCCGGCTCAACACCCCAATATTTTCTTGTATATCTGAATGGAAAATTTTCAGCAAAATAATTACCATACTGACATCTCAACCATTCAGCATAATCTTTAATTTCTGAAACATCTTTTACCTCACGGTTTACAAAATCATATATAATATCCGTCTTTTCATTTGAACTCAAAGGTGCAAGATTGTTTTGAGCAGGATGACGGAGCCAAACTCCTTTATAGTAGTTACTTGGAAAAGGTACGTGTTCATACATATCCACAGAATTTCTAAATGTATTTACTACATATTCATCCTGCGCAAATGAAAAGTGAACAAACTTATCAAAACGAAAACCACCTATGGTAAAATTACCGCACAAACCGCCCCAGTCGTCATTTTTTTCATACAATACAACATCTTCACTATTTAATCTTAAATGATGACCTGCAGAAATCCCGGTGATTCCGGCACCCAAAACCACATTCTTACGCATATTACCACTCCTTATCCGAATGAGATTTAATCTGTTTTACACAAAAATCAAACATGTCCTGTCCTTTAAGAGCCTCTTTATACCAGTCAACAGTATATTCAATAGCCTCTTCAAGAGTTAACTTTGCATGCCAATTCAACATACGGTAAGCCTTTGTTACATCAAGACTTAATAAAGTATTTTCATGAACCATATTTGGAGAAGAAGCATCAACAACTTTACCTTTACCATAATATTTAACCAAATAATCTACAACTTCCCAAACAGTCTTGTTGCACTGTATAGGAGGCCCAAAATTAAAACCGGTCGAATATGTTACAGGATCTTCTATTAATTTTTGACCAACTCTCAAATAACCGCTTAACGGCTCCA
This sequence comes from Candidatus Gastranaerophilales bacterium, assembly GCA_944324365.1. Lineage (GTDB taxonomy): Bacteria > Cyanobacteriota > Vampirovibrionia > Gastranaerophilales > Gastranaerophilaceae > UBA1221. Next base: position 212,830 of record CALUWA010000001.1, read on the forward strand.
ACACATGCTCCCAAGGACGGGTTGCTTTTGGGCTTCTTATTTCTATATCTTTTCCTTCTTCAATGAATCTTATACAATCAGGGATCAATCTGTTATCGGACCAATCACCGCCGCCGATTACGTTTCCTGCACGCACTGACGCTATAGCTTTATCATGTTTTGCATAATCTTTCGGATTAAAATACGAATTTCTGTATGATGAAATCATTAGTTCAGCGCAACCTTTCGAAGATGAATAAGGGTCATAGCCGCCCATTCTGTCAGTTTCTTTATAGCCCCAGATTTGTTCTACATTTTCATAACATTTGTCAGAAGTAATCATAACAACGGTCTTGATAAAATCAAACTTTCTAACTGCTTCCATAACATTTAATGAACCCATTAAATTTGTTTCATAAGTGTATTTTGGTTTTTCATATGCAGTTCTCACAAGTGCCTGCGCTGCCAAATGAAAAATAATTTCAGGCTTATACTTCGCAATTGTTTCTTCTAATTTTTCAGAATCACGTACGTCACCCCTAACATCAGCAAACAAATGTTTATTTAAATTGCTTGCACAGTAATTTCCGCGATTTGAATATGGATCCAAAGCATATCCGATAACATTCGCTCCCAATTGCGTAAGCCAAATTGAAAGCCAGCTGCCCTTAAATCCGGTATGCCCAGTCACAAGAACAGTTTTACCTTTATAAACATTATTGAAATTTTCCATTTACTCTACTCCTTATAAAAATTAACTACATCTCTTAAGCCGTCTTCAAGAGAAAATTTAGCTTTCCAACCAAGTTTATGAACAAGAATATCATTATTTCCAACAACGATACTATCTTCAAAACTTGTCGGTATTGCGCCCCAGCAAATTTTGCCCTTAAAATCAGTTATATCTGCTATCATCTCAACAATTTTACGCAACTGAACAGGTTGAGCTGAACAAATATTAACAGCTCCCTGATAACTACTTTCAAATTGCTGAACAACAGCCATAGCCACATCATAAACATGCAAATAATCCTGAAATTTTTCACATGTCGAAACCTTTACATCTTCACCCTTTAGCATAGAATTTATAACTGAAGGCATCAAGCGCTGCGGCCTTTCATATGGACCATACAGATTAAATATACGGGCCCATTTAAAATCTATACCTTCTTGAGCGCAATACTGTTCAAGAATATTGAACAATGAGGCCTTGCACTTTCCGTATAAAGATTTATTCTTCAATGGAGTTAAATCTTCTCTAAAGCAACCGTATGCGAAATCATATTCTGAAATTGAACCCGCAACAGAAAGCCTCTTGCCGCCGGTAGTTTTAAATAATTTAACTAAATTCAAAGACGCACTAACCCAATCTGCATTTATGGGATGAGAATGAACTTTACTATCCCCATACCAGGCAAGATGAATGCAGTCATCGAAAAAATTTTTACACAAAAAATCTTTAACAGCTTCAATATCCAACAAATTAAGCTTAACACAACGAAGGTTAGTCTTAGGCACTATTTCATGGTCATTATAAATTCCGCAGACAGAATAACCTTTATCCAACAAAATACTAACAACCTGCCTGCCAATAAACCCGCTTGCCCCGGTTACTAAGACTTCTTTCTGCATAATTTACACCTTCCCTGCAAGACTTACATATGCATTTTGTTTATCCCAAACTTTCCATGGTGCATTATCACTTTCCCACATATCTTCAAGTTCAATCTTATCACGCAAAGTATCCATCGGACGCCAGAAACCTGAATGTTTGTAAGCACTCAGTTGCCCCGCATTTGCAATACCTTCAAGCGGTCTTCTCTCAAATATTTCTTTCGGATTATTTGCTTCAATAAAGTCAAAAACTTCAGGTTCACATACGAAAAAGCCGCCATTAATCCAAGCCCCATCACCGGCAGGTTTTTCTTTAAATGAAGTTATTTGATTATCAGAATTTATACTTAACGCTCCAAATCTTCCTGACGGCTGTACTGCTGTCATCGTCATTAATCTGCCGGATTTTTTATGAAATTCCACAAGATCCGAAATATTTACATCTGCAACTCCGTCACCATACGTTAGTAGGAAAGGTTCATTACCAACATAATCCTGAGCCTTTTTAATTCTGCCGCCGGTCATTGTATCCTGTCCGGTATAAAGCATAGTAACATTCCAAGGCTCAGTACGCATTTTATGAAGCTCAATTGTATTTGTTTTCATATCAATAGTTAAATCCGAATATCTCTGATAATAGTGAACAAAATAATCTTTTATAATATGAGATTTATATCCGGTTAAAACAACAAAATCGTTATATCCATAATGTGAATAAATTTTCATAATATGCCACAAAATAGGATATCCGCCAATTTCAACCATTGGCTTTGGTTTAGAAACAGTTTCCTCACCTAATCTTGTACCTAATCCGCCTGCTAAAATCAGAACCTTCATTTATACACTCCTTCCGGTTAATATATACCTATGCCCAAATAATCTAATCTCTTTATATTCTTTTGAAATTTTTAAAGAAAATAAATACTTTAAAAATTTTCTAAATTTAAGTTTTAGAATTAATAATACCAAGTTTGAATGAATTAGTTTGTTATAAAAAGTCATATTTGTATCTAAAACATATTTTGAATCTATTAAATTTAAAAAATCTTTTATATATCCGGCACACAGAAAAATCTGCGATAACTTAGCTCGTGAAATCATAATATCTATATAAGAAAATTCCCTAAACTGAATATTTTCCCAAACCGCCCGATTTTCAACATTATTTGAATGTAGTATATCCACAACTATTTTGGAAATATTAAGAGGAATGTTCAAACCCTCATTAAGACTGGAACTTGAAGATACAAAATCAATATGATAATAGTATAAAGGTACGTCTGTATAAATAATTTTTTTAGCCTTTAATAAAGTCTCTATTTGAAAAGGATTATCAACCCAGCCGGTACCCTTTTGTTCAAGAAATTTAATATTATTTGCAATCAAAAAATCACGTTTGTATATACAAGACCAAATACTCGGATGTACAGCAAATAAAGAAGAATCCTCATTAATAGTGAATGGTTTGTTAACAGGAACAGAAATATTCCTGTATCCCGGCTCTGAAAAATTATCGTTATAAGATACAAATGCTGATTTTGCAATATCTGCATCATTTTGAACCGCAATAGAATACAAAATTTCGTACATGTCAAGTCTTACATAATCATCACTTTCAAGAATTCCTATATAATCAGCGTTTGCGGCAGCAAGTCCCGCATTCATAGCTTTCCCATATCCCTGATTTTGGTCAAAAGAAATAAGTTTAACATTCTTTTTATTTATGTAATTTGAAATGATATTTTTAGATACTTCTGAACTTCCATTATCGACAAGAATAATTTCCAAGTCAGATAAAGTCTGATTCAAAAGACTATCAAGACATTTATTTAAAAACGACTCTGTTTTATATACTGGAACAATTACTGATACTTTAAAACTCATTAAACTCTTAGACTCTACACATTCCTATTTACTACACATATATGCAAACAACAGGTAATCCACATATGCTCAAGCACATGCAAATCCGCAAAACTGCGAACATTAATCAATATTCAAACTATACTCAAAAAATCTTGACTTGATTAGCCATTCTTCACATATCTGCAACAGGTGCTGCATTACGTATCAATATAGTATAACCAAAAAATGAAGTCAATATAAATCGGGGAAAGTTAAATTATATTAAAAAAGAGCCGCATTTGCTACGACTCTTTTCCAGAAATATTATTAATAAATAATTATTCTATACCCATACTTTTAATACGTTCTTTTTCTCGATTTTCTTCGTCTTTTTTCTCCACAAATGTAAAGATCTCATCACTCACCTGAGCCATATAATTTGCACCGAGAATACAGTAGAAAACACTTATTACACACACAATATAGGTCCAGATAATATTCTGGAAACCTACAAACAATGAAAACAAATAAGCAAGAAATCCTACTATAACGACAGACCAAAGTGCAAGTTTTACCAGTAAATAAGAAAAGGACATGAATGTTTCAAAAAATCCTATAAAATATTTACGCATATTGAAAGCTTCCAAAGGATTCAATCTTCTGGCATAAACCACATAAGAAGCTAATACAACAGAAACAGACAAAAGCACACTTATTATCTGAAAGGTCTGATTCCAAACCGGAGATGGTATTTTAACGAAAGTCAAAAGTGAATAAGCAACAATACCACCGACACCTATATAAGGTAACAATACAAGCATGGCAATTAATCCGACCAAACCGTATTGCAAAACATTAAACCCGGGCAAAATTCTATCTTCTTTAATTATAATATTATGCGAGCATTGAACAAGATACCCAAAGAACAAAACAGCAGTTACTATTGCGATTATATTACCCAACGCACTGTTAAACATGGAATATCCCATACACACGGGAACTGCCCAAACAAGAACTTTTATGCCGGCAAAAGATTCCTTAATTGTACTATCAAAAGCCTCAATTATTGATGCCATTCCAACCTCCGATAATTAAATAACAATCTATAACAAGTCAATAATACCATATTTTATAAAAAAATCAACTTAGAGGGATAGTAATAATAAATTCCGCCCCTTTTCCAATCTGACTTACAACTTTTATTTTGCCATTATGCAAGCTTACGATCTTCTGCACTATTGTAAGCCCCAGTCCGGTTGAAGGAGAATGCTGTGAAGACACCTGGACAAACTTTTGAAATATTTTTTTGTGGTATTTTGGCGGAATACCTATGCCGTTATCTTTTACCGATAAAACATAATTATTATCTTTTTGAACAGCTGAAATTTCTATCCTGCCACCAACAGGCACAAATTTAACAGCATTAGAAATAAGGTTAAAAAATACCTGCTGCAGCTTTTGATAATCGGCAAATATTTCAAAATTATCATCTATATTTAAATCAACAGATATATTCTTTTCCAAAAGCAACGGTTTTAGAATATTCAAAACTTCACCAACGTTTAATTTTAAACGAAAGTTTTTAGGAAAAAGCTGCATTGACTTGGCTTCAAGCTTAGAAATATCTAAAATCTCATTAATCATTTCAAGAAGTTTTATTCCGGAAATTTTTATATCGTTAATATACTCTTTCTGAGCTTCAGTTAAAGACCCGGCAACCCCGAGAGAAAGCATATCAGAAAAGCCGATAATTGAATTCAGAGGTGAGCGCAGCTGATGAGAAACATTAGCCAAAAATTCATTTTTAATTTTATCGGAATTTAAGATTTTTCTATTTTGAGCTTTGATAACTTTATACATATTATTAACTTCATCCATACCCTCTTGCAAAGCTTCAACCTGCATTTTTAGAACAGATGTGAGCTCCATATCCTTAATTCTGTTGGCAGCAACGGAGGCAATTGCAGAACAAACTTTTCTTTCCTGAGGAGTCAATATGGAATCTGAAACAAGTACAAATTTCGCGAAAGGAAATTGTTCAATAAATAAATCAGTGACAAATACATTGTCCTTGGAAAACTTTTTACTAAATTCATCAAAAGACAACACAACCTCGTTTAATTTTGATTTATACGAATACTTTAGAGATAAATTATCGGAATTAATAAAGAAAACATAAGCTTCTTTTAGCGGGATAAATTCGGCAGATAAAGCTAAAACCGTTTCTGAAAAATTTTCTTCCACGACGGTATCGGCATAAAATTTCGGAACTAAATCAATAAACTTTTCATATATATTCAAATATCTTACTCCAGCAGGGATTTATCGGCATAACCAATATATCTCAGATTTCTGTAATAACCGTCATAATCCAGTCCGTAACCTATAAGGAATTTATCATCAACATGAAATCCCATATAATCAGGTTCAATTTCAGTCTGACGGAATATTTTTTTATCAAGAAGGGAGGCAAATTTTACAGACTTGGTTTTGAAATTGCAATGTATAAAATCAAGTAAAAATTTAGCAGTTAAGCCGGTATCAACAATATCCTCTATAATTAACACATTTTTACCGTTTAAATCCGGCAGCGAAATATCAACTGCGTTAACTTTCCCGCTTGTGGTGGTAGCGGAACCGTAACTTGAAAGCCTGATAAATTCAAAACGTAACGGCATATTCAAACATTTAACCAAATCTGCAGCGAACATAACTGCACCCTTCAAAACGCACACAGCATAGACTTCTTCACCATTATAAAACTCATTCATTTCAGACGCAATTTCTTTTATACGTTTTTGAATCTGCTCTTCACTAAACAAAACTTTTATATCTGACAATTGAACTTTCATAATTTATCCGCCCTTCTTAATTAATTTTATAACATGACTAACCTTATCCGCAACTTTTATTTTTTCACTTAATCCGACACCGGCAGCCCATAAAACTTCATTTCCCTCACATAATAAAACTATTTCATCCTTTTTGTAAAACGGCAGTTTTTTTTCATTAAAATACTTTTTCAATTTTTGCCTGCCGCCCCCACCGAGAGGATATATTATATCGCCGTTGCGCCTTGTGCGAAGAACAAAATCAATATTATTAAAAAAAACATATGCACAATACTCACTATCACAAGGAAATACCTCAGGAAGCTCATTACACCGCTCTATACTAAAAATATAATCCCCGAAATCGTATTCCCCTTCCTGTTTTACTTCGACTTCTTCGGTATATTTTTTCTTTGCAGCGACCACTTCAAAATATTCACTATTTACAAAAAACCAGATATTATCCCCAAAAGAACATCTTGCTCCCGATTTTGAAGCACTATTTTTTATTACAAAATCAGACAAATATTCAATTCTTTCTCTGTCGTAATCAAGATTATTTTGAACCAAAAGTTCCTTTATAATCCGTCCCTGCGTATATCGCGGCAATAAAACAAACTCCTTTACAGAAGATGTATTATCAGTATTCAGAACCGAAGATACATCATTGGCAATTGATGAAAGAGAATTTAGAGCACTTACAACTTCCGGATTAATCTCTTTTAATAACGGAAAAATCTTATGCCTGATAAAATTCCTGTTATATTTTGTATCGGCATTTGAGCTGTCTATATTTGGGGATAATTGATTTTCAGCACAATACTTTTCGATATCAGATCTGCGAATATTTAAAAGCGGTCTGTAAAAAAAATCACGCTTGGGTGCAATAGCACATAAACCGTCAAGTCCGGTTCCTTTTATAATACGATACAAAACCGTTTCTGCATTATCATCAGCGTTATGGGCAGTTAAAATACAATCTGCTTTCAAATTTTTCATTGCACGCCTAAAAAATTCATATCGAGCTTCACGAGCCGCGGCTTCCGTATGCGGAACATCATCCGGCAAAACTTCTGAATAAAATCTTATATTCCTTTCAGAACAAAAATCGCGGCAATTAATTTCTTCCTGCTGACTTTCTGCTCCGCGCCAATTATGATTAAGATGAGCCGCCGCAACATTACACCGAAGCGAATATAATACGTGAAGCAGACACATAGAATCATAACCGCCCGAAAATCCAACACACAAAGTTTTATTTGTCAGATTATATTCTTCCAAAAAAGAAGCAACAGTTTCCGCAATATTAACCATTAGAGAATTTTTTTATACCTTCTTTGATTTCAACAGCATCAACACCAAGCTGTTCCAGAGCATGCATTGCAAGAGAAGTCGGCTCGGTTGTTATTGCCAAAAGCATATCGGAAGATTCTATTCTTGTCTTTTTCTCACTCTTTGCAAGCTCCCAGGCTTTTTCCAGAACACGCTTTGCACGCGTTGTAAAGACAACCTCTTTGTCATAATACTCATTTCCGAATCCGATAAGGCCTTCAACGACTTTTCTTGCATCTCTGATTGTTATTTCAAGTTCAGCTAAAACCTGTCCGCCAACACCGGTACCTTCGCCGATTATACCGAGCAAAAACATTTCGGTTCCGACAACATTCCTGCCCAATCTGCGCGCTTCCTCTTTGGCAAGTCTTAAAATCGTTAATGTTTCGGGCATCTGTTTTTCGATAGGTTTTATAATACTGTGGGCAAGCTCGTCCTCATTGATCTTATACTCTTTCAGAATATCATATGCAAGCCCTTTCTTAGCCTTTAAAATCCCTAAAATTATATGATCCGGCAATACAACAGAAGACCCAAGCTCCTTTGCAGTTTGAAGAGCAAGACTCATCATTAAAAAGGCGTTCGGAGTGAAAATAATCTGCCGCCCTTCATACTCCGACTTGCGCGATTGAATATTCGCAAGTTTTTGTTCAAAATCATCAGCCGTAACCCCGAATTTAGCTAATATCTTAGCTAACGGGGAATCCGAATCTTCTAAAATAGAAGAAAAAATCTGCTCTGTTCCGAGAATTTCATAATTTGAAGCCGAAAGTTTAGCAACTGCACGCTCAAAAACTTTTTTCGATTCCTCATTGTCGTAAAGCAGCGAATCGGTTTCAGCGCTGCGGTTAACCTGAACAGCTGAATTATCTTCAAATTCCGGATGATATAGTTTTTTGGTTTTCTTTTGAACAAGTTTTTCCAAAAGCGCACGCGCTGTCGGCACATCAAAACCAAGTTTTTCAAGCGTATGAACATTATTTGAATGTTTGTCATTAATCACGGCAAGAAAAAGATGTTCATACAAAATTGTAGGATTTCCGGACTTCACAGCTAAATCGAGGGTATCTTTAAGCAAAATTTTTACATGATGACTGAAATTAGGAACATCATCCGCGGACTTTGCAGGCTTAAGCTCAATAACCCGGCTTATTGCATCATATAACTTTTCATAAGTTATATCATACATCTTAAAAATCTTTAAAGATACACCCTTTGCCTCAGCGCGCAAAGCCAGCAAAAGATGCTCGGACAAAACCTTTTCCGAATGCATTTCTTTTGCTATTTCCTGAGCCTTGCTCACTGCATTTACTGCTTTTTCCGTAAACCGTTCAAACAATTATTCTTCCTCGTATTCTTCATCTTCCAAACTTTCAACATAAGCTGCAACTTTTTCAAATTCAGCCTCGTCTTCAATCGTTTCGAAAAGATAATCTTCACCGTCTTTTGTCAATCTCATAATCACAAGCTCAGCCTCATCGCTTTCTTCTTTATCTTCGGAAGGAAGAAGCAGTGCATATTCCTGTTCATCAACTTCAACAATATCGTACAGTTCAAAAGTAATTACATTACCTTCTTCATCGACAGTTTCAATTAATTGATTTTCTTCGTTTTCCATTTTATCCTCTTTCTTTTTTATTTTGTGACCTTTGCCAAATATTGTTCTAAAATCAGACGGGCGCTTTCAATATCAACAAGCCCCTTATCTTTTTTAAAATTAATTTTCATCTCGCGCAAATTTTCTTCTGCAGTATCGGAAGTAAGCCTTTCATCCTCATAAACAAGCTCAAATCCGGATATTTTTTTTGAAAATTTTATGCAGTCATCCGCCTGAAATCCTTTTGTATTATCCATATTTAAAGGAACTCCAATAACTATGGTTTTTACATTATTTTCGCGCGCAATTGTTTCAATCTGCTTAACAGCATCAGATTCCGGAACCCTTGAAATATAAGAATGCCCGTTTGCAAGCATAAGAAGGTAATCGCTCAGAGCGATGCCGATACGCTTTGTTCCTATGTCTAACGCCATTACTTTATACATTTTTTACCCACTTGCCTTCTATGAATGAAATAATATCATCAAGTTGCTCCAATGTAAATTTATTTTGATTTTCTTCCGTATTAAATTTTAACGAAAAGTAATATTCGTAAATACTTTTTCTTATTATATTGAGCAGAAATTCGCGATACATACATTCATCTGAATATAAAGCGAAAATTTTTGCGGCAGTTTCAGGCTTTTTGTCGCAGAATTTCATATACGCACAAGTCAAAAGCCTTGCGCGCCAGATATTATATTCTTCATCATAAAAGATTTTTTCAAGACTTGCCTCGACAACCGAATCAATATCAAAATCCCCCGTCAAAATATTTGCATCGAGATATGACAAAAACTCCTCAAACTCACTGCTGTATTTTGAATCCAAAAACCAGTGTTCAAAACAATCTTCATTAAAAATACTCTCAAAATCAGATTTTGAAAGAACTGCAGGCTTCAATTTTTCAGTTAAAAAATCTATAAAAGAGATATTCTCGGTTTTAACATCCGATAATAAATTTTTCCAGCACACATATTCATAAGGAAGCAGCCAGCCCGAAGAATGCTTTTTGGAAATATTTTCGCCATAGTTAAGCAAAGATTTTAAAACTTCCACAGTTACAGGAATATTTTTTTCATCCTTATAAAATCTTTCTATAATTTTATCGCACTCAAACTCCGAAATATCATTAAATCCGAAACAATCACGAATACCGCTGTAATCATTCATTACAACCGCAGCAAACTGAACTCTTTTAGAAGGATTTGTTCTTGAAAAAATCAGAGCCTGATTGCCATGTCCGTCCGGATAAGTTGCACAGCAACGATAAGGGCGGGAACCTGATAAAAGTTCTTGATAAAATTTATCCGAGTTATCTTCTCTTATTCCGGAAAGTTTAAGGGTATTAAGATTTTTCTTTACCAGAGGCTTAAGCTCGTCATCCAAATAATCATAAGCCGAATTCAGAGCATGATATGCAAGCTGAGAACGTGAGTTACCCAAAAGATTTAAAGCTTCACGTCCGACTTCCGAATCAGGTTGTGACAAAAATACCGGAATTAAGATATTTGCAAGTGCATCTTCAGAATAATCTTCTCCCAAGGATTTTATCAAAAGGAGCTTATCTTTTGACTCAACGGAATTTAAAAAATCCAAAAAATCAATTTGAACCTCGGGATTTACAATCGCAGTATTTAAAAGCCTTTTTGTATCATCATCAACAAGCTCATCCACAATAGACGGGTCATAATCTTCATATTTCCAATCTGTTTCAAGCTCGCGCAGATAACTTAAAACCATTATTTTCACTTCACTGGAAGTCATACTGTTTTTCAGAACCCCCCATAACTGCTCTATAAGGCGCTCTTTCGGAACATATCTTTGAAGAAGAAATCTGATTATACCTTCTTTTGAAACTTTTGCATTCAAAAGCTCTTTAAAAAGAATTTTTTCAATCGGCAAAGTGTCATCCAGCGCATCCAATCTTTTAACACGCTCATTAAGAACAAGCGGATCCGTTTCGTCCGAACACTCGTTAATTATAGAAAAAATCTCGGATTTTATCTCAAAAGGACTTAACTGCATAAATTACTTTCTCGCTTTACCCCAAAAAGCATCCAAAATCTGCTGCGCCTCCGCAGAAGGCATTCTGTCATTTAAAATAAGGTATTGAACGGCAATCATAGTACATTCAGAACAAATGTTAACTCCCGGACCTTTAACCATCTTCAAAACCTGGGTATTAGGACGTTTGCAAAAACTGCAATACACCAATTCATCTGATGAACTCTCATTTTCTCCCTTATGCTGATGCTCTTTTTTCTTTGCCCCTAACTTAACTACTTTATCTTCTGACATATATTTCTCCTTACTAACGGGATTAAATCTAAGCCCATCATTTTACGCAAATATTATAACACAAAAATTTTAATATAAAAGTGTTAACATTATATTGACATTAAAATACTATCGTTGTTTAATTATGATACACTTATGCCGAAATTTTTCGTGCTGGATATATTCGGCAAAAGCGGGCAGGACAGGACGTAAAGGCCGGCAGCACCTGTTGTGATACAGCCTGTAGTTCAGTCATTACCGGAATGCGTAAGGGTTTCAGGTTAATGATCCTGCCAAAGAAGTAGAAAATATAAGGAGAAAACAATGCCTACAATTAACCAGCTTGTACGTTCAGAACGTAAAAAGCTTACAGACAAAACTAAATCTCCGGCTTTGATGAATTGTCCTCAAAGACGCGGAGTATGCACAAGGGTTTACACAACAACCCCTAAAAAACCAAACTCTGCACTCAGAAAAGTTGCAAGGGTAAGATTAACTAACGGATTTGAAGTTACTTCATATATTCCGGGTATCGGCCACAACCTTCAGGAACACAGTGTTGTTCTTATAAGAGGCGGAAGGGTAAAAGACCTTCCTGGTGTTCGTTACCACATTGTTAGAGGTACTTTGGATACTGCAGGTGTTGCAAACCGTACACAAAGCAGATCTAAATACGGTGCCAAGAAAAATGCCAAAGGAGGTAAGAAGTAATGTCAAGACGTTCTAAACCGGCTAAACGTATACCTTTAGCTGATCCGGTATATAACAGCGTTGATATATCAAAATTTATTAACCGTATTATGAGACGCGGTAAAAAATCATTAGCTGAAAAAATCTTTTACGCAACATTAACAAGAATAGAAGAAAGAACTAACGAAAAAGCTCTTGATGTATTCCAAAAAGCAATGACAAACGCAACACCTTTATTGGAAGTTAAAGCAAGACGTATCGGCGGTTCTACTTATCAGGTACCTATTGAAGTAAAAGCTGACAGAGGATTTGCTCTTGCTTCTTCTTGGTTAATCGAAGCGGCTAAAAAACGCGGCGGTAAATCATTCATCGATAAACTTACTAACGAAATTATCGATGCTTCAAACGGTACAGGCGCAGCTTGTAAAAAACGTGAAGATACCCACAAAATGGCTGAAGCTAACAAAGCTTTTGCTCACTACAGATACTAATTTGTATTTACATAACAAAAGGTTCCGGATAGTCTCCGGAACCTTTTTTATTGCAGAATATTTTCTATATCCTCTTTCGGATTTGAAGTGGCCTTAATATTATAAATATCGCTTAAAGATGACAATACAGCAGGATTAATTATATTTGGCGGACATTGTGTAAGATAAATATTTTTCGCACCGTTTTCTTTTAGATTAATCATATTTGAAATTGATGTAATATCACATTTTGTAAGGAAAAAGCTAATTCTATCCGAATCGACCGGAATCAATTCAAAAAATCTGGTTAAAATATCATAGACAATAGGCCTGTTATTGGCAATATTTATATATAAATAATTATCTCTTTTCGTCCTGTAAGAAAAACTTATAACAAACACATCTGAAGGCAAGCTTTCCACAAACTTATCAAAATAGGCCTGCTGCGAAGCTTTAGAGGTTCCAAGCCCTAAAACTACGATATGCCGGATTTCTTTTTTATTAAACTTTTCTGCTAAATTATTAATTGTAGCGGTGAGTTCTTCGGGATTATACCCGATAATTTCTGGAGGTTTACTATGCCCTTTAGCAAACCCCTTTGCATTTTCGGCCGACTTAACAAGAGCGGAAAAATCATGGTCTTTAACCGGGATAACACCTTTTGGCAGAATATTTGAGGTAGTAAACAAACGTCCGCGATACAAGTATTCCGTATTAATATTTGAATTTCTTGTAAGCAGAATAGCCCCCGGAAATGTTGCAAAATCCAAAATACAATTTTCATTACATGACCCGTAATGTCCCTTTAAATTTGCACTGTTTTTAAAGTTTTCAAACGAATGCGCTATTATAAGTTCATCATGAGTGTAGACATTTATATCCTTATCTTGAACAGCTTCCAAAACATTTTTCAAATCAGGAATACTTTCTCCGGAAACCAATATCGCCTTACCTTTTACTGTTGAAAGAGAAACCTCAGTCAGGTCAATATTTCCGAAATATTTTTTCTGGTTAACAGCAAGTTTCCTAAGAAGCCCCATATCAATACCTGCAAGTAACTTTATATATTTTTTTAATTTTTCTATGGGTACTCTTGAATGGTTTAAGATATTAAGCGCATTTAGGATTTGGTTTACAGCATCACGTGTATCAAATTCATAATCAGATAATTTGGTAACATTAAGAGCTGTACTTTTTATCACTGCAAGCAATATATCAGACATATTTTTTTGCAAACGCGGTATTTTTTTATACTTAGTTAAAAAAGCCTTTTCACCAAGCGCCATAATCTGTGACAGGTTCATTTGAGGTGTAATATTTAACGTACTTCTCAAATCTTTACGCTGAACATCATTTTCATCACAAAGGTTAAGATAACGCTGGCGGGATATTACAACATGATAATAAACTTTTGAAACGATATTTAAAAGCTGCTCGTCATTATAATCTGTTGAGGCAATAACTGTAGATAAGGCTTCTATAATCACACCCTCCTCAACCGAGCAGTCTTGTCCGAAACCGTTTAATTTTAAAACATAATATGCCAGCTGCCTAAGACAAATTATAATAACCTCCTGCAAAGCAGAAACACTCGGGGGGATTGAACAGGAACCTTTTGCAGTACATTCATCATATTCAAAATTGTCAGAAAAGAAATTATATAACATAAGCCTCCTACAACTTTAAGTTTTTGACATAGTCTATAATACTGTCAGACTCATACATAGATTTATGATTACTTGTATCAACAAGAAACGGAACCTGGGCAATTTTTCCAAAAGACATCAAGTCATCATAATTTTTGGTATCCGAAACATCTTTCAGTGTAAAGTCTATACCGTTTGCGTTAAAGAAATCTATTACTTTTCTGCAATACGGACATGTTGGTGAATAATATAAATTTAACATATTTAATCTCTCCTTACCTGGAAAGTATCCAATATAAACAAGTTTTGTCATTACCCAAAATAATAATTTTATATGCTAAAACTTGCAGAACCCTTTTTTTTATAATAAAATTTCGAATATGAAAAATATATTATTCATTTTCGGGACCAGACCAGAGGTCATTAAGCTAGCACCGGTTATTTTGGAATTAAAGAAACATCCGGATAAATATAATGTTATAATTTGCAATACTGAACAGCAAAAGGAATTATCAAACCAGACCCTTGCTTATTTTAATCTGAAAGCGGATATTAATCTGGATTGCATGCGCCCAAATCAGTCATTGCTGGAAGTACAGACAAGAATTTTAACAGCACTTAATAAAGTTTTTCTTGAAAACGCAATAGATGCCACTGTTGTTCAAGGCGATACGATGACAGTATTATGTGGAGCATTGGCAAGTTTTTACAACAAAATCCCTGTATTTCATGTGGAGGCCGGTTTGCGCTCCTATGATATTTATGAACCGTTTCCGGAAGAAGTTATGCGTCAAATGACATCTCGCGTAGCACAACTTAACTTCGCACCGACAGAGGAAAATAGAAAGGCTTTGTTAAAAGAAAATATTGATGACAACAAAATTCATGTTGTCGGAAACACGGTTATTGATGCATTATTCTGTTTGTCAGATGAAACATTAGAAAAAGCCGCGGGCTTTTATAAAGAACAAAATATCAACATAGATGACAAACTTGTTTTAATAACCGCCCACAGACGGGAAAACCACGGTGAGCGCATAGACAGAATAATAGATGCAATAAAACATCTGGTTGAGAAATATACCGATCATACATTTGTTATACCGGTTCATCCTAACCCGAATGTTAAAAATAAAATATACGAAAGGCTGGGAGTTTACAAAAATGTTAAGCTGCTGGCACCTTTGGATTACCCGTATTTAGTATACTTAATGAAAAATGCAAAACTTATTTTGACGGATTCTGGCGGTATTCAGGAAGAAGCACCGTCATTTGGCTGTCCGACTTTTGTAATGCGTTATGAAACCGAGCGGAAAGAGGGTATTGAAGCAGGAGTTTCGGTACTTGTCGGGGCTGATTACGACAAAATCGTAAATTTAAGTGAACAAATACTTTCTGATACAAAGGAAAATACCCGCCTAAAAGCTCAAAATCCATATGGCGACGGAACTTCCGCTAAGAAAATTGAAAGTATTATTGACGAATTTTTTAGTTAAACTTAAACAATTCAATTAGATAAGAAAATCCGCCTCTTAATTGAAGCGGATGATTAAGGATTATTAAGGTTTATAGGTTTATAACAATTTATTTTCTTGTAACTGAATCCATTCCAATAAACGGAACTGCGTTACCCATCATATATGTTGGAAGCACTCCGTTCCACTTTTGAACAGCTTCGTACTGTACCAAGGATTTATTTTTTGCTAGGGCATCAGATCTTATTTTCATAGAACGAGCTTCAGCTTCTGCAGATATTATTTTTTGTTTTGCTTCTTCTTGTATCTGCACGGTTCTATTTTTTGCCTTAAGAGCTTCCTGCTCTGCAGTAACTTTACTTTCAATAGCCTGTTCAAAAACTTTTGAGTAATTTATTTCAGTAATCTGGAAGCCTGTAACATTAATATACTTAGACTCAAGCTGACGTTGCAGCTTAGCTATAATATCACTCGTTGCAGATTCTCTATTTGCAACAAGATCCTGTGCATTCCATTTCCCGATTACATCCTTAATTGTACCTTCAACAACAGGCATAAGAATTGTATTTGTATAATCCAAACCGACTTCACGATACATTTTATAAGCATTTTGCGGCTGGAGATTATAGTTTATGACATAAGAAATCCTTGCCTGCTGAATATCCTTTGTGTAAACCTCTGTATCCACATACATTTTTTGTGTTTTGACATCCATATTTTTAATCTTAGAAATAAATGGAGTTACGAAATGCACACCTTCTGTATAACTCTTAGGAGAAACCTGACCAAGAGTAACCTTAACACCTCTTTCTCCAACACCTACGATTGCAATAGGATTAAAAATTAGAAGAAACATAACAATTAAAGTTACAACTAACACAGGTGTTGCAAATATTTTCTTATTAAAAGCAAATTCATCACTATTATTATTATTACTATTACTATTTTTTTTTGCCATAAAATTTTCTCCTTATACTAGTCCAACTATAGACACAACCACATAAACGATAACAATTAAAAGGATCAAAATACCAAAAGCATTCATTATTGCTTTTCCGTGTTTCTTGTATAAATTAACATTAAATAGAAAACTCACAATAATAATTACCAGATTTGTACATATAAATATAGATAATAACAATAATAATACTCTAATCGCCATCTTTTACCACTTTCCAATTTCTGCTTGAATTCTGATTATCCTTTATTAGACACCCTTTGTAAGTGTCTGATAGTATCAGCTCTTCTGATTGCCTGCTTCATACGAGGGTTCTTAACTTTATAATCAATACTCGGAATAGTAAGCATTTCACGTCTGTAATTTTTATACATAGCGATTTCTCTGTCGCGCATGTTCTTTTGAACGGCTTCTTTCGCCTTAACACGCGGATCTGTTTTTATATCACGGGATTTTGCAAACAGAATACAAATTCCAATCCCGGCAAGTATACTCCAGCAAATAGTCTTGGTAGAAACCTTATCAGTAACTACAATCGGAGAAGATGCAGGGGTATCAAATATAATATCGGCATGCGATATATTCTTACCCTGAACATATATCTTTATCGCATTAGAACCGACATTTTCAACAATCACTCCGTTTGCGGCTGAAGTATTTTTATAAACCGTAGATATATTATCAGAAGACGTCAAACCTTTTATATCTAATACTATCTTGTTATCACTTTCGACAATTCTCTTGACGGAAGCAACGGCATCAGAACGAAGAACAATATTATATCCTGCATCAGTACCTTCCAATATTACAGCGTTCAAATAGTTATCTGCAGCAAAAGCCGAACTAAATGCCGTAAATAAAATTGTCATAACTAGTAAAAATATTTTTCTCATCTCTCTAATTTCCCTAATCCTTTTCACACTTTAAGTTTATCGGTTTAAAACACGAATAACATCAATCAACAGGACTGATTTTATAGTCCTATAGATTGATATTTTTTCAATTAACTAAACAAACTAAGCATGCCAAGGGGCTTTAAAAAATATGTTAACAAATGTTACAAAAAAAACGCATGCTGAAATTGAGTAAAAAAAAAATCCTTTATATAAGTGTAGACACGAGATGATATTAAGGAGCTTGATATGAACGGCATTAGTACAAATGAATCAGGTAATTTAACAAAAACAGCAGCAAATGCAAAAAAAGAATCTGTAGAAACAGCAGGTTCCCTGGCGATGAACAATACCCCTCTATTTGCTGTACCGGTTTACAATTACGATATGTTCATTCCGACAAACCCGTTCTCATTAAATATAGATTTCAGCAGCTACTCTGCAGAAGGACAGGAAAACCTGGCAAGCAATACCGGATTCTTACAAGGATTTGCAAATGCAATGGCAACCCTTGGCGGCTTCAACGGCGGAGGTTCTTATGCAGGAGGCGGAGCTGCAACTGTAGCATCAGCAGGATGCGGCGGAGGTTCTTGCTCGATTGGCGGAGGTTTCACTTCTGTTGGCTAATCAGCACATCGTGATAAGAGAAATAAAAGTTTCGGAGAAATAAGATTAGGCGGAAAATCCGCCTATTTTGTTATATAATTTCTATGTGGAAAAGAGTTTTTATGTTTATATTTTATTAACGGAAGATAACACACTTTATTGCGGATATACCGATGATATTGAACGCCGGTTCAAACTGCACTGTGAAGGAAAAGGTGCTAAATATACCCGTTCGCACAAACCGGTTAAAATAGTTTACACAAAAGAATTCACCACTAAAATTGAAGCCCAAAAAGAAGAATACAGAATAAAACACCTGCCTAAAAAAGAAAAACTAAAACTTATTAATGAAAATAATTAAACAAACAAGTCATAACTGAAAGGTTATTGCGGGAAAAATTCATTAGTGCTATAATTTTCCCGCAAATATAGGGGATATTTATGAATATTTTATTTATTATTGACAGAATTGAATTAAAATACTTTGAATTTAATAACCTTGTTACCAACTTTTGGCTTATAAGAGAATTTCTGAATGAACACCATAACGTTTATATAACAACAATAAACGGCCTAGGGGTAAAAAAAGGGAAAGCTTTTACGCACTGTTTTGAAGCCTTTGAGAAAAACGGTAATATTTTTTATGATAAATCAGATATGCTTAAAAACATAGAAGATTTCGCCCTTGTAATGTTCAGACAGGATCCTCCTGTAGATATGGATTACATTAACTCTACTTATGTATTCGACTTTGTAGACGAAAGTAAAACTCTTGTAATAAACAAACCATCCGCAATCAGGGATTTCAATGAAAAATTACATACTATGAAATTTTTAGACTTGATGCCTGAAAATATCGTAACATCATCAAAAGCTGATATAGTAGAATTTTTAAATGAATATGGTGAAATTGTTTTAAAACCACTAAACAGATGCTTCGGGGCAGGAGTTATGACCCTAAAAAAAGGTGATAAAAATACTGCCGTAATAATAAATTCAATGACAAACAACGGTTCTACACTATGTATGGTACAAAAATACATTCCGCAAGGCATAGCAGGTGATAAAAGAGTCCTTTTTCTAGGCGACAAGGTTCTTCCGTACTGCGTACAAAAACTGCCTAGCAATGACGATTTTAAATTTAATGAACATTGTGATGCCAATATTATTAAGGCAGAACTTTCGGAAGATGAACTGAAAAAATTCACACCTGTAGCAAAAGAATTAAATTCAATGGGAATTCCTCTTGTAGGACTTGATGTTATAGGCGGACAGATTATAGAAATTAATGTTACAAGCCCATGTTATTTTATAAAGGAAATTAATGCACATTTTGGCTGCGCACTCGAAAAAGAAATTACAAATTTCATCTTAACTTCAGCTGCACAAAAGCAAGAGTTCTCGCTTATTGCGGATTAAAGTTATACAATTTTATTCTTTTTCTTGTTGCATCATCAATTTCAGGTTTTGTTTCATCAGGATTAAGTATGCACACTAAATCTTCCAAAGTTCCGGTACCTTCTTTAACATCCGAGTTAATCCAATCAATTATTTCATTTAGATAATCAATGTACGCTTTCCTCAAACCGGACATATTAAGACGTTTTTTTGCTGAAATTTCAATTACTTCGTTATCGCATAATGAATAAAATTTTCGAGGTTCAGACGGAAACTTCTTAACAAGATTAAAGACTTCAAAGTGATCACATAATTCTTCAAATTGAAGTTTATACACATCAGTATTGCCAGTTACATCATAAAGAATATCGGCCATTGCTTGTTCCATTGCAAGTGTTCTTATTGAATTTTTGGCATTAAATTCATCTTTGGATAAGACAGCAAGTTTTTTAACGTCATATACAGACGTTCGTTTTTGACAAGCAAGTTCATATTGTGAAAAATGTGAATGATCTTTTTTACCACGAATTAATTTACCAAGTTCCACCATATAATTATCTAAATATATATCAGGAATAAAACTAAAACGCTTTCCAAGCATATATTTTATATGTTTTATTCTCTCTTCCGATTCAAAAACATCATCAATATTACTATCATAATTAATCTTTGAAAACAAGGTACAGCGAGTATTCTTCGCCAAGTTGTTTGGCATGTTTGTAAGGATTTTATACAACATATATGTTTTAACTTTATTTGGATATACACTCTTATCTGAAAATACAAGATTCAAAGAAGTAGCATATGTTTTAAGATAATTTCTTAATTCGTCGGCATACTGTGGTGGATATTTAAAATATTCATATAGTATGTCATCAATGGCATCATCACTCAATGGCTCTTTATATCTGTGATACAAGGCTGATATGCGATTTTTATCAATTCTTCTTTTTATAATATTAAATTCAAAAAACTGATTTAATTTTTTAGAGCCGATACTTATAATATCCTGTCCTCGATCAATCTGGGCGATTGCAACCTTCAAGTCAGAGTGAGAAAGACGGTAAACTTCCGGATTTTTAGTGCATTCATAAACAGTATCTGCTAATGTAGCTTCAAGCGCCCGATTTATATATGCTCCGTCTTTTGGCTCAGTTTCGCTGATATATTTCAACATTTCCGCTTCTTTCGGAGTCGCAGGTAAACCTTTTAAGTTGTTTGTCCAGGCCACAATATATTCTTCCGGGAATCCGTTTTGAATAACTTTAAAGTAATCATTCACATACTCTTGCGGAAGATTTTTTAATTGAGCGCCGAGAACTTTATAGTAAGCATTCTTAAATTCCAGCATATATTCCGGCAATGCGAAACTTCCCAGACTAGAAGCAGTTTGCTTCTTAATGATATTCAATTCTTTAACTCGCTGATTTTTATCGCGCATAATTTGTTTTTTCAGTTCCTCAAAGGTTCCCCTTGATATTGCATCCTGAATTTTCTCCTGGGATTTTTGAATATTATCACCAAGACGGGATGCGTATTCCGGATGTTTTGCCCAAAATTCCGTCATAACTTTAGACTGAAATTGGCTAAACTCTTGGGTTGAATACAACAAGTCTGCAGGTTTATATATTTGGTTTTCTTTTAGATGAATAGACAAATCTCTTATTAAATCTGAGCTGTGATTCCAGGCATCTATCATTGTGTAGCGTAAAGGCTCAGATCCTGATTTCATTTTTGAGATGTAATCAGTTCTCTCTTCAGGGCTCATATTAGCCCAGCGGGCAGCAAGCCTTTGCATACGCTTTACGTGAAGAGTATCTTTTTCAGCCTCGGAAAGATTTTCTATATATAACTTAAGATTATTGGAGGCCCAGATGATGAAAAGCTCATCCTGGCTTAGTGCATTTGAACCAACTTTTGTATGCGGCGAGCTGATTGTCCCAGATTCTTTATGAGTTTCTTTGTTGGCGGTTTTTCCGGAAGTCTTTTGCTCCTTTTTAAATTCTTTCAATAATTCCAATTCAGTTTTTTGATCGGCAATCAAATCAAGAATTTGATTTTTTGTAAGGGAACCCCACCATTTTTCGAATTTTTCTACGGATTTTTTAGCACGCGCAGTTCTGTCCTCTTTGGAAAGAGAATTCCAAAAAGCCTTTTGGGCTTCTGATATTTTATCGCCTACCATATCGGAATATCCGTCGCGGGTATAGCGCAGCGACTGCCTGTACTCAGATTCCGGAGCTTTAATCCCCAGAGAATTCAATGTCGAGGTATAAATATATTTTGAGTTTTTGTTGTTAAATTTAAAGTCAGCTTTAAAATCTTCGTCTAAATCCTTATCCAAATCACTGTTAATTTCTTCTATTGTTTTGTTTTCAAGAAAAATCTTTTTAACAAGATACACAGTTAAGTTGCTTTTATCTTTCAAAACTCCCTGTCCGCCTAATTTTAGAAGTTCATCATTTTCTTTTACGGACATAAGCAATCCTTTAGTAGCTTTTGAATCTGTTGGATTTTTTAAGTTCGCAAACAGCGGTTCATCCGGATATGCGGATTTTATATCCTCAATTGTCTGGGCAAGTTCCAGATACTCATAGGCATTTTTCTGTGCCTCCAAAGGAGTTATGCTGCTTTTATCATCAAGATTTTCTATATAATCTTTGACAGTAACGGGCATATGCTCCTTATTGGCATCATAAAACCTTTCCAGCCCCTTATCTACTCTGGCTCCAAAATTTATTAAAAAATCATTGTAATACAAATTGGGCAAAGAATAATTGAAATTTCTCTGTTCAGGCCTTTTATTTATATCTGCCGGTTTCTTATTTTGCTGATAAAGCGCAAATGGCTGCAAGGGGTATATTTTCATGCACAAAATCCTATATTACACTACACTTATAG
Source organism: Candidatus Gastranaerophilales bacterium (assembly GCA_944324365.1). GTDB lineage: Bacteria > Cyanobacteriota > Vampirovibrionia > Gastranaerophilales > Gastranaerophilaceae > UBA1221. The sequence goes on from CALUWA010000001.1 coordinate 235,345, forward strand.
TGATATAAAACGCAGGAAAAATAAAAATTGCTAAAAATTTATCTCAATTGTGAAAATTTGTGTAAATTTGTTAAGAATAATTCTGAAGCTTCAAACAGGGAAGATTCCGCCCAGGTCAACGGCGTATGTGCTCCAGGCACAAATTTTATTCCGTGCTTTGTTGTAACGGCTTCGTAAGCTTCCGGAACTTTATATGCCGGACAAGAGTACTTATTGGATTTAACAGCATTCTTAGGAGTAATTCTTGCGTAACTTCGGTTTATAAATTCCGTTTGCTTTTTCATAGCATAATCAAGAAGCTTTTGAATTTTAGAATTTGTACCATTTTTTTGTATTTCATTCATAAGATTTTCAGCGACTTTCCCGTAACCTTTGGAAATTTCTGATACGAGGAACCACTCCGCCTCATTTTTATGTTTATTTTGCGTCCATTTATTACTCAAAGTATGGTAATCGAGATTAAGATACTCATCTTTATTATAACGTAGAGCACCGTTATCACGCACCAAATCTCTTTCAAGCTGTCTCAGCATACCGATTTTTGCAATTGCATCACCTGCAGCACTTTTATCATTTAATGTTTCTGTTTGAGGAACAAATGCCATCGCAGCATCTGATTTTCTGCCCAAATTCTTTTCCTCATGCGGCTTAACTTTTATATGGGCTGTCATTGATTCGTGATAATGGATATCTTCAAGCCGTCTTTCACCGGATCTTAAAAGATCATACAGAGCTTTTTTATCATCAAATACCGCTCCATATTTCGTATTTTTAAGCGCATCTTTTAATTTAATAATATCAGCACTCGGGTTATCTGAATACAAAAGATTTAAAAGTTTTCTAAATCCCTCATTTATGATTGCGGTATCACTTGTCAGGGAATTTATAAACGTATGTTCTTCCCAGGCGCCGCAGCTTCTTGCATGCGGATAATCTATCGTTTTAAGATATTTCACACTATTAGAAATTGTATTAATTACATTCTGCGGAATATCCTCAAAATGTTTATAGCCGTATTCCGCACCTTTGAAACCTTCTCCGATTAAATCAGCAGCAGTTTGAAGATACATTCCGAGAGATTCAAGCCTTGCACGGCTAAACCAGTGATGATCCGTTTTCGTTTTTGGAATAAAAGCGTGTCCAACACCGACTTTTGAAGGCTGGAACTCATTTTCAACATATTTTTGCGGATTAGCGATTACATAATCAAAATTTGCCTGCTGTTTATCATACAACCCGGTCAGGGAATTAAACACTCTCGTACAGGATTTTGGGTCGGAATGTTTAATTAAAGACATATTATGACAGGTATCTGTCGTCCATATAAGCCCGGACATGAGTTCATTTTCTTTATAATTTATCTGCGATGTCTTTACAAAACCGGTTTTAGGATCCAAGGTATAATCAAATACCCCCTTTTTCTTTGCAAAATTGAATAACTCCGAAAAAGTTTCGGGAGTATATTTTCTTTTTAATTTTTGAGCAATACCCTCATTATGAACGGGGATTTCGTATTCTCCAAAATTAAATTTTAACGGCGAATACCGGGCAAAAGATTTATAAGAAAAAAAGTTTTTAATATGTTTAGGACGATAAAAATCCTTAGGTAATCTCCCGCTAAAAGTCGGTTCCAGTCTACTAACATAAGCTGAATTATAATTACTGCCGATTTTTTGAACTTGCATTTATTTAGCTCCTATCCAAATTTTACTATTTAACACGGGAGAAAACTTCCACATTTATATCATCAAATGTATTTGTATTGAAATAAGCGCAAGATGCGACCATAGCCGCATTATCCGTACAATATTTCATAGGAGGTGCAAAGACCTTATACCCATCATCTGACAATGCAAACATCTTTTTCCTGATTTCGGAATTTGCAGCAACACCGCCCGCTATAACCACCTGATTATACCCGCTTTCCACAAGTGCGGATTTAACCTTTTTAACTAATGTAGAAGATACGCATTCCTGAAAACTTGCACATATATCACTAACCGGCAGTTCTTTTCCGTCAAAAGATTTAACAAGCCGCAGCACTGCCGTTTTTAAACCGCTGAAACTGAAATCATACTTATCAACTTTTGCCTCCGGCAGTTTGAACGCATGAGGATTTCCCTCCTGCGCCATTTTGTCCAATTTCGGCCCGCCCGGGTATGGCAGCCCGATTAAACGCGCAACCTTATCATAAGCTTCTCCGACGGCATCATCAATAGTTTCTCCTATTATATTTTGCTCGGAATAAGATTTTACATCAATAATCTGAGTATGACCGCCGCTCACCAAAAGCGCCATAAACGGAGGTTTTAAGTCTGTATCCAAATAATTTCCGCAAAGGTGGGCATTTAAATGATTAACTCCGATAAACGGTCTATCATAAACAAGCGCCAGCGTTTTTGCAGCGTTTAATCCGACAAGAAGACAGCCAACGAGGCCGGGGCCCACAGTTCCGGCAAAAGCAGTAATATCTTCCGGATTAATTCCGGCATTTTCTTTTGCCTGTCTAAAAGCCTCATCTATAACAATATTGATAGAATCCATATGCTCTCTTGCCGCAATTTCAGGGATAACTCCGCCGAATTGTGCGTGAGTTTTAATCTGGGAGGCCACAACATTTGCAATAACTTCCCTGCCGTTTTTCACTATTGCACAAGCCGTTTCATCACAGCTTGATTCAATTGCCATAATATAATTATCATATCCGCTATCGGGGCCGATTTCTACCGGCGCATCCGAAAATAATTTCTTTTTTATCATTTTCATAGTAAAATTATAACACAAATATTAAAAGGGATATGAAATGCAATTTTTGGATAAAACAAAAATACGAATAGTTTCAGGCAGAGGCGGCAACGGTATGGTAGCCTGGCGCCGCGAAAAATATGTTGACAAAGGCGGCCCTGCAGGCGGCGACGGCGGCAAAGGCGGAGATGTATACTTAATTGCTGATGAAAACATGTCAACTCTAATGGATTTTAAGTACAAATCTGTTTTCAAAGCAGAAAGCGGCGAAAACGGCGGAATTAAAAACTGCCACGGAAAATGGGCAAAAGATTTATACATCAAAGTTCCGGTCGGAACAGTCGTAAGAGATGTTAAAACCGGAAATGTTATTGCCGATTTGGTTGAACACGAACAAAAAGTTCTTGTTGCAAAGGGAGGCCGCGGAGGCAGAGGGAATGCAAGATTTGCAACTGCTCAAAAACGCGCTCCGCAATTTTGCGAACCAGGCGAACCGCCTATTGAGAGAGAACTTATTCTTGAACTAAAACTGATTGCAGATGTTGGGCTCCTCGGAATGCCAAATGCCGGCAAATCTACACTTATCAGCCGCATAAGCTCCGCAAAGCCTAAAATTGCAGATTATCCGTTTACAACCCTTATTCCAAATCTGGGTGTTGTTCATAAGCCATCCGGGGACGGTTTTGTCGTTGCCGATATTCCGGGGCTGATTGAAGGCGCCAGCGAAGGAGTCGGGCTTGGACACGATTTTCTAAGGCACGTTGAAAGATGCAGATTTTTAGTGCACGTTATAGATACCACTGCGGAAAACCCGCTTGATAACTACGAGAAAATCAATAAGGAATTAGAAAAACATTCGGAAAAACTTGCAAAATTATACCAAATTGTGGCTCTTAATAAAATAGATGCCATTGATGAACAGAGGAAACAACAACTTTATAATGAATTTAAACAAAAATCAGAAGATGTATTTTTAATTTCTGCCGTTACCGGCGAGAACATTGATTCCTTAAAATATTTTATGGGACAAAAGGTTGACGAAATTGAAAAACCTGTATCTGATGTTGTGGTGGCAGAAGACCTTGGCGCAATCAATAACGATGACAGCGCTTACGAAATTACTAAAGCCGCAAAAGATACTTACATCATTGTAGGCGGCAAAATCAGCAGACTGGCACAGGTTACGGATGAAAGGAACCCAGATCAGGTAATACGCTTCCAGAATATCTTAACCGGCATGGGCGTTTTTGAAAAACTTAAGGCTATGGGTGTAAAAGACGGGGACACAATTATTGTTGATCATCTTGAATTTGCCTATTATTCTGATGAATTCTACGGATAAAGGAGTATTTATATGTCAGTTATAAATGAAAAAATAACCGTTCACACAAAAGGGAATACAGATATAATTGATATAACGAGAATGGTTCAAAATGCGGTATACAAGCATAATCTTGAAAGTGCCGTTGTATACGTGTATGCTGCAGGAAGTACAGTTGCCATAACAAATATCGAATTTGAACCCGGCCTGTTGGTGGATTTACCGGAAGCATTGGAAAAAATTGCTCCTGTTGCCTCGGAATATCATCATGATGAAACCTGGCATGACGGAAACGGTTATGCTCATGTCCGTGCTTCAATTATCGGGAATAACACAATGGTTCCGCTTGTCGACGGAGCACTACAGCTCGGTCAGTGGCAGCAAATTGTGCTTATAGATTTTGATAACAAAGCAAGAACCAGAAACGTATGGGTTCAAATTGTAGCTTAAGAGAGTGTGTTAATATATGAAAAAATTATTGTTACTATTACTTTTGATATTTGGATTATGTTTACCGGTATTTGCAGACAACACAGGAGAGCTTGAACTGCCGTCTGCCTCCGGAGTTGTTGAAAGTATCCAATATGAGGATGTTCCGAACTTACAACAGGGTGACAATAATGTAAAACAAATCGTAAAAATCAAGGTATTATCCGGCAAATATAAAGGTACAGAACGATATGTCGACAATATGCTTACGGGAAATCCGGCTTATGACATTCCGCTAAAAAAAGGTGATAAAGTAGTATTACACCTTGAAGCAAACAGCCCGGAAGTATTATCACCAGATGATGTTGATTTCTTTATTGCGGATTTAAAGCGAGATAACACACTTATTTTTATAGCCGGAGCTTTCTTTATTCTGCTTGTACTTATCGGCGGGAGAAAAGGTGCCGCAAGTTTAATTTCTATTGCAGCAACCGTTGCATTGATGTTTTTCGTCCTTATGCCGCTAATTTTACACGGCTTTTGTCCTATCGCATCGGCCGTTTTTACGGCAATACTATCCTCCGCAATAACAATTTATCTTGTCGGCGGATTTAACTCCAAAAGCAGTGCCGCTATATTAGGGACAGTTTTAAGCCTTATAATTGCGGCCGGACTATCCATGGGAGTAATTTATTATGCAAGATTAACGGGATTTGCAGGGGAAGAAAATATGTTTTTGTATTCGGCTCATCCAAATCTTAATTTTACCGGAATTTTGTCAGCATCAATGATAATTGCGGCATTGGGCGCTCTAATGGATACTGCCGTTTCTATCGCAAGCACTATTAATGAAATCTATGAAACGGATAAAACTCTTTCTGTCAAAAAATTGTTTGTTTCAGGAATGAATGTTGGACGCGACATTATCGGAACAATGTCAAATACTCTTATTCTTGTCTATCTTGGAAGTTCCCTATCCCTGGTACTTTTATCAAGTAATATAGATTTGCAGAAATTCTTTAATTTAAACCAGGTTGCAACGGAAATATCTTCGGCACTAATCGGAAGTATTGCAATATTAGCCTGCGTACCGCTCACGGCATTCATTGCGGCGTTTATGATAAAAAAACAAAAAGACAAGCTGGAATTTGATTTTGAAAATAAAGCCAACTAGCTTTTTAAAATATCAATCCCTTTTTGTGCCTGCCTCAAAAGACCATAATAAAATTCCAATTCCTGTTCATTTTTAGCAGCATTTAAAATTTGAAGAGATTTTATATAGTAAGGACTTTGGTTTGATTCAATATGATTTAAATCAATCCCGATATCTTCAATACTTATTGAAAGAGCCCCGAGAATTTTATTCAATGTAGTATAAGTCGGGAAATAAACTCCGGTTTCTATTTTAGACAGATGCTTATCGTCGATGCCGGCCAATTCCGCAAGCTGAGCTTGTGTTAGATTTTTTGACTTTCTTATTTGCTGTAGTTTTTTACCGAAATTACTCTTAGCCATAAAACTCCTTACATTGTCATTTTATAAGACAAGACTTTTATATAAAACGGCGATAACTACTATTTAAAATATTACAATTCGTATACAATAGGATATAATTGTCGTATATGTGCTACAATTATTTTATAATTTAGGATATTACCTGGTATAGTAGGAGAAACGTACTTGGGGCAAAATGGAAAAAATATGAATATAATTGATACAGTACTTTTTTTACTATTCTTTATAGTTGCGATACCGCTACTTCCGATTACATGTGCCCTATCCTTTTTTGATACAAAATAAGGAACCTTTTACACTAACACAAAAAGGAGAGCTTTTAACTCTCCTTTTCCTTTTATTCAAATTATTATATTTTCTTACTTAGATGAGCAGCCGCAGGCACAAACCTGTGATTTTAAGCTGTCAGCCTTATCTGTTTGTTCCCAAGGAACAACAAGATCTGTTCTGCCCATATGACCATATGCAGCAAGTCGCTGATAGAATTTACCGCCGTTTTTAGCCGGCAAACCGCGAAGATCAAACTGGCTTATAATTGCAGCCGGTCTTAAATCAAAGTTTTTAGAAACAAGTTCAGAAATTTCATCATCCGAAATTTTTCCTGTTCCAAATGAATCAACCATAATTGATACAGGTTCAGCAACACCTATTGCATATGCCAATTCAATTTCGCATTTTTCAGCCAAACCGGCAGCAACAATATTTTTTGCAACATATCTTGCAGCATAAGCAGCAGATCTGTCAACTTTCGTAGGATCCTTTCCTGAAAAAGCACCGCCGCCGTGACGTGAGTATCCGCCGTAAGTATCAACAATAATTTTACGTCCGGTTAATCCCGCATCACCCTGAGGACCGCCTACAACAAACCTTCCTGACGGGTTAACAAGAATTTTTGTATCTGCGCTTAAAGCGATAGGAGATTCGTTTTCAAATACATAGTCGATAACATATTTTTTAATATCGTTTTTGATAATTTCCTGAACTTTAGAATTATCGCTTACGCCGTTTATTTCAGGGTCATGCTGGGTTGAAATAAGAACGGTATTAATTTTTGAAGGCTTTCCGTCAACATATTCAACTGTAACCTGAGATTTTCCATCCGGTCTTAAGTAAGATAATGTACCGTTCTTTCTTATCTGAGCTAATCTGTATGATAATTTATGAGCCAAGCTTATAGGCAAAGGCATCAATTCCGGTGTTTCATTACAAGCGTAACCAAACATTATACCCTGATCCCCAGCGCCGATATTTTCGGTTTCGGAAACAGAGGTGTCTGCATTTTCTTTTCTTGATTCAAACGCCTTATTAACACCGCCTGCAATATCACAGGACTGTTCATCAATACTTGTTAATACGGCACAAGTATCAGCGTCAAATCCGCCGCCGCTTGTTCCGGTATAACCTATATTTTTAATAGTATTTCTTACAATTGACGGGATATCTACATAGCAGTCAGATGTAATTTCGCCGCAAACCAGCGCCATACCTGTAGTGACAGTTGTTTCTGCAGCAACTCTTGACTGCGGATATTTCGTTAAAAATTCATCCAAAATAGCATCAGATATCTGATCGCATACTTTGTCGGGGTGCCCTTCGGTAACTGATTCCGAAGTAAATAAAAAGTTTCTTGGTGTCATTTTTCAATTTCTCCTTAATTTAATTTTGTACTTGCCGGTAAGTTTTTTAATTCCAACCCGGCCACATCATTAAGAAGAAGTTTACATCAGAAAATCTGTAAAATCAAATATGCCTGAAATTTTTCTTAATAATAGTAACACTTCCGATTATTCCGCATGTAATAAGGATTACAGAAATTATTTTTGCAATCGGAACACCGTAAATATCAAGCGCACTGTCGACACGCAGACTTTCGATAAGGATACGAACAAATGAATATAAAACAAGATAAATACATAAAGTTAACCCCGGATATTTTGAGGAATATTTTTTCATAACAACAAGCAATATAAAAAAGATTAAAACATCCGACAAACCTTCATACAAAAAAGTAGGATGAAAATATTCGTATGAAATATACTGTTCAGGACGATGGGAAGGCGAAATATAGAGTTTCCAGGGTAAATTTGTAGGAGTGCCAAAAGCCTCCGAATTAAAAAAGTTTCCCCACCTGCCGATAGACTGTGCCAAGGCAGTACCGCAAACAAATGCATCCAACGTGTTCAAAACAGGAAGTTTATATTTTTTAGAAAGTAATACAAGAGCTATAATTCCTGCAATAATCCCGCCATGGATAGATAATCCGCCTTCCCTAAAGTTTAAGATTTCCAACGGATTGTAAAAGTAATAAACAGGATTCAGCATGCAATAATACAACCTGGCACCCAGAAACCCGAAGATTAAAAGATACGCAGCAAAATCCCAAATTTCTTCAAAATTTTTATCCTTGTTAAAACACCTAAAAACTTTATAAGAGGTCCAAACACCGATAAAACAGGCAAAAGCCATTATTATCCCGTAATAATATATCGAAAATCCGCCAATTGAAAATACTATATCCCCGGGAGATTGAAATATCATAATTTACTCTTTCAAAGAAGTATTAAGTTTCAACTCAATATCTTTTATGTGGTTTTGAACATCGTCGCTGTCAGGAGCCTGCTCCGCTTTAGCCAAATATTCATTATAATTTTTTATTGCATCTTTTAACAATTCATCAACATACGCAGAAGTGCTATCAGGCAGCTTTTCCGGTCTTTCAATTTCTTCCGGCGCAACCTTTTGTAAATTTCCGTTATCATCCAAGATAATTAAACCGGAAGTAAGGTCAGATGCAATATTTTCCTCCGCAACCGCAAGCGAATAATACGAATCCGCAAAATCAGGCTTTAAAGTTATTGCTTTTTGATAAGAATGAAGAGCATTCACGTAATCCTCGGATTTAGTATATGCTACAGCAAGATTATAATGTGATTCAAATATAGAATCATCCAAATCAATACTGGATTTTAAACGTTCGATAGCCTCCGGATAATTTTCCTGCTCCATATAAGCCATAGCCTTATTGTTAAGTTCCTGTACCGCAAAGCTGTTGATACAAGCAGTTGTAATTACGGAAATAGACAAAATACTAACCAATAATAACGCTTTTTTCATCAATCATCCCTCTCTAAAACTCAAGATTAATGTGATTGTAATACAATATTTTCTTTTCGTCAATTGCTTAACAAGAGGATAAGGAAAGTTAACGGTCAAAGATTATACTAAATGTAACATTTTGTTAACAAAACGCTCAATAAATTAAAGAAATTCAACAAATGAGCCGACATCAGAAGTAAGGAAATAAATATAAAGGAAACTAACTATGGGAATGTCAGCATCACAAGCAAGGTTACTATACCTCACAGCACAATTAAATAACCTGTCAAGGAAAGGGCAGGCTGTTTCCGATGCCAAAATAAGACTTTCCATGGATACGGAAGAAGCACAGGAAAAATACATTAACGCACTAAACGCTACCCGCTTATTTGTTAACACAAATATCTTCTCTTCCAGCGGAACCGTTCAAAACAAGGAATATATTACCCTTGAAAACTTGAAAGCACAAGGACTTATGGTATCTGACGGTTCAAAGATTTTAGGGTATTCCTACCAAAAAGTTGCAACTGGGGAAACTGAAAGCATATTAGTAGGATATGAAGACGACCTTACAAAACCTGTCTATCCAACCAAAACTGTACAGACAAACGGTTTGCAGGCTCCTTCTGCTACAGCTTCCGGAGATGCAACTAAAATGCAGGCAATAGTAGATGCAACCGGTCTTGGAACGGATGATCTTGAAGTTCAATCCTACACAACAGTTATAAACGGTGAAGAAGTTGAACTTAATTCTATCGCAATAAAATCACAAGAAGGCTTTGAAGCCATATATGAAATGATGTTGCGAGAAGCTTCAGCACAACCAGCTGTTATTACAAATACACTTCAACAAAATTATGTCTTTGATGCAGATACAATTGATATGTCAAAATATGAAAGCAACGGTATCCCGTTCTTCCAGGGGGTATTTGACGGAAACGGTGTAACTATCACAGGTTTAAACGGTACACAAGGATTGTTCCGTGATGTTTACGGTGTAGTTAAAAATGTTAATATCGACGGAGCAAATATTCAAGCAGAATCTGATGCCATCGGCGGTATTGCAGGATATCTCGGTGACGGCGGATTAATTGAAAACTGTAATGTGACAAACTTAAATATCAGATGCGAATTAGAAAACAAAGAATACGCTGAAGGATACGATTCTGAAAGATGCGGCGTCGGCGGTGTTGTCGGCTATAACCAGGGGTCAATCAGAAACACTTCTGCTCAAGGTACAATAACTATTCCGCATGCAGACGAAAGCTTCGGTTATATCGGCGGCTTTATCGGTGCAAACACCAATTCTGAATACGGCGATGAAGACAACGTAATAGAAAACTGCTATTCAGATGTAAACCTTGTACTCGGTTCAGGCAAAAATTATTCAAATTCAATCAACGGATTTATCGGTGATGACACTTATGAAACAATAATTAACAACTGTATTTCATTAGGCAGCATAACGACAATCACCGGTGAAACAATTAACGGATCAGATTTAGCAAACTGGGGTCCTGTAATTGAATCAAATATTAATAATATGATGGCATTGGATACAAGAAACAACAATGACGTCCTCTATTGGGAAAGTACAACAGACCCGAATTTCGGAAACGGTTCCCGTCAGCAGCCGGATTCATTAAGGGATGCCACAGAAACTTTACCGGACGGAACTGAACTACCTATATGGCTTACTCCGGGAACTGCAGGATATGATGATCAAATTCAGGCTAGCGGGAAAAATAATAACTTACCTGTATTAAACCTGTCAGGGCTACAGTCAGCAGGATTAAGCACAGGTGAAAAAGAAGTTCCGGATACAGATGCGGATCCGATAGGATATCAACAAAAACCTATTTATGAAGAAGTTAATGTTTACGAAACCCAACTTGTTGAAGATCCAAATTTCTCAATTTCTTCAATGGCATTAGAACAAGGTTTGAGAAGCGGAGCTTACCAGCTTGTTCAACAGGCCTCAGAAGAATCAACCCAAACTGTTTCATTAAACGGCTTATTCTACGAAGTAGTAAGCTTGAGCACCTGCTCCACAATAACTGATGAAGCTGAAGAAGCTGCAGCAGATAAAGCGGAAGCTGAATACAACAAAGCTATGCAGGAAATTCAGGCAAAAGACAAACGCTATGAATTAGATCAAAAGAAAATTGACACAGAATACAATGCCTACCTGCAGGAAGAAGAAAGTATAAAAACAGTATTACAGAAAAACGTAGACAGATCATTTAAAGCATTTGGATAGAAAATTATGTCAACAGATATTTCAAAACTACAACTGAATTTATTTAGCACACAGACAGGAATAGACGTTTCCAACGCAATTGTTGAACCTGATAATATTGGCCCGTCATTTCTGAGTGTCACTAACAATTTTGGTTTATCAAACATTAAAGGGGTAGTCTATGCTGAAGATGTAATTTCAGGAACAGTCCAGGACGAAATAGATAAAACCCAAAATGAAAACGACACAATCTCATCCATAGTTAATGAAAATACAAATGGCAGCATTCTTGACACTAATACAATATTCACAGCCAAAACAATAACATTTGAAAGTTACGCCGACACGCTGGCAAATTCAACATCAAATTCAACTTCAACAGGCTCAACAAGCAGCACAACAACAAGTAATGGCACTACTGTTAAGACAACCACCAATCCAACAGCTCTATATCAAAACATACAATACAGCGAAAATTATGATAAAGAGATTCAGCAGAAAATTATTCAGGGCGGCATTGATATATTAGTAAACTGGCTTGATGACTATATTAATAACTACGAAGAAAAAGTAGCTGAAGGACAAGCCAACGGCGAAACAGAAGTTAAATTATCATTTCTTCTTAGATTAAGAAAAGCAATCGAAAACTGCGATTTCCCAATCGGCTTTGGAAATGATGATTACTTTACGGAAGCATCCGGAGACGGGTATATCGTACTTGGGGCATACAGTGCTGCTTATGATACCTCATATTATTTAAATCCGGAAGATCACGCAAATGATAACGTAGGTGCCTTAAACCATTTCAACAGCAGCATTATCTTAAATGCAGATTTATTCTGCACAAACAGAAAATACACAAGCCAATACCAGGTACAAAAAGCAATTGAACGCGGAGAATTTGACTATTTATTTGAAGAAGGCACAACACAGGAACAAATAAACGAAGCCTACACCGATATATTACTGGCATCAGATGAAGTCTATTATAGCTACGCCAGCACATATTTTGCATCAATCCTGGCACATGAATTAATCCACTCAACACACGTCACGAATGAAGCTGTAACCTATGCAACTTGCGAAATGATTGAAGATGATTTTAGAGATCAGGTAATATCAACAAACTGGACAGCAGATACCCAAGCAGCAGTCGATACAATATTTGCAAATTTAGATTTGAACAGTATCACATATGACGAACTGTATTTACCAATAGGCGGCGGAAGCGGCGTAGGATTCCATGACTTAGGGAACAATGACGATGTTGCTTCTCACGGACACGATGAAAACATGGCTTACAATACAGATACCGTATATGAAGACGGCACTATTGCTTACAAAGCATACACTAACTTCACAACAGGCAATACCCTTGAAGACGACAAAAAAGAACTTATGAACTTTATTGTATAATTGCAGCCGGCAGCTTGGCAAGGATTCCGTCAAAATCGTGGAAATCCTTGATTATCTGATTTACTGCAGGTATTTTTTCATAATATTCAACAGGTTCAAGAGATGCAATTGCAACAATTTTACCTATACCCGCTGCATATGCGGCATTTATTCCGGATAGTGCATCTTCTACTACGATACAATCTTTCGGTTCCAACTCTAAATTTTTAGCAGCTTTCAAATAAATATCCGGAGCTGGCTTGCCTTTTACGGAACCATCATCATAAACAATTTTTTCTATATCAAACCACTTTTCAAGTTTGAATTGCTCTATATAAAAATCTACATTGCTTTTGCCGGACATTGTAGCAATCGTGCGCGGAATATTATTTACTTTCAAATAATCCAAAAATTCAACGGCATACGGTGCAAGCCCGCATTTATCACCGTCCTTACGGCATTCCTCGCGATATAATGCCTCTTTTTCTTCTGCTAGTTTTTCAACCAATTCAGACTCCGGCTCGCGGGATAAAGCATACTTAATTATATCAAAATTTGTTCTTCCAAACATGTATTTGCGCATTTCTTCATCTGAAAAAGGCTCTCCTCGAAGCAGTTTGGAAAATTCACGCCAGGCATCATAGTGTTTTTTTGAATCAAAGAAAAGTGTACCGTTAAAATCAAAAATAATGCCTCTAAATCTATTATCCATATATATATTAATCCTATTTACGCTCGTTAATCAATTTATTATAATAACCGAGATACAGTTGCGCATCTTTCGGCTTATTCAGCATTTTATACACATAGGCAAGGTTATAATGAAAATCAGGTTCTGTTGATTTAAAATATATGGCATCCAAGAATGCATTTTTCGCCTTTCTGTATTCGCCGATTTTAATATATGCACATCCCATGTTGTAATATGCATACGCAAATTCATTATTAACCTTTAATGCTGCTTTATATTTATCAATAGCCATATTTGGCTTGCCGTTAGCCAAATATAAATTTGCAAGATTATAGCTAGCCTTATAATTTTTAGGATCTGCCGCCAGAGAATGCTCATACATAAATTCGGCATCTCCGGTTTTGCCCATATCCTGCATAATATTACCCAGAATAAGCCACTGCTGTGAAGTTCTCTCTTCCTGCGGGATGCTCAGGATTAAATTAAAGACAGCATCAACCTGATTTGCGGCATACATGGAATTTATCTGCATATCAATATCGTTTTCTCCTTCAGAGAAAACCGGCACAGCAAAGCATATAAAACATAATCCCAAAAGTAATAATTTCTTCATATAAAAATTATAAAATAAATAAATAAAAATTTCCAATACAAAAAATTTGACTTAATAAAAAATACGGTAATAATGTTGGTGATGTCTCTTTTACTGGTTAATCTTCGCTTCTCCTCCTTGAGGCGAAGATTCTTTTTATTCGCAGCCTAACAAAATAAAAAAGGGTTGAAATATTTTCAACCCTGACACACACATTTTTCTTTCCTATTACACACATTATTTGAGAAATTATTATAGCTAAGATTTCATTTGACTAACTGCAGGAGCCGCGATTGCACCGCCAATTGCACCGGCAATTGCTGCCCATAAAGGTTTGCTCTTGAACAGAGGAGCTATCCATTTAACTTTTGACAACAGTGCCAGACCCACCGCACCTATAGTAGCGCCGCCAAGGGCATTACCGGTTTTCTTCAAAGCGTTTTGTTTTCTACCGACAGGTTGTCCCGTTATCATTGCAACGTTTTCTTCAGCTGAAACTCCATCATATAACCCGAGAGTAACTGTCTGCAAAAATCCCTGTTTAAAAGAACCGCTTGAATGATTTAAGATATCTTCCGTTAAATCTTTACCCATATACTGTTTGTATATAGATCTTGCCTTAGCTGCAATCTGTTTTTCAGTTGCTTCCCCATTAGGGTCAAATGCAGCTCTTACGGCATGTTTGAGAGCATTATAAGAATCTCTTATCTGTTCCTGTTCATCCTGGATTATTTTTGTATGAAGATTTTCGCACATTTCCTGAACTTCCTGCATAGGAACATTTATTGCAAAATCATTACTGCGCCAATTTTCTGCCATACGTCTTTGATTTTGATACATATAATCCTGATTTTTCTGCATATTTTTATAAAACTGATCATAATCAAAACTTCCGGTAAAGTTAGGAAAAATACTTCCGTCCATACTTAACGCATCGGAATTAAGCCTGTTATAACTGTCAAGTGCCTCTACCTGACTCTGATAACCATTTAAAAAAGGAGCCATCATCATATCTGTGTTCATCATTGAACCATATGGTGTAATCCCGTACATTAAAGGATCCATTTACCTAACCTCCAAATTAAATTTACCTAACCTTACTTATATAAAAACATTTCATTCGCAAAAATTGCATTATAAAAAAAATATGTTAATAAAAGTTAACATTTCAACTATAAAGTAGCCCTTGCCAGAAAGTCGGGAAGGTTGTACAATAGAGCTTAGGAGAGAAAGACCTGTGGCAAAAATAATATTACGTAGACTTTTTTCATTTCTGCTTATTGTTGCATTTATTGCATCCATTTTTATGTACCCTGACTGGTACAAAAGACAGGTTAATAAAGCCAGAGGAATGTATTACGTTGCACAGGGAGACAAACAATTAAGAAAACAAAATTTTCAAAAAGCAATAAATTTATATCTTTACGCACTGGAATTATATCCGGAGCATTACAGCGCCTGGTTTAACCTCGGGAATATATACGTGGCATATGAAGATTACTATTCCGCAGTTGATGCATATGCCAAGGCTATCGAATACAATCCTAATTACGTTCTTGCAAGAATGAATTACGGGATAATTTCCGTTGAAAAACTCGGCAACTTTGATGAAGCAATTGATCAATATAACAAAATTATCGGGATAAGAAGAAAACTTGTGTATATTCCTTTTGTTTTTAACAATTTGAGAAGCTACAAAACAAATATAGGGCTTGCATATTACAACAGAGGAGTTGCCTACAGGCAAAAATCAACATATCTTGACCAGGACTGGGAATATCAGCAAAGATACTTGCAGGAAGCAATTAAGTCCTACCAGGAAGCCGTAAAAATCCTGAAAAAAGATTACGATGCAAGATATAATCTGGCGCTTGCGTATCATTTAAATAAAGATTACAATCTGGCAGGTTTGACTTACTGTGAAGCAATCCAGCTTGCCCCAATGAATTATGAAGCGCATTACAATCTTGCAGTGCTCTTAAACCACCTCAGATACTACAAAGAAGCCCTTAGTGAAATGTACAAAGCAACAACGCTGATTTCCAATAATGTCGGAGATGCTAACCGTCAAAGATACGTATTTGATGTTATGAACGATGTAACAAGAAAAATTATGCTTGATGAAAAAGGTATGCAGTACTTAATGGAAGAATTTAACAAGGGACACGAAACAACTGCAGAAATCACATATGTAAACGGAAAACTTGTTGCAACGGACGACTTGGATAAAGCAATGCTTAAAAACTTCCAAACATGCGCCTCAAAAGATATATTCCGCGAAGAAGATAAATAAAACTTAACCTTTTACGGCACCTTCGTTTTCACCGGATATGAAATATCTCTGCATAGCAAGGAAAAATATTAAAATCGGGATAGTTGAAAGAATTGACCCCGCCGCAATAAATCTCCAGTTAGAGCTGAACATTCCCTGCAAATTGTTAACCCCGACAGGAAGCGTATACATACTTTCCTTGGTTAGCACAATACTCGGCCACAAAAATTCACCCCACGAACCAATAAATGTGAATATCGCAAGTACTGCAAGCGACGGTTTAACCATCGGAATAAGAACTTTCCAAAACAACTGCCATACAGAACAGCCGTCAATAATTGCAGCTTCTTCCATCTCCTTAGGAATTCCCAGAAAAGCCTGCCGCATAAGAAAAATTCCGAACGCACTTACAGCAAACGGCATAATCAACCCGATAAAGCCTGCAGTGTTGCTTACACTATCCACAAGATGCAACTTTAAAGTTACAAGATAAACCGGAAGCATAATTGCCTGAAAAGGAATCATAATTGTTGCCAGTATTGAAAAGAATGCTATCTTTTTCCCCTTAAATTCCATTCTTGCAAGCGGATACCCGGCCATAGCAGAAAGTATAAGATTTAATAAAACGGTTCCGCCCGCCACAATCATACTGTTTACAAAATATCCGATAAAATCAACCCTGTGCCATACGCCGGTATAATTTGCCCAGGTAAAGTCTTTAGGAATAATCGCCGGCGGGTAGGCAAATATATTTTCGCTGTTTCCTTTTAATGAGGTTGATATCAGCCATATGAACGGAAAAATCGACAGCAGCGATACCATAATTAATATAAAATGCGTTGAAAATTTTTCTAAAAAACGTTTCATAACTGATACTTATTCCTTTCAAAACAAAAAATATTAATTAAAGAAAATGCCATAACTATAGCCAAAAGGACAACGGCCATGGCTGACGCGTACCCTAAATCAAGATTTTCAAAAGCTCTTTCATAAATATAATAAACGATTGTTTTACTTGAATTCAAAGGCCCGCCTTTTGTCATAACATAAATTTCCGCAAAAACCTTCATTGCGGAAATTGCGCTTATTGTCGTAACAAGTGCAATAGTCGGCATAATATGAGGTATAGTTACGGTAAGATGTTTCGTTAAAAAATTTGCACCGTCAATGTCGCAAGCTTCATATAATTCTTTTGGCACACTCATCAGGGCTGCAAGATAGATTATCATATAATACCCGATACCTTTCCAGATAGTTACAATAATAACCGAATACAAAGCCCAATCAGGATCCGTCAGCCAGCCTACAGGCTTCATTCCGAAAAGTGCCACAATATAATTTAAAATACCCTGATCCGCATAAAGCCATTTAAATGCAATTGCAGCAACAACAATTGATACAATTACAGGCAAGTAAATCAAAATTTTGTATAATGTTACGCCGCGGATTTTTTGATTAATCAATATCGCTATAAAAAGCGGAAAAATCGCCAATATCGGAACAGCGATAAAAAGATACAAAAAAGTATTCCACAAAACCTTATAAAACACAGGGCTATGAAACAACTTTACATAATTTGCCAATCCGACAGCTGCCGGATGGTAAATGCTTGATGAATAATCAAAAAAGCTTAAATAGACAGTCTGAAAAAACGGAATAAAAAAGAACACCAGCAAAACAAGCCCTGCCGGAAGCAAAAACAAATATGGCGCCCATTTTCCGTAATATTTAAACATATATTTATATTAGCTAAAAACTCAAATATGTGCAAATTAGTTAAGCTATATGTTTATTTTTAGAACAAATTCTGCTGAGCCGTATAAGTCTTATAACCCAAATGCTCATAAGCTGATTGGGTAACTTTACGTCCTCTTGGAGTTCTTTGGAGCAGTCCGGCCTGCAAAAGATAAGGCTCGCAGACATCTTCTAAAGTTCTGACATCTTCTCCCAATGCAGCAGCAAGAGTTTCGATACCGACGGGGCCTCCGTTATATTTTTCGATAATAAGCTTTAATAACCCTCTGTCAGTAGTATCCAGACCGCATTTATCAATTTTTAAAGTATCCAATGCATCATTTGCAACCGTTTTTGTAATTTTACCGTCAGCTTTTACAAGTGCAAAATCCGCAACACGCTTGACAAGTCTGTTTGCAATACGCGGAGTACCTCTTGAACGGCTTGCTATAGCATAAGCACCGCCGTTATCAATATCAATATTTAAGATACCTGCTGTCCTTGTTACAACCTGTGCTAACTCATCATCGGTATAAAATTCAAGCCTGTGGATTATTCCGAACCTATCGCGAAGCGGTCCCGACAAAGCGCCTGCTTTTGTAGTAGCCCCGATAAGCGTAAATTTCGGCAAAGGTATTCTCAAAGTTTTAACAGTCTGCCCTTTACCGGTTGTCATATCAAGGAAAAAATCCTCCATTGCAGGGTACAAAATTTCTTCCGCAACTTTATTTAATCTATGGATTTCGTCAATAAATAAAATCTCGCCGCCCTGCAGCGACATCAAAATCCCTATAATATCCCTCGGACGTTCTAACGCAGGAGCCGATGTGATTTTAATATCAACCCCCATTTGTTCGGCGATAACTCCTGCAAGTGTAGTTTTACCTAACCCCGGCGGGCCGTAAAACAATAAATGGTCAAGAGGCTGTTCTCTTTTTTTTGCAGCAGCTATTGTAATTTTTAAAGTTTCTTTTAGAGCAGACTGACCGATATAAGCATCAAAACTTTTCGGACGGATACAGTTTTCAAAATTTCTGTCACAATCAGTTGTTTCCGGCTTTATAACCGGATTTTTTGTATTTATATCGACTTTCTTAAAGTCAGTGCTGTCATCTGAAATTATACTCATATTTTTATTTTCATGTTAGCATATAAATATATAAATAGGGAAAAATATTAAGTTTAGATAACAGAATGGAGAGACGATGAAAGTATCAGAACGTTTAGAAAAAATTCCTCCGTACTTATTTGCGGAAATCGACAGGAAAATTGATGAGGCAAAAGCAAAAGGAATAGACATAATAAGTCTTGGAATCGGCGATCCCGACACTCCTACTTTGCAGCCTGTAGTTAATGAAATGCATAAAGCTATAGACAATCCGAAAAACCACGATTATCCGCCGTATAACGGAACAGCACAGTTCAGAAACGGTGCAAAAGACTGGATGAAGAAAAGATTTGGCGTTGAACTTAACGCTGATACCGAAATTCTCGCAAACATCGGCTCGAAAGAAGCTATTGCTCACGTATTTTTTGCCTATGTAGATAAAGGTGATTATACACTTGTACCTGACCCGGGATATCCGGTATATAAAAATGCAACAATTTTTGCAGGCGGCACACCTTACGCCATGCCGTTATTAGAAGAAAACAATTTCCTTCCGGACTTTGACAAAATTCCGGAAGATATTGCCAAAAAATCAAAACTTATGTTTTTGAACTATCCGAACAACCCTACTGGAGCTACAGCGGATTTGGAATTTTTCAAAAAAGCGGTAGATTTTTGCAAAAAATATGATATTCTTTTATGCTCGGATATGGCATATTCCGAAATGACCTATGACGGCTATAAAGCACCGTCAGTTTTGGAAGTGGAAGGCGCAAAAGATGTTGCTATCGAATTTTATTCACACTCAAAATCTTACAATATGACCGGCTGGCGTGTAGGATTTGTCTGCGGAAATGCTGATGCAATCAAGGCTCTCGGAACAATAAAAAACAACATTGACAGCGGAACATTTAAAGCTGTTCAACAGGCTGCAACTGCTGCATTTACAATTGATCAATCTTATATAGACAAATTAAACAAAATGTATCAGGAACGCCGTGATGTTATGGAAGAAGGCTTAAGAGAACTCGGCTGGAATATCAAACCGTCAAAAGCAACATTCTATATATGGATTCCTACACCAAACGGAATGACAAGCGAAGAATTTGCAACGGTTATGCTTGAAAAAGCGCATGTAGTTGTACCACCGGGAATAGGTTACGGCAAATGCGGCGAAGGATATATTCGTATTGCCCTGACAAAAGATGTAGAAACAATTAAAAAAGCTCTGCAAAGAATGAAAGATGCAGGCATACGATACAAATAACCATTAATAATGACGGGAGAAATCTGTTTTATATACAGAATACTCCCGTTATATTACCAAGTGTTAAGTTCTGTCAAAAAACGTATAAATATGGTATAGTTCAGGTATGGAATGTCCTAAATGCGGGTTTGAGATTGATGAAAAAACAACCGTTTGCCCAAACTGTAAAAAGGTGCTAAAGGTTGTTTGTCCAATATGTAAAACCATAAACAAAACAAATACATGTAAGAAATGCGGTTATGTTATCTTAACAAAATGCAACCGGTGCGGAAAAATTAACCTCACCGGAAATCATACTTGCAAAAAATGCGGATTTGATTTGGAAAGAAGTGTCATTCTTAATGAATCAAATACGGATGAATTTGTTTCACTTATTATAGATTTTCCTAACCTCGGAGAAATGCACCAGCTTCTTGGCAGTGCAAGACTTTTTAATAAATTCAAGGACAATCTCGACAGAATAATTGACACTGCCGCGCAAGGTGCCAGAACAAGACGCCAAATTATCAATAAGATTTATGTCATAAGGTTTAACAGAGAATATACATTTAATTCCTCTGCGCATACCGCCGTGGAAACAGCTATAAAAATTCTCACGGAAATAACCAAAATGAACTATCGTCTTACAAACAAAAAAAATGCATCGACACGCTGCAACATGATGATGGTTAAAAGAACAATCAATGACAATCCAAATGACACCAATACCGCATTTAATATTAATTTAATCCACAACGCAGAAGACAAACACTCAAAAGTTATGGGCTCATTCCAGTTACTCGCTGACAGCTATGTTGAAAAAGCACTCGGAAACGATTACAAATTCGAAACACTAAGCTCCAGCATAGTAAACGGGGAAATGGTTACACTATCTGAAATTGATGTTTCAAAATTAATCGTTATTAATTATGAAGAACTTGAAGAACATGATGAGGAAGCGCAAATTCCTAATTTTGTTCAAAATATGCTTATAGAGCAGGACAAACTGGACGGAGCGGCACTCAGCAAGCTTGAAAAACCTGTTGACCCTGATGCTATCTACGATATAGAAACGATAGATTTCAGCGAAATCAAATGTGAATTTATAAGAACCGAAAATATTGATGTATTCTACCATGTGGCAAGCAAAATGCAATCTGTGCCGAAAGGAATTGTTGCAATAAGAACAGATCCGCTCTACGTTCCGTATTCGGTAAAACTTCTATCTGCAATCAATGACCTTGGCATATACAAAAATATAATAACAGTAACCTGCTACGATGAAATGAAATACTCGCCGTATTCATTTTTCAGAAACCTGGTTTCTGCAATATTTGAATATACAATTTCTCAGAAACTTTTTGATGAAAATGACTTTTCAATGTTTAATTCCATCGACACTAACGGAATGATAAAAGATTTAATTACGTTCAAACAAAGAAACATAGATGCTCCGCAGGATACGAGATATGAATACTTTGATATATTCCTAACATTACTGCAGGCAATTCCGAATACCCTGATATTTATAGAAAACTTTGACAAGATCGACGCAAGCTCATATGACGTTCTAAGATACCTGTTTGAATCATTTGAAGAACTTGATATAAGTTATCTTGTTCAATACAGCAAAGAGTTTAATCTGCACAGGGATATGCATTTTCTTGTTACAAAACCGTATTATACTGAAATAACTCTTAAACCTACACCGTTTGAAAAAATGGTCGCAGAAAATAAAGATTATTACATTGACGTTATGGATACGTTTTACTTCCAAAGAATTGCCAAATATTCGTTTGGCAGCATACTGTTTCTTGACATTGCAATTCAGTATTTGATAGAAAGCGGAGTATTTGAAGCAACAGAAAACTCTATTCAGCTTGTTAATCCAAAAACAATAATAATCCCGTCAAGCTTAAACAAATTAATTAGAAGGCGCCTGAATCTTTTGCAGGACTACCCTGATGCAATAAAATTTCTTGCGACCTGTATATTGCTTGGAACAAGAATAGACCAGGATACAATAAACAGCCTCGGATACAGAAATATCGGCGATATACTTGAAAAATTAACCGACATGGGATACATCTATTTCTACAACAACTGCATGTATTTCGCAAATTACAATTTAATCAGGGAAAACCTGCTTGCAACTCTTGACAGTACAGTGCTGCGAAACATTGCGGAAGAATTATTTGACAAAGTTTTTGACGAAAAAATGCCTTGTCCTGAAAAAGCGTATTTGTACGATTTAATGAACGATTACAAATCCGCATTTTTGGAATGGGAAAAACTTGCGAAAATTAATCTTTCCCTTGGGGATTTCAATGCATACCTTAATTGTGCCGACAAGATTTTAAATATTCTTGATTTGAACAAAAACGAAGAAGCGCAGGAAGACATAGATAAATACAAACTTGAACTATACAGCAATATTGCGGTAAATATGTTTGAATTTGTACCGGAAAATACTTTTGCTTTGGCGGAAAAAACTCTTGCCAATTTAGAAAAAACCACAGATACAGATAAAATTATAAATCTTTGCAACAAGCTCATTCAGGGATGTCTGCAAGCCGGCAATTACACGCATGCACTTGAACTTACGCATAAAGTGCTCTCGCTTTTGCCAAATTCATCAATAGATCCCGGGACAACAAACTTCAACAAATATTTCTTTTTAATGACAATAGTGCATGTTGAAATATTATTCAATATAGGTGCGTGGGAAGACTGCATTGACGTGGGTTACAGCATACTAAACGTAATGAACCAGTCTAATCTTGAAATCATGAAACCCGATTACATGAGCGTTGAGCAGTTTGAAAGCATAGTAATGGATACAATAGGTTACATTGCGCTTACAAATATCCTGCAATTAAAAGGAAATGTTCGAGAATTTTTGAATATTATCCGTTCTGATTTCACAAATGTTCCTCATGGGTACGATATATTTATAGCCCTGGAAGAATTTATGTTCGGGCGGGTTCCGCAATATGATGATTCAATGCTTGATAACAAATTTTCGGTAATTATTTATCATATATTGGAAGCCTTCACAAGATGCAAACATGATTACAAACTCTTTGCGGAAGAAATTTACGAAGCAAAACTTGTTGCAAAAGCATCACATATGCTTCAGATTGAATTGTTTACGGATTTAATGATAGCTTATGCATATTTAAAACTATGTTCATTCAGAAAAGCTTCCGCGATGATTTATCAGATAATTAAGACAGCAAATGAGTGCGGACTTACAAACCTTTTGTATATTGCCTGGTATGTCATGAGTGAATTAAACATGGCTCAGGGTAAATACATAGTGACATACGGAATACTTAACAATTCGCTTATTCAACTTGAAAAAGCGGATTATTCCAATGAATATCTTATGTTTTTATTCAAATACAATATGTACAAAGTTCTAAGGTTCCAGCAAAAAGAAGAACAGGCAAAAATATGTCTTGCACAGGCTGATTACATTGCACGCAAATATGGAATAATATTTGAATTTGACGTTGACCCGGAACACTTTATACCGCTTGTTGATCCGGATGCGGAAGAAAATCTTGTAAATAATTCGCAGGGATTTAAAACTGCAACAATAGATGACATTTCACCGCTTGAGTTTGAATCCGTAACAGAGGATACTCCGGTTGAAGTAAATACAACAAATAATAATACAGAGGGAGAATAATTTATGAAAATTCTTTTTGCAGCAGCAGAAGTTGCACCTTTTTCGAAAGCCGGAGGACTTGCAGATGTAATAGGCAGTCTGCCGAAATATATAGAAAAGAAAGCACAAATTGCAATTTTCACCCCTCTGCATGGCTGTATTGATGTTAATAAATTCGGAATAAAAGAACTGGAGAACTCTGAATTATGGCTGACATTCGGTAATCAGGGACATAAATTCCGCTTATTTATGTGCAAACTGCCGGGAACCGACATTAATGTATTTTTTGTGCATAACGATTGGTATTTCACCTGCTTTAAAGAAGTTTATCCGAAGTGGCTTGATACTAGATATGAACATGAACGCTATGTGGCATTTTCGCTTGCGGTTATGGAATATGCAAAACTGCTGAATTTCAGAGCCGATATTATTCATGCTAATGACTGGCATACAGCAATGATTCCGATATACTTAAAAAGCAATTATAAGTACGATGAATACTGGCAAAAAACAAAAACCGTTTTCGAAATTCATAATTTGGCATATCAGGGAGTATGGTTTGAAGATATTCTTGACTTTGCAAATATGCGCAAAGACATTGTCTATAACGAATGGAGCGTTGAGCATTACGGCAAAGTCAACTGGATGAAAGGAGCAATTAACTATTCCGACAGGGTAGTTGCAGTATCACCTACATACGCAAGAGAAATTCTCACAGGTGAATACGGCGAAGGAATGGATTATACCCTCAGAGGCGCTCAATATAAACTTCGCGGAATATTAAACGGAATTGATTATGACGTATTTAATCCTAAAAAGGATAAATCTATAGTTAAAAATTATGATATTAAATCACTAAAGAATAAAGAAGAAAATAAAAAAGCCGTATGCGAAAAATTCGGACTCAAATACAATCCCGATAGAGCTATGATAGCATGTGTTTCAAGACTAGTCAGCCAGAAAGGTTTCGATTTAATAAGAGATGCACAAAATGCAATGATGGATACAAATGCGGATTATGTATTTTTAGGAAGCGGCGATAAAGATTTTGAAAATCTTTTTATATGGCTTTCAAATAACACACCAAATATCAGGGCTTACGTAGGATACAATGCGGAATTAGCAAATTTGATTTATGCAGGAAGTGATTTTTACTTAATGCCGTCAAAATTTGAACCTTGCGGTTTGAGCCAGCTTATAGCAATGCGCTATGGCTCACTGCCAATTGTCAGGGCAACAGGCGGATTAGAAGATACTGTAACCGGATACCCACTAAATGACAGTACAGGATTTAAGTTCTGGAGTTACAACGGATTTGATATGATGCAGGCTGTAAATTGCGCACTTGAAGTATACAAAGATAAATATACATTTAACGCTATGCGCCATACTGCAATGCAAAAAGATTTTTCTTGGAAGAAGAGTTCCGAAGAATACTTTAAAATGTATAAAGAGTTAACAGCATAATTATGGGAAAATATATCGGATTTATAATTTGCCTGATTTTTGGTTTTGGCTTGCTTACGCTATCGCTTATACAAGATACTATAACCTGCAACAGAGATACTGCGCAATGCACATTTATATCAAAAATAAGATATGTAAACATTGAACTTAACAGGGAACTTTTTTCCGTCTATGACTTGGACAATGCATATTGCCAAAAACAAGTACAGCCCTCAAGACGCGGAAAACAAAGTTACTATACTTTAAAAGCCGATATAAATAACAAACCTTACACCATCACGACATATAAGAAACTTTCCCAATGCCGCGCAGGAGCTTCTGAAATAAAAAAATATATTAAAAATTCGACTCAAAATAATTTATATATAAATTCAGGCATGGGGTTTATAAACACATTCGGG
The DNA here is from genome assembly GCA_944324365.1 of Candidatus Gastranaerophilales bacterium. GTDB lineage: Bacteria > Cyanobacteriota > Vampirovibrionia > Gastranaerophilales > Gastranaerophilaceae > UBA1221. The sequence continues at coordinate 261,269 of CALUWA010000001.1, forward strand.
ATTATGTTTGCATTTTTAATTATATTTATCGGGATTATAATCCTATGCGAAAAACCCGAAATCAGCGATGAAAGCGATTGAATATCTTACGTGAGTGACATAATAGTGCAATGTCATTGTGCACTTCGTGCAAGTTCGGCTGACTCACTCAAGGCGTCATTGCGAGCTCGGATTTTCGGCAGGGCGCCGTGGCACGAAGTGCCCCAGCCCGTAAGTTGGAGCCGGACGTTACTCCGGCGACAACCCGAATAATCCGATAGTAGCGAAGCAATCCATAGAAAGTAGTAAATGAGCCATTATTTGCTCCTTCCCCTGATTTTGGAAGGTCGGGAAGGGGAGCGTTCCCCACCCTAACCCTCCCCGAGTAGGGGAGGGAACATCCTGGATTGCTTCGTCGCTTTGCTCCTCGCAATGACGCCTCATGTCATCCTGAGCGTAGCGAAGGATCTCTGTTTAATGAGATTCTTCGGGCTTCGCCCTCAGAATGACGATTTATTGCGCTGCGTTGTCCTTAGCAGCGCTTAAAGATTTCGTTTGCGAAGCAAACGGAACGTACGTCCATTTGGTCAAAGCGATGCCGTAGGCAGCGCAGAAATCTTTTGCGGGTTTTTCTCTTTGCCTTCTTTTGCAGTTGAGAGCTTTGCTCGAAACGTGCAAAATGGCTTCACTCTTTCATTCGGTCGTGAAAGGTTCATTTTCTCTGCTTGGTTGTTCGCGTATTACGAGTTCCAGAGCATTGCACTTCGGCAACGCTCTTCACTCTACGCTCACAATCCGCTTTTTTCTTCGCAATAAAAAAGAGAAAATGAACAATAAATTACATAACTTGTATATGTGGTTGTTGGATACACATAACATGTGGATTATGCATTAAAAATTTTTTCAAATATCAGCCACACAAATACTTTTCGTGCTATAATCAGGGAAAAGGAGTATAGTTATGGGACAAACTTTGGCAGAAAAGATTATATCAAAACATGCAGGGCATGACGTAAAAGCAGGAGAACTTGTTATAGCTGATGTAGATGTTACGGCTGTACAGGATGGTACAGGCCCGCTTACTGTTCAGGAATTTAAGAAACTCGGTATCCCAAAACTGAAAAATCCTGAAAGAAGTATTCTTTTTATTGACCACGCTTCACCAAGCCCGCGCAAAGAGCTGTCAAATACCCACACTGTACTCAGAGAATTTTCAAAAGAATACGGAGCTGTTTTATCCGATGTTGGAGCTGGAGTTTGCCACCAAAGATTAATCGAAACTTTTGTAAACCCGGGAGAAATCCTTGTCGGTGCAGATTCTCACACCTGTACTTCGGGTGCATTAGGTGCATTTGCAACGGGAATGGGCTCAACGGATATTGCTGTTGCAATGGCTCTCGGCAAAACATGGCTTAAAGTTCCGTCAACTTTCAAAATAGAAGTAAGCGGCAAATTTAAAAAAGGAATTTGCTCTAAAGATTTAATGCTTTATCTTATCGGTCTGATAGGAGCAGATGGTGCCACATACAAAGCTTTGGAATTTTGCGGTGATACGATTGACAATATGTCAATGTCAGAAAGGTTTACTCTTGCCAATATGGCCGTTGAAGCAGGGGCAAAATGCGGATTATTTGTTGCTGATGAAAAAACGAAAGCATTCTTAAAATCACGCGGAAGGGAAGATAAATTTGTCTCAATCAGACCTGATGCCGATGCAGTTTATGAAAGAGTTATAAAAATTAATGCAGAAGATGTTCCGCACACAGTTTCCTGCCCGCATACCGTAGATAACACAAAAACAGTTGACGAATTGAAAGACGTAAAAGTTGACCAGGTATTTATCGGAACATGCACAAACGGAAGAATAGAGGATTTGCGGATTGCTGCCGAAATTTTGGATGGGAAAACGGTCAACCCTGATGTGCGTCTGCTCATCTGCCCGGCATCAAAAGATGTATATCTGCAAGCTCTTGATGAAGGTTTGATAACAACTTTTGTAAAAGCAAACGCGGCAATATTACCTCCGGGATGCGGGCCTTGTGTAGGGGTTCATGCCGGAACTCTTGCTGACGGGGAAGTTTGCCTTGCAACCCAAAACAGAAACTTCCAGGGCAGAATGGGGAATACAAAAGGATTTATATATCTGGCATCACCTTATGTTGCAGCTTATACGGCACTGAGAGGATACATTTGTGCCGAATAAATTAAAATTCTGCATAAGATAAAATAATCCATATATTTTATAGTTAAGCATAAACAATTATTGATAAATCTCCTTATTATGTAAATAAGGAGATTTTTGCCATGTCATCTTCTAAGCTGCAATACAAAAAAATGACTTTGGAAGAACTTGTTGTCCTGGCACAGCAGGACGACTTTAAAGCGCTTGAAGAATTGATAAGACAGGAGCAGAAAAGTATTTTTGCTACATTTTCATACCTTGCCAAAAAGCGTGAAAATATAGCAGATTTGACGCAAGAGGCATTACTAAGGGTTACCAAAAACATAAAAAACCTTAAAAATCCGAAAAACTTTAAAAGCTGGCTTAACCAAATCGTAACAAATCTTTTTTACGACGAGCTAAGAAAAGCCGCCCGAAAACCCGACATTGTATCAATGGATGATGAGATGGACGATGATACAAAATTTACTCTGAAATCAATTCTTACAGATAAAAAATGTAAGCCACCGGAAAAATGTATATCAGCGGAATTGGAAGAAATCATTAAAGAACAAATACGAAATCTTCCGGATCAATTCCGAATTGCCATAGTCCTAAGAGAGCTTCAAGGACTTTCTTATGAAGAAATTGCACAGGCAACAAACGTTAATGTAGGAACAGTGAAATCCCGCATATCACGAGCCAGAATAAAATTACAAAATGAACTGAGAACCTACATATAGAAAGGATTAATATGCAAGAACTAAACTGTAACCAGGTTATAACCCTTTTAACATTCTATATCGAAAATAAATTAAGCAGAAAACTTACGGCAAATGTTGAATACCATCTCAGCATCTGCCCGAGATGCCGTGAAAAATATATCAAACTAAAGAAAATACTTCAGAACTTTAACGATATGAAAGAAAAAATAAATTCAGATTCCCCGGAATATATTGAAGAAGAATACAACACACCGCAATACAAAGTGTTTAAAGAAAATTTATCGGCCTATGTAGACAACGAACTCAGCAGCGACGACAATATCAGGATTAAAAAGATTGCAATCGCCAACCCGCTTGCCAGAAAAGATCTGGAGAATGTCTATTCGTTTAAGCAGCTTCTTCAATCCTCTTTTAACCGAACAAAAAACAATATGAAAAACGACTATACATCAAAAATTCTTAACAAACTATCTATTCCGAATGAACTGGATAATGATGACTCATTTGAAAGAATAATAACGATTTTCGCCTGTATAATGATATTCATACTGGCAGGAATATTAAATCTGCTAAACTTTTAAATTACCGGTATAAGGCTTTGATGCCGCAAGCTTTTGATAATTAGCGAAAGAAAGTTTTGACATCGGAGCCGGCAGTTTCTGATTATTTTCAGAATAAGTCATAAACTGTTTTTGTTTCTTTGCGGCATAATAATTTCTAAAAACAGGAGTAATCAGGTTGCTGGATAATATTGAACCAACAAGCCCGGTAATAACTTCAACACCGTTATTAAAAGGCTTATATGTATTTTCTACGGCACTTTTATAATCATCCAACTTTGTTATATTGAAATCCCAATCCCCAGCATAAATTTTATCCTTTGCGCGTTCAGCACCTTTTTTTAATACAAGACCGCGCTCTTCAAGCAATTTAGTTATTGCCGGAGTCCGTAATTTAGCACTGCTTGTAAGCTTCTTTCCAAAAGATTTCATACTGTTTGTTACTGCATAAAAAGAAACACAGTTCACAACCGCATCCGCAAACTCTTGCGGAATAAGAAACATTTTTTCTTTCTTCGAAATTTTATCATTAATTGCTATAGCAAAAATCTGCGCGGCAGAAGATAAGAACCAGCCGATAACACCTGTATGCACAAGCATATTTCCGGGATCCTTACTGTATTTTTCATATATATGTGATTTGGTTAACCACTTGAAAGGAGCTATCATTGTTTAATCTCTCCTTTCTGTTCAGTTTTTTGCTGATGAGCAATAAATTTATTCGTTAAGAATTTGGTAAGCGGAGCATCAATTAAGAAGTTGGTAAATACCATAGCAACCAAAGACCAAATTGTACCCATGGCATTTCTGTATTGATCCAGTGCATCCATATCGTTCGGATCCATATTCTTAGGAGTAAGCCATGTCATCATCTTTTTAGCAAAAGGTTTTGCATCCTTAGGAACCTCGCTAAAAGGTTTTGAAAATGCCTTTATACCCTTTATAAATCCATATCTTAAAGCAAACCCCGTTGCGGTACCGGCAATAATTTTAGCACAGGTACGTGCAACTGAAACTTTTCGGGTCTTATCATCCACATGCTTATTTTTCCAGTCAATATAAGGCTGCATAACAATTGCGGTAGCGCCAAGTATCAAACGCTGCTGCGGGGAAGTCCATTTCCGGCCGATATAAGCGACTCCGTTTATGATATTATCTTTTTTCACAACAACAGACGGCATACGATTGTATGCTGATTTAACCGATTTACCTATTGAAGATATAAAGTTAACTGATACCATATTCCTACCCACTGCAATAAAGCACATAAAGACTGAAAATTGCCCTTATAACGGGGTATATTAACAAATATTTACAAAAGCTTTATTGAGGTACAAGTAAATATAGCATATATTTTTTATGTTGTAAAGAACTGTTATAAAATAGAACCCTTTGGCACCACGGTTATACCGTTAGGCGAAACATGGAAGCCGCGTCTTAAATCTTCTTCCCTGTCATATCCTATGCGCGTATTTGGCGGAATAACAACGTTTTTGTCTATTATTGCACGTTTAATTCGAGAATATCTTCCGACAGATACGTCTTCCATCAAAATACTTTCATATACCTGAGAATAACTGTTTACTCTAACTTTTGGAGAAAGCACACATTTTGAAATACTGCCTCCTGATACAATACAGCCTTCCGACACCATGGAATTTGTAGCCATACCGACTCTGTCACCTTCCTGCCATATAAACTTTGCAGGAGGGTAATTATAGTTAAACGTTCTTATAGGCCACTCTTTAGAATAGAGATTAAGTTCCGGATTGGCCGTTAATAAATCCATATTTGCCTGCCAATAGGCATCAATACTTCCTACATCTCTCCAGTAGCCGCGTTCTGCATCGGTTATACCCGGGAACTCATTATCCGCAAAATTATAAATATAAATATTCTTTCCTTCCTGCAAAAGCATAGGAATTACGTTTTTGCCAAAGTCATGACTTGAACCGGCAGTTTGCACATCTTCATTCAACGCAACAAGGAGCGTATCTTTGTCAAAAATATAATTTCCCATAGAGGCAAGACACATCTTATCATTACCCGGGATAGTTTTAGGCGGGGTTTGCGGTTTTTCAACAAAATTAACAAGCCGCCAGTTATCATCAACTTCGATAATCCCAAATTCTGAAGCTTCTTCTATAGGAATCGGAATAGCAGAAATTGTCAAATCAGCATTTTTGGCCTTATGATAATCAAGCATTTGAGAAACATCCATTTTATAGATATGATCTCCCCCAAAAATACAAACATAATCCGGATCTTCATCAGTAATGTGAAAAACATTTTGATATATGGCATCTGCAGTACCTCTATACCAGTCCTGCCCTGTTCTCATCTGAGCAGGCGCCAAATCAACATACTGATTTAAAAACGGAGATAGCGCCCAGCCTCTTGTAATATGTTTATTCAAAGAATCGGATTTATATTGAGTTAAGACCTTAATCTTAAAGAATCCGGAATTTATAAAGTTATTCAAAACAAAATCAATAATTCTGTACCTTCCTGCAAACGGCACAGCAGGTTTTGCCCTGTCTTTTGTTAAAGGCAAAAGTCTTTTTCCCTCTCCGCCGGCAAGTATCATAACCAAAGCATCATCTACAGACATTTCTATCCCTCTCTATATAAACTATATAGCAATTATACACCAAATCCGGGGTTTTAAAAAGTTGTTAAATATTGTAAAAATAAATCTAAAATTCAGACAATTTTTACATACCAAAATTACTTTATATAAGAGTAGTGTAAGTGTAAAAATTTGGTGTGTAAATAGTGGGAATAAATTTCAGCCGCATATCATTTTTAAGCAAAACTGCCCCGAATAAAGCTGTCGACAACAGACAGCCCTATAGCAGCCTGCCAAATCAAAATCTGAATAATGACAGATTTGAAAGCAATTCTCCGGCGAAATATACATCAGAAATAATGATAAGAAAACTTGCAAATTCAAACCCGAGAATAGGACAGATTCTTGCAAGCGTTAATACTCCGTTTATCATAAATATGGACGGATTGAACGGAGTTCTTTCAAAGCATTCGGCAGACACAAGCAAAATTGCGGAAGGTATCGTAAACAACCTGCCGTTCAGCCTTAAACAAAAAGCGGATTTAAATTCTGTAAAAACCGCAGCATATCTTCACGATATAGGAAAAGTATTTATTCCCAATGAAATCCTTAATAAAACGTCTAAACTCACGGAGAAAGAAACCGAAATTATGCATAAACACTCAGAACTTGGCTATGAGTTACTAAAAAACACCAATCTTAACCCAAAAGTCCTGCATCTGATTAAGCACCATCACCAAAATGCACAAAAAAGCGGCTATCCAAAAACTGACAAAAACTTCTTCGCCGATTTGGATTTACAAATATTATCCATGGCAGATAAATATTCAGCCTTGACAGAAAATCGTCCGTACAAGCCGGCTCTGAATCGCGAAGAAGCTTTGACAATTATAAGAAACGATGTACGTGAAGGAAAGCTAAATCCGCTTGTTTACAACGCTTTAGTCCTTTACACAGACGAATGCGCATTGAATTTAGCCGCAAAAATTAATTCTTAATTTTTGTTAAATATTTGCCGCAATCAGATGACAAAAATTCTCAATTGGCATATCATTAAGAAAAATAGCAGGAGGAAGTTTAGTGATTGAAGAACTTATAGAAAAAAAATCCGGTTTTGACTTAACCTCAAAAAGTGTTTTATCAAATCAGGAAGATTCATTTACTTCCCGCTCTCACGCGGCACTTTTGGCTAAGAATTTTATACCGAATTCTCACAAAAGAATTGCCAATAACTACATTGTTATTAAACGGATTTACAAGTTCCAGGCAGTACAAAGCCGAATCACACAATCTGAAAAAGAACTTCTCTTAAAATATGATTTCAATACGCTTGAATTTACCACTGCCAAGCAGATGTATGAAGAACTTGCACTGCTTCAAAAATGGTCATCATCACCAAATCTCCAGCTTAAAGCTGATGCGGATAAAATTATAGAAATTAGGGCAAAAGAATTAAAATTTATAGATGCAAACTGCTACGCAACAATATCTAACGAAATTTACAAAGGATATATTGCACTTTCACATTATTTTGAAGAAATAAGCAAGTTCAAAAATTAAACATCATTACTTTTTCACACTTTCAAACGATTCTCTTTTACCAATTCGTCATTGCGGATTTTCGATATGGTACTTCACGTCATTCTGAGGGCAAAGCCCGAAGAATCTCGGTGCCTAGGCACGACTTTATAACGCGTTTTGGATTATTGGCGGTTTGCTTTGTAGGAATAACACCATACGTCATTGCGAGGAGCCTGCGACGAAGCAATCCATAGATCGCGGACAGGCTTAGCCTTCCGCGATGACAGGTGACTGACTGGACACACTAAAAACTGTCATCGCGCACTCCGTTACGCGATCTTTTTCCCTGGATTGCTTCGCTTACGCTCGCAATGACAAGAAATATATGATTGGCAACAATTTGAATGGTAAATAAAAATCCCGGCTAATGAAGCCGGGATTTTTATTACTTAATAACTTAATATTTAAGCATTGATACAATCTTGCCGCAATCTTTTAGCTTTTCACGTCCTTTTAAATCTTCAAGTTCAATTAAAAAACCGATGCCGACAAGATTTGCACCCGTCTTTTTAACAAGCTTGCAGGCAGCTTCTGCGGTTCCGCCAGTTGCAAGCAAATCATCCACAACCAAAACATTATCGCCGGGGCCAAAAGCATCCTTATGAATTTCGATTTTATCCGTACCGTATTCAAGCTGATATTCCTGTGAAATTGTTTCGGCAGGCAGCTTGTTCGGCTTTCTGACAGGAACAAACCCGGCATTCATTTTATATGCCATCGGCATTCCAAATATAAATCCGCGGCTCTCTATGCCAGCTATATAATCAATTTTCACATCTCTAAACTGCTCGCAAAGATAATCGATAATAACTTTTAAAGTTTCAGAATCTTTGATTGCTGTTGTTATATCCCTGAATAAAATTCCTTTCTTTGGGAAATCCTGTACATCTCTGATTTTTGCTTTTACATTATCAACAGTGTTAATCATTTAAAAATCTCCATTCTATTCTTACTTTTAATAATTATACACAAACTTTTTCTTTATCGTCCCTGGAATCTTTCTGAATAAGTTTTTCCTCATCCAAAATAAGACCGTGGGCAGTTTTACCCCACTTCATATCTTTCTTGCAGAACAATATTTTAAAACAAATGAAAAGCTCCAGCGGGAACCATATAACAAGCAGATAAATACTTGTAATAAACGCATCTTTTATGGCCGCAAGACGGGTAAAGTTATCATAACGCCTCAGGGCATAACGCAGCGCCATAAAAAAGCCCAATCCGATAGCACAGCTGATAATTATAGAAGAATATAACATATGCGGAGGTGCATCCTTTGCAAGCACCTTAAATAGACGGATAAGAATTTCCATAACGCACCACAAAGGCATAATACATTCGGAAATATATGCAAACATATCGACACGCGCAAGCATGGAAATATCTTTTGATACAAAAGCCTCGCCGGAATATTCCAGATATCTTCTCAAAGTTCCCTCAAGCCATCTTCTGCGCTGTCTGAAAAGCGGTCTTAAATAAGCAATACCTTCTTCATACACAATCGCATCGGCACAAAATCTGACGTCCCATCCTTTTATATGAAGCCTTGTAGACATATCAAGATCATCGGTGATTGTAAAATTATTCCAGCCGCCTATATCTTCTATTGCCTGACGTTTTATAAGTTCGCCGTTACCCCTAAGCTCAACTGCGCCCTTAACCGAATCCCTGCAGACCTGCAAATAGGTATCAACGGTATACTCGTTATTCTGACAGCGTGTCAGCAAATTGTAATCTTTATTTCTTATAACTTTTCTAGCCTGAACAGCCCCGACATCTTTCGGTTCAAGTTTCGGTACAAGCTTGTTTAAAAAGTCAGGTTCAACAGTTGCATCGGCATCAAAAACCAAAACAGCCTCGCCTTTGGCCAATTTAAATGCATCATTAAGTACCGCGGATTTACCCGGAAACGCATCAGACTTTCTAATTAAACACTTCACATTATCATACTGCTTCTCAAGCTGCTGTATAACAGCGGCAGTGCCGTCTTTGCTTCTGTCATCTATAACAATTACTTCAAAATTCTCATAATCAAGATTTAAGATATTACGGACAGTGTTTGCGATAACTGTTTCTTCATTATGACAAGGTATCATTATTGTTACAAACGGCCTATATTCGGTATTTATAACTTCCGGATATTTTTTAAGCTTACGTTTTTTATAATTATATGCAAGCGTTGAAAATACCGCATAAATTGTCATAAGCGTACAAAGAAGCGCCAAGCCCCAGACAGTATTAAAATAATTTTGAAATACGTAAAGGAATACTCCTAACCCAAAAACTATGGTAAATAAAATTACTCTTTCTTTCATATCCCTGTATGCCTATAAAATTCCTTCAACATTGTATCAAAAAAATACAAAAAATACAGATTATTTAACGATTTGTATCAAATTTTAACCGAAATATACAACAAACAGAGGTTTTTTAGCGGCTGAATTGTTAAATTTCCTTAATGATACTTGCGCAAATAAAAAAATCAGCTATAATGGGGAAGTACAAATAAGAAAAGGAGTTTTACAATGAACAAAGAAGAATTAGTACAAGAAGTTGCTAAAAAAGCTAACGTATCACAAAAAGAAGCTGCTGAAGTTATCAACGCTTGGGTTGAAACTGTACAAAAAACAGTAGCTAAAGGTAAAAAAGTTACTTTAGTAGGCTTCGGTACTTTTGAAGCTAGAAAAAGAGCAGCTAGAACTGGCAGAAACCCACAAACTGGTAAGGAAATTAAAATCCCTGCTAAAACAGTTCCTGCTTTCTCAGCTGGTAAAAAATTCAAAACTGTTGTTAACGGCAAATAGTTTTTAATTTTTAAACGATTTAAAAACGGTCAATCATTTCGATTGACCGTTTATTTTTGTAATTTTTCTTTCAATACAGGCAAGTATCTTAATATCGTAGTATCTTTAACATCATTAAAATCATGGGCATAAAACTCGGAATAAGAGCGTTTGATACTCAACGGCTGAGTAGCTCTCCCTCTTTCACATTTTTTAATAAACTCTTCATACGACTTGGAAAAATAATGATTAATACGTAACTTATCCCAATGACAACCATCCATACAAAAACTATTTACAATATCACCATCCGTATTAACGCTATAATATCCCTGCCAAAACAAAGGCTTGTGACAATCAGCCTTCTTAATAAGACGCGGATTTGCAATAGTTTTAACCTGAGAATTTATGTTATTTTTTTTCAAAGCCTCTTTTCCGGCATGGAAAAGATAATTTTCTATTACCAGCCCTTCAGGCTTAACCTTGTATCCAGAAGACCCATATACACACCACTGAATACTAACACCCCCAGTATGCGCATCTTTCGCAAAAATGTTATCAAGAATATCTATAAGACTTTCTTCCATATTCACAGGCAATATAAATTCATCCACATCAATAAAAGCCATATATTTAGTATCAAATCTATATCTATCTATCGCATCAGAATAAGCTTTAATCTGCTGACAACTTCCCGGAATATATTTATATACTAGCTCTTTTGATTTTATATATGGTTCCAATAGTTCTTTTATATTATCAGTACTTTCATTGTCATAAATATAAAATTTATTAACCCCGACAAGTTTATGATATTCAAGCCATTCTAAAATATATGGAGCCTCATTTTTGACTATAGCAACAATTGCAAGTTTGCAGGGATATTTCTTCTTAACCCTATCTATTATTATATTTATATATTTTCTTGGAGTATTTAAATATTTTGAAAAATTCATATCTACCGCCTAATCACATAAAAAGAACCGGATTAAAAACCGGTTCTTTATAATTTATTACTGTCTTTTTTTCAACGTAGGGAATGCAATTACATCTCTTATTGAAGGTGAATCTGTCAAAAGCATAACCAATCTGTCTATGCCGACACCTAAACCGCCCATAGGAGGCGCACCATGCTCAAGCGCACAAATATAATCTTCATCAATCGGCATAGCTTCATCATCACCGTTTGCTTTTGCCTGCATCTGGGCTTCAAATCTCATTCTCTGGTCGATTGGGTCAGTTAATTCAGAGAATGCATTTGCAACTTCCCATCCGTTAATACGTGTTTCAAAACGTTCCGTTAATCTGTCGTTATCTCTGTGAACCTTCGCTAACGGAGATATATCACGCGGATAATCTATAATATGAACCGGCTGAATTAATGTAGGCTCAACTTTTTCTTCAAAAATTAAGTCAATAACTTTGCCCCAGTTATCGCAATCTTCAGGATCAATTCCTAAGGATTTTGCTTTATTCTTTGCATCTTCAACTGTAAAACATGTTGAAAAATCAATACCGGTTTTCTCTTTAATTGCACCAAGCATTGTCTTTCTGTCCCAAGGAGGCGTAAGATCAATTTCATTGTCGCCATATTTAATCTTCATAGTGCCAAGAACTTCCTGAGCAACAGTTGAAATAAGATTTTCGGTTAACGTCATCATTTCATTGTAATCAACATAAGCCTGATAAAGTTCCATCATTGTAAATTCCGGGTTATGACGCACATCAATCCCTTCATTTCTGAAACTTCTGTTAATCTCAAATATCTTTTCACTCAATCCGCCAACCATTAATCTTTTTAAATAAAGCTCCGGTGCAATACGCAAGAACATATCCATATCAAGCGTATTGTGGTGTGTAATGAACGGACGAGCATTCGCACCGCCTGCCTGCGGATGAAGCATCGGCGTTTCAACTTCCAAAAATCCGCGGTTTGTCAAATATTCTCTTATTTTTTGAATAATTAAGCTTCTTGTTCTGAAAGTTTTCCTTACATCTTCATTAACAATCATATCAACGTAACGCTGTCTGTAACGTGTTTCAACATCAGTAAGGCCGTGGAACTTTTCCGGAAGCGGAAGAAGCGACTTTGAAAGCATTGTCAAAGAAGTTGATTTAATAGACAACTCTCCGCGCGGAGTTCTTCTTATCGTACCGGTGAAACCCACAATATCACCGATATCCACTAACTTTAAGAGCTTCATCTGATCTTCAGACAGGTTTTCTTTATGAGAAAATATCTGAATTTTGCCTGAAGCATCCATCAAGTCAATAAACATACCTGTATTTCTGATAGCCATTACACGGCCGGCAACAGAATATACATCTTCTGTTTCAACACCGGCTTCAAGGTCTTTATATTTTTCCTGAAGCTCCGCAGCATCCGCGTCCTTATTGAAAACATAAGGGTACGGATTAATTCCTTTATCTGCCAGATCAGCAAGCTTTTGAATCCTTGTTTGTCTGATTTGGTCTTTAGCCGAATTCGGCTGATGAGTTTGTTGTTCTGTCATTTCTATATCCTTATACTTTATTAGTGTAACTCTCTGCTGCAATACTATCATGGACATGTCTGAATGTAAAATCTCACAAAATCAAGATTTTTGCCCTGATATTTATTTAAAAATAAGATTTATTGCAAATTTTGTAAACATTCTGTTATATTCGTAGTAAATTACTTGAAATTTTAAATTATATTAAGTATTATAAATACACTTATTGTCATGCTCCGTAAAAAAACTTAAAACTTTACCCAAAAATGGCAATTTGTAAACAGAACAAGTTTTTATATGAATATGTGTAGTTAGTTATGAATATATAGTAAAGTAGGGATATGTCAGTAAAAGCAATCAGTGCGGCAGAACATCGTAATGCCCCAAATCGTAAAAAAAATCATAGTCAGTATACGGTAAACAAATCAAATCCATCTTTCCAAGGTATTGAACAGGTGCCCGTAGCAGTCGCAAATGCGATTAATAACGGCGGGTTCGCTTTTTCATTTATTGCGCAAGACGGATTCGGCATGGCGTTACCGCGTGTATTGGAAGGTATCAACAGACGTAAAGTTAACCCAGAAACTGGTAAAAAAGAAGGGCCATACAACTGGACTTTTGCAAGACGCGAAGGTATCCGTGAAATATTAAGCGGACCGAGTGCTTTCATTATCCCTTGGGCTATATTGAAATTTGTTAAAAAATATTCCGGTCAGGCAAACAATGTTCCAGTAAACATGATTCAGGGGCTTGGTGCCAATTTTGTTAACTACGCAGCCGAAAACCCTAACACTCTTGATGATGTTGTCAAAACAAGAAAAGAATTTTATAACGGCATGTTCAAAAATGTTTTGAATACAACATTACAAGGACAGCTGCCTGAAGATGAATTAAATAGACTGGCTCAATCTTACACACAACGCGCAATCGAAATTGAAGGTGCAAAAGACAACAAAAAATCTTTGTGGAAAAAGATTACAAACCAGAAAGCTCCGGGCTCTCCAGAAGATTTGACAGAAAGCCTTTTGGAAGATTTTATGGCATTGAAGAAAAAATATCTTCCTGCATCTGTTAATGAACTTTCGGCAGAATTCACCGTTAATCCTGAAAAAATAGGAAAATACGGAGAAGAACTTGTGGACGCAGATAAAAGCGGCGTAGGCTTCAAAAAACTGCTGAAAACAATGACAGATTTCACGGATGATGTCATCGAAACTACCGGCAAAGCCATGAAAAAGGCAAAAGACGGATTTAATCCGGAAGAATTTTTGAATAAATTTATTAAACACAGAAGCGGTTCTAGAATTGTCACAAATATTGGAATGTGGCTTGCTGTTGTAGGCTTCTACGCAATGATTCCGCATTTATATTCACTTGGAACAGGCGGCAAGAACCCTGCATTTGCAACAGAACAGGAACAACCTGAAAACACCCAGGCAACTGCCGCTGCAACTACAGCTCCTGCCCAAGAAAAAGAAAAAACTCAAACAGAAAAGTTAAAAGATGAACCGCCAAAAGGCCAGCCTACTATGACGGGAGCCCAAAACATTAAAGGCAATAAAAAAGATATTGCATTTGAAGGGAAAAGCCAATTTTTTGCACAAACAGCAGACAAAGTTCTGGGTTCAAAAAAATTAAATAAAATATTGACACACTTTGAATTTGATGATGCGTCAATGTCGGTTCCGGCAATGCTTACTTTGTTGTTTGGCTTCTGCTTGCCGACAAGATTAATGAAAGCAGCCGATGTCGATAAATACGATGTTCACGAAACGTTAGCACGTGACATACCGTCATTTGCAGCCATCTTATTCTTAGCACACGCAATCGGCAGAGCATTTTCAAATATATTTTCTAAAATTTCCGGTTTAGCCTTGAATGTTAAACCATTAAGTCATGCTAAAGGCTTTTTGCATAAACTTGGCAACTACTTCACGCCAATGGGCGGAATAGATGTATTGAACAACACTCAGTTAGATTCAAAATACACAAATGTACATAAATACAAAGACGGCATAAACGGCTTCTTTGATTTTATCACCGAAAACGGCGGCAGCTTAAAGAAAATGCTTAAACTTGACAAAACTGTTGCACAAAATTCAGAAATCATACTTGGCAAAGGACTTAAAGACGCTACTGACGATGAAATCAAAGCCGCATTTAAGAATATCACAACAGAAAAAGCTAAAGAAGCAAAACAAGTTATTGAAAATATATTCAAAGATAGCAAAAACCCATTTGTTAAACGTGCTAAATTATACAACAGCTTATTTACATTCTTGTCCACAATCGTATTAGTACCGTCATTTATGATATGGTTAGCAAGAACCTGTGATAAGATGACCAGAAATGCAAGAGCAAGAGATAAAGCCGAAGCTGCACAAAATACTGCAAATCAAGCTCCTGCTCAAGAAACAGCAAAAATTATGACAACACAAAATGCCGCAAGAAGCACAACAATACAACCAACTATGGCCGGTTTTATAAAAAACAGAGCCGTATAAGGCTAAACAAAGAATAAAGACTTAGTTTTCAAGTACCTGAATCAACATACAGGTACTTGAAATTTATGCAAAAACACGTTAATATAAGAATAGATGTTTTAATTTATGGAGGATATACGAAATGTTAAAATCTGAAAATACTAATTATACCTATATTCTCCAGGGGGGGGGGGCTAGACTCTCCGCTTTTGGAGGGCATTTCAGTCTTTTAGACCGGTTAAAATCCTTATTATGTCGTCATTCTGAGGGCGCGGCTCGATTCAGTCATTCTGCGGGCGCAGCCCGAATGCCTGAGGTACGACATTATAACGAGTCTTGGATTATTAGCGGTTCGCTTTGTAAGGATGACGAAAACGTTATTGCGAGCGAAGCGAAGCAATCCAGAAGAAAAGATCGCGCAACGGAGTGCGCGATGACAGAATTTGGTACATTCTGCCAACCACATGTCATCGCGGAAGGCGAAGTCTGTCCGCGATCTTTATGGATTGCTTCGTCGCAAGCTCCTCGCAATGACTCAAACGGTCATTCTGAGAGCAGAGCTCGAAGAATCTCGTTAAATAAGAGATTCTTCGGATTTCATCCTCGCAATGGCATTGCAAAGAAAGCGGCGTTCACGCTTGCGGAAGTGCTAATAACATTAGGTATAATCGGTATAGTTGCGGCAATGACACTTCCGACGCTTATTGCAAGCTACAACAAGCATGAGTGTTCAGTCAGGTTGAAAAAATTCTATTCAACAATGTCTAACGCACTTAATCTCGCAACTATTGATTACGGAGCTATGAGGTACTGGGAATTTCCTACTACACAAAATAACGGTCCGCAAATGGCTAAATTTGCAAAAACTTATTTATTTCCGTATTTGACAGGACTTCGAGAATGTGGTGATGAAAATGAAGGAGCTTCAGAGTGTTTTAAATATGGCAGTAAAATATTTAACCAAGGGCTGCCGGCTGTATATATATTCAGCGACGGAAGCTGTTTTGGCATGAATATTGGCGGTTCTAATGAAAGCGCAGGAAATATACACATCTATTATGATTACAATTGTATGAAACGACCTAATGAATACGGCAAAGATGTATTTGACTTTATTATACGCTGGTACAAATACTATGACCAATACACGTTTAAAGCCGGCGGATACGGCGTACACGACAAGACCACACGCGAAGAATTTCTAAATTACTGCAAAAACGCAACCGGAAATGGCAGAGGAGAATGTGCCGGACTTATTCAATATGACGGCTGGGAAATTAAAGACGATTACCCTTGGTGGTAATTATATTCCGACACTTAATCCGGCGCAGAGATTAATCCCCTGCCCGGTTATACCCTTTGCGCTGTCAGAAATAAGATATTTCACAAGATCTGCGATTTCAATCGGCTCTACAAAACGTTTTTGCGGAATACATTCAACTATTTCTTCTTTAGAAAAATCGCTTTCCTCAATGGAATTTAGTCCGAGAGAAGTCTCAACCCACCCGGGATTAATAGTGTTGACTGTAATATTATATTCGGCAAGTTCCAAAGCCAGCGCTTTTGTAAGCCCCAAAAGCCCGGCTTTTGATGCCGAATAAATACTTGCATTAGCTTCGCCCATAACTCCCGATATAGAACCTATATTAACTATTCTGCCCCATTTATTTTGCTTCATCTGCGGAACAACAGTCGAAATTAACCGCGCCGGAGCCGCAAGATTTACTTCAAAGATATTATGAATATCAGCCGGTGTCATTTTATCAATTGCGCCGTATATATATTCTCCGGCATTATTTATCAAAACATCAATATTATTTTTTAAAATAAAATCACAAAGAACATCACAGGATTTTTCCAGGTCGCAAACACAATACCCACAGCTATTAACAGACTTTAAAGCCTCCTCATTGCGCCCGGTAACAAAAACATTTCCGACAGATGATAACTCTTGCGCTATTACCCTGCCGATACCCTTTGATGCTCCTGTAACTAAAATATTCATACGTTCTCCAATAATTTTCTAACAATATATGATGCCATAAAGATTCCGGCACAACTTGCAACAAACGGAGTTGAAGCCGGCGTAATTTTTGAAAATTCCAACTCTTCCCCGTTTTTCAAGCTAACTTTTTCCATTTGTGAAATTTTCTCCAGGCAGAAAGGCTTTTCGCGGCTTGCAACAACAGTAATTCCGGATGTAATATTTTTCTTTTTTAATTGATAAATAATATTTGACACAAACGGTGCGTTCTTATTTTCTATTTCCGAAATATCACAGATATAAAGCTGCTCCGGGGCAATCCGGTTTCCTGCACCCATTGAACTTATTACGGGAATTTTCTTATTAACACAATACTCAAGCAAAGATATTTTTGAACGCATGGTATCAATAGCATCTGCGACAAAGTCTGCCTCAATCTTATAATTTTCTTCGGAATAAAAATCATCAATCACATCAAGTTCGATATCGGGATTAATACTTTTAAGCCTTTTTTCAAAAAGTTCAGCCTTAGAAACACCAACCGTAGAATGCAATGCGACAAGCTGGCGATTTATGTTTGAGCGGCTAACCTTATCAAAATCAACAATAATAAGCCTTCCGATACCGCTTCTTGCAAGCGCTTCCGCACAATATCCGCCGACTCCTCCGAGGCCGAAAACCGCTACCTTAGAAGAACACAACAAACTCTGAGCTTTTTTACCCCAATACAGCTCATTTCGTGAAAATATTTCATCAGAGTCCGGCATATAAAGAACCCCGATATTACTTGATTAATCCAAATCCAAGCAAAAATGTGCAAATCAAAAAGACTGCAGCGACAATACCTGTTACTTTATTTAGCCCTTTTTCCGCACTTCTTTGTGACGAAAAAATCTGGGACGCGCCGCCGATTCCCGCAATGCCGTCGCCTTTCGGATCATGAAGCAAAATTAATATTATAAGTAATATTGATGCAATTATTTGTATAGTCCAAACAAAAGTTACCATGTTTTATTTTTTCTCCTTTTTCTTAGAAATGAAATGAGCTCTTTTGGAATTAAGCTTAATACTTTCGAAAGTATATAATCTTGCAGGTCTTTTTGATGAGGATTTTGTAAACTCATCCAATTCAATTAAACCCTCGGTCGCAAGCGCCTTTTTCCTAAAGTTACGTTTATCTAATTTCTTTTCCATTATTAATTCGTAAGACTTTTGCATTTCAGTAAGAGTGAATTTTTCATTCAACAGCTGATATGCAACAGGGCAAATTTCAAGTCTTTCACGCGTTCTTTTCAGTGAATATTCAATAATTTCCTTATGGTCAAAAGCCAGAGGAGGCAAATCAGATACCTTATGCCACCCAAGTTCCGGAGAAGAAACAATTTTTATATCTTCGGCACGGACAAGCGCGAAATAAGCACAGGTAATAACCCTTGCATTAGGGTGCCTTAAAGGATCCCCAAATGTGTATAACTGTTCAAGATAAATGTTATCAACGTTTGTACGTTCTTTCAAAACCCGCAAAGCTGCCTGGTCAAGGTTTTCCGATAACCTTACATAACCGCCCGGGATAGCCCACTTATCTTTGAACGGTTCATTTAATCTTTTAACCAACAAAACCTGAATTGCGTTGTTAATTATAGTCAATATAACAACGTCGACTGTAATTTCGTGTGTCTTTGTCTCATTAAACATAATCTCTTACCCTAATAGGCATGATACAATAAACAAAAAAAAATTTTACATAAATTAATATAAAATGTTAATATTTTTTTACATCGTAATATAGCAATAGCAATTTAAACCGGCGAAATAACTTTATATATATAAGGGAAAATACGGGGAAAATATGTTCGGATATTATTGTTATTACAATTACAATACAAGTTGGCTGTTTGGCTTGGGGATGGTACTTGGAGCCCTGAACAACCTATTTTCTTCCAATAAGAGAGCTTATACATACAATAACACTCCGATATTCTCATATCCGGCATATACACCATACCCGCAGGTTCAGCAAAATTATAATCTTGTTGGCGATGCTCTTTCTTCCGGATTAAGCACAACAACACCTTATTCCGGGTATAGCGGGGCATTATCACAAATTGCATCAACCCCACCGGCGGCTGATTATAACCTTGTGGGGGATGCACTTACGTCCTTAAAAACTACACCATCAACACCTTATCCTTGTGCAGGTTCATATCCAAACTATATCACAATGCCGCCGATGATAGGAGTACCGACAGGGGCTCCGTATTCTACATATTTGAATAATGTAACGGCACCCGCACCGACACTTTTACAAATAGCAACAAGAAAAAGTTCCAACTCAAACTCTACTTTAAGCTTGAGCTCAAATAACAACACGACATTAAATCCTGCCCCTTCCAGCACAAAAATCGGCAACAACTCAAGAGTTACAAGAAGCAGTACTAAAGTACGTCCAAGCAAAGATATAATAAACCGCGTCAAACAAATCGCCGTAAAAATAAACTGCGATTATAAAGATCTGCTCGGACTTATTTACAGTGAATCCGGCTTTTACACCGTAACACCTGGCTGGGATGGTAAAAAAGCCATCGGGCTTATACAATTTACCGATATATGTATAGAAGACATCAACAAGACTTATAACAAGCATTATACAAAACAAAGCATCGCAAAAATGACAGTACTTGAGCAGCTTGATTTAGCAGAACTTGTGCTGATAAGAGCTAAAAAGATAGCAGGCTTCCCGGCAAATCACAGACTTACAGCCGGCGAGCTCTATGCAATAAACTATGCTCCGGCAAATGCCAGGAAAGATGTTGTTGCAAAACGCGGAGACGGTTTATATGAAGGCAACGAAGGACTTGATCTAAATAAAGACGGCAGAATAAGTAAAAACGAACTTGGGCAAAGAGTAAAGAAAAAGAGCCTTTCTGTTGTCTGTTAAACATACTCCTCGCAACAATTCTCAATAATCCGTTGCTATAAGATTTTTTTTCGGTTATCGTCAAATATAGATAACTTGTATTTGTTTAGGAAGGAAAATGATGGAAAAGGGATACGTAGAAAACGGATTTATTGTTGACTTAGCCAACTCAAAGAAAACATCCGAAGTTATTTATGAATTAAGCAAAATTCTTGATATGCCGGAAGCTAAGCACAAAAAAATATGCCTTAAACTGGGAGAAATGAATTTAACCGAACCTGAATTGGTCAGCATTAAAGCACTAATAGAAACTATGGATTCGGAAATAGAATTTATATCAACAGCTTCAGATATCACAAAAAGCGCTGCTGCTGAACTCGGGATTGAAATATCAGAATTAAAAACAGTAGTCCCGGCTCTTGATATAACTGCAAGTGAAGAAAAAAACGAAAGCACTAATGCCGAACTTGAAACAGCTTTGGATAAAATATTCGGAGAAGGAGATTTTGAAGAAAGATATCCGGAAGAAAACACCGAAAGTTCTACCGATAAAGCTGTAGAAAGTGACATCCAGATAGTAGAATTTGAAGAAGTTGAAGATCTCGAAGAAATAAGAAAGCACGACAGAGAAACCGAAAAACTTCCGACACTTTACATTCACAGAACTCTTCGTTCAGGCCAAAGTTTAACTTCTGACGGAAATATCGTAATTATCGGTGACGTAAATCCCGGCGCGGAAGTAATTGCCAAAGGGGACATTACTGTCTGGGGAATTTTGGGCGGAATAGCTCACGCAGGCTCAGACGGAAATATTCATTCAAAAATCAGGGCTCTGAAACTTAATGCCATACAAATCCGTATAGGTAATATATTTGCAAGACGACCTGACACGGTTAATACGCCTTACATCCAAAGAACGGATTCATTCGTTCCGGAAGAAGCAAGGGTGCATAACAAACACATTATGATTTACAAGTTACACGAATCACAATAGGAACAGGCGGATATATGACATTAACATGCGAAAAAGTTATAGAAAAAGATAATAAAAAAGGAGATATAATGAGCGGTCGAGTAATAGTTATTACGTCCGGAAAAGGCGGAGTCGGAAAGACCACAACCAATGCAAATATTGGAACTGCTCTTGCTAAAGCCGGCAAAAAAGTTGTTATGATTGATACAGATCTTGGTTTAAGAAACTTAGACCTGCTGTTGGGATTGGAAAACAGAATTGTTTATACAATTGTAGATGTAGTGGAAGGCCGCTGCAAACTAAGACAAGCACTGGTAAAAGATAAAAAGAACCCTAATCTGTGCCTTCTGGCTGCAGCTCAAACCAGAGATAAAACTGCAGTAACAGAAGAACAATTGAAAGAAATTTGCGAAGAGTTAAAGAAAGATTTTGATTTTATTCTCGTAGATTGTCCTGCAGGTATCGAACAGGGATTTCAGAATGCAGTCGCAGGAGCTTCGGAAGCCATTGTTGTTACAACACCTGAAATGTCAGCTGTAAGAGATGCGGACAGAATTATAGGTCTTTTGGAAGCAAGAGAAGAAATCAAATCTTACAAATTGCTTCTTAACAGAGTTAGACCAAGCATGATTAAATCAAACGATATGATGAGCGTTGATGATGTTGTTGAAATATTATCAGCTCAGCTGATAGGAATAATTCCGGAAGATACAGGCATTATTACATCAACAAACAAAGGCGAGCCTATCGTTAATGATGAAAAATCTCTTGCCGGCCAGGCTTACAGAAACGTAGCAAGAAGAATTATAGGCGAAGATGTTCCGTTTTTAGACCTTGATGAAGAAACCGGTGTTGTAGCTAAAGTCAAAAAGTTTTTTGCCGGTTTAATCGGTAAGGAGAAACAATAATGAAAGATATATTTACTGATTTATACAATAAAGTATTAGGTTTCTTCCGCCAGACAGAAAAAACAGAAGAAAGTGCAAAAGAAGTTGCATGCAACCGACTGAAATTTGTACTTATGCAGGACAGAACAAATCTGACACCTGAACTTATGGACAGAATGAGAAAAGAACTCATTGAACTGCTTTCCAGATATGTAGAAATGGACAAAGAAGCGCTTGAGTTGGGATTTGAACAGGAAGGCAATCAAATGGCGTTAATGCTTTCAATTCCGGTACTCAGAGCAAGGGAAGAAGCTGAGATTGAAGCTACTTTGGCAGAAGAAGATGCTAAAAAAGCAGAAGCTGAAACCGCAGAAGAAAATTCGGATGAAACGGATTCTGAAACAGAAGATGATGCCAAAGAAACAGAAGAAAACGAAAGTTCAGAGGAAGAGGCGGAAATTACAGAAACTCCGGACACTGAACAAGATGAGTCAGAAAATGAAAATCCGGAAGAAACCGTCAAAACTTCATCTAAAAAAGCAAAAGCTTCAAAAAAATAAAGACAAAAAGACCGGCGCAAAGTCCGGTCTTTTTTATAGTCTGCTATAAATTACATAACCCATGTTATGTGCATCTATCGACCACATACATAAGTTATGTAATTCATTTGTTCATTTTCTCTTTTTGATTGCGAAGCAAAAAGAGAAAATGAACCAAAAGAGAAAAACACGCAAAAGATTTCTGCGCTGCCTGCGGCATCGCTTTGACCGAATGGACGTACGTTTTGTTCGCTTCACTCACAAAATCTTTTAGGTTTTGCTATCGTGCTTACGCACACGCAAAACTACTATCTGTTACTCACATAAGTGAGTCAGGCGAACGTGCACGAAGTGCGATAGTGAGCCCTGAAAGAATTTGAGCTGAAAGCTCAAATAATATTTTGGCATTGAGCGTCAGCGAAATGCAGGGAACGTTTGCGTGTTTTCTCTTTCTTTGGTTCATTTCTTTCTCTTTGCTTCGCAAATAAAGAGAAAGAAATGAACATAAACGGTACATTTGCATATTAAAAAGATACCGATAACATGGGTTATGTAAGTAATTATTATTGCTTGTAAAAAAAAGCGGTTTATAGTATATTACATGCAGGGGTATTAGTGGAAGATAAGAGTAAATTGGATTTAGACGCAATAGCAAAAGAGTGCAATTTATTTGAAGAAACACAGGATGCGGTTTCAAAAATTAAAGCTCTTGAAAATACATATGAGAGAGATGATTTAGTTACGATTTACAACCACTTTTTAACAATCTGCAAATCGCCCTCACTTTTGGCAGAATTAATCAGGTTTGAAGATCAGTATAGAGATAAATCAAGTCTGCCAGTGCTTGTCGATATATTACTATGCAAAACCGGCGACGGAAGCGGAAATAAAGAAGATTTTACCAACGTCAGAGTAATGTGTGCCAAAGCAATAGCAAACCTCAAAGATACTTCTGCCGTAAACTCGCTTCTTTACTGTCTGAACAACAAAAACGAGAATTACAAAGTACGCTTTGCCTGCGCAGATGCCCTCGGAAAAATCGGAGATAAATACGCGGTAGCACCTCTTATTGATGTTGTAAAAGACGAAAATGAAAGATCTGTATACCTAAGAGAATCAGCGGCTTCGGCACTTGGAATGCTTGGGGATATAAGGGCAATCGATCCGCTTGTAAGCATATTGGAAACAAAACAGGGAATTATAGATAAATTTACATTTCTGAAAGAAAGAGTAATTGAGGCGTTGGGCAAGTTACACCTGCAAAACGATGACAGAGTTTTTAATGCGTTAAGACAATCCTTGATGGATGAGTCACCGCAAATACGAATAAATGCAATTGAAGCTATTATGGACAGCGGTAATGAAAATGCATACGAAACAATAAAACCCTGCCTGCTGGATGAGGATAACGAAGTAAAGAAAAACGCGCTCATTGCACTTTACAATCTTTCAGACAGAAGTATTTTGGATGAGGTTATAAACAATCCGCAATACAGCGATTATATAAAAATGGAAGCGGTATCAATTATAGATGAATACGAAACAGAGGACAGCGGAGATGAAATATAAATCAATTATACTACTTTCCGGAGGACTGGATTCCGTTGTAAGCCTCGGGCTTTGCAAAGAAAAATATAATGTGGAATTAGCTTTGACATTTGATTACGGTCAAAAATCTTCAAAAGAAGAAATTGAAGCTTCACATAAAATTGCAGAATACTATAACATTGAACATAAAATTATTACACTTGACTGGCTTGGGGAAATAACTCAAACTGCGCTCGTATCAAACGATGAACTTCCGAAAGGTATTGAAAATCCGCAAGAATCAGCAAAAGCCGTTTGGGTTCCGAACAGAAACGGATTATTTTTAAATATTGCCGGAAGTTTTGCCGACAGCGGAAATTATACACACATAATTCTCGGTGCAAACAAAGAAGAAGGTCAGACCTTCCCTGATAACACACAGGAATTTGCGGACAGAATTAACGCGGAATTTGAATATTCAACCCTTAACAAGCCTAAAATTCTTGTCCCCTTGATAAATTCCGATAAGAATGATATAGTAAAGTTGGCTTTAGAGAATAGTATGCCGCTGCAACTTATCAGAAGCTGTTATAAAGGCGGTCAAAAGCATTGCGGGGAATGTGAATCCTGCACCAGACTGAAAAATGCTCTAAAAGCAAACAACGACACATACTATACAAAAATTTTATTTTAAAATATGCAAACAAAATTACTTGATAAAGAAATTAAATACGAGGGCTTTCAGCTTGCCCCGCACTGGATTTATAAAAACTTTAAAATTCAGGGAGATGCTACAGTAGCATTTATCGGGGAATGCGATGTTAAGCTGGATGAAATGGTAGATATAGAAGATGTTATAAATAACGAGCCTATATACAGCAAGTCCATGCTTAGCTTTATTTCCGAGCAGTTTAATATAGGACTTGTCGAGGGAGTATTCCGTCAAAGACTTTTAATCTGCATAATTAAAGAAGCAATCGAAAAACGCGGAATTTCACTTACAAGAAGCGGTGATGATTTATACGTCGGAAATAAAAAATTGACAGTATCAATAGCAACAAAATCTGCCAATTCTGTTCTTATCCATACGGGAATTAACATTATTTCAACCGGTGCACCAATAGAAGCATGCGGGTTGGAAAATGACTTGGGAATAACGGATATTGAAGATTTTGCAAACGAAATTCTTAATAATTATTCAAACGAAATTGATGATATAATATTAGCAAGTACAAAGGTTAGAGGAGTATAGCATGAGAATAGAAAACGGTTCCGGGCAGCCTTCACATATGAGTTATAAAGAATATAAAAAGAAAGTTGCAAAGAATAAAACCCAAACTTTGATGATGTTTATTTCAATATTCTTTGTATTACTCCTGATATTTCTCGGATTTGCAAAGCTTATGTCACCTGATGTAGATATTGCAATAGGAGACGAAAACGTTACAACTGAATTGGATGCAAACAATACGGAATACAGCAGAACAGGGAATGTGGATGACAGACTAAAAGCACTTCAGGCGGAAGATGAAGCGGTTATAGTGAATGAGGCTGCTAAAACAGAAGACGCCGGACTGGTAAAAATCCCGGAAATAAATAAGAAAATGGGCGAGTTATCACAAGAAACAGAAGAAGATGCAATTACCCTGGAAGAAGAACCGGTCAAAAAACAACCCGCAGAAGCACAACAGCCTGCAGCTCCGCAGCCGTCAGCAGCTCCGGCTCCAACAATAGCAGCAAACACCCAACCAGCAACACAACCGGCAGCAGCTCCTGCTATTTCAGCAAGAGTTGTGGTTGGCTTTTATAATACCCAGGCTCAGGCATCTGTAGCAAAAGGAATTTTACAGGAAGCCGGCCTTGGAGTTACTCCGCACATAAGACCGATGGGTTCAGGTTTCACCTTGCAGGTAGGGGCATATAGCTCAAAAGAAGCCGCAAATAACCTTGCAAACAAACTTTTATTGAATAATTATCCCGCAAGAGTAATTATTGAAGGCAATTAGATTGCGCATAAGATGCCTTTGTGATAGAATTTGAGCAGGATATATTTAAGGAGAAGCTATGGAAAACAGTATTAGAGATAAGTACGAAGTTGTTATCGGCTTGGAAGTTCATGCCCAGCTGAAAACAAAATCAAAAATATTTGCCCCGGACGGAACAGAATTCGGAAAAGAACCAAATTCCGAGACCAGTCCTATCACGTTAGGGATGCCGGGAGTTTTGCCGGTATTGAATAAAGAAGCAGTTAATATGGGGATATTAACAGGTCTTGCACTTAACTGTACAATTCCTGCCAGATGCAAGTTTGACAGAAAACAATATTTTTACCCTGACTTGCCGAAAGGATATCAGATTTCACAATACGATGAACCGATTTGCGTTGGTGGTTATCTTGAAATTAACGGGAAAAAGATTGGTATAACAAGAGCTCACCTTGAAGAAGATGCCGGAAAACTCGTACACGCAGGCGCCGATGGGTTGGCAGGCTCAAGTTATTCCCTTGTTGATTTAAACCGCGCGGGGACTCCGCTTCTTGAAATCGTTTCAGAACCGGATATGAGAAGTTCTGATGAAGCAAGAGCTTATATGGAAGAATTAAGAAATATCGTACGTTATATCGGCGTTTGCGACGGGAACCTTGAAGAAGGTTCAATGAGATGCGACGCAAATATTTCTGTTATGCCGAAAGGTTCAAAGGAATTCGGTACTCGCGCAGAAATCAAAAACGTTAACAGCTTCTCGGCGTTACAAAGAGCAATTGAATATGAAATCGCACGCCAGATAGAAATTGTTGAAGAAGGCGGAAAAGTAGTTCAGGAAACAAGACTTTGGGATGATAACTCAAGAGAAACACGCTCTATGAGAGGAAAAGAAGACGCCCATGATTACAGATATTTCCCTGAACCTGATTTGATGCCTCTTGAAATTTCAAGAGAATGGGTTGAAGAAATCAGAGCAAAAATGCCTGAACTGCCTTCTCAAAAACGCGCAAGATATCAAGGCTTAGGTTTGAGCGAATATGATGCAAATGTAATAGTTGATCAAATGAGCTTGGCATTATTCTTTGATAAGGTTCTTGAACTCGGAGCTAATCCTAAGACTGCAGTAAACTTTATTATGGGTGAAATTGCAGCTTACCTGAAAGAAGAAAAACTTGATATTAATGAAACAAAATTAACTCCGGAAAACCTTGCAGAATTAATCTCATTAATTGAGAAAAAGACTATTTCAAACAACATCGGAAAACAAATTATCATTGATATGCTCAAAGACGGCACTCCGGCAAAAGAAATTGTTGAAAAGAAAGGTTTGAGCCAGATAACGGATACATCAGCAATCAAAGAAATTTGCCAAAAAGTAGTTGATGCAAACCCTGCTCAAGTTGAATCATACAAAGGCGGAAAAGTTCAATTGTTCGGCTTCTTTGTAGGTCAGGTTATGAAGGAAACAAAAGGCCGTGCAAATCCGCAGGTTGTAAATCAATTATTAAAAGAAATTTTAGGATAATATCGAAATAAGGC
Organism: Candidatus Gastranaerophilales bacterium; assembly: GCA_944324365.1. GTDB lineage: Bacteria > Cyanobacteriota > Vampirovibrionia > Gastranaerophilales > Gastranaerophilaceae > UBA1221. The sequence goes on from CALUWA010000001.1 coordinate 288,953, forward strand.
GGCATATCCGCCTTATTTTATAGTAAAAAGAGGGCTGCAGCGTGTTAAAAAAAGACATCAAATCCAGTATGGAATATGAAATATATGAACAACCGGAGATTTTAGAAAATCTTTTTAATACACATGTAAATGACAATAATTACATTTTATTCGATATCCCGACAGATATCGAAAAGATTATATTTGTTGCAAGCGGTTCTTCGTATCACTGCTCGCGTTTTGGTGCGGATTTATTCGGAAACGTTGCAAATATCGAGGCAGGTGCAATATATTCAAGCGAATTTCTTCTGAAAGCGGCAGTTCCGCACGATGAGAATATCTTGTACGTATTTATTACACAATCGGGAGAAACTTCGGACACAAACCAGGCTCTGAAACGTGCAAAAGAACTCGGGATGCGCACTCTTTGTATTACAAATAAGAAGGGTTCCACCATCTGGAAAGCCGCAGATTTTAAAATAGACTGCTGTGCGGGGGAAGAAAAAAGTATTGCTGCAACAAAATCCCTTACAACACAAATGCTTTGCGTAACGCTTTTGGTATTAAAATATGCGGCTCATAAGGGTATTGATATAAAGCCTTACTTAGATAATTTAAAAATATTGCCGCAAAAAATGAGAGAAGCACTTGCACTGCACAAAGAAATAAAAAAAGTTGCCAAAGCAATTTCTAAATATAAAATTATAGTAGTAACGGCAGACGGCATATCTTATGCTCTGGCAAAAGAGGCGTCTTTGAAGATAAAAGAAACCTCATATATCTGCACATTATCGAGCATATTGGGAGAATTTATGCACGGGCATGTTGCAGTGCTGAATAACAAAAAAACAGCACAGATTCACATTGCAATTGAAAATATGAGCGAAACTGCCCTCAATAATCTTAGGAAAATCAGAGATGATTACAAAACTCCGCTTTATCTAATCGGAAATTCCGGTATAAATGCAGATTGCGCATTAAATATTGAGTGCTCAGACAGTATCGTAAAATCTTTCTGCCTGATTGGAATCGTGCAACTGCTGGCGCTTGAAACCGCTCAGGCTCTGCATAGGAACATAGATAAACCGCACGGACTTCATAAGGTAGTAAAATAATGGATATTAATGGAAAATTTAAGAAATTTTATAAGGGTAGGGGATTAATCCTAAGCTGCATTTTTGTATTTGTACTTGCATTTTTAGTAAGAGTTGCGGCTATAAACGTTAAGCAGGATCTGTTTATAGATGAGGTTTATACCACTCAAATTGCAAACTATAATCCATACTTTGAAGGGGTTGCAGTTCCCCTACCATCCGGAATGCAGGAAACAGGCTACAATATAAAACAAAAAATTCTCGCTATAAATCCTTCATTCAAAGATACCATAAATGATATAATCAATCTACACACCTATACAAGAGATACTCCGCATTCAAATTTCTATTATACACTATACAGACTATGGTTTAACGGCTGGGGCGAATTTAATCTGAAAAAATTTATTACACACGGAGCCAGCCTTAATTTAATCTTTTTTGCGGGAAGCTTTTTATATTTATATAAAATTTTAAAAAGATTATTTCAAAATAACAGTGTTTTGGTTCCATTCGGGCTTTTTACGACATTTATGAGCACCACGGCTATCACAAATACAACATTTATAAGGCCGTATGCACTTCAGGAAATGTTTTTTCTTATATTAACTTACACAACAATAAAGTATTGGGATTATATAGCAGACAAAGAACACAGATACAAAATTCTTGATGTATTCACACTCGGATTAACAATAGGTTTAACACTTCTTACCGGATATTATTCAATAGCCTTAATCGGATTTTTTGCATTACTGCTTTTATATAGAACTATCAAGCTAAAAAATTTTGACGCATTAAGATTTTTTATAACTACAATGTTTGCAGCCGGCCTTATTGTATTTTTGTTATATCCCGGAATATGCTTTGTACTTTTCAGTTATCGCGCAAAAGAAACATACAATGCATTTTCACAAATAGACAATATTGGATTAATAATAAAATATACCCCTATAATAATTTTGAGATACTTATTCAGCATTCCTTTAATTGCTACTATTATCTACTATTTAAGAAAATGTAAGTTCAGAGATAACACAAATAAATATTTTAAACTTGCAGCAATATTAATGTTTATCGGAATTATATGGAGCATTTTTATATTGTATGTTGCACCATACAAAAATATTCGCTATATTATGCCGGCAACTGCACTGATTATGCTGATTTTCCCTTTGATTGCAAGCTGTTTAAAAGTTAAAAAATGGTTTATCACAATTGTATCAGCAATACTGCTATTAAATATCTTTATAGCAATATCAAATTTTGTCGGGCTAAATTTCAGAAAATATATTCCTATTCCACCTAAAATTGAATTTCTGACAAATATAGAAAAAAATAATTTTATATTTTTAGAAAACCAAGATATCCCTGTATATATAATTCAATACGGGATGCAAAGTCCTGGTGCTCTATTCACACAATTTGCGGATAAACAAATTTATTACATTACCAATGAAACTCCACAAAATATTCCATATACTCATTTTTACGTTATAAGAAGAACCGGAGAAACTCAATTTCCACAAAAGAATTTTCCTGCAAATTATATACTTATTAATACCAAAACTTTTAAGTATGACTACTTTGCCTGCGATGAATTTATAAAATTCTAATTTAAAAAAGCGGTTAGGCAACCATAGCCAAAACCGCCTTTAGCAAAATATAATCAGTTTGATTAAAACTGTTTCAAAAATCTGACATCATCGTTAAAGAACAATCTGATATCATCAATTGCATATTTAAGCATAGCAAGCCTTTCTACCCCCATGCCAAATGCAAAGCCGGAATAAATATCAGGATCAATTCCGACACCGTTTAATACATTCGGATCAACCATACCGCAGCCTAATACTTCGAGCCAGCCGGTACCTGAGCAAATCTTGCAACCTTTACCCTGGCACATAATACATTGAACATCCACCTCTGCAGACGGCTCAGTAAACGGGAAAAAGCTGCTTCTGAAACGTGTCGGTCTGCTTGCTCCAAAATAAAGTCTTATAAACTCATTTAAAACACCCTTCAAATCACCGAAAGTTATATCCTTATCAATATAAAGCCCTTCTATCTGATGGAAGAAGTTATTTTTACGGGCATTTATATTTTCATTTCTGTAAACTCTTCCCGGAGAAATGACTCTGATTGGAGGTTTTTGGTTTTCCATAACATGAATTTGCGCACCGGAAGTCTGGCTTCTTAAAACAACATTAGGCGCCAGATTTGTAAAGAAAGTATCCTGAACATCACGTGCCGGGTGGTCTTTTGGAATGTTCAGCATATCAAAATTGAAATACTCGGTTTCAACTTCCGGGGAATCCTTGCTTTCAACAACAGAAAAGCCAAGGCTTTGGAATATTTTTGTTATCTCAGATGTGGTAGAAGTCAGAGGATGAACTTTACCCTGAGGAACAAATTTACCCGGCAAAGTTATGTCGAGTCTTTCTTTTGAAAGTTTTTCATCTAATTCTTTTTTATAAAATTCATCGTGTTTTGATTTAATAGAAAGCTCAAGCTTCTGTGTAATTTCGTTTGCTAAAGCTCCGACAACTCTTTTATCCGCATCAGAAAGATTTTTTAAGTTCTTTTTTATTTCATTAAATTCACCTTTACGGCTCAAATATTTAGCTCTAATTTCATCCAAATCACTAATGGTTAACGCCTTATCTAAATCGCTAACCGCATCAGAATAAATTTTTTCTAACTGTTCTTTCATTCCTGTTCCTCTTTATCTGTTTATTTCATTATGAACTTTTTCATACCCGATTGTCGTAGCCGGCCCGTGTCCCGGAAATACCCTTATATTATCATAAAGTTTAAAAATAATATCAAGCAGACTGTGACGAATTTTTTCAAAATCTCCGCCAAACAAATCAGTCCTGCCGTAACTATCCCTAAACAAAGTGTCACCGGAGAAAAGCTTTCCGTCAATCAAATAACAAACACCGCCTTCCGTATGCCCCGGAGTATAAATCACTTTAATTTTTTCATTTCCGAATTGAAGTTCCTCTCCATCTTCAATCAAAAAGTCGTATTTAGGAGGCACTACATGCGGAAATGCAAAAAATCTGGCAAACTCATTGATGTTTTCTATCATGGTAACATCGCCCTTATGTACCCCAACTTTACAGTCCAGAGCAGCTTTCATATCATTGACACCTAAAACATGATCAAAATGACCGTGGGTTAATAAAATATATTTTACATTCAGCCCGTTTTCCTTAACCGCGTCAATTATTTCTTCTTTATACTCAGAACAATCAATCAAAACAGCATCTTTTGTTGTTTCATCCCACAAAAGATAATTGTTCGCATCAATTGGGCCTGCAATAAAAGTTATCATCCTCATAATCTATTTTCTCACCAATTCAAAAATATCACGGCAAACCTTAAACAACTCTTCAGCCTGAGAAAGCGGCACCATATTCGGCCCGTCAGACAAAGCTTTGTCCGGATCCGGATGAACTTCAAAGAATAATACATCAGCACCAGCGCCCATAGCAGCTTTTGCCAAAGGCGGAACAAAAGTTCTGTCTCCGCCGGAACAATTACCGTTAGCTCCCGGAAGCTGCACACTGTGCGTAGCATCAAACACAACAGGATAACCGAATTTGTGCATTATAGGAACACTCCTGAAATCCACAACCAAATTATTATACCCGAAGCTTGTACCTCTGTCAGTAAGCAATATGTTATGATTTCCGACAGATTCCACTTTTTTAACTAACGAACCCATCTGCTCAGGTGAAAGGAACTGTCCTTTTTTTATATTTACAATTTTTCCTGTTTTAGCAGCTGCGACAAGCAAGTCTGTCTGTCTGCACAAAAATGCCGGAATTTGCAATATATCAGCAACTTCTGCAACAATCTCAGCCTGTTCCGGAGTGTGAATATCGGTTACTACCGGAACATTATACTTATCTTTTACGGATTGAAGCATTGATAAACCTTTGTCAATTCCAGGACCCCTAAAAGACTCAATTGAAGACCTGTTTGCCTTATCAAAAGAAGCTTTAAAAACATAATTTATACCAAGTTTTGTTGTAATTTCTTTTAAAGTCTTTGCGACATCATCAATAATACCCTGGCTTTCAATAACACAAGGTCCGGCAAGAATTGTTAATTTATCACCGCCTATTTCAAAGTTCCCTAACTTAATTTTATTCATAAATCCTCTTCCTTCTACTGTTACAATTATATTTAAAACAAAAGATAAATACAAGCGGATTAACTGGTGCGGGTATTGTAATATTTTAATTACGAAGTATATTAGTAGCGAAGGAGAAAGTTTATGCTTAAATTGTTAGTAAAATGGGTCGCTTTTGCACTCATTATATCATTTGTAGCCTGGATAATTCCGGGTATCAGTATCGAAAACTTCTGGGCAGCCATGATTGCTGCAGTTGTTATTGCACTTATTAACGCAATCATAAAACCGGTTTTAATATTTTTGACATTACCAATAAATATACTGACATTAGGGTTATTTACCTTAATTATTAACGCGGCATTATTTATGTTTGCAGCCTATATTGTCCCGGGTATTGAAGTAAGCGGATTTTTAAGTGCATTCTTAGGCTCGCTGCTTTTATCAATCCTTGGTGTTGCTATCGCCTGGATATAAGGCTTGCGGCTTTAATTTTGACAAAATTACGGCAGCTATCATCAGCAAGCAGCCCGACAATTCGCGCAAAGATAACGTTTCATTCAACAATAACATTCCTCCGAGAACCGCAAATACAGATTCTAAAGACATAATCAAAGATGCGACGATAGGAGGAGTGTTTTTTTGACCGAAAATCTGGAGTGTATAAGCGACCCCGCAAGTTACGACACCTGCAAAAAACAAATGTATCTTACAATCCCAAATAGCACTCAATAACGGTGTTTCAAACACTAATGCCAACAATGATGATAAAACTCCAACCACAAAAAACTGAAAGCAGGAAAGCTTGGCTGCATTTGACTGCCTTGAAAAATGTGCAACAACAATAATATGAATGCCATAGAAAAATGCGGACACCAAAAGAATTAAATCATAAATATTAAACGACGCATCCGATTTAAAACACAGCAAATACAGTCCGATTATAGCCATAAGTAAGCTTATCACAAGCAGTTTGTGTATTTTTTTACCCATAAAAACAGCAATTAGAGGAACAAAAATTAAATAAAGAGCAGAAATAAATCCGGCTTTTCCGGCAGGAACATACTGCATGCAATACTGTTGTATAGTCATTGCAAGAAAAAGTGCAATCCCGCAAAAAATTCCGCCCTTGAATAAATCCTTATGCTGATTATGTTTTTCTTCATCTGTTCGGGTATCTGCATAAAGCAGTTTAAAAAAAGCAATAACAGGGAGCAAACTCAAACTGCCGAGAAAACTCCTGACAGCATTAAAAGTATACGGCCCGACATATTCCATCCCCGAACGCTGCGCAACAAATGAAAGCCCCCAGATAAGAGCCGTAAAAACAAGCGCAATATTTGCCGCAAACTGCTTTTTCATATTAATCCCTCTACAATAATATTATAAAGAAGGGACTCCTTAAAATCAAGAAGTCCCTATGCTTGCTACATTTCAAATTCTTCTTTTGACATTTTCGTATATTCGTCAACACTGACAGTATTCGGAGCCTGAAACTTATCCTCTAACCCTTTTGCCAAAAGTTTCGGAGCATCTTTTTTTAATTTTTCATCCGCAAGGATTATATCCCGCTTTTTTGCCTCACTTATAAGCCGAATTGTCATCTCTGTCGGAGCGCCGTCCTTGCCTAGTGCCTTTTGAACCTCATAACTTGCCCAATTATCAGGCAGCTTATCTATTTTGGCATAATTTTTATCTGTGCCGAGGCGTTTATCAATTTCAGTTGTCAAAATATTTTTTACATATTCCTTTTGAGATTCAAAATGACAAGGGATAACGATTTCAGCTCCTATAACTTCTTCCGGTTCTCTGTTTTCACGCTTTTTAAACAATTCAGCCGCAACTTGTAAATGTCCGAGTTCAAAAGCCAAAAACTCTTCCCATACAAGCTTCAACTTGTCATCAACTTCATCGCGCATACAAGTATAGTAATTACAAACTTCCGTAAATTCATGCAGTAAAAGTTTTTCGTAAATGCTTTCTGTCGGATCAATCAGGGATTCATACATTGTAACGTGTTCTTCTTCGACATCCTTAATTTCTGCGTAAGTTTCTCTTAAAGTTTCGTTGCCGTACGCAAAACCGTGTTCTGCATAATAGTTATGGGTCTGCTGTTCGCCGGATACAAGAGTTAAAATATTAACCTTAGTCTGCGGCTTGGCTGTTGTTTTGTCATAAGGTTTGCGAAGCCTTAAAACATTACAGTTATGATGATACTGGGTAGGACGAGAAAGCATTATATCTGTCTTACCCTGAACAATTTCATCAGGATTAATTCCGTGTACCATATATGCCCACTGGCTGTATCTGTACAAATGATCAAAATCTTCAAGCAAACCGAAATCAAAAGTTTCTTTTACATATTCATCGGGTTCGTTTTGGGCAAGCCAGGCCGTTAAATCAACAGCAACCTGTTCATATCCCAGAGTTGTTTCCAAAACCGACTGGTCTGCCGGTGCAAACCAGTTAATTGTTGTTTGCTGAGCATCTTCCAAGCGCTTTGTCTGCGCAAGAAAAGCCAAAAGCTCCTCATCATCAGTTAATCTTGCTATATTATGTTTAAAATTCCAAGCTTCGATTTCTATACCGTTCATAAGAATTTGGCGCGTACGTGAATAGCAGTCAACAGTAACCTTGTTAAAATGCCTGTGCGCAATATCATGCCAAGTCCGAAGCTGACGCGAAATATCTATACCTTTTTCTTTTAATGCGTTAAAACTCATATATTAAACTCCTTTCAAATTTAACAGTATAAGTTTAACGTGATTAAACAAGATTTTTAATTAGGAACAAGTACTAGACAAATTGCATAATGCAACGTGCCTTATGACAAAAAACAAGATATAAAAAGTAATTAAAAAAGCGGGACCATAAAGCCCCGCATTGATTACAACAAGACGTTAGAATTTATTTGCTATTTTCAATCATATTAGTAGTACCAACATACTCAATAGCTTTAAGTCCGTCAACTTTCATTTTGCCATCCGCACGAAGCTTGAGCGCAAACCGATCCGGCTGAGGACAAGCAGACAAATCCTCTTCAGAATCCTGGCAGTTAGGTTCGCTGTCCCCGTTAACATCAACCAAAATTGAGTGGTATTCATCAGGATCAGCAAAATCTGTAATCGGCAAAATCCATTTTACACCATCGGTAGTAGTAAATGACGGATTATCCCAGTCTGCAGCAGCGCAATTAGCAGTGCCGGAAAGAGTATTAAGTTTTAATGCAAAAAGCTCACAAAACTTTGTGTTCCCGGTATAAGTAGTGTCATTAAACTCAACAGAAGAAGTATTGTCAAAACCGACCTTATCTTCGACAAACGGATAAGATTCTTCATCATTGACGAGCTCAGATACGATACGTTCCGTAAGGTAGTAAGCCTTTTTATACATAACTTTACTCTTGTTAGGTCTGAGCTTGTTAATCGCCGGCATTAATAATGTTGCAATAATCGCAATGAGCGCAAGGCAAACCATCAATTCCGCAAGAGTGAACCCATTAGTTGTTTTTCTGGCATGCTTCATGAAAAGTCCTTTCTTTTTATTACCACATTATTACTATAGCACCAGGATAACCATTTGTCGCCTGTGTTTCTTCAAATTGATATTCAGGCTGTTTGCCATCCTTGCTACAAGCCTCAATTGACCGTATCAGGGCAGAGTTCATATTTGTATACCCTTCCCATTCGTCATAGGTTTCACCTTCAGGTACATATTCATCACCATCTATATTTGGAATTTCTACAGCATAGCTGCTTGCTGATGTAGTATACCCTCTGCCTCTATATTTATAAACAAAATACTGAGGTCTAATCCAACAGTTATGTTTTACCCATCCTGCATTGCCGCCCTTACCGATAAGTGCAACAACTTCACCGTTTTCAATCATAGATAAATCAGATAAGAATGATACCTGCTGGAACTCTGAGTCATCACCTATATAAGTTCCGTCTTCATAATTGAGCGAATACTTAGGTTCAGGAGCTGTTTGAGGATTTGTTACAAATTCATAAATCTCCTGGTTTGTTAAAGTCCTGTATTCATAAGACTGATCATACAAATGGCTTCTGCCGCCCAATCCGCCTTTAACAGATACAACAACATCACAGTTGTTGCCATCTGCATCGCAGCCGGTAGAAAGTGTAGTATCTTCACCATTGTTCCCAGGGAGTGCACTGCCAGGATTAACCGCTAGAGCTACGCCTCCACGCCCAGGTTCCATTTTCAAAGCACTATCCCCAAAGGATCTTGCAAATAACGATCTGTAGTTACCTGCATATCCTCTTTCAGCATAGTACATGCGCATAGAGCCATTATAATGTGCTATAGATAAGCCTATAGTTCCACCACCACTAGTTGTACGCGGACATTTATAATAATAAGATGATGAAGATGAATAATTATAAGGAAAAGTTAGATTTGCTGAATCGGATTTAATTGTAGAAGTAGAGAATGCATATCCAGAACCAGACCCACGGAACATATAAGTACTTGTGGTATAAGCAGGATTAGGAGTATATATAATAGCAGTCGGACCTGAACACATTGCATAAGTACCAAAACCTGTCAAATCCATCTTGATAGAACCGGATTCACCGGCAATACCGGAGTCTTCATTATCAGGGTTAGGACATGCATTTTCACCCCTGAGTTTCAAGAATTGGTCATCTACCATATCCTCAACAGGGAAAGATGGTTTGCCCCCTTTACCTGCGACAAATGAGTCACCTGTCACCGCAATATTAGAAGATGAATAAAGAGTACATGCACCATCTTTGCACATTTTAATACCTTCGCCGACTTTCATACCTAACTCATTTTCAAAGTAAGGCAATCCGCCATCTTTACCTTTTGTTGCGCCAAGAGTTACTTCATCTGCCTGAACACATTCCATAGTATCCTGATACTTGTAATTTGCAACAGGATATGTCTTAAAATACTTGGAATAAACACTGGAGCCATAGTAATCTTTAAGAGGTTCATAACCGGTTTCCATCACATAATCATAGTAATAATTATTAGGATTGCCATAACTATCTGTACCATGAGGTATATATTTATATACCAGCTCATTTTTGTATGTAGTATTTGAAGCCACATATCCGCCTTCATCACGAGGATTCTCTATAGGATTACCCTCTATGTCCGTGCAGCCTTTAGTTACATCACCGTCGACACAAGCTTCAGCAACCGTTAACAATTCCCCTGGTTTAGAAATACTATAATCAATATCATAGTTACCTGCAACAAGACATTCTAGCCCAATTCCTTTGTCTATATCCGGAGTTCCATAAGGAAAACTAGAACTCCAATCAATAACTTTATTGGGATCTACAGAACCATCCAGTTTATAACCTATACGTTTTCCACGCTCATATGAGTACCCGAAATCATAATCAACTACAGGTGTAACTATAATACCGCCTTGACCGCCTCGGCCGCCACTACATACAAAAGTAGAATTTATAGGTGCATATTTTGCTCTAAGCCAAGGACAATTTTTATATACAGGTTTTCTCTGCTGGCAATAGAATGCACCGGGATCCGGAGCTCCGGTACCTGTATTTTTGAAATAATAAAAAGACTTATTCGGATTAACTTTACCCACAAATGTCGTATTTCTACGTCTGAAATATTTTAAACACTCAATAGGAGAACGAACCTGGTTAGAAGAATAACCATCCCTGCAATAAGACTCCTGCCAGTAGTAAAAGCTAGAATCTGCAGCTTCAGTTTCAGTTAACTCATGCTTTGTAGACCTAGAGTGGTAATTATGCTTTATTCCTCCACCGCGGGCACCATTTCCGGCATAGTCATAGTAAGCCATTTTTACCTGGTTGTCATGTAAAAATTTTCTTAGCCACTTTGCAGAAAAAGTTTTATCATTCCATTTAAACCCATGTACATAATCCGTAGTTAGTCCGGTAGTAGTATTTGCATTTAAGAAATCGATAACAGAAGATCCATTTAGCCAAGAATATGAGGAACTAGTATATACAGAATGATTTGGATTACCGCCGGCACCGCCGCCGCCAACTAATTGAATATAAATATATGATGCAGTAGTAGGAGCAGCAAAACTACACTCAGTAAATGCAGGGTTTGTTGTCTGATTATTTTCTCTTAACAAACTCTTACCTGAATACATAATTTCATGCAAGTTCCCGTCATCTCGGTTTCGGTAACAGATATAAGTCCCGTGGACACTGCGGCGCGGTTTTAATTTATGCTTCCTCGTTATAATGGAGGCCGAACTTGCAAAAATTAGTGACAAAACTACCAAAAGAAGCATTACTTCAATAAGTGTGAATGCTTTTCTTATCCTGCCATTTTTGTAGTTAACTTCTTTCATACTTTTATATGCTCCTTAATACATTCAATCTTCATAATTACCACGCTATTACGACTGCACCATGTCCGCCGCTTTGCTGCCTGCCGCCGCCGCTCCCTGCTGTCGGATCCATAGAGCCGACTCCTTCTTCTTCAGCCAAATCAAGCGCATCAATATACTCCTGGAATTTTGATGTCTGCTGCACGCCTGTAAAATTCCCTGAAACTTCTATTGCCAAAGTATATGTAATACCCCTTGGCGCCAAATACTGACCTGTATCATACGTTTTAGAATATGTGAGAATCATTTCTGTCAGCTCAGCTTTGTCCATACTGTTATAACTGCTCAATACCGTACTAAAGCTAAGAGTTTCTTTACCCTCACAACTTAAAGAATCACCGTCGCACGAACAGTAGTTTGCTTCAATTTGTTTAGTATCAGTATATATACGACAGAATGGTTCACGCCTGCAAGTATATTTAGAATAAGCAAACCTGCATGCATCTACCAAAAGCTGGTCACCTGACTGGCTTCTGCCTCCTTTCATCCTAATAACCTCTCTATTATTAGAATCATCATCTGTTATATAAGTATCTCCGCCATAATCAGCCAATACCAAATTTGTATCTGGGTTATACTCAGCTCCTTTGCCCGGATAAACCTTAAGATTATGGGTGGTAGTTGTCAAGAATACACTTTGATATTCTCCGGCAGAACCACCATAATTTACGCCGCCGGCACCGCCGCCGCCAACAGCATTAATAACCAGATAAGCTGCAGCTTTTTTAGGTTCAAAAGTACAGTATTCTGTACCCGGATGGAAATCATTAACAACAACGTTTTCTGACATATATCTTTGAGTCAGAGTACCTGTATTATCATAGTAACACTCAAATCTGCCGTGAGCAGGTAAGGCAACTTTTCTTTTATATTTTTGGGTAAAAACATTAGAAGCTGCAGCTATAAATATTGCAATAATAGACATGGTTACAACAACTTCGAATAATGAAAAACCGTATTTATTTTTTTTAGAAATTCTTTCAAACAGCATATTTTATTCCTTACCAAACAATTACGACCGCCCCCGGATAACCTTTTGTAGGCTTACAAACTGTATCCGGAGCACTAACTACTTCACCTGTAGCATGACCCAACTGATCACCTTTTCTGTAACAAGTATAATCTTCATTAAACTCATATTCATAGTTCCATTCCTGGTTTAACCCTAAACCTGCAAGCGGATGATTTTGATATGTCAAAGTTTCTTTCCCGGTAGTTGTACGCAAGAAGTTATAACCGCCATCCCCTGCAGTGCCAGGCATAATATTTGAACCATCAGCACCATACAACTTGTTAATAACAGACGGGGTGCGAGATTCCGGATCAAGCTCTAATATCGTATAAAATTCAGATTGATCCGCAAAGCGTTTTGGATTATCACGCGCAACCATTTTATCAAGGCAGCCATCTATTTGTCCGTCACCTGCAGGATCGAGATCTTCTAAACCTTCACAAACCGCAGTTACCGCAGGTCTGCCCGGAGATGTTTTTATATCGTCCAAATCCGTACTATCAAACTCAGGTTCAACAGCAGCTCTGCCAAACATAACATCACGTCCAAACATGAATACTTTGTTGCCGGCCTCACCGCCAATACGTCCCAAACCTCCGTTGGCTATCAATATTTCCGTACCTCCGGATTTTACAACAGTATTGCCGCCATTGCCGCCGCGTTTGTCGCCGGCAGTACCCGGTGCTCCGCCTTCACCTATTTCAAAGGACAGGTCATCCTGCAGTTTTGGCAAGAACATACCGATACTTACACCCGAGGAACCGGCATATCCCATGGTCGGAGTGTCATATCCATACTTTCTTGTAATTTTTATACTGGAAGGGAATGTCGGATAAGTAACACTTGCCGTAAAAGACGGAGTCCCATCAGACGCAAGGTTTTGCCCAACCTTTGTCCAATATGTTCCACATGTTGTGTTGCTTTCTTTACCTTTGTTTTCAGGCGCAACCTGATACTCTGCGTTAATCATTTCCGAATTTATATCAGCAGCCGCTCCGTTATAACCGGGCCCGACAGTACAAGTATCTGCACCCAACAATGCAGTGGCATAGTTGCCGGCATAATATTGTCCGCAGCCGGTATTACCGCCTCCCACACTCGGCACCTGACGTGAACCATACCTGTCAGGAAGTTCTATTTTCGGGCTAGGGTTAGTCCAGTCTTCGTATACAGTGTTTTGAGCTGTTTCAAATTCCCAAGATGTATATTTAGTAGCACTATATTCATCATAGCCGTAAAAATATTTGTCAGAATCAGAACGCCCTGACCACATCATCTTCAGACGGTTATTATCACCAAGGAAGAATGTAGTAGCATCACGCTCCCAACAGACTCCTTCTCCCCCTTGTCCGCCGTAGTGATACATATAAGTATATTCAAGCTCCATCGGATCTGAACCAGGAATAGGGTCTGTAATCAAATTATATGCCGGCATACCTGTGTATCCACCACCGGAACAAACTTTTACTGTGCCGGTTCCGGGTACCGGAACCCAGTATTTCTCAATCCAGTTTTTGGTAGATTGCTGATTTTTATAATAATATAAAGAACCTAGATACTGATAACATCTGCGATTTAGAGCCGTAGTATACCTACCGCAAGTACCATTCCCATCTTTGGTTTCTTCGTGTTCAGTGCCTTCATTAATTTTGTATTTGTAATCATAGTAGTCGGTACCCTCCGAGGACCAACAGCTAGTAGTGTTAGAACTGCTATAATATGAACTACAACAATTTGTAGACAGTTTTACATTAGCAGATTCCGTATAATCATCATCCTGATAAGTAGAACTGCCGTCGTATATCGGATACGACCCGCCGGCGCCGCCGCCTACTGCTTGGAATGAGAAATATGCCGCATTCGGAGCCATATCTTTCGGGCTAAAGTGACATGCTTCTACCTGCTCGCCATGTACATCGCCTGTTGCCGGATCTATATATTTTTCATCCGGACCGTTTTTTTCTGTTGCATAATATTCGTAAAGCAAATTGTCATTCGGATCACGCCAACATTCGTAACGTCCGTGTTCTCCGCGGGTAATACGTTTCGCTACTTTTTTATGAACAATTGGAGGAAGTGCAAGTATCAAAAAAGATAAAATTAAAAGTACAACTAACATTTCTGCGACTGAAAAAGCGCCATGCATCCCTTTGATTTTTTCTTGCAATCTATCTAGCATCGTATTCAAATCTCCAACTCGTGTTCTTGTAAATAAAAATATATATAAATATTATACCATATTTTTTATGGCAAATAACAAGTTTGTTACAAATTGTTATAAAATACGCTAATCAGGGGATTTTCAAAACAACTCAAAAAAATCTCGAACCTTGACCACTGTTCAGACATATGTTATAATTATATGTATAATATGCTGGGTACGAGACGCGGGGTGCGGTTATGTTGAAATTTATAAATAAATCTAAACTTGGAATGACTTTGGGTGAATTACTGGTCGTTTTCGTCATTATGGGTATCATCGCTACTATGACTATGGTAACGGTAAAACCTAATGAAAAATCTCTTAAGTACGTTTATTACAGAATGTATAACAGTATCGGTACTGCATTTTATAATACTTCTATCAATATGGACGACGATTTAAGAGAAGAAATGGTAAATGCCGGAGCTATTGACAAATCTTTTCCTACAAGAGCTGAATATTTCTGCAAAATGTTATTGGAATATATGAACACAAAAGCCGGAACAGCAGTAACCTGCAGCGATGCGAAAACAGTTGATGTTGATAATCCTGAATTTACAGATGAAAATACACAATTTATCGCAAGTAACGGTACCAAAGTTTGGATTGGTCACAGCAAAGGCGCAGAACCCGGCAGTTTCTCAACTTATACCGCTATAGATAGTACAAATACAGAATTTTCTCTCAGATATTACTGGGTCTTTGTAGACTTAAATGGTGATATGGGGCCAAATTCTCCAACCGCACGCGGAAACGGTATGGCGGATATTGTTGCGTTTATCGTTACTGAAGATTACGATGTTATTCCTATCGGACGCCCGGAAGTTGATACAAGATATTTTGTAACGACTGTAGAATACTCAGCAACTACAGGTCTGGATAACGAAGACGTAAATTCTTCTATGACAATGTCTTATCTTGAAGCAAAAAGACACGCCTGGGGGGAACCTAATAAGCAATTCTACGTATCTGCTAACGAGCCTATGACTATGAATTTCTATGATGGGACAAATATTACACAGGCAAGCCCGTTCTGGCTTGATTATAATTCCGAAGAATTTAATGATATTATGGCACAAACCGTCGATCCGGAATGCGGATTTAATCCGACACCGGTAAATCCGGAAGAGCCTGACGGAGCCCAGATATATGAAGTTGAACCGGATGTTTGCTACATTAACATAAAAGATTACTATTAATCATAAAATCCGCCCTGCAAGGCGGATTTTACTTATTTAAAATTTTGTGATATTCTGTTCTCAGAATAAGTTTATAGGGTGAGGTGTCTTATGTTTGACAAAAAAAATGTTATATTAGTATTAATCCTTATTGCAATATTTGGTGGTATTATAGCGTTTAATCACAAACGGCCCCGCCCTGTCGAAACATTAAGTGCATACATAAGCTCGGATTCAGTTTCAATTCAAGCCGACAACTCCGGAAAAATAAAATCACTCAGCGTAAAACAGGACGAAAAAGTGCAAAAGGGACAAGTCATTGCCGAAATTGAAACTTCAAAATCAGTAGTTAAATCCGTTGACCCTAGTTCCCAAACACATAAACCGACGGAACAGGAATATGAAAATGTGGCAATTATGTATAAAGACGGGGTTATTTCGCAAGAAGAATACGACAAACACCTTGCTAACCTCAAAAAAGCAGAAACTCAATCTGAAAAACCTGTCAGCCAAGTTGTTTATACATCGCATATAACAAAAATTTATGCACCGATTGACGGCACTATTGTCCTAAATAACTTAAAAGAAGGAGATTCTATAACCAAAGAAGCAATACTTGCAAAAGTTAATTCTTCCCATAAAGAAGTTAAAGCGTACTTCCCTGTTTCAACTGAAAAGGAAATACAAACAGGAAGAGAGGTGAACATCACAGTTATTAAGTATCCGGAAAAAACTTTCACAGGAAAAATTAATATCGTATCAGAAGCGGAATCAAAAGGTATTCCGGTAACAATAACTTTTGACGAGGACACATCAAACTTGGATTTTCAAAACGGAGATTCGGTAATTGTAAAGATTAAGAAATAATTAGGCAAAAATACGAATTTTTGAATTTTATATTCAGTGTAAAATCTGTGTGTAAAAAGAAGTAGAAGATATGATACCAGCGATTAACAACAATTCGAATAATAACGCTTATAACTCCTTTAAAAGCGCAAACAATGTAAAAAAGGGTTATATTGCAAGACGTTATCATACCAGTGAAAGCGTTGAATTTAAAACGAAAATGAAAGCTGCCACAGGAGCCATAATCGGTACAACCCTGCCGCTCTTGTACTTTACACGTAAAAATCCCGGATTAAAAAATATTATCCACATGAAATACGGCCTAAAAGAAATGCTTATAACAAGTATTACCGGTATTACAGGCGGAGCAACCTTTGGAATGATAGGAGAAACACATAAAAAAAGAGAAAGAAAACGTAAAGAAGCCGTATTTCAAATCATGAACTGTACCTTGCCGCTTATAGGAGTTGCCGGATTTTTGAAGCTTTCGGATAAAGTTAAAGGCCTTAATAATAAACCTGCAAAAGTTGCAGGAACCATAGCCGGGGTCGGAATTGGAATGTGGGGAGGTGCAAAACTTTCCAATCTTATTAATGATCCTAAAGATATTGAACCGGACAGAAAAATAGGCATCAAAGATGCAATAGCAAATATCGACGATGTATTTAGCGCGCTTGTACTTGCAAAATTCCCTTATATTGATAAATTGCATATAGAGAAGCTTCTTCCTGTAATATTTGCCTGGTGCGGCTACCGTGCAGGACAAAGTAACTAAAGAAATTATCAATTTATTTTCGGGATTTTGAGCCTCATCAGAAATTTACCACGGGTAATCGTCCGGAATTTCCCAGCCGTTAAGTTGGATTAATTTTGTGCAGTAAGCGCAATTTTGACAACCTTTCCTGCAGCCCCAAGTGCCATTGGTAAACAATGATTCGCGTCTGCCATCCCAGCCAAATACATACGGATCTAAAAATCCATACTTTGTTTTGCGGTAGACCCGAAATATAAACGCTTTGAAAAATTAAATCCAAATCTATTTCGGGGATTTGTATCTCTAAATACTCCATTAACAAATTTCCCGTCATTGCGAGCTCGGATTTTCGGTAGGGCGCCGTGGCACGAAGTGCCCCAGCCCGTTAGTTGGAGCCGGACGTTACTCCGACGACAACCCGAATAATCCGATGTTTTGCGACGAAGCAATCCATAGATCGCGGACAGGCTTCACCTTCCGCGATGACATGTGACCGGCAAGATATGCAAGAACCTGTCATCGCGCACTCCGTTGCGCGATCTTTTTCCTGGATTGCTTCGCTTACGCTCGCAATGACGCCTGGGAAAAGTGCGTCAGGCGAACGTGCACGAAGTGCAATAGTGAGCCGTGAAAGAATTTGAGCTTTGCTCAAATAACATTTTGGCATTGAGCGTTAGCGAAATGCAGAGAACATTTGCGTGTTTTCTCTTTCTGCCTTCTTTTGCAGTTGAGAGCTCTGCTCGAAACGTGCAAAATGGCTTCACTCTTTCTTTCGGTCGTGAACGGTTCATTTCTTTCTCTGCTTGGTTGTTCGCGTATTACGAGTTCCAGAGCATTGCCCTTCGGCAACGCTCTTCACTCTACGCTCACAATCCGCTTTGCCTCGCAAATAAAGAGAAAGAAGTGAACATGAACGGTAGTTTTGCACTAAAAAGGTACCGATATCATGAATCGTTTTTCTCGCAAAAAAAAAAACGACTTTTTCGGAGTCGTTAAGGAAATTTTTTAAAAGGGTATTTTATATATTTTTATTTTTTGTTTTATTTGTTTTTATTTCTTTTTGTTTATTTTTTTGTTTTTTTTTTGTTTTTGTTTGTTGCTTTGTTTTGCATTTTCACGCAGCGTGGAAATACCCATTACTGTATGGGAATTG
>CALUWA010000002.1 GCA_944324365.1 Candidatus Gastranaerophilales bacterium
GTTACATTGTCATCCTGAGCGGTAGCGAAGTATCTCTTATTTAATGAGATTCTTCGGGCTGCGCCCTCAGAATGACGATTTATTGCGCTGCGTTGTCCTTAGCAGCGCTTAACGATTTCGTTTGCGAAGCAAACGGAACGTACGTCCATTCGGTCAAAGCGATGCCGTAGGCAGCGCAGAAAACAATTGCGGGTTTTCTCTTTCTTGCCTTCTTTTGCAGTTGAGAGCTATGCTCGAAACGTGCAAAATGGCTTCACTCTTTTATTTGGTCGTGAACGGTTCATTTCTTTCTCTGCTTGGTTGTTCGCGTATTACGAGTTCCAGAGCATTGCCCTCTGGCAACGCTCTTCACTCTACGCTCACAATCCGCTTTGCCTCGCAAATAAAGAGAAAGAAATGAACTTATTCCGATAACATGGATTATGTAAATTTTTGTAAAAATTTCCTCAAAAAATAACAGTTTTTTCAATCGGTAGCCGTTTTTATATATATAAAATAATAGAACGATGAGGATTATTGTAATGGCTAAGAAATTACAAAAAAACAAAAGGCGTGTAGTGGCTTCCGTCTTGGGGCTGTTAATGGTTATGCAGCAAAGTGCAACTTACCCTGTACTTGCAACTCAAATTACCAACTCCGCTGGGCAAGCATTAAAACCAAACCGTAATGGAGAATATATGATTACTCCTGATATGTTTAACGGGAGCGTTGGTTTTAGGAAATTTCAGGATTTTAACTTAAGCCCAAGTGATATCGCAAACTTTGTTATGAGATACTATAATCAAGGGCAATGGACTGGTGCTGACGGTACAGTGCATCACGTTTATGAAGGTGCTCCAATTGATACGTTTGTGGCAGCTGTTCAAAACCAGATTAAGATCAACGGTATTGTTAACACACTTCAGGGTGCTACATCCGGGCCTATTGGCGGCAACCTTATATTTGTATCTCCAAACGGCATGGTTGTAGGTTCAAGCGGTGTTTTAAACGTCGGGTCATTATCAGTAATTACTCCTACACAAAATGAGTATACTGCATTTGCAAATCAAATTAAAGAAGCTCCTTTATATGGTTCAATAGTAGATTCCGGAGATGGTCAGGGTGTGGACGGATTCTATGGTGCAGGGGAAACAACATTAACAGTTAATGATATTCCTACAGCTATAAATGGTAATGCTGTTGTTCAGATTAACGGCAGAGTTGCAGCAACAAAAGATATCAACATCAATGCAGGAAAAGTTGTAGCTACAAACGGTTCCATGGTATTTTCAGGTGCGGATAATGAAGGTCCTAGACTTATTTCTGATACAGCGGCCAATGATTTATTCAATGCACTTGTTGGCGGTGGTTCATCTGTAACAAGCGGAAACGGTAATTTAACAATCCAAACAATGAACGGTTTTGATTCACAAGCCGGTTCAAAAATTGTTAACCTTGGTGCAGGTAATATAAGAATTACAAATACTGATACTGCCGGAATTAATGTTGCCGGCGAAATTAAAAACACAAACGGTATATTAGAAGCAATCAATTCAGGTGCAAATGGTATTAACATTTCCGGTACAATGGAAAATACCGGTACAACAAATATTACTAATAATGCCAGCGGTACAGACGGTATTAAGTTAACTTCGAGCGGTAAAATAAATAACCATGGTGCAAGTTTAAATATTACAAATAATGCATCTGGTGGTATTGACCTGCAAGGTGTTATTACCGGAGACAGAGGTGCTCTTATTAATATCACAAGTAACGATTCAAACGTTACAATGGGTGATACCAGAGCAAGTGATGCAAATCAAAATAATATTATTGCAGACGGCGATGTTACAATAAAAGTTACAAACGGCGATGTATTAAATAACGGTGTTAAAACTAATCACATTGTAACTTCAGATGGTGCAGATTTAACAATAGATGTTACAAACGGTGCAATTGGTGAAGACTTAACTTGTGCTAACGGTGTTTGCACAGGTATCGGACCAAACGGCAGAGATTTGACAAAATCTATTAATGCTGCTGTTGACGGGACAATTACCGCTTCAAGCACACAAGGAAGCAGAAACAAATCCGTTGCAAATATTGCAAGCATTGATCACGATATGAATATTAATAAAATCAGCGCTGATGGCAGAGTAATTCTGCTGGCTGATTCTACTAATTCCGGTGAAACTGCTTATAACATCTTAAACAGATCGGAAGATCGTACAGGTAAAACCGCAAACGTTACAGGTGCCGGAATTTCAATTATTGCAAGTGGTGCAATCGGAGAAGATGGTACCGGTAGACAATTAACATTTATTCAGACAAAAGGTCAGTTTAATCAGGATTATGTTGAAGAAGGAGTTCACTGGCAGGATGGCACAATTGATTCAACTGCCGGAGAGGATTTTGCTCACAACAAAATTACAGACTATACTCCAGATGCTCAATATGGCGTAGATATGTTGTCTAATAAAGGTAACATCAACATCAAAGGCCTTGATAATGCTGACGGAACTAAAAACGATACTGAAATTTGTGCAATTGTAGCAAGAGATGGCAGTATCAATGCAGAATTTTCAGGTAACACCCATATTGGTGAAATTACTGCAAGCAAAGAAGTAAATTTAACAACTCGCGGTCAGTATATGATTATTGATAATTTGGGTGAAGTCCCTACTTATCAAAATACAGGTGACTACTTTGGAGATTATACAAAACCGATTAATCCTTATCAAGCTAATATTACGGCACTTGATTTGGCAGAAGTAGGCGGCAAAAACGAAACTCCTCACTCTACAGTAGTTATTAAAAACGGGACTATTGCAGGAAACGGTAACGGCAGACCAATGCATGAACAGGACTTGAATATAGTAGCTGATCATGCTTATGCAGGCGGTTATGAGTTTATTACTGATACTCCTCACAGAGGCGAAGACGGTAAATCTTTCTACAGAGAAAATGATGCAACAAATAAATTAACTAATGCTAATGACCCAGACAGAGATGTATCTATAAGAACAACAGCTGTAAGACCGGAACATGTTGAAGCTATTGAAGAAGGTCCTGATTCTGACAGACGTATATATTATACAGGCGGCAGTTCACAAGATGATGATCCTGGATATGACGGTTATGATAAAGACACTCATCCTGAAGATGAAGGAACTATTGAAGATGATGATAACCTCGTAATTCCGGAGGATGAAGACGAACCGGATCAGCCGCCGCCTGATGATGACGATGACGCTGATAACGATTTGGACAGCGACATGGATAACGATATTGATGCGGACGCTGACTCAGATACCGATACTGATGCGGACGCGGACGCTGATACAGATACGGACACGGATACCGATGCTGATGCGGACGCTGATACAGATACGGACGCCGACGCTGATGCAGACGTCGATGCTGATGCAGATGCCGACGCAGATGCTGATGCCGACGCCGACGCAGATGCTGATGCCGACGCCGACGCCGACGCTGATGCGGATGCAGATGCTGATGCTGATAACGATGCGGATAATGATTTGGACAATGACCTGGATAGTGACAATGATCCAAATCCAGATCCTACACCAGACCCGGATCCAGACGGTGATAAACCTGTTATAACTCCGGAAACTCCGCCGGATTTAGACAGAATTAAAGCTGTATCTCAATTAAGAGATGTCGCAGATATCATGCCGGCAACTGACAAACGTCAATTCATAAGATTTAACGCTAATGATATGGCAAGCCAGCTTGAATTCTCATCAACTCCTGCAGTTGAATCAATTGCAAACATCTCAAGAGGCGGTGTTGCATTAAGACACAACAAATCCCTCAAAGTCGGTGATGTTGTACCGGTTCACATTAAATACGGCAATATTGAAGTTAACGCAGATGTAAAAATTGTATCTGCAAGTGATGTTCAAGCCGGAGGTCAGTTCCTGAACATTGACCAGGCAACGGCAAATAAATTGCTCTATTTAAGTATGGTTGAGCCTGAAGCAGTTGCAGTTAATGAAACAAAACCTCAAGAAAATACTGCAAACTTAAACAACGGTTTGTCATATAACCCTCAAGAACAATAATCCTAAAACCATAAACGAAGCAGACAGAAACAATATTCTGTCTGCTTTTCTTATCTTCAAAGTAATTCAGAGAAGTGATTAAACTACCTGGCGCTATTGCTATACATGTCAAATAATTAGTTACATAAGACATGTTATTGGTACCTTTTTAAAGCTACGCCCTCAGAATGACGGTTCTTGTCATTGCGAGCGATAGCGAAGCAATCCAGGAAATGAGATCGCGGACAAACCTTTGGTTTTCCGCGATGACATGTGGCTGATGTAATGCGCCAAAATATGTCATCGCGCACTTGTTGCGCGATCTATGGATTGCTTCGTCGCGTTGCATCGGATTATTCGGGTTGTCGCCGGAGTAACGTCCGGCTCCAACTTACGGGTTTCGCTTCGCTACACCCTACCGAAAATCCGACCTCGCAATGACGTCAAATGCGCTGCGTTGTCCTTAGCAGCGCTTAACGATTTTGTGAGCAAAGCGAACAAAACGAGCGTCCATTTGGTCAAAGCGATGCCGCAGGCAGCGCAAAAGTTTTGCGTGTTTTTCTCTTTGCCTTCTTTTGCAGTTGAGAGCTCTGCTCGAAACGTGCAAAATGGCTTCACTCTTTCTTTCGGTCGTGAACGGTTCGTTTTCTCTGCTTGGTTGTTCGCGTATTACGAGTTTCAGAGCATTGCCCTACGGCAACGCTCTTCACTCTACGCTCACAATCCGCTTTTTACTTCGCAATCAAAAAGAGAAAATGAACAATGAATACTACTAATAGTGCGTTTCACACAGCGAAGCGTTATAGTGTCGTACCTCAGGCACATAACATGTATTATGTAACTGTACAACAATTACGCGAAATCATCTCTGTAACAACTTAATAACTAAGTAAACTATTGATATAATATTACGGTTTGTAACGATTATTCCCCTGTGTGTTAGTTTGATAAAAAACATGTACTTAATATATATAGTTTAATATACGATTAGGTGATTAAAGGAGATACACTATGAAGTCCGAAAAAGTTAGCATTGGTAACGTAAACTTTGATAAGGATAGTATTTTGGTTTCAAAACAGGTTTACGAACACGGTCAAAAATTAAATTATGTTTTTCTTGTCGGCGGAACAAAGATTATGTTCCCTGATCAGGATAGTAAAAATGCGGCAGTTTCTTTGGCAACACGTTACAATAAAGATGTTGCAGAAATTTGTGCCTGGTTTGACAACATCAAAGGGCTCATTATTGAAGAATCTCCGAAAAAAGGAAGTTATTATATTCGAGAAACATAAAAAAAAAGCTCCCATAAGGGAGCTTTTACAATATAAAATGTTTGATTAACTTTCAATTAATAAACTTGCGCCGATAACGCCTGCTGTATTCCCGAGCTGTGCAGGAACAACGTCAACAGCTTCTCCTGCAATTTTCATTGCGCGTTTTTTGAGTGTTTCTTTAAGCGGTTCAATTAGGAAATCTCCTGCTGCTGCAACTCCGCCGCCGATAATTATTTTTTCAGGGTTTAAAAGGTTTACAACACTAGCAAGTCCTATTCCTATATATTCGCCCATAATTGTGAAAATTCTTCTTGCTACAGGATCGCCTGCTTTTGCAGCTTCACAGACTATATAAGGTGTAATATCAGGGTTTGCAAGTTCTCTGAATTTTGTTGATTTTCCACCCTTAATATAATCTTCTGCCATTGCAACTATTGCAGGGCCTGATGCAAAGGCTTCCATACATCCGGTATCTCCGCATCCGCAAATAGGACCGTCATGCATTTGAAGTTTTATATGTCCGATTTCGCCTGCGGCATTTGAGGCGCCTCTGACAAGTTTGCCGTTAACAATCAGACCTGAACCTATACCGGTTCCGATTGTAATACAAATCAGGTTTTCGCAATTTTTCCCTGCTCCGAAATTAAGTTCACCAAGAGCCGCGCATCTTACGTCGTTGTCTATGCGGGTTGGAATATGAAATTCATCTTCAATCATTTTTGCAATCGGTACGTCTACCCAGCCCGGAATATTAGGGGCAAGTCTTACTATTCCTGACTTGTAATCAACCTGTCCCGGAAATCCGAAACCTATTCCTTCAATATCTTTCGGGTTTATACTTGTTTCTTTTAATAAGTCGCTTATTGCCTGTTTAATATTATCAACAGTGTATTCATAACCCATTTCAGCGCGTGTGGGAATTGAATTTGAATAAATAATCTTACCTTCGCTTGTGACAAGTGCCAGCTTAACATTGGTTCCACCAACATCTATACCTATTCTGTTTTTTACCATTTTTAGTATCTCTCCTTAATTGTTCTTTCTTTATAATATGACAAAAATATTTTACATACAACAATTGTACCCTTTAGGCGAATGTGCAAATTATGGATTTTTCATACACTTCTGAAATAAATCAGAGGAGTACAATTTATGAAAAAAATCTTTGTAATTGCTTTTTTATTTATTTTTTCAGTTCCGGCATTCAGCGCAGTGAGGTATGTAACTACATCTACGCCGGTTCCTCATTCATACAGAACAATGCCGCGTTATAATACAATCAACAGACCGTATACGCATGTTCGCAGAAACAGGTATAATACTCCGCGAAAGATAAGAAAATATAATAAGTACAGAGATTATAACAGGTATAACAACGGTCTGAATTCCTATTATCCCGGAACATCCACGTATTATACAACAGGAAATTCAACAGGAGGGCTGGGCGGATTTTTTCATAATTTAAAAACGAGCTTTTTCGGAACCCCGACAGGTCTTACCCCGCCCGTAAATCCTTACTACAGTTACGGTCCGAACAGTTATGGCTCAAATTACGGCGATTACCAGGACTATTACGGCAACCGCGGCTGGGTAATCAGAAACAAACAAATCGGAACAGGAACCGGTGTTCAAATTCTTGACTAACGGAAAAATATCATTAAATATATCATACGTTTAGATGTTTATAATCTTGGTTAAATAATACATAATAAAGCCAAGAAAGTGTAGTCTAAGATGCCTTTTCGATACAGATTACAAAAAATTCTGGATTTCAGAATCCGCAAAAAAGAAGAACAGTTAATGGTAGTGCAAAAAGCTCAGCAGGCTGTTTTTATTGCAGAAGAAAATATCAGAAAAAATAACGAAGAGATACAGGCTACGCAGATAAACATGCGCAAGGCTGATCCTATGATGTACGATACATACGACAAATATCTGATACATCTTTGGGAGAAAGCCGAACAACTGGAACAAATCCGTGCAGAAGCTCAGCGTGTACTTGATATTGAAAAACAAAAACTCGTCAAATTGGAGCAGGCGGTAAAAGTTCTGGAAAAACATAAAGAGAAAAACCGCGAGGCATATCTTGAAGAAGAGAAAAAAGCAGAATTAAAACAGTATTCCGAGCTCGGTGTTACAAGATATTTTGCACAAAGCAAAGAACGCCAGGAACAGGAAGAACGAGAGATTTTGAAACAGTTGGCAGAACTGGAGGTTGATTAATTAAGATGAATATAGATACAGCAAAAACGGCGATATTATCAAGCAGTGAGATGACAACAGCGGCTTCATCCACTCAGGCTAAACGCTTTTCAGGAAGCAGCACTTCATTTGAATCTGAAATGAAAGCGACTAAAGCGGAAGAAGTTCAATCTAATGAAGATGTCGAAAATACAGAAGCCTCCGAGGAAGCTAAAGACACCAGCCAAACCGAAAAAAAAGAAAATAAAAAAGAAGATAAAGTAAGCGATAAAGTTTCCAAAGAAAAAGAAGCCGATAATACCCAAACCCTGAAAGGTGAAGTATCAGCTTCAAACCAGCAAAATCAACAAAACCAGCAGAATCCTAACCAACAAAATCAAAACGCATATTCTGCACTATCGGATCAGGTGCAGGCTTATATGAACGCAAACGGGGGTAACTTTAATTTTACTAACATTAACCCTATGGGAGCAACCTCAAGAGGTCAAATTGCAGGCATGAGAACTTCTGTCGATTATTCTTCCATTCAAATGTCTGATACTGATGCAAAATTCTTTGCAGACCTTGTTTCAAAAACAGATATGTCTATGGGAAGTATTGCTTCTGAATTTCAAAAGGCACTTCAGCAAGGGAATACAAAAGCCGTCCAGTCAACTGCAAAAGCGACTGCTGCGTTGATTGAAGCTTTAAAGGAATCTTCCCAGACAAACCAGCCTTTCAGAATTGATTTTGATAAAGATGTTTCGGTAATTTTACAGGTAGACAGAGCCGGAAAAATTAACGCTAATTTTATCCCGGGTGATAAAGCTGTTGAAAATTATCTGAGAAATAATATAGACTTTTTAAGACAAAGATTTGATGAAGAAAATATTGCCTACGGCGACTTAAACTATTCACAATCACGCCGCCAGCGCGAAGAACAAGAAAGAAGAAACAATAAGGAGAGCGGAAATGAATGATTCATACACCACAGCCTTAAATACACAAAAATCAACCCAAAACTGGATGGATGTTATCGCTGATAACATGTCAAACGTATACACACCGGGTTTCAGAGAAAAACAGGTTAACTTTAAGACTTTTCTTGGCGGTGCGATAGCGGAAGATTACGCGAAAAAACTTGGTCAGGGGCAGTCAACTCCGGGTACATCAAATGAAAACTTGTTCCTTGAAGGTAAAGGCTTTTTCCTGGTTAAAGATGCCGAGGGCAAAAACATTTATACGCGTCTTGGCGAGTTTACTTTTGACGGAGAAGGGGTCTACAGAGATACCAGCGGAAATACCGTTCAGGGGTATATTCTCAATGACAAAGGTGAGATTATGCAGGGCACAAAAGCTATTTCTGCGGATTTGTATCAGGAAACCGCAATGCGCGGCGGGTCTTTAGATATTCCTACAACTAATATCAAAATGTGGATAGATCCGAATAACGGGAAATATCTCGGAAAATATGATGATTTCGAAATAAAAAATGACGGTACAATATACGGGAAAGCTGATAACGGCAAACGTTCCGTTCCTCTATACCGTATAACTACAAGAAATTTCCATAACGCGGCGGCTTTATTTGAATTTCAGGACGGAAAATTTGTTGAAACTGAAGAATCCGGCAAACCGCTTTTGGGATGCGGTGAAATTCGCTCCGGTCTGTTAGAATTATCAAACGCGGATTTCAAAGCAAATATTTCTTATTTCCAAATGGCGAAACTTCAAATGGAAGTTTCTAACAAACTGATTTCTTCAAACAAAGAACTTTTGGAAGAAGCTTTGCGTCTTGTAGGTTCATAGAATTGAATTAATAATCGTTTTTATAAAGCTTAAGGCAGAAAAGCTTTTCCGCCTGTATATTAACACGACTTTAAACTCCATTTCATTTTAGGGATTCATGTAATCCCTTTTTGTTGTGTAGGGGTTTTTTGCAGATTTGACAATATATCAGCCTTTCTGTATCATTTTAATATTAAGAGAGGTCTTGAATGATTAAAAAACTGCTTTGCACAATTTTTCTGTTGTGTTTAATATTAACAGGCTGCGGCTTAAAAAAACCGCAGGATGATTATGACGCGATAAAAGAACGCGGAAAACTGATTGTCGGTGTCAGAAGCGACACAAGACCTTTCGGGTATAGAAATATTGAAGGCAAGCTTCAAGGTTTTGATATTGATTTGGCAAGGATTATTTCAAAACATATCTTTACCGATATGAATGATGTCGAATTTGTTCCGGTTACGGCTTCAAACAGAATAAGCATGCTAAATTCCGGCAAAGTCGATATGCTTATTGCAACTATGTCTATTACAGATCAAAGACGACTTGTTGTTGATTTTTCAAAACCTTATTATATGGCAGGACAGGCAATACTTATAAAAAGAGGTTCTAATATCGCTTCTATTAAACAATTAAGCGGCAAACGTGTGATTATTGTCTACGGTTCCACAGGTGAAATGAGTGTCAGAATGAATGCGCCGGAAGCGATTATTAGAGGCTACAAGAACTATCATCTCGCTTATCAGGCGTTAAAGAACGGTGAAGCTGATGCAATGATTGCGGATGATACTATTCTGTATAACCTTGCGCTTGATGACCCGGCAGTAAAAATTCTTGATAAAAGATTTTCAAAAGAACCGTATGCCGTGGCATTCAGAAAAGGTGAAGAATCAGCAAAACTTAGAGAATCCGTAGACTTTACCATAAATTTACTTGAGCACAGCGGCAAATTGCGCGATTTGCAGATGAAATGGGGGATTAGACAGTAATGTTGGAAAAATTCAGGTTTTTAACGGCCGGAGAAAGCCACGGAAAATGCTTAACTGCAATTATTGACGGTTTGCCGGCAAATCTTGAAATAGATATTGAATTTATAAATTCTGAGCTTAAACGCCGCCAGCAGGGTTACGGCAGAGGCGGCCGGATGAAAATCGAATCCGATACCGTGGAAATTACATCGGGTGTTCGGTTCGGAAAAACTCTGGGTTCTCCTCTTACATTAGTTATTTATAACAAAGATTTTGAAAACTGGTCAAAAATTATGAGTGTAAATTCAGAAGATGAAACTTCCGAAAAATCTTTTACGGCTTACCGTCCCGGGCATGCGGATTATGCCGGAAGTATCAAATATAACCAAAAAGATTTGCGAAATATTCTCGAACGCTCAAGCGCCCGCGGAACAGCGGCAGAGGTTGCAGTGGGGGCTGTTGCAAAACTGCTTCTCAAGCATTACGGAATAACCTGGAATTCCAACATTATTCAAATAGGGCAAGGCAAAACAGAAGAAGAATTTCATTCGGAAATAGACAAGGCAAAGGAAGCCGGAGATACTTTGGGCGGAAAGTTTGAGGTGATTTTTGAAAATCTTCCTGTAGGTCTTGGTTCTCATGTTCAGTGGGACAGAAAATTAGACGGCAAAATTGCACAGGCAGTTATGAGTATTCCTGCCGTAAAATCTGTTTCTTTCGGAAACGGTCAGCACGGATATAAAATCCCCGGAAGTGAATTTCATGACCAGATGTATGCCGAAAACGGCAAAACTATTCGCAAAACAAATAACGCCGGCGGAGTCGAAGGCGGTATGACCAATGGAGAACCGCTTGTTGTAAAAGCTGTTATGAAGCCTATTCCGACATTAAAAACACCTCTCAACACTGTTGACAGCTCTGATATGACAGAAACAACAGCACATTTTGAACGCTCTGACACATGTGCGGTCGAGGCTTGCGCAGTAGTTGCAGAAGCGCGTATTGCCTGTGTATTAGCAAACGAAATTATGCTCAATAACCCTTGTGATTTTGTTTAGAAAACTTTTACCAGCGTCGGTTCGATGAGTTTGTAAAATGAATTGTCCATTTGGGAATAATCGGACAAATTTACTCTATACGGTATCTTGCTCTCGTTAAATTCACGCTCCAGCACGGCAAGGATTAAATAGTCAACAGATTCTTTTGATTTTACCAGAATATCAAGGTCAGATGCTTTTGTGAAATCTCCTTTAACACGGGAACCATAGTAATAAAATTCATAAGGATAACCTCTCAGAATTTCTTTTATAATAGCTTCTTCTTTTTCGGTTACTCCACTAATCATCTTCCAATACTCCATTCAATGCGTTTATGAGATATTCAACATCTTTCATAAACCTTGGAATAATATCTATTATTTTATATGTATCGTTATCATTATATTCGTGAGAAGTAATATTTCGGAGTTCTCTGTAATCTGCCCAGTTTTCAAAATTCTCAATCAAATTAAGTCCGTACATTTCACGAAATATGTTATTAATTGATAATTCTTTTTCCGTTTTGTCATACTCCTTTTTCAGAAATTTGTTCATTATTTTTTTTGATGTTTCGTAAGTATATTCAAAACGTTTTATGCAAGAATCTTTTATGTAGTTTTTCAGTTTTTCATCTTTTTGGCTGCAATAATCACTGTAGCACTCTTTAAGCGTATTAAAACTGTTTTCTAAATTCATTAAGCTTAATTCTGACTTTTTCATAAATACCTCTTTTTTATTATACCATACTTTTTCGGTTGACAGTGATTTATCTCGAAAGTAAACTTGTTTTATGGAAGTTAAAGTTATAGGTGCAGGCCTTGCGGGTTCGGAAGCCGCATTGCAGCTTGCAAAAAGAGGTATTAAAGTTAAATTATATGAAATGCGCCCCAAAAAATCCACAGGCGCGCATGTTACGGATAAATTTGCGGAATTTGTCTGCTCAAACAGCTTGGGTTCTGCGGATTGTTCTAACGCCTCGGGACTTCTCAAAAAAGAGATGCAAATTTTGGGCGGCGAGCTTATAAATATTGCGTATGACTGCGCACTTCCTGCAGGCGGGGCACTCGCAATCGACAGAGAAGGATTTTCTCAAAAAGTTACGGAAAAAATTTGCGCTGAAAAAAATATTGAGGTCATAAGAGAAGAAATAACGGAAATCCCAGATGGGGTTGTTATTATGGCATCCGGCCCTTTGACAAGCGAGCCGCTCGCAAATTCAATAAAAGAATTTACCCAAAGCGAACACTTACACTTTTTTGACGCAATTGCGCCGATTGTTGAATATGACAGCATTGATTTTAGTAAAGCTTTTATGGCAAGCCGCTATGACAAAGGCGAAGCCTCTTATATTAACTGCCCGATGAATAAAGAAGAGTACGAGCGGTTCTATAATATTCTTATTAACGCGCCGAAAATTGAACTCAAAAGTTTTGAAAAAGGTGCAAAGTTTTTCGAAAGCTGCCTGCCGATTGAAGTTCTTGCTTCACGCGGGGTGGATACTTTGAGATTTGGCCCGATGAAGCCTGTCGGGCTTGTGGATAAGCGTACGGGCATAGAAAACTATGCGGTTGTTCAGTTAAGACAAGATAACTCCGCAAAAACTCTCTATAATCTTGTCGGATTTCAGACGAATTTGAAATGGGGGGCACAAAAAGAATTGCTTCATTCAATTCCGGGACTGGAAAATGCAAATATTGTGCGGTATGGGGTTATGCATAGGAATACTTTCATAAATTCCCCAAAACTGATTAATGCGACGCTCCAGACCCGCAAGTGTCCTGACCTGTTTTTTGCGGGACAAATTACCGGAACGGAAGGTTATACAGAATCAATAGCCAGCGGACTGTTGGCGGGAATTAATGCCGCAAGATATCTGACAGGCATGGAGCTTTTAGAACTGCCAAAAGAAACGATGCTTGGCGCGTTGACACATTATATTTCAGATGAAGAACATACGAAATTCCAGCCGATAAATTCAAATTGGGGCTTGGTACCTCCAGTGGAGCTTCCGAAGAAAGAAAGAAAAAACAAGAAACTTAAAGCGGAATTGATATCCAAGCGTTCTGTCGAGGTTTTGGAAAGTATAAAAGAAAAGTGCCAGGGGCGGCACTTTTAGATGTTCCATATGTCTTAATTACTAATCAATTTAATAAGAATTTCCGTAATAGTTAACCGGATATACATTTGTATTCAAATAGGTATCGCCGATAGTGTAAATTGTATGTCTTGTACCTGCGGGGATTACGCCGTCGCCGCCTTTAACCAATAGCAGCGGCCATACAATCAGCCAGCCAATGTGACTCCAATATCTGCTGGATCCTTTTTCGGTAATTGAACCGGACATATTAATCGGGCTGCTTCCGCCGTTATTTAGTTTGAAGTTTCCGACCTGAATTTCTCCCGGAATTCCGAAGATAAAGTTATTTTTCTTGTTTAAAACTTCTGCAGTGGCTCTTGTGCCGGCTTTTATAACGGTTACTCCATTTATTATTACCGGACTATCTACGGAAAATTCAACAGTCTGCCCTTTGTTCAGATAATCTGCGTTGATTTCCTGCGTATTATGAATGGTAACAGCAGTGCCTGCGGGGATTTTGAAACCCTGCGGCTGGTACGAGTTATAAGTATTGGAAATTGGCATCTGTGTGAATGTTTGTTGGTAATCAGGCTGCCTATATTGCTGTGTTTGCGGCAATGAAATATTTTGCTGACTGTATTGAGGAGTTTGTAGAGTTTGAGCCGGAGTATTTTGCGGTGTTGATTGCGGAAACCAATCCTTATCCGGGGCTTGATATTGTACGGGTTGATTACCGAAAACCCAATTGCCTTCATCTGCATAAGCCTTTGTAAAATTCGTTAATGACAGCAAAACTCCCAAAATAGTAAGTATTAACGCTGATTTTTTATACATTTCTCACCTCTTCTGAAATTTTAATTTTTACATTATTATCTTTATAAATTAATAATTTTACTAATTTATAATGAATTTTCTTAATTTATAAAGAAAATTATATAAATTTATGTAAAATTTGTCAAGTCCTATATAATTGAGAGATGGATGTTCGTAACGAGTTAAAATATATATTAGGGAAAGAGGCCGTAACCCTGTCCAAAATGGCCGAGCTGATGACAGAAAAAACCGGCAAAAAATATACAGTAAATACCCTCTCCGGAAAATTAATCCGTAAATCAATAACCCTTGAAGAAACCTCAACCCTGCTCGAAATTTTGGGATATCATATAGAGTTTGTGAAGGGATAATTTTAATGCTGGTGCAA
Source organism: Candidatus Gastranaerophilales bacterium (assembly GCA_944324365.1). Lineage (GTDB taxonomy): Bacteria > Cyanobacteriota > Vampirovibrionia > Gastranaerophilales > Gastranaerophilaceae > UBA1221. The sequence continues at coordinate 14,571 of CALUWA010000002.1, forward strand.
ATAAGTGAATAAAGAAGATAAACAAGAATATATTACTTTATTGAAGAAGTGTTTAGATAATAATAGTTACGATATAGCAAAATTTATTGAATACAAACATAAAATAATTCCTCCAAAGTTATATCGTTATAGAGCTTATAATAATGATAATATAGAAAGTTTAAGAAAAGAATATATTTGGCTAAGTAGTCCAAATGATTTTAATGATCTGTTTGATAGTAGTGTATCAATAAATCTATTAGATAAAAATACCATACGTCATGTGTTAAGTTCTACAATTAAAGAGGCAAATATAAAGTTTTCACATTATGAATTAAAAAAATTAGAAAATTTAGTTCATAGAGTAATTGGTGGGGAGAATCTAATAACTTTTAAAGAATTACTTGATCGTAATGAGTATACAAATATTAAACAAAAATTATTATCAAAAGGAGGTTCTATTCAAGATTTGTATGAGGCATTTAAAACGGAAAATAAATATGAATTGAAGATGTTTGATAAAATTAAGTGTAAAATAACTTGTTTTTCGGAAAAATATGATAATATTTTGATGTGGTCACATTATGCTGATTCAAATAAAGGTTTTTGCCTTGAATACGATACAACTCAAATAAAAAAGACTTTGTATCCAATTTTGTATCAAAGAAATACTAAATTTTTAAACAAAATACTAAAAGAATTTAATGGCAGGAATTATAATAAAAATACTATACAAGCATTTTGCGTAACTACAAAATACGTAGGTTGGCAGTATGAAAAAGAATGGAGATATATTGGCGATCCTAATAAGGAATCTTTTCACTTAAAACCAACAGGAATTTATTTGGGTACAAATATAACTACGGAGCATTATGCTGAACTCTGCGAACTAGCTAAAGAAAAAAAAATTAATATAAAACAAATGTATCCAATCATAGGAAAATATAAGATTAAGGCTAAAAAAATATTATAAGTATTTAAGATGCAATTACTTAGCTGTAAATTTATAAATGCGCAAAATCTAAACAAAAAACACTAATTTCTTCAAAATCCCATCAGTCAAAAAAGTAAAACAGCAGCCGGAAAAATTTATAATCCCATATCCTCAAAGTATTATATCAAAACTGACATATTTTTTATTATGCGGCCGATTATTTTAAAATCTACGTTTTCTAAATCTTCCTTATTATAAATTGTTTCATTGTAGTTTTGGTTGAAGTAATAAAACTTTACAGAACCATCCATTTTTTGCTTAATCCCATTTATAAATATAAGGTTATCTTCGTTGGTTGTATAAGCATATATTCCGCTGCTCAAAATGTCGTTGTCTTTTGTATCTATTATAAGCAAATCGTTATTCCGTATCGGCAAAACTCCGCCATTCATTCCGTCCCCGGGCATTTTTGCAAGACGCAGAGTCTTTTCATCCTTTTTCCAAACGTTTCTTACAAGTTCTCTGTCAAGCCACAGGCTTATCATAAGCGGATTTTTAATGGTATTTTTTACAAGCGGATTTTCATAATAGCTTATCTCAATCGCATTCTCGCTGTAGCCGGAAAATACAGAAACATTGTCATCTTCATCTTTGTAATCCGCCAAAATATTACACCCGTAATGACTGATAAGTTTTGCCGCCTCTGAAACTTTTAACTCGCTTTTACGTATTATACGTTTGTTTAGTGCAACGGCTGAAATCCCCAAAACTTTTGCAATTTCTGTCTGTGAAATTATCTTCTTAGTATGCAGCTGCAACGACAATATTGCGTCCGAAATTAACATTATATTTACCTTTTTCTTGTACTTTGCGATTAATTTATTTTTGCTATTCTTAATCCAACTTAATGTATTGACAAATATAACCAAAATGTATATAATATAGTCATAATGTCTATTTGTATTTGATATGTTTGTATGAAATATATTTATAGTACCGCAAAAAAAATCCTGTGTCTATTTTATTTTATATGTTACAAAAAATTTACAAAAAGACTTATAAGTTATTCTTAAATAAAGATTTTTTGAGTTTTTATAGAGGAGTAACACAGTGCGGGAATTTTTCTATTGCAACCTGATAGAAAAATAACATTTGGGGGAATTGATATTTATGTATGACTTAAGCCAAAGAGAGCAGGAAATATTGCATTATATTTGCCGCGGGTTAAACAACAAGGAAATTGCACAGATTTTGTTTGTTAGTCCGAATACTATAAAAGCTCAAGTTAGTACTATTCTTAAAAAGTTTGGTGTGGATAACAGAACTATTGTTGCATATATTGCCGGCTGCCAGGAACTTATTGAAAAGAACCAGACAGAAAGCACTGTCCCTTGCGGCACCGATACCGCTAAAGAAAAAGTTACTTGTGACTGAGTGACTGAGTGACTGAGTGATTAAGTCATTGGGTAATTAAGAATTACGTTCGTTTTACTCTAGAATACAAAGCAATCCAGGAAAAAGATCGCACAACGGAGTGCGCGATGCCAGGTTCTTGCATATCTTGCCGGTCACATGTCATCGCGGAAGGCGAAGCCTGTCCGCGATCTATGGATTGCTTCGTCGCAAAGCTCCTCGCAATGGCGTAAAGCATCCTATCGAAAATTCGACCTCACAATGATGTAAAATACTCTACCTACAATCCACTTAATGACTTAGTTCCTTTTAAAATATAAACACGGACAACCCAAAGGGCTGTCCGTGTTTTAAATTGTTTTGATTTTTTGCAGACTCTATTTGTTAAGAGCGCTTGCAACAGCAACAGCTACTGCAACGGTTGCACCAACCATTGGGTTGTTGCCCATACCGATAATACCCATCATTTCAACGTGAGCAGGAACAGAAGAAGAACCTGCGAATTGAGCATCACCGTGCATTCTTCCCATAGTATCAGTCATACCGTAAGAAGCAGGGCCTGCTGCAACGTTATCAGGGTGAAGTGTACGGCCTGTACCGCCGCCTGATGCTACTGAGAAGTATTTTTTACCGTTTTCGATTGCCCATTTTTTGTAAGTACCAGCAACCGGGTGTTGGAAACGTGTAGGGTTAGTTGAGTTACCTGTGATAGAAACATCAACGCCTTCTTTAATCATAATTGCAACACCTTCTGATACATCGTCTGCACCATAGCATTTTACTTTTGCAACTTCGCCTTCTGAGAACGGAGTTTCTTTAACAACTTTCAATTCACCTGTTTTGTAGTTGTATTGGGTTTCAACGTGAGTGAAACCGTTAATTCTTGAGATGATGTAAGCGGCATCTTTACCAAGACCGTTCAAAATAACTCTCAAAGGTTTTTGTCTTACTTTGTTAGCGTTTCTTGCGATACCGATAGCACCTTCTGCAGCTGCGAATGATTCGTGGCCTGCAAGGAAGCAGAAGCAATCAGTTTCTTCTCTCAAAAGCATTGCTGCCAAGTTACCGTGACCAAGACCTACTTTTCTTGTATCACCTACTGAACCAGGGATACAGAATGCCTGTAAGCCTTCACCGATTAAGCTTGCGGCATCGGCTGCAGTTTTAGCTTCTTTTTTCAATGCGATAGCTGCACCTAATGTATATGCCCAAACTGCGTTTTCAAATGCGATAGGCTGAATGCCTTTTACAATTTCTTCTACGTTAATGCCTTTAGAATCGCATAAAGCTTTAGCATCTTCTAAAGACTTGAATCCATACTCAGGCAAAACCTTGTTTAATTTAGCCTGGCGTCTGTCTTGTCCTTCAAATTTAATAGCCATTTCTTTATTTCCTTATACTTTTAATTAACTACAACAATTCAACCCTCTCTGAATGAGCGGGAAAAATGAACCTACTCTTTTCTCGGGTCGATAGTTTTAACAGCTTCCGAGAATCTGCCGTAAGTTTTAATGTTCTTTTCAAATGCTTCTTTAGCATCAACACCTTTTTTAATAGCGTCTAACATTTGAGGAACTTTAACGTATTTATAACCGATAATTTCGTTATTTTTATCAAGACCGAGTTCAAGTACATAACCTTCTGCAAGGTCAAGGTATCTAGGTCCTTTTTGTTTTGTTGAGAAGATTGTACCTACTTTGGAAGTCAAACCTTTACCTAAGTCTTCCAAACCTGCACCAACCGGCAGACCGTTTTCAGAGAAAGCTGTTTGAGTACGGCCGTAAACGATTTGCAAGAACAATTCTCTCATTGCAACGTTAATAGCGTCACAAACAAGGTCGGTATTCAAAGCTTCAAGGATAGTTTTGCCCGGAAGAATTTCAGCAGCCATAGCGGCAGAGTGAGTCATACCGGAGCAGCCGATTGTTTCAACCAAAGCTTCCTGAATAATACCGTCTTTTACGTTCAATGTTAATTTACAAGTACCTTGTTGAGGTGCGCAGCATCCGCAGCCATGAGTCAAGCCTGAAATATCTTTGATTTCTTTAGACTTGGTCCATTCGCCTTCCTGAGGAATCGGAGCCGGTTCACCTTTAACACCGCGTTTTACGCAGCACATTTCTTCTACTTCTTTTGTAATTTGTATACGATCCAACATTTTTTCTAACTCCCTTCAAGTTATATACAATTAAATATTACGTTGCTGAAAAAGTCCTGTCAAGATTGGGGTATATGTGCCCAGCCCCTGACAAGATTATATATTTATATAGCTCACAGCATATTATCCAATTTCATCAGTTTTTGAAATTGCAGTTTTTTGAAAAGTTGTATTTAAGGCTTCTGCGGAAGTTTTTCCTTTTTTAAGCATATTATCAATTTTTAACGACGAAATATACCAAGTATCGAGTAGTGAAGAATATGCAGCATGTATTCTGTCTTTTCCCACTTTTAATTCTGAAAACGGTATACACATTTCATTGAGGAAATCCGAGAATTTATTATATATATCCTGGCTTTTCTTAGTTAATTTTGAGCCGATAAGAATTCCCTGCAAATTTGGATTCCCGAGTTTTATATTTTGTGCAATGAATTGTTTAATGAAGTAGAAATTATGATTTGACGAATTATCCGGGGTGAGATGAAGCATCAATACATCCTGTCCGTTGGTAATTCCGCATACGGTACAGTCGCAAATATTTGTCGTATAAGCTTCTGCGGCCTTAACAGATTGATTAATTGTCCAGGGAAAATCTACGGAATTTTTATCTCCGATTTTTGTTGTTATATTCCAAAATTGTTTTAACGGAACCGGTTTTATACTTGATGTAAACGATATTTCTGTCATATAAAGAGCCTTTCTTAACTGAAGAAAGACTCTGAATATAAAAAATTGCGTTTCGTGTAAAGTTTTTTAAACTATCGTGCCGAACAAGTCGTATTCATCCGCATTGTCAATCAAAACTTGCTCAATATCACCAGGAACAACCGGTTTTTCCGACTTGGCGTAAACAAGTCCGTCAATTTCCGGCGCATCGTGCTCGGAACGCATAATTATAACTCCATCGTCCGTAAAGCTTTCCACCATACAAGGAATAGTTTTACCTATATAAGTCTGATTAATCTCGTATGAAATTTGCTGCTGAAGCGACATAAGCTCTTTATAACGTTTATGTTTAAGTTTTTTAGGTACTTGGTTTTGCATTGAATAAGATGTCGTATTTTTTCCCCTTGAATACTCAAAAACGCCCATTCTGTCAAACCTTGCAAACTTTACAAACTCATAAAGTTCTTGAAAATCAGCTTCTGTTTCTCCCGGATATCCGACAATAAATGCAGTTCTGATTGCAATTCCAGGAATCCTGTCACGGAGTTTTTTTATAAGTTCTTTGTAATCGGAAACCGGCCTGCGCATAGCTTCAAGAATTTTTTTACTGTAATGCTGCAGCGGAATATCAACGTATTTTGCAACTTTATCCAGTCTAGCTATGGCGTCAATCAATTCATCATTCATCTGGGTTGGGTATGCATACATAATCCTTATCCAACCTAACCCCTCAATCTTGTTTAACTCTTCCAAAAGCTTGGCAAGAGAAGGTTTGCCGTAAATATCAATCCCGTAACTTGTCGTATCCTGTGCAATAAGGTCGATTTCCGTTACGCCTTTTTTTACGAGTTCTTTTGCTTCTTCCACAATATTTTCTATGGTTCTCGAATGATATGCACCGCGAAGCTGCGGAATAATGCAATAACCGCAATGATAATTACATCCGTCTGCGATTTTGATATAAGAGCTTGAGCCCATTGTTATCTGCTGGCGGTGAATTGTTTCCGGATAAATATATTCCGGTTTTTCGGAAATTTTTGAAATATATTCATTATCTTGCTTGTTTAACACATTTTCTACAATAGGTACTATATCTTTAAAATCGGTAGTTCCGACCAGTGCACAGACTTCCGGAATAGCTTTTTTAAGCTCATCTTTATGCTTTTGCGGCAGACAGCCGGTAACAATTACCTTTTTTCCGCTCTCAACAAGCTGGAGAATTGATTGTACTGATTCTTTTTCCGCATCGTGGATAAATGAGCATGTATTAACAATAACCGCATCCGCATCATTTTCATCCAGCGTAATTTCGTATCCTTTTTCCGCCAAAAGACCGAGCATTAATTCCGAATCCACAAGATTTTTGGCGCAGCCGTGATTTATTAAAGCTATTTTTTTCATAGATGACCTCTTTTTTAAGCTCATATTAGCATGAACGGATAATTTAAACCAGCCCCCGTATGTATATGTTATTTACATAACCTATGTTATCGGTAGTCTGATGTCATAGGTTATGTTTTGCATGTTCACTTCTTTCTCTTTATTTGCGAGGCAAAGCGGATTGTGAGCGTAGAGTGAAGAGCGTTGCCGAAGGGCAATGCTCTGGAACTCGTAATACGCGAACAACCAAGCAGAGAAAGAAATGAACCGTTCACGACCGAAAGAAAGAGTGAAGCCATTTTGCACGTTTCGAGCAGAGCTCTCAACTGCAAAAGAAGGCAGAAAGAGAAAACACGCAAACGTTCCCTGCATTTCGCTAACGCTCAATGCCAAAATGTTATTTGAGCAAAGCTCAAATTCTTTCAAGGCTCACTATCGCACTTCGTGCACGTTCGCCTGACTCACTTGTCCGCCGAGCGTGTGCGAAAGCACAATAGCGAGGCTTAAAGATTTCGTTTGCGCAGCAAACGGAACGTACGTCTATTTGGTCGAAGCGATGCCGTAGGCAGCGCAATAAATCGTCATTGCGAGCGTAAGCGAAGCAATCCAGGAAAAAGATCGCGGACAGGCTTCGCCTTCCGCGATGACATGTGGCTGGCAGAATATGCCATAATCTGTCATCGCGCACTTGTTGCGCGATCTAATTTTGTCATCCTTACAAAGTAAACTGCCGCAACGAAGTGAAGTTACTTTGTCATCCTGAGCGTAGCGAAGGATCTCTTATTTAATGAGATTCTTCGGGCTCCGCCCTCAGAATGACCATCTGTAAACACACCTCAAAAGAAAACCTGACACATTTCTGTGTCAGGTGAAAAGATTCGTTTCGTTTTTACTTCTTTTAAGAAAAGTAAATCTATTATTTACCGCCAAACAATACAGCTCTAGCAGCTTCTGTGTTTGGAACGATAGACTGGTCATACATTGCAATCGGGTAAATATCTGTAGGGTTTGTTACCTTACAATTTACGCCTGATGTATCTTTGTCGCAAGCTACTACTCTGTTAGGGTTTTTAGCACCGTTTACGTCGATTGCACCAAGACATCTGGCATCATCAAACCCTTGAGTTGCATTGCCTTCTGTACAGTTTGCTGCATTTGCTTTAAATGTTAATGTAATACCATCGTTAAAGAAGAATGTGTAGTTACTAGCTTGACCAAACTTAACTGCATTATCGCCAGTACCAACTGTCCATTTGTCGTTATCAGAATCACATGCTCCATCACAAACTCTTGCAACATTCATTCTGTTGTTGAACAAGTTGTAAACAGATGCTGATGTTCCGTCTGTCTGTTTTGTACCGTCTGTTGCTGATGCCTGTGACAAGTCATAGTCATCAAGTGCTACGTTCAATACTACTGCCTGTGACAATACAGATAATGCTTTCTTGTAAGCTGTTCTATATTGTGCACCTTGTGTTGAGTTTAACAATGTCGGCATAGTCATTGCAGCAACTACCCCGATAATACCTAAGGTAATCAATACTTCTGCCAACGTAAAAGCGTTCTTAGTTCCTTTAATCATTTCAAATCCTCCGTTTAATTAAATGGTTCCACATTTTATTATACGATATATATATCATTTTGTCAAGATTATTGATATTTATTTCATTATATAAATATTAGGTTATTTATACACTATTAACAAAAGGACGAAGGTTTGGATAAAAAAATTATAGGGGCAAAGATTAGGCAAATTCGTCTGGCTAAAGGCTTTTCGCAGGAAAAGCTGTCAGAAGCTGCGGATATTTCTCCGCGCCAAATGTGCCTTATTGAAAACGGAAATTCTGTACCTTCATTAGAAACATTTGTTAATATTGCCCGGGTTCTTGAAATTGATATCAATGAGTTTTTCAACATATCGTTCAAAAATATTGAAGATGAACGCATAAAAATAATAGATATTGTAAAATCTGCAGATAAAAAGAAATTACCGCTTATTAATGATATACTCTATGCTGTCGTAAAATACCGCTGAGCGGAGTTGTTTCTGTTACTTAATCACTTAGTTACTTTTTATTGCATTCAAAAACTAATAGTTCAATCTTTCGAATGAATTGACAAACTTTATATAAAATTATAAAATTGATTTACTGAAATAAGGAAAGCATGGGTGAAAATCCCGCACTGGTCCGCAGCCGTTACAGTCGGAATGCTTATCTCAGTTGGTTACACCTCGAGACTAGGAGATTAAAATTATGGAAAAAACTTTGGGAAAGGGGAGTTTTGCAGCTTTGGAATCCCCGCGGGCATTGAACGGTATGTCGTTTGAGGCATACAATGAGCTGCAGACAAAAATTGATGAGGCAAACGTTAACCTTGTTGACAGTTATTTGAGAAAACTTGATTGGAAAGTTAACGAAAATTCCAACATGTCTTATTCTATTCAGGGACTTAATAATTATATTGCCTCTGAAATCAGCAAAAATTACTGGCTGAATAAGATTTATCCGGAGCATATTAAAAATGCCCACGTTAACGGTGATATTCATATCCATGATTTGAATATCATATCTGTTTATTGCGTAGGATGGGATTTAAAAGATTTATTAACCGAGGGGTTTAAAGGTGTTGCGGGAAAAATTGAGAGTGCTCCGGCAAAACATTTCAGAACTGCACTCGGACAGATAGTAAACTTTATGTATACTATGCAGGGCGAAGCTGCGGGAGCGCAGGCTTTTTCTAACTTTGATACGCTTCTTGCACCTTTTATAAGATATGATAATTTGACCTACGAGCAGGTCAAGCAGTCAATGCAGGAGTTTGTTTTCAATATGAATGTTCCGACACGTGTCGGGTTTCAGACTCCGTTTACGAATATAACTATGGATTTGACTGTGCCAAGTTATTATGCGGAACAATCCGTTATTATCGGCGGTGAATATCAGGATGTAACATACAAGGAATTTCAGCCGGAAATGGATATGCTGAATAGAGCATTCTTTGAAATCATGATGGAAGGGGACAGTGCGGGAAGAGTGTTTACTTTCCCGATACCAACTTATAACATTACAAAGGATTTTGACTGGGATAACAAAAATATTGAAGGTCTTTGGGAAATGTCTGCAAAATATGGTATTCCTTATTTTTCAAACTTTATTAATTCTGATATGTCACCTGAAGACGCGCGTTCTATGTGCTGCCGGTTAAGGATTGACAACAGGGAGCTTGAATATCGCGGCGGAGGTTTGTTTGGCTCTAACCCGCTGACCGGTTCCGTTGGTGTTGTGACAATTAATCTTCCAAAAATTGCCGATAAAGTCCAAAATAAAGCTGAATTTTTTGAGCAGCTTTCAAAACAAATGGAAATTGCAAAAGAGAGTCTTGAAATTAAGCGTAGACTATTGGAGGATCTGACCGATAAAGACTTATATCCTTATACAAAATTCTATTTAAGAGATATAAAATCCAGGTTTGGTGTTTATTGGAAAAACCATTTTTCAACAATCGGGCTTATCGGTATGAATGAGGCTTGTTTAAATTTCTTGAATGATGATATAGGAAGTTTTCGCGGCAAGCAGTTTGCCATTGAAGTTATGGATTTTATGAGAGCTAAAATTATTGAATTTCAAAAAGAAACCGGAAATAACTACAATCTTGAAGCAACTCCGGGGGAAGGAACTTCTTATAGACTTGCGAAAATGGATAAAAAACACAAATATCCGTTCTTTACAAATTCAACACAGCTTCCTGTAAATTATTCCGATGATATTTTTGAAGTGCTTGACCATCAGGATGATTTGCAAACCAGGTACACAGGCGGAACGGTTGTTCATATTTTTGCAGGGGAAAGAATTTCAAATATTGAAACCATGAAAAATCTTGTAAAGAAAATCTGTAATAATTACAAATTACCGTATTTTACTTTCTCGCCGACATTCAGCACCTGCCCTAGTCACGGTTATGTTGCAGGCGAACATTTTACATGTCCGGATTGCGGTGCCGAATGCGAAGTTTATTCTCGTGTTGTCGGCTACATAAGACCTGTAAAACAATGGAATAAAGGCAAAAAGATAGAATTTAATTCCAGAAAAACTTTTGAAATTACGGGAGCAGCCTGCAAATGCTGATAGGCGGAATTCAAAAAACATCTCTCCTGGATTATCCCGGGAAAATCAGCGCAATAATATTTACGCAAGGATGTAATTTCAGATGTCCGTATTGTCATAATCCGGAACTTTTAAAGACAGGAGAAAACGCTTCTTTAGTAAGCGTTTCTTCTGTTCTTGATTTTCTGAAAACCAGAATAGGAAAACTTGACGGTGTTGTTATTACGGGCGGGGAACCTTGTCTGCATAAAGATTTGCCGGAATTTATTAAGGCCGTCAAACAGCTAGGGTTTCTTGTGAAACTCGACACAAACGGAAGTTTTCCGGGCATGCTTGAAAATCTTATAAATGAAAATCTGATTGATTATATTGCTATGGATATAAAAGCACCGTTTGAAAAATACAGTTCAATTGCCGGGTGTGATATTGATATTGAAAAAATTAAACGAAGCGTACATCTTGTGCTTGAAAGCGGAATTGATTATGAGTTTCGCACAACGGTTGTTAAGTCAATGCTGGCATATGATGATTTTGAAAAAATCGGGAATGAAATTCACGGAGCAAAACATTATTATCTGCAAAAATTTGTACCGACAAAAACATTAGATACAAAACTTTTGAGAGCAGGCGAAAATTATTCTGAAGCGGAGTTTTTGAAGATTTGTGAACAACTGCGCTTGCATATTAATTTTGTCGGTGTACGATAATATATAGATATTAAGAAGTTAAGATTTCTTAAAGATATATGTTTTCTGACTTCACTATTAAAAATTTATGGGGTACAATCTATATATGACATCAGAAGAACATTTATATTCAGATATTCCGCCAACAAAGTTGAGGAACAAGGAGGAGAAGTTTACGCCGGCAAAGACCAGCCGTTTTTGGCTTATGGTTGCCAGTTTGTTTTTCTTTAATATGGTTCAGAACAGATTCTACGCATTTAGATATAAAGGTGATGAAGGGGTTCTGGAAAAAGGTGTACCGACTATTCTCTATGCTCCGCACAGCAATTGGTGGGATGGAAGTGTATTATATAATGTAACACACAGAATTTTTCATAAAGAAATCAGGCTGATGATTGAAGAATTAAACAGATTCCCGCTTTTACGCCGCGGCGGAGCTTATTCTGTGTGTAAAAAATCTCCGCAATCTGCAATGAAAGCTTTGCAGTATTCAGTTGATGTTGTCGGTGATTTAAAAAATATGTTGTGCATATTCCCTCAGGGGATTATCAGGCCGCCTCACTACAGACCAATGGTATTCCAGACGGGGCTGGCTTATATAGCACAAAAGTCTGTTGCAAGATACGGGAAAGTAAATCTGGTTCCGGTTGCCCTTGATTACTGTTTCTTTAGAGATAACAGACCTGAAGTTATTGCTACGTTCGGAGAAAAATTAACTCTTACAAAAGAGAATATAATTAAAGATAGAAAAGAATTAACACATTTGTTTGAGCGTGAGTTAGTAAAAACATGTGATCAGCAGTTTTACGATATTTCGCATGGTGATATTGAAGATTATAAAATTCTGTTTAAGCAGCATTTGAAATGGTATCGCCGTATTGAACAGCGTTTAAAAAGAATTGATATTCCGCCTGTTGCAGATGTATAAAGGAGTATTTTTATGGACGAAAATTGCATTTTTTGTAAAATTATAAGAGGGGATTTTAATACTGAGTTCGTTTATGAAAACGAGCATTTAGTTGTATTTAAAGATATTAATCCAAAAGCTCCGGTACATTTGCTGGTTGTTCCGCGTTTGCATGTTGCATCCCTTAACGAACTTGACGATAAAGATTTGTTAGGCGAATTAATGCTTGGGGTAAAAGAAGCAGCAAAAAGAGCCGGATTAAAATCTTACAGAACCCAGATTAATACAGGCAAAGAAGCCGGGCAGGAAGTTTTCCATCTGCATATACATGTTTTAGGAAAGTAGTTTTGTAAAATATTCCACTGCCGCATCTGCGCGCACAAAGCTGACTTGCGGAAACTTTTGCTGCAAATCTTTAATTATGCTATAGTAAGCATCATTTACAATAACGTGCTTTATTCCGCTTTCTTCAATTAATTTGGAAGGTTCGCCGACAACAATAAATGAGCCGTCACGGTAGGCATGCCCTCCGCCGGTTCCCAAACCCGCTCCTGCTCCCGCACTGTTTTTTACAACCAGCGGCGCGGTGTAAAACGGTTTGTTTTTATCAATGCCTTTTGAAAGCAATGTGTTTAATTGCTTGAGCTGGTCTGCCACACCTATTTTTGCAAGTCCGTGGGCATCAAATTTTGATCCGATTTCAGGCGGGAGATTATTCAAAAATACAAATGCGTCATAATTTACGTCTGTCGGAATTTTTACATTCGGAAATGCTTTTTTGTACAAAAGCTGCAGTTCTTCATCGGTAAAACCTTTTGAAGATGAAAGCTTTCTGTATCTGGACAAGATTTGCGGGTAATTGTCATCATCAAGAATACGACAGACAGTCTTTAGTTTTTTCCCTTCAAATATTTGTAATTCGGATATTTTGTTTTCCGGAACTGCTTCTAATATATAAGGATTTTTAAGGCTGAATTTCCCTTTTAACGGCATTGTACTTTTCCCGCTTTGCGTAATCGGGTATGCACGCTTTACAGCATTAAATAATTTAATTCCTAATTTTATAACCATTTTTCCCCTATATGTAGTTAAAAAATTTTTATTTAAAAAAATTGCTATTTATGCTACAATTTTTTACAAGACAAAGGAGAGATTAAATGAAAAACGGAATAGAAAACGGATATTATCACGAAATTACCCCATCAGGTTTTGGTATTGCTATAAAAGCCGGAAAAGTTTTGTTTTCGGAACAGTCAGATTTTCAAAAGGTTGAGGTTTTTGAAACCGACAGCACTCTTGGAAGAGTTTTAACTCTTGATGATTTGATGATGACAACGGAAGGTGACGAGTACCATTACCACGAAATGATTGCACATATTCCGATGATGAACCATAAAAATCCGGAATCTGTTCTCGTTATAGGCGGCGGCGACGGAGGAACCGTCAGAGAAGTGTTGAAACACAAAACTGTAAAGCGCGTTGTTTTGTGTGAGATTGACGGCATGGTTATTGATGCCTGCAAAAAATATCTGCCGACGATTTCCTGTGAACTTGACAACCCTAAGGTTGAAATCCTTGTTCAGGATGCTATTGAATATATTAAAGATAAGAAAAATGAATTTGACATAATTTTAATTGATTCCACAGACCCTATTGGTCCGGGGGAAGGTTTGTTTACAGAAGAATTTTATACAAATATAAAAAATTCGCTAAAGAAAGACGGGATTATGGTTGCGCAGTCGGAATCTCCTTTTGCACAAAAAGACTCCGTAAAGAAAATGTATAATCTTTTGAAAAGAGTATTTCCGGTTTGTGAAACATACACTTCAAATATCCCGACATATCCGGGCGGATATTGGGCTTGGGCTTTTTGCTCAGAGGATGTAAAGCCGCTTTCTTATATCAATGAAGAAAGATGTGCAGAGATTACAAAGACGTGTAAAATATATAATAAAGAATATCATATGGCACGTTTTGCACTGCCTAACTATTTGAAAGAATTACTGTAAAAAGATAGGGAATGTTATGTCTATAATTATAATGATTTTGCTGCTCAGCGTGTTAATACTTGTCCATGAGGCAGGACATTTTCTCGCTGCAAAAATGTTTAAGATGAGAGTTGCAAGGTTCGGGTTCGGGCTTCCTATCGGGCCTACTTTGTGGAGAAAACAGTTCGGCGATTTGGAAGTTTTGGTTCATGCATTTTTGCTTGGCGGCTATGTGGCATTCCCTGATGATGATAAAGAATTGGATTTACCTGCGGATTCTCCGGACAGGTTTATGAATAGACCTATTTACCAAAGACTTGTTGTTGTATCGGCAGGTGTTTTTGCAAACGTTGTCTGTGCATTTGTTTTTGTTGTGTTGACAGCATTTTTGTGGGGGCAGATGCCTTCTGGAAATTATAATATCTTTGTAAATGATATTGTAGCTCCGAAAGAAGAATCCATATGGCAGTCCGGGCTGCAAAAAGGAGACAGAATCGTCGAAATTAACGGTTCTAAAATCACAACTCCAAATGCTGTTATAACTTATGTTCAGTTGAGCAAAGAATTTGACGGAAAAGTTGAAGAATCGGAAGTTAACAGTAATTACGATAAATTAAAGGCCATAAATCCCGCATTTACCCGGGATGAAATTATTCCGAAAGATGTTATTATAAAACTTCCGGCACAGACTCCGGAAGCTGCAGTCTCTTTGAACGATAACGTATTAAAGGGATACGAAAAGTATAAAGATACAAGATTAAATTTGAATGATGCCCAAAAATCTCTTAGGGAAAAAGT
The DNA here is from genome assembly GCA_944324365.1 of Candidatus Gastranaerophilales bacterium. GTDB lineage: Bacteria > Cyanobacteriota > Vampirovibrionia > Gastranaerophilales > Gastranaerophilaceae > UBA1221. The sequence goes on from CALUWA010000002.1 coordinate 29,586, forward strand.
TAAAAATAAATCTTATATTGTATCGGACGGGGTGTTTACCTTGAATGATTTAGCTTATGCGCTGACTGACAATGTTCGTCCGGTTAATATGGTAGTAGAACGCGGCGGCAAAATGATAACTCTCAATCCGATTTATCCTAACAGCAAAGGTGTTATGGGAATTCAAATGACAGTCCGCGAGGTTGTTATTCCGACTAAAGGATTTAAGGCCGTAATGCTTACAAGCTGCAAGTACTTATACGAACAGACAGCTCTGCTTTTGTTTGGGTTGTATCAGATTTTTGCCGGGAAAATTCCGGTAAGTGACTTGCACGGTATTATTGCAATTACGAAAGTTGGCGGAGATGTTATAAATTCAAGCGGAATTTTTTCAGGGCTGCTTTTAACGGCGATTATTTCTCTTGATTTGGCTATTGTAAACTTCCTGCCTATTCCGGCACTTGACGGCGGGCATGTATTGTTTTTAATAATAGAAAAAATCCGCGGCAAAAGATTAAGCGAAGAAACTGTTGATAAAATAGGAACATTCTGTTTCTTGCTTCTGATTGCGCTTATGATATTGGTATGTTTCAATGATATTTATGCATTGATAACGCAGAAGCTCTAGAATTTTTGGGCTTTTTTAAGAGCTGAACATAAGAACTTAATCGGATTTGTAAGCCCGATACGGTCAAGAAATGTCTGCTTTGACGAAGTTGTCGTAAGAAGTTCGCCGTTTCTGAGGATTGCCGCATACATTTCTTTGTTTTTATTTGATGCACTTACTTTTACATCAAAATCAGACTCGTATGCTTTTTTCAAAAATGTATCATACTTATTTAAAGCATTTAATCTTGTTTTTTCCGGCAAACGGTTAAGTCTTTTATAAAGCATTTCGTTTGCAGCTTTTGAAAAATTTATTGAGCCTTGAAATGCCGGGGTATTTTTACACTGTGAATTGATATTTAATGTATTCATGGGTTCTCCTGTATATTTATTTTATACAATTATAAATCCTGTGAAAAAAAATATTTGCTATAAATTTTCAATTATTTTTAAAATAAGCTTTTTAAATCCTGTTTTTGCTTTTGTAGTTGTTTCAATAACTTCTTCGTGCGAAAGTTTTATGCCGCCGGTACTGCTTGCAGCATTTGAGATACAGCTTATTCCAAGCACATTAAGTCCGCAGTAATTTGCAACAATTGCCTCCGGAACTGTTGACATTCCGACCGCATCAGCTCCGATTAATCTTGCCATTCTTATTTCTGCCGGAGTTTCGTAACTCGGCCCGGAATTTGCGAGGTATACTCCTTTCTGAAGTTTTATTCCGAGTTCTTTGGCGCGGTCTTCAGCAAGATTTATCAGTTTTGTTTTATATATTTCTGTCATATCCGGAAAACGTTCGCCGAGGGTGTCGTCATTTTCTCCGATAAGAGGATTTTGACCCATAAAGTTTATGTGATCGGTAATTAACATCAAATCTCCGGGAGTGAAACTTTCATTAACGGCTCCTGCGGCGTTTGTTAATATTAGAGTTTTTACACCAAGTTGTTTCATAACTTTTACAGGGTAGGTAATATCTTTTAAGGAATGCCCTTCATAAAAATGGTTTCGGCCCTGCATCATAACTACCTGTTTCCCGCTGATATTTGAAAAAACAAGCCTGCCTTTATGGCCTTTTACGGTTGATTTTATAAATCCCGGAATTTCAACATACGGTATTGCGGTGTCGCAATGCTCATCAGCAAGTTCTCCTAATCCCGAGCCTAAGATAATACCTATTTGCGGTGTAAAATCCCCTATCTTGTTTTTAATATATTCCACTGAATTTTCCATATAAACCCCCTTAGATACACACAAAAAGACACAAGAACCCGTTATCAACCCTTGTGTCTTTTATATGAATTTATCCAACCAATCTGTTATCGTCAGCTTCGGAAGCTTTAACCATAATAGCATGTTCTACAGGATTTTCTCTTGTGTATCCTGTATCAAAATTTTCTTCAAAAGCGTATTCATCGTGAGCTTTTTTTGCTTGATTTTCATCAACAAGCTTTTTAGCAAGTTCTGCAATTTCATAAACCAGCTGATATCTGTTATCAGTGTTTTCATTTAATTCCCATGCTACTTTTATTATCTGCTCCATTGTAAACCTCACATTTCTACTTCTTTGTTAATCATATAATATAAAAATTTTTTTCGCAAGTGGTAAAATATATTTGTGTTTATGTAATAATGTTTGTATGGGTGCAAGAGGGAAAATTCGTTTATATATTTTTTTAGAGGTGCTCGTATGGCTGTTGGTTATAATAGTGGGTGTAAGTGCATTTCGTTATAATAATATAAAAAAGCAGCGCGAACTAAAGAGTCACCAGATATTTTTGCAGGATGTAGACGGATTGATTGTCGGCTCTCCGGTCAGGATGATGGGAGTGCCTATTGGATATATAAGCACTGTTAAGATTGTTCAGGATCACGTATATGTTAAATTTGTGCTGACAGAAAAAGATTTTACCTTGCCTAAAGGGATAATTGCTACTGTTGAGTTTAACGGGATGGGCGGCTCAAAGTCTTTGGAATTGTATCCTCCGGATGAGGTTTCAAAAGCTTCAGGAAATCTTATTGCAATAAAACCGACAAATCGTCTTGGGGCAGCTATAGGTTTGCTGGACGATATGTTTGAAAAACTGGGCTCTATTCTTGTAAGATGTCAGGTGTTTAGTGACGGATTAGCAGAAATTTTGCCGCATGGCACAGAAGTTCCGAAAGATCCTGTTTTGGAAGCTTCCAACTCTGTAAATCAAGCTGCAAATATTATAGATATTTTAAATAAAAGAAGGATTGATATAAAAAATAAAGTGAGAGGGATGTCAAATGAATCCAGAAAAAATAAGAGTGATAGAAAATCCGGTGGTACTCCAGAATCTTTGTACAATGAGGAATAAAGATACTGACAGCCAGGGGGTAAGGATTGCGACAAGAAAAATCACAAGATGTCTTTTGTATGAAGCTGCAAAGTCGCTTCCGCTTGTGGAAAAAGATGTTACAACTCCATTAACTACGTTTAAGGCAAAAACAATCGACCCTGATATAAATTTGATTATATCTCCGATTTTAAGAGCAGGACTTATTTTTACTGACGAAGCAATAGATATCCTTCCGCAGGCTTGTATCCGCCATATTGGTATGTACAGGGATGAAAAAACTTTAAAACCCATCTGGTATTACAATAAAGTTCCTATGGAAGCCCCTAATCCTGAAAAGTTTTATGTGTTTATTACGGATCCGATGCTTGCGACGGGCAATTCGCTTCTAGAAGCAATAAAATTGTATGCTGATAAAGGTATTCCGATTGAAAATATAAAATGTATTTGTATTATTGCAGCTCCGGAAGGATTGGAAAATATTCACAAACACTATCCTGATATTGAAATTATAACAGCGGCTGTGGATGAAAAATTAAATGATAAAGGATATATTGTGCCTGGCATGGGAGATGCCGGCGACAGAATTTTCAACACATAGTGCCTGAGGCTTGTATTTTTTGATTAAAATGTAAGCCGGAAAAGAAGATTATGCCGCCAGGTATGCAATTGCAGATATTTGCAAAATTATTATAAGATAAAGCCCCCTTAAGACTTAAGAGGGCTTTTGTATTATGGATTGATTGGATTTTGTGTTTAGTGAGAAGTTTAGATTTGATCAAGCGGATGTTTTGCGTTCCATTCTGCTCGTATTCTTGCCTGTTCGGCGTTGTGATTCTGGCAGATTTTGTCGGCCTGTGCTTTGTCGGAACCTTCATAAAGTTTGTTTCCGCAAGCATCAGTTACGACATAGTGTCCGCTCATTGTTGTTGAAACTTGTGCTGTATTTTTGCCTTGTTTTGCGATAGAGTTCATTGTATAATCAACTCTGTCTACTTCCGCATCAGGATCATATTTGTATTTACCGTCAAGAATTGTATCAGGCAGCCAGTATGCGTCTTTCCAGGTTTCACCATTTACTTCAATATGTGGTGTTACTGTTTTGCCGTTAATTGCACCGCTTTCAGGTAAGCCCATTAAACGGCGGATTTCACGTCTTGCTGCTATGGCATCTCTGTTATTTGTAATATGATATTTTGCTCTGATAACTTCATCAAGTGTTTCACCATTTGCTCTGTTACCGCCTTTATATGTTGCTTTAAGTTTATATGGATGATTTTCTATTTTGACTTCAGTTTCTTGTTCTCCGCCATCAACTTCTGCCGGACAAAGTTCCGGAGCAACTGCAGTTTCAACTTCAAGTTCAGCTACTGCATCTGGTTCGGCTTTAACTTCATAGCCTACGTTTGATCTGTATTTATCAGCAACCGTTTCGTCGTTAGCATAGTCTGCATCTGTTTTCTTTTTGAACAGGTAACTGACAGCTTTAAAGCCAGCTCCGGAGATTGCACCGGCTGCAGCACCTTTCAGGATATTGATTGGTTCAAATTTTGGACGAGTTTGACCTGAATACGGAACTTCACGTTCATCTTCATATTCTACGCTAACTTCTTCTTGGTATTCATAAGTTACATCTTTTTTATAATTATCGGTCCATTCAACTTCTGCTGAACCTTTACCGTGTCCAATACCGGTACCTGTACCGTGCCCAACACCAGTACCTGTACCATGTCCGATACCTGTCCCTGTTCCGTGTCCAATGCCGGTGCCTGTACCTGTACCTGTACCTGTTAATGTTACAGGTGTTTCCGTAACTTGGTGCCCTGTGGTCATATATGTACCTGTCAAAGGATCATATTCTTGTTGGATACTTTCATATCTGTTGTACCCTGTTCCTGTAACTTCGCCGGTAATATCGCCTGTGACAGTTCCGGTAATATCGCCTGAAATTTCACCGGAAATATCGCCTGTAACGGTTCCGGTAATATCACCTGAAATTTCACCGGAAATATCACCTGTAACGGTAGTCTTACCGCCTACAGTTCCTTCAACGGTTGTGGTTCCGGTTCCTGATACCGTAGTGTTAACAACACCGCTTACAATACTCAGAACTGTTCCTGCATATTTTACGGTAGATAATGATTTGTACAATTCACCGCCGAGGGCTGCAAGACCGCCTGCTCCTGCACCTGCAAGGGCTGCTTTTCCGATTTCTTTACCTCTCTTTTTGTAGGTATTGTCACCGGCTACCTGAATACCTGCAATTGCAAACATCTGTCGTGCATCGCGTCTTTCTCCGACTGTAGCCGGTTTTGCTTTTGCTTTTGCACGTTTTTTATCGCTTGATTTTTCAGCTGCTTCTGCGTTTTTGTTAGCGGTTGCAAGCGCTACAAATTCAGAGGTTGATGCATAATAATCTGCGTCCTTTGTAGCATCTGTATTAGATTCCTGAGAGTTTGACATTCTCAACATTGCCTGTTTGTAATCTTCACTATCGAATACCCAAGCTTGACCGTTTTCATCAGTAAATGTTGGTGTTTCTCCTGCACCCGCTTTGTGGCAGCCAAATTTTTCAGGTTGTCTTTTTATAATTTCCTGGTGCTCTTTTTTCAAATATGTATTATTTGCGGCAGGATTTTGTTCTTCTGCAGCTTTCATGCTCTTTTTATCCCAGGATACATATGTATTTTTAAAGTTCTGTTCATAAGTATCCCATTCTAACTGGGCTTCTGCATATTCATGTGCACGCACTTCATCAATATCTTTGATTTTATTTTGGCTGTCTTCTTTTAAATTTGTGATTGTTTTTTGAAGTTTAGCACGTTCTTTTTCGGTAAGTTTTTTATCTTTAGCTAATTTATCTTCAATTTGTCTGATTTGATGATCGTGTGTAATTTGTTCTTTTATTTCAGCTCTGGCGAGTTCTCTGATTTGTTTATCAGTCAGTTCGCCTGTTGCATTTGCATCCCCGGAAGCTTGTCCTCTTTCTTGTATAGCTTCTTCTATAGCCATCATTTTGCTTAATGCAATAGCCTGTTTTGTACGCTGGTTTACAATTTCCGGATCTTTTACCCCGCGCAGGTCAAATGTTTGGTTTTCCTTTAAGGCGTCATTATTTTCAGGATAAAGATCTTTTGGAAATCTTTTTTCGTATTCCAGTTTTAGTTGTTCTAATTCTTTTTGTTCTTCCGGTGTGAGCTGTTTTACGTTTCCGTTTTCATCCGGAATACCCATTAAGGCAGCAATTCTTTTGTTCTGTTCAAGTGTTTTTTTATCAACTTGAGCACGTTCTTCGTCAGACAAGACTAAATCGTAATATGCCATCTTATTAACGTTAGGGTTGGCGCGTCCTGCAACGGTTTGTTTATGTTTATCAAGCATAGGACCAAATTCAGTTTCAACAGCTTCATTCAATCTCTGGTCAAGAGTCAATTCAGCATCTTGAGCTTTGAATTTTGCTTTAATTTCTTCATATCTTTTTTCTTGAGTATCTTTAATCGCCTTGCCATCGTCATCAACCAACGGTTCGGTTGCTTTTGTAATAGAAAAATCAACACGGTTTTCTTTTGTTTTAACAAGACCTCTTGTACCGACTAATCCTGTTTCAACAAAGTCATTAGCAGTGACTTCTTTGCCGCTTAATAGTGCCTGTAACTCGTTCTGTGTAATTTCGCCGCTAAGTTTCTTTAAATCCTCTTCTGAGAGTTTATACTTTTGTCCTCCGATGGTATAAACTCCGGCTTGTAGTTGTTGTACTTCGCCCGTACCCATAATACATCCTTTCTGTCTGCTTTGGGTAAAGCAGATCTTTTGTTACTTTTAATACTTCTCTATACACATATAAAAACATCGTATCGGCCAAAATTGCATGAAACTTTAACCTTTTTAAGAATGTGTTTTTGAAAATCCTTACTGTGTAAGGGTTTACGGTCTAAAAATTTAAGTTTACATAACTTAATAAAATATATTTTTTGTATATATAATATAAGTATCAGATAGATATTTTATAAGTAATTTTTGCGTATTGTGAGTATAGAACTTTTTTATGTCCACAATAATCAATAAAATTTATATTATTAAGATATGTAAAATATATAATAAATATATGTTATAAATTTTATATAGTGTGGCATGAATATAATATAACCATTTTCTTTATTTTCTCCTACACACACTAACCTTTTACACATTGAGATAGGTCGCCTTCGGGCGGCTTTTTTATTGATTTTTCGGGGAAGTATCCATAAATTTGCAGCAGAAATTTATAAAACATCATAAAAATGTATGATTTCATTTTAGATTTGGTCTGCTAATATAACACCATACTCCTTAGAGACTAAGATACACATATCCCTAATCAACAGCTATGCACCTCAAAGTACATAGCTTTTTCTTTTTCAGTAAGTTTTTGTTCAATTCGGTAAAATCTGGGGCTTATATAAATGTTATTCCGAACTTTACAAAGCGAACCACCACAGTGAAGCGAGGTTGTGTGAGCCTGTATGCAGAGCTGTTTCGGAAGCTTGCCGGCAGTAAGACCCTGAAACTAGTTCAGGGTGACATTTTAACCTTTTTTAGTGTAAAATGCGATATCACCCCCTAAAATCCGCAGTTGACAAAAGAGTTTGATTATGTACAATTGAATTACATCCAAACAATCGTATGGAGGAGTGCCAGAGCGGTTGATTGGAGCAGTCTTGAAAACTGTCGTACGTTCACGCGTACCGTGGGTTCGAATCCCACCTCCTCCTTATAAAAACGGGCTGAGTATTCTCAGACCCGTTTTTATTTTTTGTGGTGAGGATGAGAAAACGCATTTCCGTGGGTTGCGCGAGCGAGCTGAGGCTGTAGCGCTTTTGTTTGCAGGCGATGAAATCACAAAAACAAAACGCGTAATGCCGTTACACGCGAGCGAGCAAGACCGAATCCCACCACCTCCTCCATTTAAGCAACCTGTTAAAGGTGGCTTTTTTAGTGGGTTTTAGACATATAAACATTTTCGTAAATATATAAAAGTGGACTACATGGGGATTGAAAAGAGTTGTGGATTGGCATACTTGCGCTGTATTTCAGTGCCGGGTGGTCATCATAGTCTTTCTATTATAATATGCCCGCTAGGCATTATAAGCAATGTAACATAAGTATTTGCTATTTTTTGAAATAGGTAAATAATATAAAAGAAAATTGATTGTCTTGATTATCTGATTTTTCAAACTAACCAAGTTGTCAACCAAGAAAAAAGGAGAATAAATATGACAAATGAAGTCGTGAAATTTTTGTATGACACACATTACACGGAAGGCAAAAAAGTTACCTTCAAAAAACAGGGGTTAAATATTGCAGGTTTATTGTTTTTACCTGACAACTTTGATGAAAATAACAAATATCCTGCAATCGTTGTGACACATCCGGGCGGCGGTGTTAAGGAGCAATGTTCATCTCTTTACGGCTGGAACCTTGCTAGAAAAGGGTATATTGCACTTACTTTTGATGCAAGCCATCAGGGCGAAAGCGAAGGCGAGCCGAGATATATTGAAGATCCGACTTCTCGTGTTGAAGATATCCGCTCTGCAGTTGACTATCTTGTATCACTTCCTTACGTTGATGAAGAAAAAATCGGTGCAATGGGTGTATGTGCCGGTGCAGGCTATACAATGAGTGCAATTCAGACTGAATACAGAATCAAAGCTGCAGCAGGTATAAGTACATGGAATACAGGACACAGTGCAAGATTTGGCAACCCGGGATTGTACGATGAAGATAACTTGAATAAAGTTTTGAAAGCGGTAGCAGAACAGAGAACAAAAGAAGCAAGAGGTGAAGAACCTTTGTATGTTGGTTATGTTCCGCCGACAGAAGAAGATTTCAAAAATGAATACTACGGCAACAATGTAATTATGAAAGAAGGATACGAATATTACAGAACTCCAAGATGTCAGTATCCGACATCCGTAAACAAAGTTCTTTTCACAAGCCTTGATAAACTTGCTGCATTTGATGCATTTATGCACCTAGAAGCAGTTGCACCAAGAGCGGTATGTTTTATTGTCGGTGAAAGAGCTGATACTCAATACTTCAGCAGGAATGCTTACGACAAAGCTCTTGCTCCGAAAGAATTTCATATAATTAAAGACGCAAGCCACATTGATTTGTACGACAAACCTGAATACACTTCCCAGGTTGTTGAAAAGTTGGGAGCATTTTTCGACAAACATCTTAAATAGGTAATGATATGCAACAAAAAAATCTATATTTATATTGTAATATAGCTTTATTAATGGCAGCCCTGATTTCAGGGTTGTCATTTTTTGTACAAAAACTTTTGCATAAGGATACGGAATATGAGTAACAATCAGATTAATACGGATGAATTAAAGAAGTATACATTTTATGAATAAGTAATTATGTTTTATAAGTATTTGCTATTTACGAATATATTGCATATAATTTTTTAGTTGCAATAAGGAGAGAGTAGAAATGGCTAAGAATGTATTAATAATATCAACGAGTTTAAGACCAAACAGTAATTCTGAAATTATGGCGCATGAAACCGAAAAGGGTGCTCGTGATGCCGGGCATAATGTAGAGTTTGTAACTCTTAAAGATAAAGAGATTAAATTCTGTAAAGGCTGCCTGGCATGTCAGAAAATCGGACATTGTGTAATTAACGATGATGCAAATGAAATAACGGAAAAGATTAAGAATGCAGATGTTATCGTCTGGGCTACTCCTGTTTATTATTATGAGATGAGCGGACAGATGAAAACTCTAATTGACAGAGCAAATTCTTTATTTACGGCTGATTACAAATTTAGAGAAGTGTATTTGCTCACGACTTCGGCAGATGACGGAGAATCTGCGATTCAAACCGTAATTAACGGTGTAAACGGCTGGATTGCTTGTTTTAATAATGTAAAATTATGCGGATATGCGGCAGGCGGCGGGGTTAATGAGCCTAACGACGTTAACAATCAGCCGCAAATTCTTAAGCAGGCTTATGAACTCGGAAAAAATATCTAAGCCGGATTGTTCTTAATTTTAAAACAGAAAGTAAATCAGAAAAATAATTTTTGATTTACTTTTTGTTTTATACTTGCTTTTTTTTATAGATGTGTTATAGTATTATTGCTGATAAGGGTTTATAGATTTTAAACTATCTATATTCGGCGTTACACCCTTAATTGTGAAGGAAAGAGATACTCAGAAAGATTGATGAGTCCTGAAGAATTTAATTACAAGTATATAAAAGATCGTGCCAGTGCGGGAAGCTGGCGCAGAGGCTATGAATATCATCTCAAGGATATGGTTTTTGACACATACCCTGAGAAGAATTTCTATATGGGAAAAGTCAAAGGCAATTTCCAGGATCATTATAATACTGATTTAATTTTCAAAAAGAATAAAGTCGAAGCGCGCTGCAACTGCCCGCTAAAAGAAGAATGGTGCAAACATGCCGTTGCTGTTGGTTTAAAAGCTATTGATGAGCATGTTTATGAAGATTGGCTGGAAACGAAATTCGGAATAGAACCTAATTTCCCGGATGAAAATACTGCACTTACGGAAGAACCGGAAGGAAGTTATATTTTCCATTTTAATCCTAAAAGAAAGGCTAATTTCTTTTCAATTCTTGTCCGCTCAAGAGAAACCGGAAAGATTGTACGGCAGATAGAAAATATCCTGCGGGCTTTGATTGAAGCACAAAAACAGGATCCAAACTTTGAACTGAATAATTCTCAAAAAGTTGAAATAGAAATCTTTAAACAGCTTCTTTTAATTTCACGTCAGGATAAGAAAGCCGGCTGGTACGATATTCCAATAACAAAATTCGGCCCAATGTTTTCGCTTTTAAAAATGGCGGACGAGGTTCTGGATGAAAAGACCAAAGAAAGATTAAAATTTGTTGATGACGAGTGGAAACTTGTTTTGAATGTAAATTCATCACAGGGCGGAAATATTTTGCTTTCGCTGGAGTGGAAACGTCCGGATAAGGACGATGTTTATCCGCTTGAGGAAGTCAGATATTTTTCACGTCATTTGAAATGGGGAAGATATAAAAATATTATATTCCCGACAAATATTGCAATGCAGTCAATTCCGCAAAACCTTTTGAAATCGTCATTTACTGATTTGAAAGATTCTGACGGCGGAAAGTTTATATATGAAGAGCTTCCGAAATTACGTGAAATTATGGAAGTTAACATTGATGAAAGTATTTCAAAACTAATGCTTGAAGAGCGTCCGCCTTTGAACATAGTGACCCTTGGCATTGATTACGACCAATCGCTTAAGGCAGAATTGGAATTTGAGTATGACGGGGTTAAGGTTCCGTTTTCAAAGCAGACCGACAAATCGCCGTATATTTCTGTTAAAAAGCAGGGTGAAGATTTTGTATACTGGATAAAAAGAAACTTTAAACATGAGCAGGACGCTTATAATATGCTTCTTGCCTGCAAGTTTGTTCCTATGCAGACAAATAATCTTGCGTTGGAAAAAGAAAATGCTATTGATTTTTATAACTATTATATAAAACAGGCAGGAGAGGGATGGAAGTTTGTCGAAAAAGATGACATGAGCTTTTTTAAACTTCTTGAAGCTCCTTTCAGAATCTGTGCAAAAGTAGACTTTTCCGAGGAGTCCCAGGACAGTTTTGAAATTCAATTATACGGACAGGCTGGAGAAGAAATCGTAGATTTTGACGATATATATGACACTATTCAAAACGGCGAAAAGTATTTTAGAATCCGCAGCCTTGGATTTGTTGAATTCCCGGCTCAGGATATTTATGCTATGATGCGGGCATTTAACTCGTTTGATGTTTACAGAAACGATGAAAATAAATTTATTGTAAAAACGTATCGCGCCGGGCTTTTGTCTGAACTTAAAAATTTAAATGTAGAACTTGTTCTGAGTGAAAAATTTGATAAGTTTTGGGAACAGATATCCACATTTTCACCGGATGAGGATTTGGAACTTCCTAAGAATGCAACTGCGGAATTTCGTGAATATCAGCTTAAAGGATACGGCTGGTTGTGGTTTTTATACAAGTATGGTTTGAACGGTATTCTTGCTGATGATATGGGGCTTGGAAAAACATTGCAGGCATTAACTGTTTTGCAAAAAGCAAAGGAAGTTGACGGCCCTATGCCGGCACTTGTTATATGTCCTACAACTGTTGTATTTAACTGGGAAGCAGAAATCCAGAAATTTGCGCCTGAATTGAGCTGCCTCAAACTGTCGGGGGCTGACAGAAGAAGTTTATTCAAGGAAATTCCTAATTATGATGTCGTGATAACCAGTTACGCTCTTATAAGACGTGATATAAACAAATTAAAAGATATAAATTTCAGATATGTAATTTTGGATGAATCACAGAATATCAAAAACGCCATGTCGCAGACGGCTCAGGCAGTTAAAAATCTTAATTCTATCCATAAGCTTGCGCTTTCAGGTACGCCTATAGAAAATAAACTGGAAGAATTATGGTCGGTATTTGACTTTTTAATGCCGGGATTTTTGCTCTCTGCCGCGGAATTTAATGCAAGGTATGTTAATCCTATAATGGAGCGTCAGGACAAAACGGTTGAAAAACGTTTGAAACTGCAGATTTATCCGTTCATCCTGCGCCGTATGAAGCGTGATGTTGCCCAGGATTTGCCTGATAAAGTTGAAAATATTGCATATTGTGAGTTGACGGATGAGCAGAAAGATTTTTATCTGCAGGTTCTTGACAGTACTAAAGAGGAATTGTTCAAGAGTATTGAGCAAAACGGACTTGAAAAGAGCAGGCTTTCTATTTTCTCTGCGTTGCTCAGATTGCGTCAGATTTGCTGCCATCCGCGCTTGTACGATAAAGAGAATGTTAAACATATCACCTCTTCCGGCAAGTTTGAAAAGTTGAAAGTGCTTCTTGATGAAATTATTTCGGAAGGCCACAGGGTGCTGCTTTTCAGCCAGTTTGTTAATATGCTTGATATAATAAAGGCTTGGCTTGAAAGAGAAGGTATCGAATACGAATACCTGACGGGTAAGACAAAGGACAGGCAGGCTGCTGTTGAGCGTTTTAATAACAGTAATATTCCGATATTCTTAATCAGCTTAAAAGCGGGTGGTACAGGGCTGAACTTAACCGGAGCCGATTATGTAATCCATTATGATCCGTGGTGGAACCCAGCAGTTGAAGACCAGGCGACTGACCGTGCTTATCGTATCGGACAGACAAAGAAAGTATTTGTGTACAGACTTATTACAAAAAATACTGTTGAAGAAAAAATTCAAAAACTTAAGACTGTTAAGAGAAACCTTGTTGACAGTGTAATTTCGGTAGACAGAAATATTGTAAAATCTCTTACTATGGACGATATCCGGGATATCTTCTCGGTTGACTAGTTATCGGCTTTTCTTCTTTATTTGCGGGGTAAGGTGTAAAGAAGTGATTAAGTAAGTGAGTTGTTACGTGTATAATTCTACGTCATTGCTGTATATGTCAAGTAACTATTTACATAACCCATGTTATCGGAATATGTCTATTTCTTTTCTTTTGTTTGCGAGGCAAAAGAAAAGAAATGAACCAAAGAAAGAGAAAGCACGCAAACGTTCCCTGCATTTCGCTGACGCTCAATGCCTAAATGTTATTTGAGCTTTCAGCTCAAATTCTTTCAAGGCTCACTATCGCACTTCGTGCACGTTCGCCTGACTCACTTACGTGAGTAACAGATAGCAGTTTTGCGTGTGCGTAAGCACGATAGCAAAACCTAAAAGATTTTGTGAGCGAAGCGAACAAAACGTACGTCCATTCGGTCAAAGCGATGCCGCAGGCAGCGCAGAAATCTTTTGCGGGTTTTTCTCTTTTGGTTCATTTTCTCTTTTTGCTTCGCAATCAAAAAGAGAAAATGAACAATAATTTACATAACTTATGTATGTGGTCGATAGATGCACATAACATGGGTTATGTAACTAATTGTTTGACATGTACTGCAATGACGGGAAATGCGCAGCGTTATTAGTGTCGTGCCTCAGGCACTCGGGCTTGTGCCCTCTGAATGACGGTTTGCCTTCCGCGATGACATGTGGCTGGCAGGATGTACGAGAACCTGTCATCGCGCACTTGTTGCGCGATCTTTTTCCTGGATTGCTTCGCTATCGCTCGCAATGACAAGAACCGTCATTCTGAGGGTGTCGCCCGAAGAATCTCGTTAAATATGAGATCCTTCGCTATCGCTCAGGATGACAAAAATTATCCTTGTAATCACTTAGTCACTATTATACAGTAACAATCTCATAATCTCTGTTGCCAAGACCTAACGCAGCCGCTGTTTCAACCGTATGAATGCCGTGTCTGGATTCCATTCTCTCAATAAGAGCAGATTTTCCCGGATCAGGTGAATTGTATACCGCATCAACACAAGCCTGATCAATTGCAACCGGATCGGTTGAAGCAAAGATTCCTATGTCTGCCATTTTAGGTTCTTCCGGGTTGTTGTCGCAGTCGCAGTCTACGGAAAGTCTGTTTGCGACATTTATGTATACAATATTTTCTCTCCCCATGTATGCCATAACAGACTGGCATGCTTCTGCCATTGACTCTAAGAAGGCATCGTGGTTATTAGTCCAGCCGGAAGTTCCGGCCCCGTGGATTATAGATTTGCCGTGGGAAGAAGCTATTCCGATTGACATATTTTTCAATGCTCCGCCAAAACCGCCCATCGCGTGGCCTTTAAAATGTGAAAGCATTAAAATTGAACTATAATTTTTTAGATGTGCGCCGACAAAATTTTCTTTTAGGTGTTTCCCTCCGCTTACCGGAAGCGGCATATCTCCTTCCGAATCCATAATATCACATGGTGCAATTGCGGAGAAACCGTGTTCATCAAGAACTTTTAAGTGCTGGTCGGTTGTACATCTTCTGCCGCCGTAAGCTGTGTTGCATTCTACAATTGTTCCATTAAGCAGATGAACCAAATCTTTAATCATCTCAGGCTGTAGAAAGTTATGCCCGCCAGGTTCTCCGGAGGAAAGTTTTACTGCAACTTTGTCTTTAAGTTGTACATTAAGAGTTTTATACATTTTAATAAGACTGTCTGATGAGAGGTCTTTTGTAAAATATACTATAGCTTTATCCATTTCCCAACCTCCATACTTCTCTCTTATATTTTATACTGTATTTTGATTTTTATGTTGTTTTGCTCTTCCGGTTTCAATGCCTGCTATCGTTAAGGCGACAGGTACAAATTTTGATATAATATCCCCGACAGGTGATTTATCCGCCATTAGTGTTATTGCAAGACAAACATCATCCAGATGCGGCGCAAAGTCAGTCAGCCTTATTCCTCTGTTTTGTTTTACGCCGTGAACATGTTCATTAATTTTGTTAGATACCTTGTTACCGGCAATAATTCCGATGACTAAGCTTGTGCCGCTTACGATTGTAGGACATATTACACGTAAGAATTTATTTCCGTTTACAATTTTTGATGCTTTTTGTAAAGTGAGATGTTTGGTTTCTTTTGAACTTAAATCTTCAAATTTTTTGTATAGTGCAGTAGGCCCTGCAACAAACATAAGCGGGATAGAAATATCGCCCACAAATTGGCTTACTGCTTCGCTGCATTTTGCTGGGAAGTTCTCTTTTTTATCAAAAGCTGCTCCGCCAACCAGGCCTCCTAATACTGAACCCAGACCCATGGTAAGAATTTCTTTAGCCTTGAATTTCATAACAGTTTCGTCGGGTCTGTTTTTATCGGTAATTTTAAATATCGCCCAATCTTTAACCGGAGTTTTTGCAATTTTGGAAGGTGACAGAGAAAACCCCTGCCTTTTGGCAATCAATGCAACTGAAGTTGCTACCCCCAGAGCAGATGTAACTGCGACACCGAGATTTGTCATATTGGATTTCTTATTAGGCTGCTCTTGTTTATATTTTCCGTGATTTATATAATTCTGTTGACTGTAATTTGTAATTGATGGTATTGTCATTTTTCTAACCTTCGTCTACATTGTATCAAAAACAATAAATATTAAACATTGTTATTTTTGCTATTAAATTTAACAATTCTTAAATTTCATTTTGTAACAAATATTTAAGATATGTGTACTACAAGGCAAAAAAATTTTTTGAGCATTGTTATTTAAAAAGAAAAGTTTGAAAAGAGCATATTATGTCAATTATTACTCCGGTTAGTGCATATAAACCATTAGCATCACATAGATTTATGAAAAGTATGGCAAGCGGCGGACTTGCGAGATTTATTATGCTGGAAGCTTTTGTGGAAGCCGGCAGGACATATCAAGCATACAGACGCGGCGGCTTTGACGAAGGCAGAGAAAGAATAACTGAAGAATTTACTGCAGCGGTATTTTGGCTTGGCGGAGTAAAGGCTTTTAATGCAATAAACGACAAAATAGGCAAATGGATTTTAGGGCTTAAAACCGCAAACTTTGATTTAGGGGAAGACAAAGCAAGAAACCCTCTCAAGAACTTCCTGCATTCCGAAATCAGTACAAAAACCGGCAAACAGTTTACGGAAAGCCAGATTGCCAAGTTTAAATCAGCAAAACTTATTACGAGCATTTTGCTTGCAAATGCTATGATTGGCTTTGTTGTGCCGAAACTTAATCAGAGAATTACACGCTATTACCACAGAAATGATAATGCCAAACCTCAAACAGTTCAACAAAATCAAGAGCAGATGACACAACAAACTCAACAGGTGCCGCAGACTCAGCAGTCGTCTTTGGTGTATAATCAAATGCCGGTTAATATGGACAAGTTTATAGCTGATGCAAAGACTAGAAGCAAGGATGTTTCGTTTGGAGCATCCCCGTTGTTGTCTTTGGCATTTAACCTTGAAAACAATACAACTTGGCAGCTTTTATCAACTGATATAGGAACTACATCAGGGCGTACAATTAGTGCAAGAAATAATGATGAACGCCGCGAAATTTTATTCCGAGATTTGTCGTCAATTTATTTCTATATGTTTAATATGCCAAATATCAATAACTGGCTGAACCGTATAGAGCAAAAAGGCAGAAAAACAAGAGTTGATTCAATGAACGCCGCTTATACAAAAGATTTGATGGTCAACCTTGTAAATCAAAACTATAACGGCAAGATTTCTGCAAAAGATTTGGCCAAAGAAATGCTTGGTGATACTTCAAAAACATTGCCGGAGGCAATCAAAGCTAAATTTAAAGACGGTTATATGAATATTGAAGATTTCAAAAAAGAAATTCCGTCATTTGTTCCGGCAGATTCTGTTGAGAAGTTTACAAAACTCGCAGAAGATATGTCAGCTCTGCAGCCGAAGGTTGCGGGCACGGCAAGGATTACGGCTGAACAGGCTGAACGTATGCTTCAGGGCGGATATTTGAATAATCCGGAATTTCTCAAGAACTTATATGAACTTGCATTTGGAAGAACTAAAAAGACAGGTGCAAACTATCTTAACCCTTACAAGTTTATTTCGTATGAGTCAGTTAAAGCTGTTGATGATGATTTGAAATACTTTGTTCAGCAGATAATAAGCAAGGCTGAAAAAGCCGGTAAAGAAATTACTCCTGAAATTCTTGAAAAGGCTTCCAAGATGAACTTTAGAATGAATGTTCTTAACTGGGGAAGCGGTTTTGCGATTTCGGCATTGTTCCTGTCGACATTGATACCGAAAATTCAATACTGGATCACGAAAAAAGTTACTGGTTCCGATGCTTTCCCTGGAACGGAAGAATACAGAAAACAGCAGGCTGCACAAAATAAGGCGGCATAGTTTACTGTTTTAATTTTTTTCGATAACATAAAAACAGCCTTCGGAAATTTCCAAAGGCTGTTTTTTTAATGATTAAACAAATTAATCAAAAACGTAGCTGATGATTGATGCCTCTCTTGCACGTTTGATAGCTTTTGCAATCATACGCTGGTGAGCTGCACAGTTACCTGTAATTCTGCGAGGAATAATTTTTCCTGCTTCTGTCAGATATCTTTTCAGTTTTGCAGCGTCTTTGTAGTCGATAGAAGTTACTTTATCTGCACAAAGACTGCAATTTTTACGTTTTTTCTTATCTGAACTGTCTTGTCTTGCCATTTTTTTATTTGCCTTTCTAGCCTTTTTATCTACTAACTTATTTATTTTGTTTTTAAAATTTCTGCTATGAAATTTCTTGGTTTTTCTTGTGCTTTTGGTTGTTGTCTTACAAACATATCAACTTGCTGATTTTTTGTTTTGAAATATTTATAAGTTGATTTGTATTGCGAATTAGCTACTTTCTGTGTCATAGCTTTGGCTCGTTGAGCATAAGCTACTGCAAATTTTGTTGATGTCATATTCAATTGTCCTTATTTATATTTCGGGGTGTATATTAAAACGGAATTTCATCTTCGCCGATTAACTCATTTGAAAAATCATCCGATTCGATTTTTACAATTTCTTCGGTTCCGAAATTTGAATTTCCGGAAGATGCAACAGGCGAGCCTTCGCCCATTCTTTCGATTGTTGCAGCTTCAATTTCAAAGATTTTTCTTTCCGAGCCGTCTTCTGCTTTTACAGAAGCAGTTTGAAGTCTGCCTTCCACAAGAACTCTGTCCCCTTTTGACAAGGAAGATACAATCTCATCAAGAGAATTTCTTTTGACAACCACTCTCAAAAGCATTTCTTCGCGTTCTCCGATATTCAAAATAAATGCCGAAACCGCTACATTGTTTTGTGTAAAACGCTTTTCCGGTGCTCTGTATAATGTTCCTGTGACTATAGCTTTAGCTAATGACATTTTTTCCCTTTCTTGCGGAAATTCCGCTTACTTTTAATTAAACAGATGCTTTTTCAGAAGCTTCCATAAACATTGTTCTTAAGATATTGTCGTTTAATCTTAATTGTCTTCTAAATTCGGCAACCTGATCTGCAGGAAGGCTCAAAATTGCAGAGAAGAAGAAGCCGTCTCTGAAATTCTGGATATCATAAGCCAATTTTTTTCTTCCGATTTTGTCAGTAGATTCAACTTTACCGCCAAAATTAACTACGTTTTCTTCAATTTTAGCGATTATTTTATCTACTTCTTCAGTATCCAAATTTGGTTTGAAGATAGTTAATAATTCATAATTTTTCATTTCTTATTTTCTCCTTTTATATATTATCGGCTATAGTTCGATATTACCATGAAACAGGTTATAATTACAAGATATAATCTGCAACAAAACTGTAATCGGCAGGCCCGGTGAGAAAAATATTTTCTTTTGGATTCTCCTTAGATCCTTGCCATTCAACGAATACAGACCCGCCGAGCAGGTTCACTTTAACTTTACTTTCTGTTAAGTTATTTAAAATACATGCAACCTGCGAAGCGCATGCGCCTGTTCCGCAGGCGAGGGTTATGCCGCATCCGCGCTCAAATACCCGCATTTCAATTTCGTTTTTTGAAATAACTTTTACAAATTCCGTATTGGTTTTTTCCGGAAAATAAGGATGTTTTTCAATAACAGGGCCGTATTTTAAAGCCAAATCCATAGGATTTTCATCCGTAAATATTACGCAATGCGGATTTCCCATTGAAATCGGTGTGATATCAAAAGTTCTGTCGAGTGCTTGGAGTTTTCTTTCCCCTTTGAACGGAATTTTTTCATCTTCAAGAACAGGAATCCCCATATCCACTTGTACCAGCCCGTTATCAAGGACTTCCGGCTTAATTGTTCCGGCAAGTGTTTGAACTGAGAATTGTTTTTTGTCAACAAGACCTTTTTCGTATACGTATTTTGCAAAACAGCGCATTCCGTTTCCGCACATCTGGGCTGTGCTGCCGTCTGAATTGTAAAAATACCAGCCGATATCTGTATCTTTTGTATCTGTTTTTGGAATTATCAGGCCGTCCGCTCCGACTCCGAAATTTCTGTTACAGATTTTTTTTGCAAATTCCGGCATTTCCATTCCGGTTTTTTCAAATTCCGCGTAGTCAACGATTACGAAATCATTTCCGCAGCCTTGCATTTTAGTAATTTTGATTGTATTTTTCATAAATTATTTTTCTCCAGTTCAAGTAATTCTTTTTTTAAATCCAAACCCCCGGCATATCCCGTGAGATTCCCGTTTGAACCTATAACACGGTGGCACGGAACGATAATTGCAATCGGGTTTTTGTTGTTTGCCATCCCGACAGCCCGTGAAGCTTTTGGATTTCCTGCCATCTCTGCAAGTTGTTTATATGAAATTGTTTGGCCGTATGGAATTTTCCTGAGGTTATTCCATACAAGCTTTTGAAACTCTGTTCCCTGAGGGGCCAGTTTGATATCAAAATCTTGTCTGTTCCCGTCAAAATATTCTTCAAGTTCTTTTATAGTATTTTGAATAATCGAAGTTTTTTGGTATTCTGCTCCGTCGGGTTCTATTTTGCCAAATTTCAACTCCAAAACAGAGGTTTCATCCGCTGTAATTGTGAAAATATGGTTTTTGATTTTTTGGTGCCAAAAGTATTTCATAGCCTTATCATAGCATAAATAGAGTTTGATTGATAGAATTTAGATGTATCGGCTTGAAAAATTGCATGTAAATTATGTTTAGTATATAATTTGGTCATAGTGAGATAACAGATAAGGATTAAAAGATTATGCTAGGCGGAAATGAGATTAGAGATTTATATTTAAACTATTTTAAAGAAAAACATCAGCACACAATTGTGGAAAGTTCAAGTCTTGTGCCTGATAATCCGACGGTACTTTTGACAACGGCGGGTATGCTTCAGTTTTTACCAATATTTTTAGGTATTCAAAAATCACCTTATGAGCCCGCCCGTGCAACTTCCTGCCAAAAATGTGCCAGAGCCGGCGGCAAAGATTCTGATATTGAAAATGTCGGAAGAACTCCGCGCCATCATACTTTCTTTGAAATGCTCGGCAATTTTTCGTTTGGAGATTACTATAAAAAAGAAGTTATTCCTTGGGCATGGGAGTTTGTAACAGAAGTTTTAAAACTCGATAAATCAAGATTATGGATAACAATTTACGAAACGGACGATGAAGCTTTTGATATTTGGAGAAGTGTCGGCGTTCCGGCAGAAAGAATTATCAGAAAAGGAAAGAAAGATAATTTCTGGGGGCCTCCTGGAGCATCCGGTTCTTGCGGGCCTTGTTCGGAAATTCACTATGATTTAGGCGAACAGTATAAATGTGATGACCCGCGCGGGTGCGGTATTGCAACTTGCGAATGCGACAGATGGGTTGAGATTTGGAACCTTGTATTTACCGAACTTTATCAGGACGAAGAGGGCAACCAGTCGCCGCTTGAAAAGAAAAACGTTGATACCGGAATGGGACTTGAACGTATTGCTATGGTTTGTCAGGGTGTTGCTTCAACATTTGAAACCGATTTATTAAAGCCGATATTGGACAAGGTTTCCGAAATGTCCGGTGTTCCTTATAAAAAATCCGAAAAAACAGATATCTCATTGAGAATAATTACAGACCACGCAAGATGCGTAACATTCTTGATTTCAGACGGTGTAATTCCGGGAAATGAAGGAAGAAGTTACGTTCTTAGAATGATTTTGCGCCGTGCATTGCGTCACGGCAAGATATTGGGAATGGATTTGCCGTTTCTTTATAAGCTTGTTGATGTTGTTATAGAAAATTACGGAAAAGCTTATCCGGATTTGGTTAAAAACAGAGAAAAAATTATTGATACAATCAAGAAAGAAGAAGAAAGATTTGCAAAAACTCTTGACCGCGGATATAAGCTTCTTGACGAATTTATAACAAACAAAAAAGATATTGACGGCGAAAGTGCTTTCAAATTATACGATACTTTCGGCTTCCCGCTTGAACTTTCAAAAGAAATCGCTGCAGAAAACGGCTTGAATATTGATGAAGAAGGTTTTAAACGCGCAATGCAGGAGCAGAAAGATCGCGCAAAAGCCGCAACTGCAAAAATCAGTGTTACCGGCGATATGAAATACGCAAAAGTTGAAGAACAAGTAGGCTCAACTGATTTTATCGGATATGAAGAAAACGAATGTGATGCCAAAATTCTTGCAGCTATTGAAGGCGACGGTTATACGGACATAGTTCTTGACAGGACACCTTTCTATGCGGAATGCGGCGGACAAATCGGTGACAGCGGTATTATTGAAAACAGTAATATGAAAGCTGAAGTCCTGACTACATTCAAAGTTAACAAACTGTTTGTACACCGTTCAAAATTGATTAACGGAGAAATAACAATCGGCGAAACTGTTCAGGCTATGATTGATATTCCGAAAAGAGAAGAAATCAGACTTCATCACACATCGGCTCACCTTTTACAGGCAGCTTTGATAAAAGTTTTGGGCGATGAAGTTAAGCAGGCAGGTTCTCAGGTTGAAGAAAACCGTATGAGATTTGACTTTACTTTCTCCCGTGCAATGACGCCGGAAGAGCTCTTTAAAGTCGAAGAAATTATGAACAACTGGGTTGCGGATGCTCTTCCTGTGATTACTGATATAATGGATATTGAGCAGGCAAAACTTACCGGAGCAACTGCATTATTCGGTGAAAAATACGACGATATAGTAAGAGTTGTTTCTATCGGCAAAAATCCTTGTATATCAAAAGAGTTCTGTGCCGGTACTCACGCCAGAAATACCAAAGATCTTCGTCTTGTAAAAATTGTTACGGAAGGTGCAATTGCTGCCGGTACAAGACGTATAGAACTTGCAGTAAGTAAAGCCGCATTTGAATTTATGAATGCAAAAGTTAAAGAAATGGATAAACTTTCTCTAATGTTTAAAACACATTACGACGAAGTATATGAGCGTGTGGAAAAGCTTTCTGCTGAAAACAAAGAACTTCAAAAAGAAATTGAAAAATTGCAGGAAGAAAACACACGTGCAAAATTTGCAACCTTCATTTCAAAAGCTCAGGATATCGAAGGCGGAAAGCTGTTTATAACGAAGGTAACAGAAATTAAACCGCTTGCTCTGAAAGTTGGTATGGAATTTTTATCACAAAAACTCGGGGAAAGTATAATTGTACTTGCCTCAGATAAGACAGTAGCAGTGAAAGTTTCCGATAGTTTTGTGAAAAAAGGTGTAAATGCCGGAAAAATTGTCGGGGAAATTTCAAGAGCAACCGGAGCAAACGGCGGCGGGCGCCCGAACTTTGCCCAGGGCGGGATAAAAGATGCCTCAAAATTGGATGAAATTTTACCGAAAATTGAAGCAGAATTGAAATAAACTAAAAGCCGGAGTTTATCCGGCTTTTTTATAATTTGTAAGGATAGTCATCTTTAAATTCCCAATTATCCATTTGCAATAAATAAGAACAATATCTTGCATTTGATTTGCATCTGTTTAATGCGGTTTGTCGATTTCTGTCTGTTGCATTATCTCTGCCCCCATATGTTATAAAGGCTATATTATTAGTCCCGTCAGTCCAATTTGCTGCATCCGGGTTGCAGAGTAAAAATGTAAATCTATCTCTTCCGGCAACATTTGGTAATCTGTCACCATTGGTATCAAAAGTTATATCTATACAATCACCCTGAACTAATGAAAAGTTTGTCCCATCATTTAAGTACACAATAAATGCTCCCAATTGTTGATCGGTTGGCAATGAACTCATTACATCATTGGTAGAGCCTGCTTTGAGATATTTCATATAATCTTTAAGATATGTATTAAAAAATTGCTCAGGCGCTTTTCCACGGGCTTCTTCTTCTTCATTTGTGCATATTGCGTTATTTCCGCTTGAACATCGAAACTGTGTCCATTCTGAAGCTTTTCCGTTAACCAGTTCAGATTGCATAATTGCCTGCTGGAATGTTGAAACAAATTTTTTCAATCTTGCAGATGTTTCAATTTTTTTTGTTTCGGCTAACAGCATTGGTAATGTTAGGGCTGCGATGACACCTATTATTCCTAGTGTAATCAGAACTTCTGCTAGTGTAAATCCGCGTTCTTTTATATTCATACAATCACTCCGCTTAATATTATATAACATTATAGTTATATATATAACTATAATGTTATTATAACTCAATTTTACAAATTTTCAAGTGTTTTCTTTTAAATAAAAGCTATAATTACTATTATGGATATAAAGAGTGAAATTAAAGTAGTAATAGCCAGGCGCGGGACAACACTAAAGAAAGTATGTGAACAACTTTCTATTCGAACCGGGAAATATTACTCTTATAACAACATTTCAAATAAAATGGCCAGAGGAACCATTAAATTTAATGAAGTTCAGGAGATTTTTAATATACTAGGATATGAGCTTAATTATCACTCAATAGAATAATAATTTTTTTGTAGTAGCATATGGTTATATGAAAAAATTTTTACTCGGATTACTTGACTGGATTTATAAAAAGAAGTGCTATTTCTGCCGCAGCTCGAAAGAATGCGTTAAGATGTGCTCAAAGTGTTATGATACTTTAGAGTATCTGCCGGTTAAAGTAAACAGGATTATTGACGGAAAAAAAGTATATTGTGCAGGAATTTACGAAAAAAATCTGCAAAAATTAATCCGCGGGCTAAAATACCATAACCAAAAAGATTTGGCCTATTATCTTGCAAAATTTATGGCCGGATATTGGCAAAATGTTACGGAAGATAAAGATTTTCAGGTTGTTCCTGTTCCTATTTACGAAAAACGTAAAAAGAAACGAAAATATAATCATATGGAGCTTGCCGGAGAAGAATTTGCAAAACTTACAGGCTGCAAATATAATCCGGATTTGATAAAAAGAGTAAAAGATACAAAGCCTCAATATAACCTTAAAAAACCGGAAAGATTAAAAAATCTCCACAATGCCTTTGAGGTTGACTCAAGCCGCTTGATAACTGGTAAAATTCTTTTGATAGATGATATTTGTACAACCGGCTCCACTTTTGAAGAGATGATTAAAGAATTGCAAAAACATAATATAAATGATATAGTGTGTCTTACTGCAACGACCCCGTTTGGAGAATAGATGATTTTAAAAGAATTTTCAAACTATTTAAAACAATTTGACGACGATATTACCCAAAACAAAACAACTGCCCCGAAAGTTTTGTGTAATTGGATTAAGCATGTAATTAATAAAAATCCTAAAAACCATGTCGATAAAATTGTACATAAAGAAATTATGCTCGCGGAAAACAAATGCGGGGATTTCCTGATTGTCGGAAAATCCGAAAGCGGCAGGGTGCTTGTTAACGCCTTATACAATTATGCGCTTAGTTATGAAAACTTTCTTATGAGCCGCTGGCTTGAAAATAAAAAACCGAAAGATTTTAATATAAACAATCAGGCTGATTAAATATAGCCTGCTGATTAATTTTAAATATTTATTGTTGTTTTTACAATAGCTCTATAATATTGAGAAACAAGGAGAGTTCAAATGAAAACATCAATATTTCAAGCTCCGGTATGCGAAATGAAAGAGCTGAATAATCTTTTTATTGAAATGACTGCACATAATTGTAACCAGCATTGCAAACATTGTTACATTGATTTTCCGCTTTCAAAACAGGTAAAGGATTTTATATCTGTTGATACTGTCAAAAAAGCGCTTAATGATACGACAAAAGAAAATATACAATGTATTTACTTAACCGGTGCAGAGCCTATGACTCATCCTGATTTTAACAGCATTTTAAGGCTGTGTCTGAAACGTTCAAATGTCTGTATTTGTACAAACGGCAGCTTTATTAACGAGAAAAAAGCCAGATTTCTTAAGCGTGTAGAAGACGAAAGCGATTATGAAATTATATTTAAACTGAGTATTGATCACTATGACGAAATTAAAAATGATAACATAAGATGCCGCGGCTCTTACCGCCAGGTTGTTCATGCTGTAAAACATCTGATTAAATATAACTTTAATCCTATTTTGTGTATAACAAACTATTACAAAGAAGATGAACAGGTTATAAAAGAGCAATTTAAAGCAATTTTGGCTAAAAACGGATTTGATGCCCGGGACAGAAACATTGTAATTAACCAATGGTATGATAAAACAGACAAAAATACTCCGGAGCCTGATTCAAGGGGGGCCTCCTATTTAGACTGCGAATGCGGCAGAATTTTGACAATGAAAGGGGTTTACAGTTGCCCGTTTTTATCTAATGACCACAGAGGCAGAAGCGGTTCTGATTTTGTAGATTATTCACGCAGAACAATATTGGAAACTCCATACTGCAACACCTGCCTTAATAATAAAAGACAGGTGTTTGGAATAAATTTTTCTGATTTTAACAATTAAGCTCTTTCTGCGTAAAGTTTTAACTGAAGATTAATCAGCAAAATTGTCTTATTTTTTTGATAAGGAACAATTTCAACTTTTGCGATATCAAGATAATGTTCGTGTTTGTAAAGTTCCTGCATAAAATTCTTGAAGTTTGTATAAGTTGCAATCATTTCCATATCAAGTTTGCAAACAGTATATTTACCAGCATCACCTTTTATAAAATTATCATCTTCAGGGTCATAAGTGTATTTAATTGCACGGGTTTTAATTGCATTAGCGGTAATTGATGTTAAAATCTCATTAAATTCCGCAGCAAGGATAGATTCAGGATCCATTCCGGATTCTAACGGTTTAAACATATCTTTGCCAACTCCGCTCAGACTGGAAGAAGCTGCAGCTTCGGCTTTTGGAACTTTAGCTTTAAGTTCTTCCAAAGTTCTTTCTTTATCAGTATAAGATTCCATTTGAGTTTTATAATCAGTATAACTGCCGGCAAACTCGGAGATTTTTGGAACTAATTGAGTAGCTATTAAGTAGACAACAAGTATTACGACCAAAACTAATAATAGTATCGGTGTTTTTAAAACCGTCATCACATCATTCTTATTTTCGTTGTTTTCTTCTGCCATTATTAAATTCCTTATTAATTTAGTTATTACTTATTCTCTTGAATTGGCTGCTCACTTAACAAACCTGATTGAGGCGGGTTGTTATTTTGCTGAGGTTTTTGATTTTGATTGTTGCCGCCATTATTTTCTCCGCCTTGATTTACAACACTTAACAAAGCATTTAACTGATCTGCTGACATGTTTGTAATTTCAAAATTGTAGTTTGTATTTGAAGACGAGGATACGGCATCATCAACAGAACTTGAAGTCATTTCAAGTTTTTGCAATCTCAATTTTGTACCGATTAAAGAATCTCTCATGTTTTTAAAGAAAACATAAACATCTTCAACATTGGTGGCAACACCTTTAATATCCACCAAACCATCACCCTGCGTCATAAAATATGTAAGCCATACTGTTTTAGGAATGGATTCTCCTGCGGCAACATAATTCATTAATTTCGCACGGTTTCCTTTTATACCTTTTTCTACTTCTGTTTTTACGTTAAAAGTAGTTGCACTTTGTGATGACTTATACTGCGCAATTTCTTCGTCAATTGCTTTAATATCATTGTTAACATTGTTGAGTTTTGTTTGGTTAGACTCAATAAGTTTTGGCATAATTAAGAATGATATCAGTACAATCGGAATCATTATAATTGCTGCAAAAATACCTACAAGTTTCATTGCTGCATTTGCAGTCAAAGTAATTTCTTTTTCACCTATATTGAAAGTACAAACTTGTTCAACAGCAGAAGCTGCAGCTGTCCCGGTAAACTGCATATTCAGCGGGTAATCAGAAGTATCAGAAAGAGCAACACCTACTGCCTGCAATGAAATTTTTGATGCATAGTTTGGTAAGACATTTAATCCGACAGGAACAATACTGTCTTGTTCTTTTAATGAGTTGTTTTCTAATACCGTAACAGAACTTTGCGTTTGCAATTTTGAAGCAAGCAACAGCGCACTAACCTGATCAGTATCAGACAAAATAAACAGGTAATTTGCAGGAGAACTCATTAGAGCTATTTGTGCGGATTGGTTAATCGCATTATATAATTCTTCTCCTGTGAATGATTTTACCGCAAGAGGTTCTTCATAATAATCTACAATATTCTTTCCTGATAAAGAAACAATAGAGTAACCGGCTGAGTTAACTATCATCAAGTTCCAAGTTGTATTCGGCTCCATCTGCTGCTGTGCATATCCGGCAAAGTCTAAAGCTCTTAATGTTGAAGTCAAAGAGTTTTCAACTCCTACCAAGCTGACTTCAATAGAAGCAAGAGCTTCTCCGATAGATGCAATAACAGATTTTTGGATAGCTGAATAAACTACTTGTCTGGATTCATTTCCTTGACCCTGATTCTGTCCGGCAGAAGGAACATCTTGCCAAGCAATTGAAGGTTCCGCCCGGCGGAATACGTATAATTGTTCTACTTCTGACTGAATACCGCCTGTAATTGAGGTATCAGGAAGAAGCAGCGGAAATTGCATAAGCCCGAAAGAAACAACAGGCATATTGACAATAGCTTCACATTTAGGAGCTACACCAAGTTCCTGCATCATATTCTGAACTGCAGTTTTAAACTCCTCATAATCTGCAATATCTCTTGTTGCTTCGTCGTATGTTAAATCTCTAACTGCATAATTCGCAACAGAATTTGTTGCAGTATCCATTTGAATCATTTCCAAACCGACACCAGGTGTGACGGAAAGATATATTCTTTGTTTTGCAGTATTGGCTGATAAATTTCCTAAAAAACTCATATTCTTCTTATCCTACGTAACTAATTCCTATTTTTATTATACAATATATTTTATAGAAGATACAATTTTAACAAAAATTTACACTAAATGGAGGAAATTTTCCAAAAATGAATTATATTACCGAAATAAATAAGTTAAAGAGAGAAAAGCATGCGGTTATTTTGGCGCACAGTTACCAAAATATTGAAATAGACGAGGTCGCAGATTTCGTTGGAGATTCTTTGTATTTGAGCCGGCAGGCTGCGAATACTGATGCGAAGATGATTATATTTGCAGGTGTTTATTTTATGGCGCAGACTGCAAAAATTCTCAGCCCCGATAAAAAAGTTATACTTCCGAATACAAAAGCCGGATGTGATATGGCGGATATGGTTAATCTTAAACAATTGAGAGAATTTAAAGGAAAATACCCTGATATTCCGGTAGTATGTTATATAAATTCCACAGCAGAGGTTAAGTCTGAATGTGATATTTGCTGCACAAGCTCAAATGCCGTTGATATAGTTGCGAGTCTGAATGCGGAGAAAGTTTTGTTCGTTCCCGATAAAAATCTTGGCAGATATGTGGAAAAGCAGCTTAAAAATGTAGAAGTTATTACATATCCGGGATATTGTCCGGTGCATGATATTAATACAGTTCAGGATATAACAAATACAAGCAAGCTTTATCCGGATGCGAAAATCCTTGTTCATCCTGAATGCAGAGAAGAAGTTATAGATATGGCAGATTATGTCGGCAGTACAAGCGGAATTATGAAATATGTTAAAAGCAGCAGTGACAGCGAATTTATAATAGTTACGGAAGACGGTGTTGTTGACAGACTAAAAAGAGATTATCCAAATAAACACTTTTACCAGGTGAACAATAAGCCGCTTATTTGCCAAAGTATGAAGTTGTTATCTGTAGAGGATATATACAATGCACTTAAATATGAAGACACAGAGATTAAAGTTGATGAGGCTGTAGCAACTAAGGCTGTCAAATGTATAAACAGAATGCTTGAGGTTTCAAAATAATGGATGATATAATTTTCGGTAAAAATTCTGTCCTGGAAGCATTAGAGTCCGGGGAAAGAGAAATAAATAAAATATTGATTTCAAAAAATCTTCATTCGGATGCAAAACTAAATAAAATAAAAGAGTTGGCGCAAAGAAAGGGTGTAGTATTTCAATTTGTTGCAAAGGAAAAATTTGCCCCGTATGCAGAATTTAACCATCAGGGTGTAATTGCGCAGATTGCGCCTATTGAATATATGGATTTAGACGAATTTTTGGAGATGCCGCATCAAAACGATTCGTTAATTATTCTTGACGGGATAGAAGATTCCCACAATCTCGGCGCAATCATAAGAACTGCAGTTTGCGCCGGAGTAAGTGCAATAATAATTCCTTCGCGAAGAAGTGTTCAGGTTAATTCCGTAGTTGAAAAAACAAGTGCCGGTGCGATTAATCACATTCCGATAATAAAAGTCAATAGCCTGACGAGTGCAGTCGAAAAGTTGAAAAATTCAAACTGGTGGATAATTGCAACAGATGCAAGCGCAAAAGATAATTATTACGATATAAAATACAATGATATGAATTTTGCAATTATTATGGGCGCGGAACATGCAGGAGTGTCAAAGTCGCTGTTGAAATCTTCCGATTTTACCGTAAAAATACCTATGTTAAAGGATTTTAATTCCCTGAATGTATCAAATGCACTTGCGATAATAATCTTTGAGGCAGTAAGGCAAAAACTCACAGAAAAGAAATTTACAAAATGACATATTACTGTATATAATATATAATAAACTACAGGATGGAGAGCATTAATATATGAAAAAAGAAATGGAAAAACTGGGCTTAATTACAGATGAAATTTCTGAAGAAGGAGTTGATTTTGCAAGTCTTCAGGAGGAGGACGAGGACGAAGATTTACTTCACTCAGTTGAAGATCCTAAAGTTCAGGAAAGTTTGGCTTCTGTTAATTCCGATGACAGTGTGAAAATTTATCTTCAACAAATCGGGAAAATTCCTCTGCTTTCGAGTGAACAGGAACTGGATGTCGCTAAAAAAATATATGAAACACAGAGCGATTTTTATAAAAATGTTCTTGTCAATGCAAATCTCAGGCTTGTTGTCAGTATTGCAAAAAAATATATTGGCAGGGGGCTGTCGTTTTTAGATTTAATTCAGGAAGGCAATCTGGGTTTGATGAAGGCTGCGGGACGTTTTGATTATACAAAAGGCTACAAATTTTCCACTTATGCAACCTGGTGGATTCAGCAGTCTATTACACGTGCTATTGCAGATAAAGCAAGGATAATAAGACTCCCTATTCATATGATTGAATCTCTCGGAAAAATCAGAAAAGCCACAATTGACTTGACCACGGAACTCGGACACACTCCGACAAAACAGGAAATTGCATACAGATTGGGGATTTCTGTAAATAAATTAACCTCTATTATTAAATCTGCGCAGTCAACGATTTCGATGGAAACGCCGGCAAATTCTTCCGATGATTCATCAAAAATTGCGGATTTCATTGTGGATAATACGACAATTACTCCGGATGGCAGGGTTTCACAGGAGAATTTGTTTGAAGATATCCAAAAAATGCTTAATCAGTTAAGCCAGAAAGAACGAGATGTGTTGATTTTGCGCTTTGGGCTTGATAACAGTGGAACCAAAAAAACACTTGATGAGATAGGTTCTCAATACGGGGTTTCCAGAGAAAGAATAAGACAAATTGAAAACCGTGCTATTGCGAAACTCAAAAAGTTATGCAAAACAAAAAAACTAACAGTCGGGTTAAAAAATTACTTTGGTGAATAAAATAAAAACCGGTTTTATAACCGGTTTTTATTTTTTATTCACATCCATTGCTTTTCTCTTTTCGTTAATATATGCCATTCCGCCTGCTACTAAACCGATTCCGGCGTTTATGCCCAGAGAAAGTTTCAATGGAGTTTTCATGCTTTTAAATATTTTTCCTAACAAGCGATCAAGTAAAAATCCCACTGTAAACCATCCTGCACCGTTGATAAGTCCGGTTTGCGCCGGAGTGAATGTAGGGAGGGTAATTCCTTCTTTTTCCAATTCAGAGCGTAAATCAATATCATCTTTTTTTATTTGTTTGTTTTTGTTTGCGTTTGCTGATGTAAACGAAACAGGTGTGATATGCATGAGTTTATCTCCTTTTCAAATATTGTTGTAGAGATAAAATAGTATAAAAGAAATTTATTGTCTTATTTTTTATGAAATTTAACAATTGTTTACAGATAGAATATTCCCCGGTTAACCTATCCACAAACCGTTATTTATGATAAAATAAAACTATGAAAAAAGCGGGTTATGTTGTATTAATATTAGTTTTTGTAGCATTATTCTGTGTCAGTTGTCTGCATATAGATAAAACTGCAAAAAGTGAATTTAAGCCGCAAGTATCTGATACACAAAGTTTTCCTGTACATCCCGAACAGAAAAATGTTACTATTAACGGGGTTGATTATCTGCAATCAGAGGCCCCTATCGGAAAATTTGGCGGAACTCTTGTTGCCTCTACTATTGGTGAGGGGCCGAAAACCTTTAACCCGTTTAATTCAAAAGACAATATTTCAAGCCAGCTTTCGGAGATAATGTATGACGGGTTATTGAGTACAAACCCTACAACCGGGGAGCCTGTTGCAAAGCTTGCCAAAAGTTTTTCGGTTAACGGACGTGAATATTTAATAAATTTGCGCCATGGGATAAAATGGTCTGACGGAAAACCGATAACTGCGGATGATGTTGTTTTTACCTGGCAGAATATAATTTTTGACGGGTATGGAAACACTTCTACGCGTGATTCAATAGTAGTTGACGGCAAACTTCCCACTGTAGAAAAGATTGATGATTATACGGTGAAATTTGTAACACCTGAGCCTTTTGCTCCGTTTATCCGTATGCTTTCAACTCCGATTGCGCCTAAGCATGTATTTGAACCGGCGGTTAAAAAGGGCAAAGCATATTTTGAAACGTTTTTATCAACAAATACTCCGCCGAGTCAATTTGTAACATCGGGTGCATTCAGGCTGAAAGAATATGTTCCGGCGCAGCGTGCTGTTTTTGAACGTAATCCTGATTATTACATTATAAATAAGGCTGATCAAAAATTACCTTATCTCGACAAACTTGTGTACCTTATTGTGGGTGATGTAAATAACGAAGTTTTAAAATTTGAGGGCGGCGAGCTTGATGTTATCGGGTTACAGGGCGCAAATGTTGCAAGATTTAAAGAGCTTGAAAAACATTCCGATTTCAAAGTGTACAACCTCGGGCCAAATACGGGAACGATGTTTGTTTCAATGAATTTAAATACCAGAAAAGATGATAAGGGAAAATTTTATGTTTCTCCGATGAAGCAAAAATGGTTCCAGGATAAGAATTTCCGCCGGGCTGTTGATTATGCGATAGACAGAAAAAATATGGTGTTTAATATTGCAAACGGTCTTGGGGCTCCGCTTTTTACGGCAGAGAGTTTAAATTCCATATTCTTAAACAAAAATCTGCCGTCTTATGATCGTGATGTTAATAAAGCGAAAGAATTATTGAAAAAATCAGGTTTTTACACTGATAAAAAAGGAAAACTCTATGACGAATACGGTAACAGGGTTGAATTTGATCTTTACACAAATGCCGGAAATACCGAACGCGAAGCCATAGGAGTAATGGTTAAACAGGATTTGGAAGATTTGGGGATGAAGGTTAACTTCAAACCTATAGAATTTAATACTCTTGTAAACAAACTTGTAAACACTTACGATTGGGATATGGTAATTATGGGGCTTACGGGTTCTCCGCTTGAGCCGAACGGCGGTAAAAATGTATGGATGTCTGACGGGACATTGCATATGTTCAACCAAAGGCCTGCCGGATATAATAAGGATGACAGGTTTGAATGGGAAAAACGTATTGATGAAATGTATATAAAAGGGGCGCTTGCAACTGATTTTGACTCAAGAAAAAAATATTACGATGAATATCAAGCAATAGCTTATGAGGAAAAGCCATTTATTTATATTTATTCACCGCTGATTATATCAGCAATCAGAACGAAGTTCAAAAATCTTTATCCGTCAATGCTTGGCGGTCTGACGCATAATATTGAAGAAATCTATATTGACAAATAACGTACGGGTACATAAATGCAGATACTTAAATACATATTGAAAAGAATATTACAAGCAATACCGCTACTAATAATAGTATCGTTAATAAGCTTTTTCATAATAAGATTAAGCCCTGTCGACCCGCTTGCCGAATTAAGGCTGAATCCTTCCGTATCTCAGGAAACCCTCGAAAAAGAAACAAAGCGTCTTGGTTTGGATAAACCGATAATCGTTCAATACGGAAAGTGGGCAAAATCTTTTCTGAAAGGCGATTTAGGAATTACCTCTAACGGTGAGCAAGTCAGTACAAAGTTAAAAGAAAGAATTCCGAATACACTTTTGCTTACAACTATTGTAATCTTTTTAACCTGGCTTGTCGGTATCCCTTTAGGTATCGCTGCGGCTTTAAACTGGAAATCTCCGTTTGACAGAATTTTAACTGTATTAACAAGTATCGGCATGGCGATACCTTCGTTTTTCTTTGCTGTACTTTTGTTGATTTTTGCGGTAAAAACGGGCTGGTTTCCGGTCGGCGGACTGACAAGTTCGGATTTTTTGGAAAAAAGTTTGGCCGGTCAGATTGCCGATATAACCCATCATTTGGTTTTACCTGTTACAGTGCTGTTTACATTATCCCTTGCCGGATTGCAAAGGCAGATGAGAGCAAATTTGCTCGATGTTTTGGACAGCGATTATGTGAAATTTGCGCGGGCTAAAGGGTTGAGCGAATTTGACGTAATTTTTAAACACGCATTAAGAAACGCAATAAACCCTATGATAACGCTTCTGGGTTTTGAATTTGCCGGATTATTGAGCGGTGCTGCGCTGACGGAATATGTGTTCCAGTATCCGGGGCTTGGCAGACTTATATTGGAAGCTGTTATGCGTTCTGATATAAACCTTGTTATGGCATCTCTTATGATGGGCGCAATTATGCTGATATTGGGAAATTTGATTGCGGATATTCTCCTTATTATCACTGATCCTAGGATAAGGAGGTCAAATGTTTAAAGAGGTTATTCAAAAACTTTGGCAGGACAAATTTGCACGGATTTCTCTGATTGTGCTTGGAATAATATATCTGTGCTTGTTTTTTGCGGATTTTATTGCTCCTTATACCAAAGACTTTTCGGACAGAACCATGGCCTATGTTCCGCCTTCAAAAATTTATGTTATTGATGAAAATTTTCATCTTTCAAAACCTTATACATACAACTATATAAGAGAATTTGATTCTGAAAATTTGAGAATTACTTATACCGAGGACAAAGGCCAAAAACATTATATTAAATTTTTCTCAAAAGGCGAACCATACAAATTTTTGGGTATTATTCCGATGAAACGCCACTTGATTACAACGGACAAAGACGGTCGGTTATTTTTGCTTGGAGCTGACATAAACGGCCGTGACGTATTTTCAAGAATTCTTTTCGGCGGAAGAATTTCAATGACAATAGGGTTTTTAGCTTTGTTTGTGCTGTTTCCGATAGGTCTTTTATACGGCGGAATTTCCGGATATTTCGGCGGGATTACGGATACAATAATGATGAGGTTTGCGGAAGCTGTTATGTCTATTCCGAGTTTTTATCTTTTAATAATTCTGGCTTCAATTCTTCCGAGCGGAATGACGAGCGCGCAGAGGTTTATGCTTATTGTAATAATTCTTGCACTTATCGGCTGGGCCGGATTTGCAAGAGTTGTGAGAGGAATGGTTTTGTCTGTAAAAAATCAGGAGTTTGTTCAGGCTGCAAAATCTATCGGAGCCTCAAGGCTTAGGATTATCGTAAAACATATTCTTCCGCAGACAACTAGCTTTGTAATTGTGGCAATGACATTATCTGTTCCTTCATATATTTTGTCGGAATCCGGTTTGAGCTTTTTGGGGCTCGGTATTCAGCAGCCGGATGCAAGCTGGGGAAATATGCTCAAAGAAGCGCAGGAATATACAAATATCATATACAGACCTTGGCTTTTAACTCCGGGATTTTTAATTTTTATTGCCGTACTTGCCTTTAACGTAATAGGTGATACAATTAGAGATGTGCTTGATCCGAAAAGCAGAAATACGTAGTAAACCGAAAGGCTGGAATTTATGGAAAACTTAGTCCCGCAATTTGACCTCTCAATATGTATAAGGCTTGTGTCGGCAGTTCTCTTGAGTTTTGCTGTCGGTCTTGAAAGAGAGATGACAAATAAGTATGCAGGTTTAAGAACTAATATTCTTGTTTGTTTGGGTGCGTGCGTGTTTACTCTTATTTCTATATACGGTTTCCCGATGGTATCCGTGACCGGGGATGAGTTTGGGACAAGAGATACTGCACGTGTTGCGGCACAGGTTGTAACCGGTATCGGTTTTATAGGCGGCGGTACGGTGTTAAGACATGGGGCAAATGTTTTTGGGCTTACCACAGCAGCTACACTTTGGGCTGTTGCAAGTATCGGGATGGCTTGCGGTGCCGGCATGTATGGCGTGGCAATTATTACAACAATCTTATCTATAATTGTTTTGGTTTCTGTGCGATTTTTTGAAAGAAATATTCTTATTTCAAGCACAAAGAACATAATGCGATTAAGAATTACTCTAACCTGTGCACATGAAAAATCAAATGATATTTACGACTTTATACTTGAAAAATATCCGCGGCTTCGTGAAATATCAAAAAAACAAAGCAAGCAGGATGAAAATTTGACCAAAATTATTGCGATTATAGATATTAATTCAAAAAATCCGATACAGGCAACATATAAGATTTTTAAAACGGTTGATGGTATCGACTCTATTTCAATACAAGAATATAATGAATTGATTGGGAAATAACTCATGGGGGCTACAGCTTAATGTTCTGGTGGAAAAGATTATATCTTTTCAAATTCCCTATATTATCTAAACTTTCCAGTAAATTTTTTGATATAGTGTTTTTTTTAGGATTATTAGAACTTAAATATTTGCTGACCAGTGTATCAACATAATGTTTGCAATCTTTATATGGAACCTTTTCTCCGATAGAATAAACAAGTTTTAACACAAACAGGTCATTTTCTGTAAGTGATGTATTCCAATTTCCTCTTGCGCACATAACATCATCTGGATTAGGACTATGCCCCAGCCCAAAAACATGTCCTAACTCGTGCAGTAAAAGATGGTATATTTCATTAGAAGTAAATTCTTCTCCGTTTGTTTGCAGTACCCCTATATTTATGGCAAATGTATTTAGGTAATTGTTCACTTGTTCGCTATACTGCAATCCGCTATAGTTAATAGTTCCTTTTTTCCAGTAGATTTTTATGTCTGTGTTTTTTAATGTGTCTATTATGTTGAATTTAATTTTAAAATCTAGAGCTTTTGACCACTCACTCAATGCTTTTTTTGCTAAAGCTATGTATTTTTCCTCATTATGCTTAAGATTTGGAAATGTCAGCGGCGTAATGTAGACATTGTATGACTTTTTTGTCAACAAACGTAACGAGCCGTTTTCCGAAAATTGTGCTGCATCACAATCTATCTTGTAGTTAAATGTGGAAAGGATATACTTATAAAGATTTTTCATGATAATCTTTCTATGTTTAACCAATCAGGTTTAAATTTGCTGCGAGCATTCCACCATTCGTGTAGATTGCATCACCATTTAGTGGGAGGTTTACTCCAAGTTCTCCTCGCATAAAAGATAGTGATGAATTTCCGTTTAAGGAAACATTTCCTCCCAAGAAACTTTGCATACCTATTGCAGGTTCAAAGTATTGTGATTTTACACTTCCAAGCTTAGAAATTTTTTCTGTATTGTTTACCTGTATAACTTTATCTATATTATTAATGTTAAAACTTTCGTTTGGGTCAGTCACTCCAAGTTCTCCTGCAATAGCGTGAGTACTCGGACTAGGGACTAATGGGGCATTGCCTTCGCCAGAAACACCTGCAACCCCACTCGAAGCCGCAACATGACTTGCTACAGCCTGCTGCATAGCCTGCTGTGATATACTTGTTTGCTGGTAAACCTGACTTATTTCCATCTTAATCTCCAAACTGCATTACTACTATTGTAACACATGTAGATTAAGATTTCAACCTTAAATCTTAGTTATAGCTAAAACCGTCTTCCTTAAGTCTGTCAATAACTTCCTGCAGTTGTTCGTCAGAACATACAAAAGATAACCTGAAATATCCTTCGCCGTGTTCGCCGAAGGCATTACCCGGAACCAGGACTATACCGGACTTTTCAAGAACAGCTTCGCAAAATTCGTATGCAGAATTAAATCTCTTAGGGATAGGAAGCCACAAATAGAAGGTTGTGTGGGAAATCTTATCATCAGGAATATCCCAGCCAAGTTCTCTGAAGCCTTTAATCATAATTTCCTGTTTGCGTTTGTAACCGAGATTGCCCTGTTTAATGTATTCATCGCCTTCCGGGTCGTTGAGAATTTCTGCGCAGGCTTTTTGCAAAACTTTAAATATGCCGTTATCAATTGTTGATTTTCCTTTGCCCAAACGCTGTACAACCGCAGCATTTCCGCAAATCCAGCCTAATCTCCAGCCTGTTATTGCGTAAGGTTTTGAAAAACTGTGAAATTCTACAGCAATATCTTTTGCGCCCTTGAGCTCAAACACACTGAACGGTTTTTCATCTTCTGCAAAGTACAAATCGCAATAAGCCGCGTCAGAAATTAAAAGTATTTGATGTTTTCTGCAAAAATCAACAACAGACTGAACGTATTCTCTTGTTGTACCTATTCCCATAGGGTTGTTCGGAAAATTGATAATAACCGCTTTGACTTTATCCGGGTTAAAACCTTCTTCCTTGAGCTTATTGAAATATTCTTCCATGTCAGGCTTAAAATCGTTTTCAGGAGTTAGCGGCACAGGATATGCGTATCCGCCCGAGCATTTGATTATCTGCAAATAAGATGCATAACAAGGGTCAGGAACCATGAAAATATCTTTTTCAAACTTATCTTCTTTTTGGGTTGTTAAAAATCTTATTAAGTGAGCAATACCCTCTTTTGAACCGATAAGAGAAAAAATTTCAGTCACAGGATCCAAATCAACACCGAAACGATTTTTCATCCTTTTTGCAATTGCTTCACGGAAATATAATTCTCCGCGCGGAGTTGCATAAAGATGAATATTCGGCTCATCCATAAGCTCTTTTACTCTTTCTATAAGTTTTTTCGGAGGCATCATTGTCGGAGCACCCATAGAAAGCGAAATCGGAGCACGGTTTTTCTTGGTTAACTCTTCCCGAAGCTCATCGGTTCGTTCTTTAAGCTTAAACATAATATAAGTATCTAAAGACATAACGTCTTTGTTAAACAGCTTTTCTTCAAAAGTAAACATAATTTCCTTCTTTCTTTTTAAGATAACATGTGCATCGGGCCTTCCAATGATGCGGTTACGAATTGTTTTGTATACGGATTGTCCTGTCTTAGCATTTCTTCGGGAGTTCCGGCATAAACAATTTTACCGCCGTAAAGCATAATGAGTTTATTTGCAGTTCTTGTAATTGTTGACATCTGGTGTGTTACAACAATTGATGCTGCATTAGTTTCCTGCTGCAGTCTTACAATATAATCTTCGATTAATGTGGAAGAAATCGGATCCAGACCGGCTGTAGGTTCGTCGTACAAAATTGTCCGCGGTTCTGTTACTATTGCACGGGCAAAGCTTACACGCTTCTGCATACCGCCTGACAATTCGGACGGGAATTTTCGCTCGATACCTTTTAATCCCACAAGTTCTAATTTTTGCGAAACAATTTTTTTAAGTTCATCTTCGCTGTATTTGTTGCGTAAATCTTTTCTTTCCCGGAGCGCAAACGAAATATTATCTGCAACATTCAAAGAATCAAACAACGCCGAATATTGAAATACCATTGCAACATCACCGTTTGAAGTTACGATTTCTCCTCCGTCTTTTTCAATAAGTCCGCAGATGAGTTTTAGAACAGTACTTTTGCCGGAACCGCTAAACCCCACAACAGCAAGCGTTTCTCCGTCATTTACTTCAAATGATATGTTATCAAGAACTTTTTTATCATCAAACGATTTTGTTAAATTTGTAACTTTTATACTCATAACCTTGTCCTTATTTTAGAAGAAAAATGCTATTGCAAAAATCATATCCCATATAACAATTGCGACAAATGACCAAACAACAGCTTTTGTTGTAGCAAGCCCGACTCCTTTTGCTCCGCCTGTGGCCTGATATCCGCAGGCACAGCTTATAAGCGCAATAGTACCGCCAAAACATACCGATTTCAACAGGCATACTCCCAAATCCTTCATATAAATTCCGAGCCATACTGAATCAAAATAGGCACGGTATCCGAGTTCTGTTGTCATGGCAGTTGTTACGCCGCCTGTTATAACACCAAATGCAGATGCTATAATGACGATTACCGGCATCATTATTATTCCGGATAAAACCCGCGGCACAAAAAGATACCTAATCGGATCTACTTTTAATACAGAAATAGCGTCAATTTGTTCGGTAACTCTCATTGTTGCGATTTCTGATGCAAGAGAAGAACCTATCATTGAGATAATGGCAAATCCTGACATAATAACACCGACTTCGCGCACGATAAGAATACTCAAAAGCAGCCCGACATAGTTGCCTCCGCCTTGTTTTACCATTTCCGATGCAACCTGGGAGGCTACGATGACGGCAGTCATTCCGACAATAGATAACGTTATCGGAAGCGAGCTTATTCCAAATCGTACGCATTGGTTCATCAACTCATTAAAATCTATTTGCAAGGTCAAAATATACTTTAATGTTCCGAGTCCGTTGCTTACAATACTGCCAAATGTTGTCAAAAAATCAACTATCTGGACAAAAAACATCCTAAAAATTTTATATGTAGTTGATTGCCGCAAGTATTGTTTAAACGTTACCATTTCTTGATTATATCAAAAATTTACTCTCAAAGTCAAACAGTTTGCCGTATATTTTTATTGTATAATAAATTTATAGTTTTTTAACTATTGAAACCGGAATTATTAAATTAAGGAGAATGAGAAATGATTAAAATTACCCCGAATGTTACCACAAAGATTACTGTACCAGCGCAGCAAAAAGTTCAATATGCATACAATCATGTAAGCAGTGTAGTCAAAAAGAATCAGGTGCAAGCGGATTTTCGTACAGATAGGATTGATATTTCAGCACCTTCTGAAAAACAAGCAAATGCCGTTATGGAAAAATTAAAAGAACTCGGTATTAATTTTATAAAGTAAGGCAAAAAAAGGAGCTTTTTAAAGCTCCTTTTCTGTACATCTAATGATTTTGTATAATCTTATTTTTTTCATCTACCATAACTACTGTCGGGGTATGATGTTCAATATCTTCCGGCGTAAAATATGCGTAAGATATAATTATGACCTTATCTCCCGGTTGAACTTTTCTTGCCGCGGCACCGTTCAGGCATATGCAGCCGGAGCCAGGTTCTCCTTTTATAACATAGGTTTGGAACCTTTCCCCGTTATTAATATCAAGGATATCAACTTTTTGCCATTCTCTTATTTTAGCCGCTTTCATTAAGTCTTCATCAACTGTGATTGAACCGACGTAATTTAAATTAGCATCGGTAACAGTAGCTCTGTGTATTTTTGAAAATAAAAATTCCTGTAACATTTTCTCTTTACCTCATACAATATGTTATCACAAAAAAATACGACGCCCAATAAAGACCATCGTATTTTTAAGTTTTTTAAAATTATAATTAGTCTATTGATTCTTGCATAATTTCAAAAGGTTTTTCCATAACCTTCATTGTAGCTTCATCAATAATACCGCGTTTCAGCTCCGTGAAAGTTGCCTTTTTAGAATTGAATTTTCTTTTCAAAAATTCGTAGGAAACTTTCGGATCGCACTTGTCGCCGCAAGTAAACAAATCAACTGCGGCATAGCCGAGCTCCGGCCAAGTATGGATAGCAAGATGGCTTTCCGATATAATAACTACACCTGAAACTCCATATGGGTTAAACATATGGAAACATTTTTGTACAATTGTAGCGCCGCATTCCAATGCTGCATCTACCATATATTTTTCTACTTTATCAAGACTATTTAAAGTGTTGGGGTCGCAATCAAAAAATTCAGCTAGTACGTGTTGTCCCAAATGGATTTCTTTTTTCCCGTTTTCGAACGCTGTAAATGGTGAAGTTATTGCCAATTCATGTGCCTCCTTTTATACTTATGTATATTTACCTACCAAAAAAATTGCTTTCGCTATTACATATTACAATAAAAACCGAAAATTTTGTAAAATTTACACTTAAAAATTTTTTTATTATAAAATTTTCTTTTTTAATATGGTTCAAATCCAGTGTTCATACATCATTCAACCGTACTATTTTTATTAAGAATTATTAATATTTTTATTGATAAAACTTTTAAAAATTTTTTTTATCATAAAATGAAACTATGAGTAAAATTTTGGTTATAGATGATGATACGGCGATAAACGAATTAATAAAAGTAAACCTTGAACTTGAAGGACATAAAGTTGTTCAGGCATATGACGGGATAAAGGGTTTTGCATTATGTAAGCAGGAGCAGCCTTCTCTTGTTATTCTTGATGTTATGATGCCTGAAGTTGACGGGTTTACGGTTGCCCAAAGAATCAGAAAAAATGATGAAACAAAAGATATTCCGATATTAATGCTTACGGCTCTTTCGCAGTTAAATGACAAAGTTAACGGTTTCAATATCGGGGTGGATGATTATCTTGTAAAGCCGTTTGAGATGGAAGAATTGAAAGTACGCGTAAGGGCGTTGTTGAAAAGGACAAATCAGATACCGAAATCTGCTTCTACCAGAGAGCTTTTGACACTTGGCGAGGTCACGCTGCTTCCCGAAACTTATAGTGTAAAAATTAACGATAAGACGGCAAAACTTACACCTATTGAATTTGATATTTTGAATCTGCTTTTCCAAAATCATGGGAATATGGTATCTTCCGCAAAACTTTTAAAAGATGTCTGGGGTTATGCGCCTGATGATGATATCGAAACAATAAGAGTCCACATAAGACACTTGAGAAC
Source organism: Candidatus Gastranaerophilales bacterium (assembly GCA_944324365.1). GTDB lineage: Bacteria > Cyanobacteriota > Vampirovibrionia > Gastranaerophilales > Gastranaerophilaceae > UBA1221. The sequence continues at coordinate 72,222 of CALUWA010000002.1, forward strand.
AAAGCTGGATAAAATTTCGGACGGCAAAAAGTATATCGAAACAATTTACGGCGGCGGATATAAGTTTTGTGTGTAATTTACAAAATATCCAGCGGATCAACATCTACCGCGAGTTTTACATCTTTTGGCATTGTTATTTTGCTTAAAAAACTCGAAATAAACTGATGTCCTTTTACATCAAGTTTATTTTTAATAATAATTTGAAAGCGGTAATAACTGTTTATCCTTTCAATTACGCAAGGTGTCGGTCCAAGAACCTCAAGACGTTCCGAAACTCCGTATTTTTCAATAATTGTACACAGACTCAAGGCAATTTCGGCTGCAGCCTTTTCTGCCCGGAAATTGTTCATGGAACTTATTATTAAACGTACGATTTTACTATATGGCGGGTAGTCAAATTCTTCGCGAGTTATTATTTCTTTTTCGTAAAACTCTCTGTAATTCTGGGATTTTGCACTTTCCAGCGCATAAAACTCCGGGTTGTATGTTTGGAAAAACACACGCCCTGTAAATTCACCTCTTCCTGCACGTCCCGCAACCTGCGTTAAAAGCTGAAATCCTCTTTCCGAAGATCTGAAATCAGGGAGGTTAAAGCTTGCATCCGCGGAGATTACACCGACAAGTGTAACGTTAGGATTATCAAGCCCTTTTGCTATCATCTGGGTGCCTACCAGAATATCTATATCCCCTTTCTGGAATCGCTCCAAAAGTCTTATGTGTTCACCTTTGCGTACAAGAACATCACTGTCTATTCTCTCAACCTTATTTTCAGGGAAAAGCTCCTGCACGTATTGTTCAATTTTCTGTGTGCCGGTTCCGCTTATCTTGAGAGCGTCAGAGCCGCATTCCGGGCATGTGTCCGGAAAATATTCTATGTGGTTGCAATAATGACATTTCAAATGCTTATCTTTTGAATGCCAAATCATTGGAATTGCGCAATTCGGGCATTCAATAACGTGTCCGCAGGCTTGGCATTGCGTGAATGTCGCAAAACCTCTTCTGTTTATCAGCAAAATAACCTGCTGCTTATTGTCTAACGTTTCCTGAATGGCTGTTTGTAATGGTTTTGAAATAACACTTTTGTATGCAGCGCGGGAGTGTTCCTGCATATTAATAACCGTTACGGGTGCTATCGGTGCATTTTTGTACCGGTGTTTCATCTCAAAAAGATTTCCGGAATTTAGTGCCCTGTAGTAAACCGAAATATCCGGAGTTGCAGAGCCGAGAAGAAGCGGGCAGTTATGAAATTCAGAAAGCTTTTGTGCAACAACTTTTGCATCATAACGCGGGGCCGGATTTGTCTGTTTGTATGCTCCTTCGTGTTCTTCATCTATGATAATCAAGCCGATATTTTTAAGCGGCGCAAAGACCGCGGAGCGTGCTCCGGCAAGGATTTTAATATCATCCCTGTATAACCTTTGCCAAACATCATATCTTTCCCCCTCGGATATGCTGCTGTGCCAAATTGCAACATCACGGGTTCCGAATTTTTTTGCAAGACGTTTGGTAAGCTGGGAAGCAAGGGCGATTTCCGGCACAAGAAACAGAATATTTTTCCCGGACTTTATACAATCGTCGATAAGCTTGAAATACACTTCCGTTTTCCCGGAAGCCGTGACCCCATGCAAAAGCATCGTGTGAGGCGGTATAACTTCATCGTCAGAAGCATTTTTTTTGCGTTCGATGTAATCTGCTATGGATTTTTTTATCCCTTCGTAAGCTGCTTTTTGTTCTGCCTCAAGCTCATAAAGCGGCTCCGTTGTTTCAATGTTTAAAATATCAAGCGGATTTCTGTAAATTTCTTCTTCCGTAATTTTTAAGCAGCCGGCTGCTTCAAGTTTTTTAATAGTGGTTCTTGTTGTTTTCGCCAGACGCTCAAATGTTATTAGCGGAGTTTTTCCGGTTTTTTGAAGTAATTCAAGTACGGCAAGCTGACGCTTTGTTGCTCCGTCAAATTTTATAAACTCCACGGCCTGTTCTGTTTTGGAAGCTTTTTCAATAAGTTTCATCGGAATTGCTGTATTTAAAACGGTTACCAAATCACAGCAATAATAATTTGCAACCCATTCAAGCAGTTTTAAATAATCAATGGAAAATAAAGGCGTTTCGTCAAGAATTTTGTTTATTTTTTTTGCCTTAATTTCTTCCGGCAGATAGTCTGAAAAACCTACGCAGAAAGCATTAATTAATCCTTGACGTCCGAAAGGAACCAAAATCGCTTGTCCGATTTTAATTTTATCTTTCATCTCATCAGGGATTAAATAACTGAATGTTTTTACACCGAGTCCTTTTATATTAACAAGAGCCAGGGCGTATTTCGGATAGTTTACGGGAGCAGTATCAAATAGCTTATTCTGATTTATCATCTAACTCCTCCCAAAATTAAAACTATTCTGCCATAAATTCCTTTTTAGCTTCTTCAATAGCATCAGAGAGCATATCAAGCTGATCAGGAGTAAAAGTTACCCCTTTTTTGGTTGGAAGCCATGTAGCACCGTCATCAGTTGTATAGTATATTCTCATATTCAAATAGCTTCTGCCTTTATATTCACTGACAGAAATCTGTAACTGTTCTGTATCGCTTCTTTCTATGGTCGCTAAAATTTTTGCGTCTGCCATTCTTTTTCTCCTTAATTAAACATGTGACAGATAAATGATAACACAAAAAATATACTCCGGCTATTTTATCTGTTTTGCGTTTCGTAATGTAGTTTTATGTTACAATGGATCTAGAAATGAGGGTTGAAATTATGAAAAGAGCTATAGTTGTTGTAATTGATTCTATGGGTATCGGGGCAATGGATGATTGCAGAGATTTTGGCGATGTTCCGGAATGTAATACCCTGAAACATGTTTGCGAGTATAATAACGGCTTGAATGTTCCGAACTTATCAAAAATGGGCCTCGGAAATATTCAGGATTTTGCGGGTATTGATAAAACTTCTGCCCCTGTTGCAAGATACGGGACAATGACAGAAAAATCAAAAGGTAAAGATACCACAACCGGACATTGGGAATTTATGGGACTTATTAACGAAAAGCCGTTTGCGACTTTTCCGCATGGGTTCCCGGAAGAGTTGATAAATAAATTTATAGAAGAAACAGGCTGCGGGGGAGTGCTTGCAAATATTCCCGCAAGCGGCACTGCTATTATAGAAAAACTTAATGAAGAGCATCATGCCACAAAATTCCCGATTGTTTACACGAGCGCCGACAGCGTTTTCCAAATTGCGCTGGACACTGATTTAATACCTTTGGAAACCTTGTATAAGTGGTGCGAAATTGCAAGAAAAATCCTCGATGAAGGCGATTATAACGTATCAAGAGTTATTGCAAGACCGTACAAAATTATAGACGGAAAACCTGTCAGAATTTCAAAAGACAGACGTGATTATTCTATGGTTCCGAAACATACGCTGCTTAACGATATAAAAAATAAGGGTGGAAAAGTTATCGGTATAGGTAAAATCGAAGACATTTTTTCAAAAGCGGGAATTACCCATGCCGTGCATACCGGTTCAAATAAAGAAGGGCTTGAATTAACTTTAAAGGCAGTAAAAAATGAGCTGGATTTAGATAAAATTGCATACTCTGATTATACTGAGCAGAATGTTGATTTTGAGTTGATTTTTACAAACCTTGTTGATACCGATATGCTTTACGGTCACAGAAATGACCCTGCAGGCTACGGCAGGGCAATAGAAGAAATTGACACCTATTTGCCGGCAATTACGGAAGCAATGAGTAATGAAGATTTGTTGATTATAACAGCTGATCATGGCTGTGACCCGTGTGTTGAGGGTACAGACCACACAAGGGAAAAAGTTCCGGTAATTTTGTACGATAAGAGTAATACCGGCGGGGATTTGGGCACTCTGACCGGGTTTGATAACGTGGCTAATTTTATAAAAGACTGGATATTTTAAATTGTTTGTTGTATAATTTTTCACGTGAAGAAATTCATGTAATGTAACAAAGTATATAAGGAGAAGTAAAATGAGTGTAAAAGTTACTGAAGATTGTATTTCTTGCGGCGCATGCGAATCAATTTGCGATGCAGTATTTTCAATTGAAGATAAAGCAGTAGTTAACGAAGCTAACGTAGCTGACAACATGGATTGTGTAAAAGAAGCTGCTGATGCTTGCCCTGTTGGCGCTATTGTTGTTGAATAATTATTTTTAACATAGAAATGAAAAGTACCTGAGCATATTTGTTCAGGTACTTTTTTATGTTAAAAAGTAATTGAGTTATTACAAGCTCCCTCCCCTACTTTGAGAGAGTACTTATAATAAGACATTTTTTGTCATTGTTGTGCATATCAAAATAATTAGTTACATAATTCATGTTAGTGCCTGAGGCACAACACTATAACGCGTCTTGGATTATTGGCGGCTCGACCGGCTCAACGCAGCTCTCGCCCGGACGAGTTTCGCTGCGCTCACTCTTGCCAAAATCCGCTTCGCTGTGTAAAACGCACAATTAGTAGTATTTATTGTTCATTTTCTCTTTTTTGTTGCGAAGCAAAGCGGATTGTGAGCGTAGAGTGAAGAGCGTTGCCGAAGGGCAATGCTCTGGAACTCGTAATACGCGAACAACCAAGCAGAGAAAGAAGTGAACCTTTCACGACCAAATGAAAGAGTGAAGCCATTTTGCACGTTTCGAGCAGAGCTCTCAACTGCAAAAGAAGGCAAGAAAGAGAAAACGCGCAAACGTTCCCTGCATTTCGCTGACGCTCAATGCCTAAATATTATTTGAGCTTTCAGCTCAAATTCTTTCAAGGCTCACTATCGCACTTCGTGCACGTTCGCCTGACTCAATTCCATCAGGCGACAACCCGAATAATCCGATAGTAGCGAAGCAATCCAGGAAATAAGATCGCGGACAAACCTTAGGTTTTCCGCGATGACATGTGGCTGGTGGAAGGTTCCAAAATATGTCATCGCGCACTTGTTGCGCGATCTATGGATTGCTTCACTAACGCTCGCAATGACGAGAAATATTTGCTTAGTACCCATCTACCAAAAATCCGAGCTCGCAATGACGGGAATCGTCATTCTGAGGGCGGAGCCCGAAGAATCTTCTTTAATAAGAGATCCTTCGCTATCGCTCAGCTCTGCATACAGGCTCACACGTCCTCACTTCGTTGCGGCGGTTCGCTTTGTAAGAATGACAAAAAGAAAGCAGCATTCACGCTTGCGGAAGTGCTTATTACTTTAGGCGTTATCGGTATAGTTGCAGCCATGACACTTCCGACATTAATCGCTAACTACCAGAAAAAAGTTGTAGAAACAAAGGTAAAAACATTTTATTCAAAGTTGAACCAGGCATATTGGATGTCATATGCTTTTAACGGAGATACAGTTGATTGGGTCGAAGAATATAAATATTACAGCTATGAAGAGATGGTTGACTGGCTTGAAAAATACATTTTCCCTTATATGAAACATATTGATGTAAGAGAATTTACAGATAGTAACGGACAAGTATTTGCTTTAGTAAGAATTCCGGACGGCGGATTATATGCGTTTTCGATAAATAAAGACGGGCAGGATGTTATTTATTTTGCAAATGGTAAATTAGAAGTAAATCCAAGGAATAAATTTCAGTTTCAGTTTTCCAAAAGGATTGAGGTTGCACTTGGGGCAGATAAAAAGCAAAGTATGAATTTTATAGACCCATATATAGTGAACTGGGATGAGGAACGTGAATCTTTATTTACAAACGGGACCTGGGGCTGCAGGAAAGGCTGCACAAACTGTGCTTACTGTACAAAATTAATCCAGCTCAACGGCTGGGAAATACCTGACGATTTCCCTTGGTAAAAAAAGCGCACTATTAATAAGTGCGCTTTTTAAATTCTATATATTGCCGAATATTAGTCAATATTCCAGCTGTTAAGGTATTCTTCCTGTTCTTTTGTTAATGTGTCAATCGAAATCCCCATAGCTTTGAGCTTTAATTCCGCAATTTTTACATCAACTTCATGAGGAAGAGTATATAATTTCTTTTCCAATTTACCTTTGTTTTTAACGATAAATTCCATGCCAAGCGCCTGGTTTGCAAAGCTCATATCCATAACACTTGCCGGATGTCCTTCTGCTGCTGACAGGTTAACAAGTCTGCCTTGAGCAAGAACGTATATTGATTTACCGTTGTTTAATTTGTATTCTTCAAGTGATGGTCTTATTTGCTTAATTTCTTTTGTATAAGCTTTTAAATCACCAACGTTAACTTCCCAGTCAAAGTGACCTGCATTAGCAACAAATGCTCCGTCTTTCATAGAAAGCAGATGCGGAATATCTATGACATGTTTGTCGCCGGTAACGGTTAAGAACAAGTCGCCTTCTTTTGCGGCTTCAGCGATAGGCATAACTCTGTAGCCTTCCATAGCGGCTTCGAGAGCTTTTAGCGGGTCAACTTCACAAACGATTACGTTTGCGCCCATTGCTTTGGCTCTTAGAGCGCAACCTCTGCCGCACCAGCCGTAGCCGGATATAACAACGGTTTTGCCTGCAATCAAGATATTTGCCGCACGTAAAATTCCGTCAATTGAACTTTGGCCTGTGCCGTATCTGTTATCATAAAGATGTTTTGTTAAACTTGTATTTACTCCAACCGCAGGAAATCTTAATTTCCCTTCTCTTTCCATTGCCTGAAGTCTTATAATTCCTGTAGTTGTTTCTTCGGTAGAGCCGATTACTTTATCGGCAAGCTCAGGATATTCCAAATGTATAGTAGAAACCAGGTCGCACCCGTCTTCTATAATTAAATCAGGATTATGGTTAATTGCTTCTTTTATGTGAGCTTTGTATTGTTCAACACTTTCACCTGCAATAGCGAATACAGGTATATTGTGATATTTCACAAGAGCGGCCGCAACGTCATCCTGTGTGGATAAAGGATTTGACGCTACCAAAACTGCATCGGCTCCGCCGGCTTGCATTACGAGGCATAATGCCGCAGTTTCCTTCGTAACATGGGAACAAGCAGAAAGCTTTAATCCTTTAAACGGTTTTTCTTCTTCAAATCTTTTTCTAATTTGTTTTAATACAGGCATATCTTTTAGTGCCCATTCTATTTGGTTTTCTCCTTGTTCAGCTAAGTTAATGTCCTTGATATCACATTTCAATTCTGTCATCAGCATTAATTTTCTCCTATGCTTTTGTACAAATTAATTGTATTTTTAACAATCAATATTATAAAATTAAAAAACAAAATAGCAATGTTTTGTAATATTTATGTAAACAGACTTATATTTATGTAAAAATTTCTTAATATAGGATGGTGTTTTAGCAAAAATTCATCTTCACAATGTTTATAAGTTTAGAAGTAAGGAGTAATTGTGAAAGTAAATAGTGTAAATAACAGGTTGAGTGTACAAAAAGCCCCGTCATTTAAAGGTTTTGACGTTATAAAAGATGATTATGGCGACAGAGTTTATAACTTTAGTTATCCGTATGACTCAAAGAGATACGAATGTTATCTTCAATTGGTATCTCTTGTGCCTGACGGCAACAAAGATTATAAAATCGGGAAAACTTTACACAATTACGAAGAAGATTCTGATCTTATAAAACTGAACCCGGGCGATAACATAATTGACATTGGTTATGCATACAGACTTGCAGAAAAGCAGCCGTTCGGTTATCAATTCCAGTTAAAACCAATCGGCTATCCTGATGCGGTACCGATGTATAAGGTTGATTCCGGCGATATTCTTGATAAACGAACTCAAAACGAAGGACATAATATTTATAATATAGTTGTGCCAAGCGGTGCTTCCTCAAGTGATGCCGGTGCTGCAATATTGATTGGCACGGATAATTATGATGTCAGATGGGTATATGATAAAAATCATAATATTGTCCCTAACCCTAAGGCTCAGTTAGGTTTGGATACAACAAAAGATTTTGCAAACGAAATAGGAGGTACTGCTGCAGGTTTGGAGAGAGCTTTGGACAGCGGCGAATTAGACAGATATTCTAAAATCTTTATTCTCCCGTTTGCAACCGGTGACAGAACAAGCAGACATTTTTACTGGCTTGAAAGCGGGTTCCAGCTTTCTAATGCGATAGATAATATGCAGACATATACAAGATTACAGCAGAAATTATTTTCTAAAGGGAAAAATCTTGTATCAGATGCCGCAATATCATCAGAAGGTTTGACCGGTATTCACTTCCAGAGTATTTTGCATTATGGTTTGGCCGATAATGTATTTGCTGATTGGTTTAAAGCTGACAGCCTTAAAGATATGACAGCAAAACTCGGTGTTTTTGGCAAGAAAGATGTATTTATCCGTCATAAACTTATAAATGCACCGTTTATTCCTGTTCAGGACGAACATGGAAAAGTTCATCTGAAACCTTGTAAATATAATTCGAAAATGCCGACTTATATACAGGTTTATAATGTAAAAAGTGTTTCGGATGAACAGATGAAAGACGGCTCGCCGATGATTGAAGCTTACGGAAAACCGGCGACCGGGGATGATGTTTTGTTTGACGGAACCCATAATGATACGGTTGTAACTTATGCATTTCCAATAGATCCGGATGAATACAGAAGAAATGTAAAATTATTCAATGAATATAATCGTAAGCGTCCTATTGATCAATATGTTTCTATTAATTCCTACGAAGCTACGAGAATGCTTACTAAATTCAAAAACTTTGAATATGATAACAAGTTTGAAGGCGGTTTCTATACTTGGGATGCTAACGTGGATATGGTTAAATACCACTACACACTTTCAAATTCCGATGTAGAAGATGTTATGAATCTTCCGATAGAAGAAAGAAAAGCAAGGTTCGCACAACTTGAGCAGAAAAACTGCGAGGTTCAGGATTACGCAATATCTTCTGTAAGATACTGGACGCGCAAAACTAATCAGATTTTAAATCTTTACACTGCACAGGCTCTTAAAAATATTGACGAAAAAAATCCTGACAGTGCGCTGAAAATGATAAAAAATAGAATTTCCGATAAAACTCTGCCGGATAAATTGTCTTATGATTTAAACAAAGATATAGTAGAAAATGTTCAAAAGGGTTTATACACTTTGCACGGTATGGATTCCGTTGAAAACATGCACGATACGGTTTTGGAAGGTTTGATGGACTTCCCTCTTGAAAGTGCAGAGTTGGGTAAAGATATTTTATCATTATTCAGTACCCCTTATATTACCAAAAGGGCCACAAAACCGGATCAAATCGGTGCTACCAGAATGGAAATGCTCGTTCAGGGCAATCCTCATTTGACAAAGGATTACGAACATATTTATAACAGAATGACCCATTTGTATTGCGATACTATGTATGATTTCGCAAAAGAAGTTCTTACCGATGTAAACAGAAAACTTCCGAAGAATTTGAAGATGAATTATTATGATGATACATCTGCTTACGGAAAATATGTACTGCCTATTTTAACCCAGGAAATAGCAAAATTTGCGGTTATGAAAGGGCTTGTACCTGATTTGAAATATAAAATAGACCCGCAAAACGGCGGAATTATTTACGATTATGATACTTCAAGAAAATCTTCGCTTAAGAGTCTGGGGATAATAAGCATTTCCCAGAAACAAGATGCGGATGCTCTGGTATCAAAATTAAATGCCGGTATCAAAAAAATCAGCGATGAAGATAAAGCAAAACTTGTTGATGCTTTGTATAAGATGATTGAGGGGACGAACCTTACAAGTTTTAAAATGGCGGAAATGATTGTAGACAGAGCAAAAGGCGGAATTGATTTCAGATTTGATGCTGCAAAAGATGTATCTGATATGGATTCATTAAGAAATCATCATGATACCTTTGAAGATAATTGGGAACAGGTTATCGATTTCTGGAGAAGAGCTGCTGATGCTATATATAAAGAAAACCCGAATTCTTACACTGTTGCTGAAATTACCGACGAAATCGATTTGCATAGGCTTGGCGATGGGCAAAATTCGGATAGATTTGTTTATAAAAAAATAGAACATAATGCACCTTATTATTATCAAAGTGATATAAACAGAAAATTCCTGCGTGAAACCGGAATTACGTCTGTTGCTAATTATAATTATTTCTTTACTGATATTGCGGGGGTTTTCGGAAAACTCGGAGAAAACGGTATGGACAGAGGTACAGATCAGGGATACCGTGTCCACAATATTTTGAAAAAAGGCCAGGGCGGTGAAGAATTTTTATATTCCGGACCTTATGAATCAGTTGTAAAATCTTACACCTTCGTAGATAACCATGATAAACCGAGAATTTTACATGTTTTATCAATGGATATGGGATTGTTCTATGCTGATTTGAATGATATTTCAAACTTTGATTACAGACGTCGTGCATATGCGGTTTTGCATCCTGACGTAGTAAGTCCTGAGGATGTAAGTGCTGATACAGTTAACGGAACAGATTTTTCATATATAAGCGCTAAAGCTATAGCTCGCGGTGAATCTATTCGTTCAGCATTTTACAGAGCGATGGATGAAATGCTTAAAATGAAAGATAATGAAGGAAAAGCCTATATTACAACTAAACAACGAGATGCTATTTTCGATAATGTTAAAGATGTTGTTGCAAGGTTTGCAGCAGGCAGATTGGGCGGCAGTGCTTTTGAAGCCGATAATTTCGGGGTGGAGGAATTCCAAAAAACTATTGATATTGTTATGAGAAGAGTTGCTCCGGTAAGCGGCTTGTCAGATGAAGCTGTTGATATTTTGAAAGCAACTGTTTTTGAAAAAGCTTTGGATCCTGCACTTTCAAATGCTTTGGCTTTGGATAAATTCCTTATAAATTTGCCTGGTATTCCAACTACTTATGCCGGTGATGATTATGGGGCAACAGGTTACGAAACAAAAACCAAAAATATTTATCTGAAAAACCGTGCGGCTGTTCATCATGATTGGGTAGACAAATACCCATTCATTAAACGTCATAAAGAAAATGCGGATGCTGTAAAACTTATGCGTTCGCGTCCGGTTTTACATGCATTGAATAACGGTGCGCCGTTCCTTCTTCCGCTGCAATACGGAAACGGAAAGCAAGTATCAGCTATTTTGCGTTACGCTCCGGATGGCAACACTGTAATTTCATTATTCAATGTTGCAGGAACAACCCACACTTATGACCAGTATTCGGATGCAAGTAAATCCCCTGTATATCTTGATAACAGCCGGATAAATTTGAGCAGTGAAGGTGATTTTATAGGATTGGCCGGCGGTTTGACTCCGGGAATGGAATTTATAAATGCAAACGATGAAAATGATAAATATTATGTTTACCAAGATGGCGGTCAGGATAATTATTACCTTGCACACAAGGATAAATCAGATCCGATTTTACTAAAAGATAATACCTTAACTTTATATCATGCTTCTGATGAGCTGAAAAAGAAAGATAAGGAATTCTTAAACAAGGTTAAAAAGGCCAAGAAAGAGAATGTTTCATTCTGCGGAAACAGACGCGTACTATACAATCCTCAGTATAATATTTCAACTTCAGTATATACACAAAAAGCTGATACAAAAGTTGGTACAAAATTAGCTTTAATTAGTAAATAGGATTGCGCAATAGAGTGCGCGCAGGCAGTGTCTGAGGCACGGCATTATAACGCGTTATTGCTGTACATGTTAAGTAATTAGTTACATAATTCATATTATCGGAACCTTTTTGATATACAAAAGTTCAGTTTATGTTCACTTCTTTCTCTTTTTACTTCGCAAATAAAAAGAGAAAATGAACAATAAATTACATAACTTATGTATGTGGTCGATAGATGCACATAACATTGGGAGTTCTCGGGATTGCGGTGGCAATGACGCTTGTGACTGTGTTAAGCAATATTCGGGACAAGGTATTGGAAAGAACGCAAAACAAAAGGAATGGCTTATTTAAACCATTCCTTTTTTACTTTTTTTAATTCAAGGTTTTGATTAACCTTTAATTTGGCTCATAACTTCTTCTGCAAAGTTATCTTGTTTCTTTTCAATACCTTCACCAAGCATATATCTTGTGAAAGCTTTGATTGTCAATTTTCCTTCAATTAATTGTCCAACAGTCATGTCAGGATTTTTGATAAATGGTTGTTCCAACAGACATCTGTGAGCCATTAATTTATTAACACGGCCTTCAACGATTTTAGCTCTGATAGCTTCAGGTTTCTTTTGAAGATCTTCTTTACCCATTTCGATTTCAGTTTCGTGGTCGATAACTGATTGAGGAATTTCTTCTCTTGAAATGAATTCAGGAGCGCTTGATGCGATATGTAAGCAAATATCGTTCATTAATTCATCATCTTTTTTATCGGTTTGAATTAATACACCGATTTTTCCGTTGTGAATATAAGTCGCAGTGTTGCCTTCATAACGTACAAATCTTCTGAATGTAATTTTTTCTCCGATAGAAGCTATTTTTTCTTTAATAACTTCAGAGATTACTTTTCCGCATTTCGGGCATGTTGAAGCCAAGAAAGAATCAACATCAGCCGGATTTTCGTTAGCAACAGCTTCAGCTAAGCCGCTTGCCAATTCTTTAAATTCTTCATTTTTTGCAACGAAGTCAGTTTCACAGTTAACTTCAACCATAGCACCGCAATTATCTGAAACAGCAGAAGCAATTAAGCCTTCAGCAGCAATTCTGCCCATTTTCTTATCTGCAGAAGCCATACCTTTTTGACGAAGAACTTCCATTGCTTTTTCCATATCGCCGTCAGTTTCAACTAATGCTTTTTTAGCATCCATCATTCCGGCGCCTGTTTTATCGCGGAGTTCTTTTACCATTTGAGCTGTAATATTCATTTATTCTCTCCTTTTTTATTATCTTTATATAAGTAGGACGCTAAAGTCTGATATGTATTAAATTTTCAGCGCATTAACGTCCCAGCTTATTAAAAGATTTGACAATTATTCTTCAGTTTTTTCTTCTTCAGTAGATTCAGCTTTAACACCGGCATCTTCAGCTTTAATTTCTTCAATTTTAGCTTTTTGTGCGGCGTTGTTTTCTCTCAACTGTTTACCTTCCAAAACGGCATCAGCCAATTTTGAAGTAATCAGCTTGATTGAACGGATTGCATCATCATTACCAGGAATGATGTAGTTAATACCGTCAGGATCAGCATTGGTATCAGCTAAACAAACAACAGGAATACCAAGTTTATTAGCTTCCTGAATTGCAATGAGCTCTTTACCCTGGTCAATAATAAAGATTAAATCAGGAAGTCCTCTCATATCTTTGATACCGCCTAATGTTTTGCTCAGTTTGCCTAACTGTCTGTTTAACTGTGCAATTTCTTTTTTAGGCAATTTTTCAGCATGACCTGAGTTCATAAATTCTTCCAGTTCTTTTAATTTATTAACACGGGAACGGATTGTGTCAAAGTTAGTTAACATTCCGCCGAGCCATCTTCTGTTGATATAGTAAGCTCCTGAACGTGCAGCTTCTTCTGCTACAACTTCAGCTGCCTGTTTTTTTGTACCTACAAATAAGATGTTCTTATTACGAGCAGCGAATTCTCTTACAACTGCATAAGCTTCATCCAATAAATCGGAAGTTTTGCGCAAATCAATTACGTAAATTCCGTTTCTTGCACCGTAGATATACGGTTTCATTTTAGGGTTCCATCTTTGTGTTTGGTGTCCGAAGTGAACGCCTGCTTCTAAAAGTTCAATCATTGATGCTGTTGGCATCGGTTTTCTCCTTATATTTATGTATTGTACTACGGGTTAAAAAGTTCCATCCGTTTATTCTCACGTTAAAAAAGCCAGTGTATTCTCCGGTTTTTGTCTGTCAGATTCCCGGACTAGGGCAAACCTATCAAACATATTTAACCACATACAAATTAGCACAAAAGTAACTTATATGCAAATTCTATGTTGCTTTTTGTTACAATGCAGCAAAAAATAATGTTTACGGCTTTTTATCACTTGAAAAGCTGGGATTAATCTGCTATAATGGTAATACTATTAATAAGGAGTTTCGTTATGGTTGATCTGAAAATAAAGGAAATATCAACTTTCACAGAAAACAATGTCAATAAAACCAAAATGATTATTTCCGAAGATAATATTGATAAAGAAATAATTCTGGAAGGCGACGGTTCTATTAAAACTGCTGTTGAGGTATAGAAACAGGTGTTTCTGCCGGTTCTGTGTATTCGTAGTTCGGAGCATTTTCGCTGTCTTCTTCATCGTTAGGTGTTTTGAATTTGAGCCAGAATATGTCACCTTCAAGGATATTTAACTCGTTTCCGGTTTCAACATAAGAAAACGGAGTATTTTCATATACATTTACGACAGAAGATTTGAATCTGTTGCCCTCTTCGTTTTTAATGGCGCCCTCTACAGCATTAACTCCCAGGCTTAAGCCCTTCACAAAATAACTGCCGACTGTAAGTGAAGCAGATTTCGCCAGCTCTTTTTTGTCCATGTGCATTGAGTATTTGCCTTTCAAATTCTCATTAAATGTATGCATTGCACCGTCTTTGCTGACATAAGATTCCGGGATAACTGAAAACGATGCATTTCTTTTTAATCTTTTTGGAGAAATTACATCAGACGTTTTTCCGTAAATAATATCACCTTTGTAGAGAGTTAAAGTATCAGACAATTCACAATCTTCCAGTAATTCTACACTTATTGTGTCTGCGGGATTTTCTGTTGAAAACGGGGTTAAAGCTTTAACTTTTACTGAAACCGCCAAAACCGGAGATGCTATTAACGTTAACAAGCATCCAAACAATATTTTTTTCAGCATAAACTCTCTCCAAAATTTATCTCAAAAACTCGCCGTTACGATTTCTTAGAATATTAACAAGCGGCATTGCAGGATTATATCTGTTTGTTGCATCCATTGTGCCTAAATCGGTTACCGGAAGTCCAGGCAACCCTTTAGAGAATGGTTTCTGAGATTCAACTGTTGCCGGCTCCATTGTATTTATAACAATTGTGGAGGCAGAATCTGTCACATTTTGCGGCATTTCTGTTTGTTTAGGAATTACATCTTTAAAATTCAAAACAAACATCTGGCCGGGGTTAATATTTACAGCTGTTCCGGCAGCTACCGGGATAACCTGGCTGTTATTTACGTAACCTGCAAAAGTTCCGTATGTCTGCGGCTCAAATTGGCCTTCTTCATTGTGAATATTTATGAAACTATACGGAACGAAAGCCAAAATGCCGTTTTGCAGAACGAGTTTTCCTTTTACGGTAAAGCCCTCAAATAAAACAATATCATCTGTAACTTGTATGTTACTGCCGATTTTTACGGCTATTTCAGCCGGCGGATTTGTGTTATTAAACGGTGTCAGTGCCGTAACCGGAACTGTTTTAGCCATTACATTTTGTCCAAATCCTAATGCAAAAATCGCTGCCAAACTTATTACAAACTTTTTCATTCTGTGCTCCTAATATATAGTATCTTACTATTCATAATAACATATTTAGGAGTTTCCGTCAACATGTGAAGCTGCCGGCAGCTGATTTATTTTGCGTTTGCTGCAAATTGAATCTCTTCTGTGTGGATGTTATCTATAAATTTATTTAATCTGCCCATAACTTCTTTGAACATTGGTAAAGGCAAGCTTTGTTTCCCGTCTGAGAGCGCGTTTTCAGGGTCGTTATGAATTTCTATCATAACACCGTTTGCTCCGACGACCAGTCCTGCTTTTGCCATAGGTTCTATTAAATACCTTTGTCCAGTACCGTGGCTTGGATCAACTATTATAGGAAGATGCGAAAATTTCTTTATAACCGGAATTGAGGCTATATCCATAACATTTCTTGTAAATGCACTGTCAAAACTTCTAATCCCGCGCTCGCAAAGAATTACCTGCATATTCCCGTTATACATAATGTGTTCCGCTGCAAGCAAAAATTCTCTTATAGTGCTTGCAAGTCCTCTTTTTAAGATTACCGGCTTGTTGCATTTTCCGACAGCATGCAAAAGTTTAAAGTTTTGCACATTTCTTGCTCCGATTTGCAAAACGTCAATGTAATCAAGCATCATAGGCAAATCGCTTGCGTCCATAACCTCACTCACGGTCAAAAGTCCCGTAGCTTCGCTTGCGCGTTTCATAAATTGCAGTGCTTTTTCTCCGTATCCCTGGAAATCATAAGGGGATGTGCGCGGTTTGAAGGCCCCTCCTCTTAAAAATTGGCAGCCCATTTCTTTTGCTGCTGTTGCAATTTCCAAAAGTCCTTCGTAATCAGCTTCAACGGAACATGGGCCAACCATAAATACAGGTTTGTTGTTACCGCCGATTTTTACTCCGTTACTAAATTCTATAATGGTATCTTCCGGCTTTCTGTCACGTGATGCCAGTCTAAACGGTTCTCTTATAATTTTAATTTCTTTAACTCCATCAAAAGCCGCAAGTCTGCCCGGAGTGATTGTTGTTTTATCTCCTATAGCATCAATAACTGTATGAATTTCTCCGACATTACGCCGAACCTGAAAATCATTATCCTTTAGAAAGTCGACTACACGCTGAATTTGAACCTTTGTCGCGTTCCGTTCCATTATAATAATCATCTTAATTCTCCTTAGCGGGGTTATAAAAAGTAATACAAGTGTAGCATAAACATTTATTTTTTACAATTTAATTTTAACTTTCTTTGCAAAGTCAAAGCCGGAAAATATGCAGGTAATATGTTTAAGCAGTTTAATAGGGCTTCCTGCGCAGATTTAATGTCATTTTCCTTTGTGTAATATTCGGCAAGCAGGTAATGTAATTCCGGGTCATTAAAAAAGTATTCTTTGGCTCGCAATAAAAACATAAGTCCGTATTTTTCATAACCATTTACCAAAAAAGTCCGACCCGTAAATTTTAATATTTCCGGGTTTATCGTAAACAGCCAGTCGATATAACGGATTATGTTTTCTATGTAGTTTCCTAGGTAATACGTGAAAAATAAGTTTAAATCTATTTCAAAAAAATTCCTCAGCTCAAAATATGTAGGGTATCCCTTTGCTTCTCCCTGAACTAAATTTGAAATAAATACTCCCCAATGTGCTCTTATGTCGAAGTCACTTATTGCTGCAAATAATTCCGAGGCTTTTTGTGTGTTTTTATGCAGTAATTCCCAATATGCAAGTTCTAATGTGCAGTTATTTTCAACAAAAAAATGTTGACAGTCATCCGAAGAGGCTGTCAACATTTCTTCTAAGGCTTTTTGATACAAATTACTTGTTATCATTCGTGTCCATATTGTTCAGGCTGTTCATCATCGAATTCATCATCATTGATTGGATTACCTGCGGGTCAACTTTTTGTCCGTTGTTGTTTGCGTTCATCAAAAACGGAACCATATTCATCATACTATCATTGTTGTTTGAGTTTCCGCCAAGCAGCATATTCAGCTGCTGCATTTCCTGACTTGGCATTAAATCTGATGGATTGATTGTGTTTGCAGTGTTTGATGAAGTGTTTGAAGTTCCGGTTGAAATGTTTAACCCGGCACGTTTCAAGACATCAATAGCTTCTAAAACCTCTGCATCTGACGGTTCTGAGCTTACAGAAGCTGCCATTGCAAGTTTTTCTCCAATAAACCCTTCTGATTTATTTTGAAATTCCTGTATTTTTTCGATATCTTTTTCATCTAATTCATCTTTTCTGTTCATTTGTTTTTGGATTGAACGCAATTTATCCTGCTGGAATTGTTTTTCAAGCTCAGGCGAGAAACCGTTTCCTGTATATGGTGCGTTGATGAATGCATCAAGAGAATTTACGCCGTCGCCTGTCGGATATGCATCAAATGCATGGCAATATGCTCCGCCAAGAATACAATCTCTTCCTTTAAGAGCCTGTTCAAGTAACTGCCCTTTTGCATCACAATTGATGGATTTTTGGTAACATTTTGCTGCAAGCTGATTTTGCCCGAGTTTTGTATAGGCCATTCCCATGTAATAGTATGCATACGCATCATTAGGGTGTTTCTTTATAAAAGAGTATAATTCCTGCAAGCTTCCGGTGTAATTCCCTTTTTTGTATTTTGCAATAGCACTGTTAATAGAGGCATTCTGGTAATATACATTGGTATCAATATTTGTGTTATACAAATCTTTGATAGGAATAAATGAATAAAACTGTTTTGCTGATGTTGGTCTTGTAGGAACAGCAGTAGTCTGGATATTATTTTGATCTTCCTCTTTTTTAGGTTCTTCCTTTTTTTGTGTATCGCGATGCATATCCTTTTGCAGGTCGTACCCGAACGGGCCTGTTGGAACTGCATTTGCTGCGCCATAAGTCATACCTAACATAATCATCATTGCCAAAGTAACGGCTTTGTTTTTACTCATTTTAACACCCTTCTATTCTTATTTATAATTATAATCAGTACAATATCTTACTATATTATATAACATTTTATTTATAAAAGGCTAGTATAAATATATGAAATTTATGATTTAATTTAAGAAATGTAAATTACATTGAAGCAAATTTATACCACCTTTTGAAGATTTTATAACACTATATATTATATTCGTGATTGACTATTTCCTTAAAAACGTGTCATAGTAACACTTTTGCAGTATCTCAAAAGTAAAGTTTTGTAAAATTTGCTACTTTTGTAGTACTATGGATGGAGTTATTTTTATAAAAAAGTGGTATAATATAAGTGGAGATAGTTGAAAATTCCAGAATAAATCAGCCAATAATTATTTTGTATATATAGATATAGCAAAATATAGAAAGGCGCAAGAAAATGAGTAGTCTACAATTTCAAAATGATTTAGACCGGTTAGTCGCGGTTTTACCCGATAAAGTCAGGAAGTATGTGTCCTATGCGCAAATGGAGGATGTGATTGAAATTGTCTTGGACATAGGGAGAACCCCCGAGGTCCGACATTCGGGCGGGCGAATAGAATACTTGGGTGAAGAAGTCGTAACGGAAGAGGATATTTCGTATATTACCCAAAGGATTCAAGATTTCACTTCGGATAATCGTTCAGGGATCCCCGGAACACTCCACAGAATAAGTGCAATAAGAAACAGACAAGGGAAAGTTATCGGTCTTACTTGCAGAATTGGTAGAGTTGTTACGGGGACAATTGCTTGTATAAAGGATATTTGCATGATGGGGAAAAGTATTCTTTTCCTCGGACGTCCGGGAGTGGGAAAAACTACAAAATTGAGAGAAATTTCCCGTCTTGTAGCGGATGAGCTTGGCAAACGTGTTGTAGTTGTTGATACTTCAAATGAAATTGCCGGCGACGGTGATACTCCGCATCCCGCAATCGGGCATGCCAGAAGAATGCAGGTTTCGCAGCCGCAGTATCAAAAAGATATCATGATAGAAGCTGTTGAAAACCATACTCCGGAAGTTATTGTAGTTGATGAAATCGGAACGGAAGAAGAAGCCCAGGCTGCGCGTACGATTGCTGAACGAGGGGTTATGCTTATTGCAACGGCTCACGGTAATTCATTGGAAAGTTTAATCAAAAACCCGACATTGTCTGATTTAGTCGGCGGGGTTCAGTCCGTAACTTTGGGCGATGATGAGGCAAGGCGCAGATCTTCCCAAAAAACTGTTTTGGAAAGAGAAAAACAGCCTACTTTTGATATCGTAATAGAAATTTTGGACAGAAACACTTTGGCAGTATATAAAGATACAGCAGAAGCCGTTGATTATATATTAAGAGGATGGCCTATAAGACCTGAAATTAGAAAAGTTGACAAAACTTATGTTGAAGAAGCAAAACCAAAACAAGAGGCTAAGCCGGAACCTTCTATCACTGAACAAATCAATGCACTGGAGCAAAAGATAAATCCTTCTGACAGCTTAAAATATTCATTCTCCAGACAAAAGTATGTTGAAGATGTCAAAAACTTTAAAAAGATATATTTATATGCCGTGTCAAGGACTATAGTAGAAAAAGTTATAGAGCGGCTTGATTTGAATGCTGAAATTACGAGAAATTTGGATGAGGCAGATATTGTAATTGCGCATAAAAACTTTGCAAAAGGCGGAGCTAAAATTTTAAGTACTGCAAACGATTACAGACTACAAATATTCTTTGTAAAAACAAATTCGATGGCGCAAATTCAGAAAGTTCTAAAAGATGCCCTTCAAATCACAGAAGCTT
Source organism: Candidatus Gastranaerophilales bacterium (assembly GCA_944324365.1). Classification (GTDB taxonomy): domain Bacteria; phylum Cyanobacteriota; class Vampirovibrionia; order Gastranaerophilales; family Gastranaerophilaceae; genus UBA1221. The sequence goes on from CALUWA010000002.1 coordinate 92,301, forward strand.
CAGAAACTCTGCAAGGTTATTACGATGATGCAGAAAGAGCTCTGGACGAGGCAAAAGCGGCAATAAATAAAATACTTGCGGGAGCGGAACATATAGAACTTCAGCCGCAAAATCAGCATATAAGAAAATTGCAGCATGAACTTGTTGAACAGCATAACCTGACCAGTAAAAGCGTTGGGGAAGGCGAGAACAGGCACTTAAAGATTGTTGGCGGGCAGGATTTTAATAAAAAAATAAGCTAATAGTAAAATTATTTTATTGTCATGTTATATACTACCCCGTTTTTCAGTCAAGCAATAAATGCTATAAAATCCTCTGTGCAATTGAGTTTTAATCAATTGTAAACAAATGTAAAGAGTATATATCAAAAAAGGCAATTATTTAAAACGTATATACTTTATATATACAAGAGAGTATAAAAGAGGTCGATATATGACGAATAACAGGATAACAAACCAACCAAGACAATTAAGCCGCCCAATGTCACGGCAGGCATTTCGCCCGGGACAATGGAACGGTTTTTCGTCAGGTGGTATACATAAGACATATATCCAAAACAATTTTTACGGTGCACAGACCTCTTACAGAGGGTGGGGAGATGCATGGGCATCTTTTCCTCCGCCGCAAATGGAACAGCCTAAAATGAGCTGGCTTGGCTGGCTGGGATTAGGTACCGGCTTATTAGGCGGAATTTTGAATCTGTTTGGAGTCGGTAATAAGAAAACAGAACAAGGTGCAGAAGCTCAACCACAACCGCAGCCGCAGCCGCAGAATAATTCACAATTGAGTCAGGCACTTGAGCAGATAAATGACTTAAAGGATGAAATTGCCGGTCTTAAACAGCAGCTGTCAGCAGCACAGGCAAAACCGGCAGAAACGCCAGCTGTTGCAGCAGCTCCAACTCCGACAGAAACAGAAGAACCTAAAGAGGCAACACCTGATACCTTTGATTGGAGCACAGGCTTTGATTCAAATTGCCGGGATGTTGATGCTAATGGTAACGACAAAACAAAACCTATTAGCGGCAAAGTCACAGTTACCCAAGGGGAAGCTAATAAGGCTCCGAAAGAATTTACGATTAAAACTGCAGCTGGTAATACATATACATTCCAAAAGATACAATCAAGCAATTCTGACGATGTCAAATATAAATGTATCAGTTGTAAAACCAAAAGCGGTGCAACAACAGAGTTTACTAAAGGTAATATATACAAGTGCGAAATGGAAAACGGCAAGCCGGTACTTAGACAACACGAAGGTGATGCCGGAAGCGGTAAGAGAGTCGGTGAAGAATAATAACTTAAAAAGCAAACCTTTAAAGGTTTGCTTTTTAGTTTGCGGTAATTCCGTTTTCTCCGAAAATAAAAACATTCAAAATGTTTTCTTTTTGCCTGATAGGTTTGTATAAATCTTTTACTAAAATATTCTGGGTTTGGATACAGTTAAAATTTTTACTTTTTAAATATTCGCCGAATTTATCCGAATTTTTGGAGTATTTTTTTTGTTTAACAAATGCGTAAAATAATGTTTTCCGTGAAGCTATTTCATTCATTGCAAACGAAAGAATTTCGTCATATGAGATATCATAGCCGTTATTTGTTGTTAAATCCAGAATGAAGTTTCTATTGTCGCTAGTCATTATTGAAAGGTATGCAATAATTCTTTTATGCAGCGGCTCTTCCATAACATATCGGTTTTTGTAGAAATTAGTTATCCCTTCAAAGAACGGTTCTTTAAATTCGGTTTTTATTCTGGTCAAAGAAGGTTTATACAGGGAATTTAGTTCGCCGTTATACAGGTCGCTGACTTTTTTGGCATCTGTATTTTGACAGACTCTGAAATGTGCCGGCGGAATATCCTCATATCGGAAGTTCTCTATTTTCCATAAATTCTCGGAAGAACAGTGTCTGAAACCGCATTGGTTTAAGAATAATCCGAATAATTCTTCGTGAGATTCGTCAATTGTCACCGAGAAAGATGTAGCACCTTTGGCGCCGTATCTTGCGACGACAAAATCTACTAACTGTTTTCCGACATCGTATAGATTATTCTTGAATATAAGGCGGGTAATATTGATTTTATAAGGGTTTCCCATTGTCGGCAGAATAGTAATCATCCCCAGAATTTCGTCTTTTTCAAGCAAAATATAAGATTCCGGTAAGAATTTGTATTTTAAAGGAAAAAGCGTATGAACAGTCCTTACAGCTTCATTTCTCAACTCTTTGGAAAATCTGTCGCTGTCATCGCTGCCTAAGTATTCTGCCATCTTTCTGATTTTCGGAATATCAAAACAATTAAGCTGCTTAATCCTTATCATATTTATATTATAAAAGTATTTTTATTAATCCGCAAGGGGAATTTTACATTTTGCAAAAGATAAAGTTTGGTATATTAACTTAACAAGAATAAAACTTTATGCTAAAATCTATATGTTATGAGAACGGCTTTTATTGAAAAAGGGAAAATTGTTGTAAAAAATGTCCCGGATATTACACTTGAAGATAGAGAAGGTGCTGTTGTAAAGGTTTTAGGCTGCGGTCTGTGCGGCTCAGATATTGTTAAGCTCAGAGAGCATATTTCACCTGACGGAACAGTTTTAGGGCATGAAATTGTAGCCGAAATTGTCGATATAAAATCCGGCACAAATTTTAAAGTTGGCGACAGAATAATAACTTCGCATCATATTCCTTGCGGCAAGTGCAAATACTGTTTAAACGGCAATGTTTCCATGTGTCCTCATTTTAAGGGTACAAATATTCGTCCCGGCGGTTTTAGCGAATTGGTTTATGTTTCGGAAGAGCATTTGCAAAACGTCGCATATCTTATTCCGGAAAACTTAACGGAAATAGAAGCTTCTTTTTATGAACCTTTGGGGTGTTGTGTACGGGCCGTAAAAAGGGCGAATTTAAGAAAAGATTCTACAGTTTTGGTTATAGGGCTTGGCTCAATCGGAATTCTTATGGCACAGGCTCTGAATGCTTTTGGGATGGATGTAATAGGATGTGACTTAATTCCCGAAAGAATAAGTTTTCTTAAAAATCTCGGTATTGATGCTTTTCATGTTAAGGATTTGCCAGAAAGGCTTGAAGCTGATGCAATATTTATGACATCCGGCTCCGATAAAGCGATTGATACTGCGCTAAAATCAGTCAGAAACGGCGGAACAATTCTTGTTTTTGCAAGTACTCCGCAAAATTTCGGGTACCCGAATAACGAAATATATTACAGAGAACTTACGGTTCTGGGCAGTTATTCACCTTCTCCGACGGATTTAAAAGACTCGTTGGAGCTTCTAAAAGAAGGCAAAGTTAACGTAAAAGGAATTTCAACCCAGTATAGATTTGATGATATTCAAAAAGCTTTTGATGATACTGTGGCCAACAGAATTATGAAAGCTTACATAACAATAAATTAAAAGGGATAGGTTTTATGCGTGCAATTCAATATTACGGTCCACAGAATATAAAGCTTGAAAATGTGATGGTCAAGCCGCCTCAAGACGGCGAGATTGTTGTAAAAGTGATGTCAGCTTTGACATGCGGAACTGATGTAAAAACCTTTCGCCGCGGGCATCCGGTATTGATTAAGAATATCCCGTCAGGTTTCGGGCATGAGTTTGCGGGTATTGTGGATAAAGTCGGCCGCGGCGTCACTAATGTAAAGGTTGGTGACAGAGTTGTTGCGGCAAATTCGGCACCGTGCGGAAAATGTTTCTATTGCAGACGTGAAGAATATAACCTGTGCGAAAACCTTGATTTGCTTAACGGAGCTTACGCGGAATATATTACAGTTCCTGCAAGAATTGTCGAAAAGAACACAATTATTATTCCAAATTCTTTGAGTTTTGATAAGGCTGCGTTTTGTGAACCGCTTGCGAATGTTGTTCACGGAGTTGAGAGAACCGGAATAAAAGAAGGCGATACTGTTGGAATTATAGGTATCGGGCCTATAGGGCTTATGTTTGCGCGGCTTGCGAAGTTGAAAGGCGCAAGAGTAATTGTCGGCGGCAGAAATCCTTTAAAGCTTAAAATGGCGGATGAATTTGCGCACGCTGATGAGATTGTGGATTTAACAAAATACCCAAATCCGGAAAAAATATTCAAATCGTTTACGGAAGAGGGTAAAGGGCTTGATGTTGCAGTTGAATGTGTCGGGCTTCCTGAAATTTGGGAAAGAATATTTTCCTGCGTCAGACCCGGCGGCACTGTGCACTTCTTTGGAGGCTGCAAGTCGGGTTCAACAGTAACTTTTGATACCACAAAAATGCATTACGGCGATATTCGTCTTATGAGTGTGTTCCATCATACTCCAAAGTACTTTAGAATGGCGCTTGATTATATCGCTTCGGGAAATGTTGAGGTTGAAAAGCTGATTACTGACACAATCGGCCTGGAAGATATTGAATATGCGATGACTCAGCATATTGAAGGCAAAGCTATTAAATTCCTCGTAAAGCCGTGGAAATAGTTTTTTAACATTTGTAACAAAGTTGTTTTTAAAATTAAAGATTTCCGTTGCGAATTCCGATTATAAATTTGTAATCAGAAGTTTGCAAGGAGATTTCATATATGCTTAAAAAGATTTCATCCCCATCGTCAAATAAATGTGACAGTGTGGAATTTATATTAAGAGGAGCGAGAAAACGCCGTTCTATGGCGATTATGGCTGCAAGGAATATTTCTTCCGATGCAGGAATTCAAACCAGATTCGCAGTGGTTAAATAAATTCTGCGAAATGTTTAAGAAAAGAGAGCTTAAAAAACAGACCCGATAAGGGTCTGTTTTTATTTACGCATCATTAGTTGTATTTATTGTTCATTTTCTCTTTTTGATTGCGAAGTAAAAAGCGGATTGTGAGCGTAGAGTGAAGAGCGTTGCCGTAGGGCAATGCTCTGAAACTCGTAATACGCGAACAACCAAGCAGAGAAAAGAAGTGAACATAAATGGAACCTTTGTGTATCAAAAAAGGTACCGATAACATGGGTTATGTAAGGGGGCTTTGCCCCCCTTGCAAAATTTGTGAACATCGTTTATACTAAGGAAAAAGGAGGATATAAACATGCAAAAGTCAAGTATAGCGCGGAAATACCGGGGGGGGGGTATCTACATCTAAGTCAGGACAAGGGTTTTTGCCCATTTGTCATTGCGGCGGTTCTGGTGTTTTAAGGGATTTAGTCCGAAATATTTATAAAGCAGTCATTCAGAGGTGCGAAGCCCGAGTGCCTGAGGCACATCAACATGACGCTGCGCTGTGTGTAATGCGACAATCAATCCAGGGAATAAGATCGCGGACAAACCTTTGGTTTTCCGCGATGACATGTGGCTGGTGGAATGTGTCAAAATATGTCATCGCGCACTTGTTGCGCGATCTATGGATTGCTTCGTCGCAAGCTCCTCGCAATGACGGAAAACGTCATTCTGAGGGCATAGCCCGAAGAATCTCTTTAAATAAGAGATCCTTCGCTGTCGCTCAGCTCTGCATACAGGCTCACTCGTCCTCACTTCGTTGCGGCGGTTCGCTTTGTAAGGATGACAAAGTATATGGCAATGACGGGAAAAAGAGATTCTTCGGATTTCATCCTCAGAATGACATAGAAAAGAAAGCAGCATTCACGCTTGCGGAAGTGCTTATAACTTTAGGCATAATTGGTGTTGTTGCGGCAATGACGCTTCCGACACTGATTGAAAATAATCGCAAAGTCGAATTGACATCAAGGGCAAAGAAAGCTTATTCAGAGATTTTACAGGCAGTTAAGATGTATGAGGCGCAGAATGAAACTCCGGGAAATATTCAGGCATTGTTTGAGGCAAAAAACGGTACTGCTGATAACAGGCAGTTAGCGGAAGATTTTTCAAAATATTTTAACAATCCGAAGGTATGCAAAAATAGGACTGATAATGGCTGTGGTTCATATTTTTATTCGATAAAATATTCTAAACCGAAAGCTAATTCGGAAGGTACTCTTATTGATAATTCAAATAACAGTCCAAAAATAATCTTGCCGGATGAAACTGTTCTGGGTGTCAGCCAAAATGCAAAATGTAATGAATATAAGACCGGGCAGTCCACAGATGAATACGGGCGCCCGAAATATGATGCAGATGGTAATCCTGTTATGACAAGTTGGTATACGGCTTGTGCGTATATTGTTTTTGATACAAACGGTCCGAAAAGACCAAATACATTCGGACTTGATGCTTTTCGTTTAAAAGTATCTCCGGAAAAAGTTTGGATAGATGCCAGTGATACTTTTATGGGTGCAGCAAGTTTGTCAAGCCTGTTGACCAACGGGGAGTTGATATTCACCGACTATACTGTTGGCGGAAGTTTAGATTTCTAATAAAAAACAGACCCGATAAGGGTCTGTTTTTTTGTGTATTTAGTCTTTAACTAAAATTGTTATACCGCGTAAACGCTGACTTGTTTACGATCACGTCTGTGAGGTTCAAATTTAACCTGTCCGTCGATAATAGCATATAATGTATCATCAGAACCGATACCTACGTTATTTCCCGGATGGATTTTAGTTCCTCTCTGGCGAACAAGAATATTGCCGGCTTTAACGATTTCGCCGCTGAATCTTTTTACGCCTAAACGTTTAGCTTCGGAGTCACGACCGTTACGGGTAGATCCCATACCTTTCTTATGTGCCATTTTTATTTCTCCTTGTTAATTAGTTTCTGTAACCTATGCTTCTGTTGTTTCTTCAGTTGAAGCTGATTTTTTAGCTGAAGTTCTGATTTTGTTAATCATTACTCTTGTAAAGCATTGTCTGTGACCCTGTTTTTTTCTGTAACCTTTTTTAGGTCTTTGTTTGAAAACAATAACTTTTTTAGCTTTATCGTGAGCCATAACGGTTCCTTCTACAGAAGCACCTGAAACGTATGGCTGGCCTACTTTTGACTTTTTGCCGTTAACCAGCATAACGATTTTGTCAAAAGTTACTTTTGCATCTTTTTCAGCATCCAACAATTCGATATCAACGTAACGTCCTTCTTCTACAGGATATTGTTTTCCGCCTGTTTCAACTATTGCGTACATTTGTCTTTTCCTTTCATTTTAGGTTTCGTAACCCTTTTTCTAATTGCTATTTATATTCAATATAGAAGGGGATTTTCCCCTGTCAGGGTTTTATAAAACGAGTTACCTATAGTAATACACGTATCATGATTATGCCCTGCTCAAGCCTGACTGTCAAGTAGTATTAATATTTATTAAGATTTATCTGAAATTCTTATGGTTAAAATTTGTTAAGTTGTGTATTCCCTTTTTTGTTTGAAATATAATTAAGGTATGATGTTTAAATTGGAAGAACTTATACAGGCGACGGGTGCGGAAATTCTAAAAAACAAGACTGATATTACGGATTTTGAGATTTCCACGGATACCAGAAAAATTGAAGGCGGAGAGATTTATCTGCCTTTAAAGGGTGAAAATTTTGACGGTGAAAATTTTCTGGACAAGGCAGTTTTAGCCGGTGCGGAAGGGTGTTTTATTTCAAGAACGCAGTATCCTGATGAAGCGGATGTCGTGTTGAAGGTTGACGATACAAGAAAGGCATATTTGGAGCTTGCAAATTTTCGCCGCCGCAAGGTTAACCCAAAAGTCATAGCAGTAACCGGAAGTTCCGGTAAAACCACAACAAAAGAGATTATCTATTCCGTGATAAGTCAAAAATTTAAAACTCATAAAACATTTTCAAACCATAATAATGAAATCGGGTTTTGTGAAACGTTGATGACAATGCCTGAGAATACTGAAGTTTTGATAGTTGAGATGGGTATGCGAGGGTTTGGCGAAATTGAACTTTTGTCTAAATATGCTGAACCTGATTTTGCGGTAATAACAAATGCTGGTTCTGCGCACATCGGCCGGTTGGGCAGCCTTGATAATATCGCAAAAGCAAAAGCCGAAATTGTAAAATATTTAAAGCCTGACGGGGTATTTATTTCCCAAGACAATGACAGAATTAAAAAGTTCATTTCATTTGGCGGAAAGCAAATATACTATAAACTTTCTGATGCCGAAATTAAGGAAAGAAAGCCGTCTTATTCACGTTTTATCTATAAGGGTAAGGAATACGAGCTGAATGTTGAGGGGGATTATAATATAGAAAACTCTCTTGCGGCAATTGAGCTTGGCAATCTTTTAAATATGGATTATGAAGATATAAAAGAAGGGCTTAGGGCTTATAAACCTATAGAAAAACGCTGGGAAGTCGAAAATATCTCAGGGTTTTCCGTTATAAATGACAGCTACAATGCAAACCCGGAATCTATGAAAGCTTCGGTTTCCACTTTTATAAACTTATATAAAAATCCTATCATAGTTCTCGGGAATATGGGTGAACTCGGTGAGCATTCGGTAGAACTTCACAGAAGCGTCGGAGAATATTTGGAACATATTCCGGCATGCAAAGATACGGTTGTGCTTACTGTCGGGGATTTGGCAAAAGAAATTTCGGATGTTCTTGACGGAACGGCTAAGTTTGTAAAGAATTTTGAAAATAATAAGGAAGTTTCGAAATATCTTCTTGATAATGCGAATGCAGTGGATACAATATTTTTAAAGGCTTCGCGTTCAATGAAGTTTGAAGAAATAATTGAACAATTAAAGGGAGAAAATAAATTATGATTATGGTGGCGGTGGCATTTTTGCTTGCAATGATTTTGTGCTTGCTGTTTGGTGTGCCGTATATAGATTTTTTGAGGAAGAAGATGATTGGGCAATATGTAAAAGATTGTGCGCCGGAAGCCCATATGAAAAAAGAAGGAACCCCGACAACAGGAGGTGTATTTATTGTATTGGCGATACTTATCGGCTCAATTATTACACTTTTTTTGGCGCAGAGGTTTGATAATGCGGCTTTGATAATTTTGATTACATTATTATTTTATACATTTGCCGGATTTCAGGATGATTATTTGAAGCTTAAAGGACATGCAAATGACGGGCTTTCCGCAAAAGGAAAACTGTTAAGACAAATTGCGATTGCACTTTTGCCTACTATATATGTTATGATGTCAAATCCTGACGGAACTTTGTTTTCTGTCGGCCATTGGGTGATAGATTTGAAATGGTTATATCCGTTTTTTGCTGTTTTTGTTATTACGGGGGCTTCTAATGCGTATAATCTTACAGACGGCTTGGACGGGCTTGCTGCTTCGACCGGGGTTTTTGCTTTTGCAGGAGCTTCTGTAATTTCGCTTTACAGCGGGTATGAAGAAGTTGCGATTATTGCGGCTGCTGTTGCGGGTGCGTTGTTCGGATTTTTGAAATATAACAAGCCGAAGGCGGAAGTTTTTATGGGTGATACCGGCTCGCTTGCAATCGGCGGATTGCTTGGGACATTAGCCGTTATGGGAAAATTTGAATTTTTACTTATTTTTCTTGGCGGAATTTTTGTTTGTGAAACTTTATCGGTTATAATTCAGGTTACAAGTTTTAAGACAACCGGCAAAAGAGTGTTTAAGATGTCGCCTATTCATCATCACTTTGAGCTTTGCGGGTGGAGTGAAAAGAAAGTTGTTGCGGCATTTGCAATTACTTCCGCAGCATTGGCGGCAGTTGCTTTAGTTTTATTTTATTTGACTTTGAGAGGTGTAATATAATGTTGTCACAGTGGTATGATAAAAAAGTTCTGGTTATAGGGCTGTCAAAAAGCGGGATTGCTGCTGCAAAATTTTTAAACCGCCACGGGGCTGATGTTTACATAACAGAATTAGGAGAAGGGAAAGCTTCTTATGCCGAAGAAATAGCAAACCTTCAAAAAGACGGTATTAAAATTGAAACAGGCGGACATTCGGATGAATTTATAAATGACTGCTACATAGCTGTTACAAGTCCCAGTGTTCCTATGGATTCAGAGATTATGCAAAAACTGAAAGAGCGCAAAACTCATGTGATATCAGAAGTTGAATTGGCGTATTCCCAGACGGCAAAACCTTTTATTGCAATTACCGGTACTAACGGAAAAACTACGACAACTGCACTTACTGCGCATATTTTGAGCAGTGAATACAGAGCCGAGCCTTGCGGAAATTACGGAAACCCTCCTTGTGATTTGGTTGATGATGAAGGTATAGATTATTTTGTCTGTGAATGTTCTTCATTCCAGCTTGCTTATTCGCCGTCTTTTCAGCCTCAAATTTCCGTGTTTACAAATTTTACGCCTGATCATATTACTTGGCATAAAACATTGGAAAATTATTTTGAAGCAAAGGCGCGAATATTCAAATCTCCTCAAAATCCGGCGTTTTCAGTTTTGAACGCAAAAGATGAAAAGCTTCTTGAATTTTCAAAACACGCGGCCGGAGAAGTTTTCTTATTTGGGGATGAAATCGGGGAAAACTGTTCTTACGTAAAAGACGGTTCTATTTGGTTTAAGCGTAACGGCAATGCGGAAGAAATTATTCGGGTTGAGGAATGTCCTTTTATCGGGGAGCACAATATGCAAAATGCCGAATGTGCAATAATTTGTGCAAAAATAGAAGGAATTTCAAATGAAGATATTAAAAAATCTATAATATCGTTTAATGTTCCGGAACACAGGCTTGAAAAATTTGCAGAGAGTAACGGTACGATATTTTACAACGATTCAAAAGCGACAAATCCGGAAGCTTCTCTTGTTGCAATAAATTCTTTCAACAACTGCAATGTGGCATTAATTGCCGGAGGGCGCGACAAGCTTACGGATTTGGGAGAGTTTTGCGACGCTGTAAAAAAACATATTACAACTGTTATTTTGATTGGGGAGGCTTCTGACAGGTTTGAAGAAAATCTCAGAAAAAGCGGTTTTGAGAATATAATAAGAGAAAGTTCAATGCAAAGTGCGGTTGATAAATCTATAGAACTTCATCCGGATGTTGTGCTTTTATCTCCGGCTTGCGCAAGTTTTGATATGTTTAGCGGATATGAAGAAAGAGGAAGGGTTTTCAAGGAAGATGTCTTATCGAAGATCGGATAGATTAAGAGATACAAATGAAGAAGGTAATAAACGTCATATTCACAGCGTAATTATGTCTGCTCCGGATAAGGCGCTTTTGATTACCGTAATCTTTCTTGTAATTATCGGTTTTCTTGCGATATTTTCGGCTTCTGCGCCGAAGTGTCTGGAAGAAGGCGGAAATCCTGCACAGTTTTTGTTTAAGCAGTTGATTTGTTTTGTTGTGGGATTTATCGGGCTGAAATTTTTTACAAACTATGATTATAAAAAACTTGCCGACTGGAGTGTGATTTTTGGCTGCATAATCATTGTTTTGTTAATTCTCGTTGATTTTACTCCGCTTGGGGTTACCGTTAACGGCGCAAAAAGATGGATAAACCTTTTTGGATTTCAATTACAGCCTTCCGAATTTGCAAAACCTGCAGTCATCTTAATGCTGGCTGCCGCAATGAAAAAAAATGCGGATTTGCTTGATCAGGCAAAGTGGACAAGTGCTTTTATCCCGATTATTATAATGCTTGGTTTGATTTTTAATCAGCCGAATTTATCAATGGTAATTTTGCTTATGGCAACTTCTGTTGTAATGTTCCTGAGTGCGGGCGGGTCGTTGAAATTGTTTTTCAGCTGCCTTGGTGCCGGAATTTTTTCGATAATAGTTGCGGCAACGACAATCATTAAACCGTATCAGATGCAGCGTATTACAACATGGCAGCACCCGGAACTTGATCCGCAGGGGGCAGGATACAATATCATCCAATCGTTAATCGCTTTTGCGTCAGGCGGTTTGACCGGTGTCGGATATGGAGGGTCTATTCAAAAGTTGTCTTACCTTCCGGAATGTCATACGGACTTTATTTTCGCCATTATTGCGGAAGAACTCGGATGGGTCGGATGTGTTTTGATAATCGGGCTTTTCTGGACGCTGATACACAGAGGTTTTATTATTGCAACGCGCTGTCCTGATATGTTCGGAAAGCTGCTTGCCGTCGGGATAACTTTTTCCATAGGTTTTCAGGCATTTTTGAATATAAGTGTTGCAAGTTCATTCTTCCCGACAACCGGAGTGCCGCTTCCTTTCATAAGTTACGGCGGATCTTCTCTGATTGTTTCTTTATGTATGATAGGGATATTATTAAACATCTCTAAAAAAAGAATTAAAAGAATAAGGAATGCCGAAGATGTCTAAAAACACTTATTTTATAACCGGCGGAGGCACCGGAGGCCATATTTATCCAGCAGTTGCGGTTGCGGATGAGCTTGTTAAAGAAGGGCAGGAGATTTATTATATAGGTAATCCTTCCAATCTCGAATACGATATAGTTTCGGCTAAGGGATATAAATTTTTGCCTGTCTATGTTCACGGAATGCCGCGCAGTTTTAATTTTAATTTTATCAAGTGGGGATTCAGGCTTGTTTTTGAAGTTGTAAGAGCAGGATTTTATATTTTGAAGTATAAACCGGACGGGATATTCGGGACCGGTGGATATGTTTCGGCACCTGTTATGATTGCGGCAAGATTTTTGGAAAAACCTTATATGATGCATGATTGTGATGTGCAGCCTGGGCTTGTAACAAGAAAGCTTGCGCCGTATGCTAAGGTTGTTTCGCTTGCTTTTGAAAAAGCGCATGAATTTATTAACAATAAGAATTATTATATAAACGGCAATCCTATCCGTCCGCAATTTAAGAGTTTGTCAAAAGAGCAGGCCAGGAAAACTCTTGAGCTTGAAAATAAACTGACCCTGTGCGTGATGGGCGGTTCCCAGGGGGCAAGGACTATAAATGATGCGTTTGTCGGGCTTATTGAAAATTTGAGTAAAAAATATAATTTGCAAATTATTTTCCAGACAGGAAAGAAAAACTTTGAAAGAGTTATAGAGCAGTTGATGAGAATTTATCCCGGCTATGAATCTGATAAAAACCTGCTGATAAAACCGTATTTTGAAGATATGGTAACAGTTTTGAAGGCTTCCGATATTGCTGTATCCCGTGCGGGATCGTTGAGTTTGTCCGAGATTCAAGCGGCTGGGCTTGCGTCAATTTTGATACCTTATCCTCATGCTGCAGCTGATCACCAGAGAAAAAATGCAAAATTTATGGTTGAAATGGATGCTTCTTTATATCTTGAGGACAGTGAAACTGATGAGAACCGTTTGGGTGAGAAAATAACTGCATTACTGGATAATCCGGAAAAACTTCTTGAGCTTCAAACAAATGCTCTTAAACTGGCAAAGTATGACGGTGTTCAAAAAATTGTTGAGCAGCTCAGAACGATTTCTGCTTGATAATAAATTCTGCTTGCAATAAACTTGTGGGTATGGAAAAAGGTTATACAGATGCAGTAAACCTGCTATCTTCGCAGGGAAAGTTTTATATAGAGTTAGGTTTGGAGAGGATTGCCGCAGTTTTAGAATTGTTGGGAAATCCTCAGGATAAAATGAAATATTTTCATGTTGCGGGTACGAACGGCAAGGGTTCGGTTTGCGCAATCCTTGCTTCTGTGTTGAAGGAAGCCGGCATGAAAACCGGGTTATACACAAGTCCGCATATCTTTAAATATACCGAGCGTATTAAAATAAACGGTAAAGATATATCAGATGACGATTTTGGAAAATATGTCTTTGACATTTCGGATCTTGCTGATATTCATAATATTCACCTTACCGAATTTGAAATTTTGACTGCGGTTATGTTCAAATATTTTGCGGATAACAATGTTGATGTTGTTGTTCTGGAAACGGGACTTGGCGGAAGGTTTGACGCTACAAATGTTATAAAATCCAACTTATGTGCGATAATTACCCATATTGATTTGGATCATACCGAACGCCTCGGCAATACTAAAGACAAAATTGCATTTGAAAAAGCAGGAATTATAAAGCCCGGCTGTCCTGTTGTAACCTGTGAAGGTTATGAGGCGATAAAAGACAAAGCCGATGAGAGCAATTCTCTTTTTGTGATGGTTGCGCCGTTTGAAGATACTTCGGAACTTGCGCTTAAAGGAACTTATCAACAGGAAAATCTCTCTCTGGCAATCGCTGCAATAAAGCTTGTTTATCCAAAATTGCCGCAGGAAACTATTTTAAAAGGATTGCATAACGTAAAACACCCTTGCAGATTTGAATATATTGAAAATAAAAATATCTTAATTGATGCGGCGCATAATCCAAATGGTGCCTTGGCGTTAAGAGAAAGTTTGGATATGTATTTTCCAAACCGGGAGCGCAGATTTATATTCGGCTGCCTGAAAACTAAAAATTATGAAAAAATGATGGATATATTATTTTCCGAAGGCGACGAAATATATCTGAACCATTTTGACTATCCGGGTTCTGCGGATTTTGGAACACTTAAAGCGGCTTGCAAATATCCTGTAAAACAATTCAAGTCCTTAGGTGAAATTGACCTGAACGACGGGAAATTAACCATTATTTGCGGTTCGTTTTATATGCTTAAAAGCGTGCTTGCCGGAATTACGGTATAATATTTATTTTGCTTCTGTTTGTTTTTCGCTTTCACTAACCATTTCTGCAATGATATTATTTAACTTAGCAGGGGAGAAAGCAGAACAAGTGTTCCATACAAGCGTAGGTTTTTGTTCACCCAAAGAAGGACTAGGGTATTCGCTGTCGCAATAGCCCCTTAGCATATTTGTTGTTCCGTCAACGCAAGGTTTGTAATGTGAGCAGCAATTGCAGATTCTCAAAATAAAACCGTAATCATCGAGTTTTAACTTCAATTCCTGAAGTGCATCAATCATCCTCAAATGAGATGAAGTTGTGTAAGTTTTATTTTTATAAATAAATTTTATTTTAGAAAGCCCGCCCTGTGCAATAAATTCCAGCTTACAGTTCAGGTTGTTTTTGCCCACGGTTACAATAACATCTACTACGAATTTTTCCGAATCTTTATTTTCATCTTCCCTGTTAAAGATTTTGTTTACAACAAATCTTATAGGAGGGAAGTTTGCAACGATATGGCAAATGGAATATACAGGGTACAAGCATAAATATCCGATTTCTTTAATTGTCATTTTGGCATTTATCAGGCTGAGGCCGAATGCTGCTGCAAGAACCACAAAGCTTAGCAAGACAATCTTACAATCTACCATAAAATGATAGCTGAATGAATATTTTATTAATCCGAAGTAAATAATCAACAAAAGCCATATATTCGGATATAAAAGAGAAAGCGCGTGTTCCGTAAATACAAGATTTTTTGTGAACAGCTGCGGAATACAGTTCTTAAACAAATCCAATCTGTAAGAAATTCTCGGTTTTCTGAAAACGTAATTTGCAGGATGGACAATTGTTTGGATATTCGGATTATAAGTACATCTGCATTTTATTCTTGAAAGAAGCAGGCTGTATTTTAGTTCTGAATTAATATTCTTGAAATCCACATCTCCGATTTCTTTAACAATGGAACTTTTGATAATAAATACCCCTGAATCTGCCTGCGCGGCAAGCCCAAACAGAGAGCGCGCGCGTCTTAAGAAATTCATATGATATTTCTGATAAGAAGCTTTTATTCTGTCAACAAGTCCGAGGCAGTCTATTTCAATAACAGTTTCGCCGCTTATAACATTTTGTTTTTTCAATGCAGCATTAACAATTGAAAGGAAGTTTGCGGCAATGCTTCTGTCTGCATCCAAAAATACGTATGAATCTATGTAATCGTTATCTGTAAGTTTTTCCAAAAGAGTAGCTATAGCCTGGTCTTTCCCGATAGTTCCGACGCCTTTTATATCAATAACGTGAATAAAATTTTCTTCAACAAACAAATCCTGGGAACCGTCCGTACAGTTGTCCAAAAGAACAAAAACTCTGAATTTATTAATCGGGTAATCCTGAGATTTTAACTCATGAATCAGATTAGCAAGAGTTTTCTTATTATTATGCGCATATACAACAACCGCGAGGTTTTCTTTATCCTCATAAGAGGAATATCGCAGTTCTCTTCTGAACGGTGTATCGTTGAGGTTTCTTAAGGCCAGTGCCAGGAAATAAACCGTGTAAAGTGCTACAAAAATATATAAGACATCCAATAAAAATTCCATAGCTATTCTCCTATGGTAACATTTTAGTTAAAATATGTTAAAATTTCCATCAATGTTAATAAATGTGTAGTATTAAGCGGTTATTTTTGAAGTGCTGAGGGTTTTATTTCCGTATAAAGAACTAATTTTTCTGTTCTATTTTTTCTTTTAAATCCTGTAATTCGTATTTAAGTCTGTTTAGTTCGCATTTAATAGGATCCGGTATTCTGTTGTGCATTAGAACACCGTTTTTATCTTTAATTTTTCTGCGCACAATCCTTCCCGGTATGCCTACAACGGTTGAATATTCCGGAACATCTTCCACGACAACCGAGCCCGCCCCGACTCTCACATAATCCCCGAGAGTGATATTGCCTAAAACTTTGGCTCCGGCTCCGACTATTACGCCGTTTCCTAGTGTCGGGTGGCGCTTGCCTTGTTCTTTCCCGGTTCCGCCAAGAGTTACCTGTTGGTAAATTAAAACATCATCCCCGATGATTGTCGTTGCTCCTATAACAACACCTTCCCCGTGGTCTATAAAAAATCTTCTGCCTATTCTTGCGGCCGGATGAATTTCAATTCCGGTAATAATCCGTGTTATATAAGAAATTATCCGCGGAATTAAAGGAATATGCCATTTGTACAATCTATGCGCGAACCTGTATGCAATAAGTGCATGCAAGCCAGGATAACAAAGAATTACTTCTAACAGATTTGTTGCGGCAGGATCTTTGTCGTAGATTACCTGTATATCTTCTTTGACTTTTGTAATTCCGCGTTTTATTACGTCAAACATTATTTATGCCTTATTTTGTAAGTTTTGCAAATTTTCTCTTGCCTGCCTGTAATATTACAGGCTCGGAGATTTCTACGGTATAAGCCATATCGGCAATCTTTTCACCGTTAATTTTTATCCCGCCGCCTTGGATAAGTCTTTTGCCTTCGCCGCGGCTTTGAACAAATTTTAAATCAACAAGAATGTCAATTATATTTTTGCCGTTTTCAATTTTGACTTCTTCAATATCTTCCGGAATACCTTTGTTTGAAACGACATTTATAAATTCTTCCTGGGCTTTGTCTGCACCTTCCCTGCCGTGATATTCTTCAGTAATTGTATGCGCAAGTCTGAGTTTGATATCACGCGGATTTACGGCATTTGTTTTTATTTGCTCATCTATTGTTTTTAGTTCTTCATCGGATACGTCTGTCAGAAGTTCGTAATATCTTGTAATCAATGTATCCGGAATACTCATCAATTTGCCGAACATATCTTTTGCACTGTCTGTCAGAGAAATACAGTGTTCAGGATATGTTTTTGACATTTTAACAACTCCGTCGGTACCTTCTAAAAGCGGCAATAACATAACCATCTGCGGATATTTTTTGCCGTACGCAGCCTGGATATCACGACCAAGGAGTGTGTTAAATCTTTGATCAGTTCCGCCAAGTTCAATATCGGCATCAATTACGACAGAATCATATGCCTGCATAAGCGGGTAGAAAAATTCGTGTACCGATATCGGTCTGCCTTCTGCGTAACGTTTGGCAAAATCATCTCTTGTCATCATTTGCGCAACGGTAATTTGTGCGGATAATTTCAACAATTCAATAAAGCTCATTTTATGAAGCCAGTCTGCATTGTTTGTTACTTCGGCTTTGTCAACGTCTACAACCTTTGACATTTGTTCAAAATAAGACTTTGCGTTTTCTTCAACCTGTTCTTTTGTAAGCGAAGGTCTTGTTTCTGATTTCCCGGAAGGGTCGCCTACCATCGCTGTAGCTCCGCCTACAATAAGCACGATTTTATGACCGAGTTTTTGGAATTCTCTTAATTTTCTCATAACAACGGTATGCCCGAGGTGCAAATCAGGACGGGTAGGATCCATTCCGAGCTTTACTCTGAGCGGGGTGCTTGTGTCGTGCGAATGCTGCAATTTTATTGCAAGTTCTTCAATTCCTCCCGGTAAAACTTCCGTACTTCTGGCAAGTCTTTTTGCCTGCTCTATAAACTCTTGTCTTATTTCAACCATAATATTTTTCTCCTTATTTAATTTTGATTCTATCAAAAACAAAAATCTTTTCAAATAACAGGATGAATTTTTTGGGGGTATGGAATAAAAAACTCATTTAATTGATACAATTTTTAACTTGATTTTTGAAAAAAATACATTAAAAGGTTGATGTTATACACATGTAAATAATTTATTGTATTTATGGGGATTACTCACAGACTTGATTACAAAGGGATAATAAGTTGGGAAAACTGAAAGAAAAACTAGAAACAGCAGATGTATTGTTTGAGGAATATGACTGGTTCAAAAAGCTATTCCCGCTTGCCCTGCAAAAATCAAGCGACGGATTTTTCCAGCCGGGCTTGAAATGCGAACTTGTCGGAGTAAGCCGTAATATTAACCTTATGCAGGGAAAAGAAGCCTACTACGTTACAAAGGTTAAAATAGACAAGTTTTACGATATGTTTTTGAGAATGTCTGATACTGCCGTATCGTTGCTTTTGAATAAAGGAATGGGCAGGGCCGGCCGTCCTTTTGATATTAATAAGCTTACTGATTTGGAATCCAGAGTTTTAACTGGCTTTAACGATTATGTTTCTAAAATTGTCACATCATTTTTAGATCCGCCGCCGGTTGTGAATTTTGTAAGAACAAATTTTGATATTACGCATCTGACTTTTGTTATAATAGATGAAGAAGCACAGGCGGCAGGGAGGTTTATAATTTCTGTTCCAAACGGCAGAATAAGCCCGCAAAAAGTTCAGTTTACAGGTGATAAGTTTGAATTCAGCGATTTTTATAAATGCCATACGGATGCATGTATCGTTATCGGCAGAACCAGATTTACGGTAAAAGAACTTAAAGGACTTGAGCCCGGTGATTTTGTGGTTTTGGAGGATAGTAATCTTCAAAACTTAACGCTATACATAAGAGATGAAACTAAAACGATATTAATCAATCCGAATATGGATTTGGAAGTACCATTTGATGAAATTAACGGAGGAAACGAGATGGCAAGCGATGCGGAAGCTAAAAATTTATGGGACAGCATAGAGGTTGATATGTATGCTGAACTTAATCCCGTAAAAATTTCTCTCGGTGATTTAAAGAAAATAGAAGAAGGCTTGGTGGTTGATGTTGCCGCTTTGTACGACAACAAAGTAACCTTAAGAGTTGAAAATAAAGTAATCGGATACGGTGAACTTGTCATTGTAAATGACAGATACGGTGTTAAAGTTCAGGGTATAAACCAGGAAAAAGATGAAGATACCGCAGCAGGTATTCAGGATCCGGGACAGATAACCGGGGCTCAAAATGCAGCTCCTGCAAATCAGGATGAACTCCCTGCCGCAGAACCGGCAGCTCCGCAGGCTCAGGCGGAAGCTCCTGCACCGGCACCGGGCGGCGCAGAAGATGAAGAATTTGATTACAGTGATTTTGAACTGGAAGATGAAGATATTTAACAGTAATAAGGAAGTGAGGATATTATGGGCGGATATGTATTAAATTTTGCAGTGTATACACTGGCTATGTTAGGGCTTATATTTTTTGCCCTGATGATTTACCAAAAAGTTTCCCAAAATGGCGGTTTAGGGTTGAAGAAAAGCAATTTTCTTGAAATTGAAGAAACTATGCCGATAGGCGCGAGAAAATCATTGTATGTTGTTCGTGCCGGGAATGAGAGATTTCTTATAGCTTCTGATATTGATAAAACTTCCTGTATTGCAAAATTAGACGGCTATCAAAATGAAGAACCGGAAAATAACGAACAGAATGAAGTTTCACGCAGTCTTGATGAACTTTACGGAATAGAAAGAGCTGTTCCAAGAAAATTAGCGCAGCATAAAAAACCGGCACAAAGTATTGACGAATTACCTGTTATTGTAGATTTTCAGGAAAAGAAAACTAATAACAATAATAACAAAAAAGTTATACGCAACATGCTTAATAAAATGAACGGATAGAGGATATAAATGGATAGTGTATTAAAGGACATAAACCCTGTATTACAGCTTTTAATAGTAATGACGGTATTTTCACTGATACCGCTTGTATTTTGCTGTATGACGAGTTTTCTAAGGTTTGTAATAGTTTTTTCAATGCTGAAAACCGCATTGGGTACCCAATCTGTTCCGCCTTCTCTTGTAATAGTAGGATTATCAATGATATTAACCTTTTTTACTATGGGGCCGACCTTTCAGAGAATGTATGATATGGGAAGTGTACCGTATCAACAGAACCAGAATATTGTTGCGGCAATAACCGAAGGTTCCAAACCTTTAAAAGAGTTTATGATGAAGCAGACGCGTGAATCTGATTTGGCATTTTTTATACAGCTTACAAAGAAGAAAGCCCCGGCAAATCCCGATGAAATTTCTATTTGGGAAGTTGCTCCGGCTTATATAATGAGCGAATTGAAAACGGCTTTTGAAATCGGATTTGTTATATTTGTTCCGTTTATTGTACTTGACCTTGTTATCGCAAATATCCTGCTGGCACTTGGTATGTTTATGCTGTCGCCTACGATTATTTCACTGCCGTTTAAACTATTGATATTTATTGCTGTTGACGGCTGGGCTTTGATTGTACAAGGGCTTGTGACAAGTTACAACTGATGAGGGTAAAATTATGGTAGAAATATTAGCTGAATATCTGGCAAGAGGGTTTTTAGTGATGCTTGCAATATCAATGCCGTGTGTATTGGTTGCGGCAGGTATAGGTTTGGTTGTCGGTATTTTGCAGGCTGTTACCCAGGTTCAGGAACAAACAATTGCCGCTGCACCGAAAATTTTGGGTGTATTTCTTGTTATAATTATCGGAGGGTTTGGGTTTATACGTATGCTTACAAATCTTTTTACCGACGGGATGGCGCTTGCATTTAATGTTGTTCCGAAAAATGACGCGTACGTTTTGGCTGCGGATTACAACAGATATACATCTACTTATGGTGAACTGGCACCGCAAAAGTTTAAGACCCAGTCTGATATTGACTACATTATGAAAAATCCGGGGAAAGTTCCTTATATTGATAAAACAGAAAGAATCAGAAATGTAAGATCTAACAGAATGGCAAATCCTCAGCCTGATCTTTTGGAAGCAAGAACTATAAACAGGCAGCAATAGGAGTGTGAATGGACGCTTTTTATGTTGAACTTGCAAAACTTTTTCCGCAATTAAATGCTTCCCTGCTATCGGGGATTTATATTTTTTCGCGTATAATAGGTTTTTTCCGTTTTGCACCGGTTTTCAACAGAAAAGAAATTCCCGGATTGGTAAAAATTGCACTTGCATTGATGTTCACTGTGATTATTGCCTGTCTTGTACAGCCTCCTGTGCCTGCCGTTCAAAGTGCCAAGGATTCTATGTTGTTATCAATTATACTTAATTTTGCGGTGGGTGCAATGATTGGGTATTTGGCGCAGTTAATTTTAATTGCGATTGATGCCGGGGCGGATATGATTAATATGCAGATGGGGTTGTCTTCTGCTATGGTGCTTGACCCTACTACATCTTCGCAGGTATCTATTTTGACAAAATTATTTTCTTTGCTCGGGCTTTTGATTTTTATTGAGCTCGGAGGGGTTTATTGGCTTATAAAAGCTTTGTTGAGAAGTTTTGAGATATTCCCGCTTTTTGCAACGTCATTACCGCTTGCAAAAATAGTTAATTTCGATTATCTGATAAAAATGACGTCCAATGTATTGTATATGGGGCTTCAAATTGCATCTCCGGTATTGTTGGCTACGCTAGGTCAGGATATTATCCTCGGGGTAATTTCAAAAACGGCGCCTCAGGTAAACGTATTCCAGCTAAGCTTCCTGTTTAAGCCTGTATTTGGAGCCGCGATTCTTGTTTGGATTATGCCTATGCTTTTAAATATAATCAGCGATTATTTTCTTGGGTATTCTCATATTTTTTAATTGTGAAGAAATGTAATAAAATATGAAATATTACTTATAAAAAGTCAAATTAAGAATAAGAATTTTTTTTATAATTTTATAAGAGAAATAGTAGTGGCTTAAACACGAGAAAGGAGATTATTTATGCCAATGTATATAAACGGCAAGCTCGCCGGAATGGGAGATGCAGTCAGGGATAAAGAATATCAGCAGAAATTATCAGAGCAAACTACCAGGATTCTTGGAGATAATACAAGTATTTCAGCAAAAGAGTTAAAAAAGACATCTTTGTTTATGGATGCTTACAAAAAACTGGATGCCGAAGGAAAGAAAAGATTTGATGCAATTTTAAATCTTGACGGTGATGCAAAAAATGTCAGTGAAAAAGAATTAAAGACCTTGCTTACACTTTTAGATGCTGATTTATCAACTGATAATATAACAAACAGAGAAGTTTTTCTTATGGATAATGAGATTACAACGGACAAATCAAGTGGTATTTATCAGGCAACAGAAAAAGAAATTCAAAATGTTTATCAAAACACAAAAACCAGAGCGGAACAGCAGGCAGAAGAAGTTGCAAAATTAAAAGAAAAAGCCGAAACTTTAAACAATCTTAAGCAGGGAATAGCACAATTTGATATTACTACCGGAGCTGGGCTGACAAAAGCCTTAACATATATTAGTAACAATATCAGGACAGGAAATTCTGAAGGTATGGAAATTTATGAAACAGTAACTAGAGGCCTTTTTAATGGACAATTAGAACAGGTTGACACATACCGTGATGGAGGCTCAAGAGTATATAGATTGAAAGATGGAACAGAAATATATCATAATCACAAAATAGGTTCTGATGAATATGGTTTTGTAAGTATCATAAAACAAGATGAAATCGTTGAAAAATATAATCCGGACGGAGAGAAAGTCCAATAAATTTAAAAATCCGGAATTTTTAAAAATTCCGGATTTTTGCTAATATCTGTTATTTAATGCATCTTTTAGGGCTTTTTCCAAAACTTCGACTTTTGCCTGCAAAACTTTTACCTGAGATGTGCTGCTGTCTGTTTTAACGGAACTTTTTTCAAGCTCTCTTTTGTATGCAAAGAGTTTTTCCGTCTGTGCAAGGTAGAAAGGCACAACCGCACAAACCCCTACAAATAAACCTACCCCAAGAACTCCAAGAGTATAGAAGGCCAGATTAAAGGTTTTTGTTGTGTGATAAACCGTCTGTGCAACTTCATCATATCTCGGTGCCCATAATTGTAATGTCAAAGTGTCGCTTCCGTTAAGGATTACAACATAAATTACCGCAAAAAGCGCGATAAATGATATTATTTGTAAAATTAATCTCATTGTTCTTTCCCTTCAAAATATTTTAGTACTTTGTTGTATTTTTCATCAGCAGGAATTTCAAGAGTTATTATCTCATCAGAAAAAGGTTTTGTAAACCTTAAATAGTAGGATTGCAAAACTTGTTCCTGTGTCTGAACTTTTCCTTTTCCGGCGCCATAAAGCGTGTCGTTATATACGGGATGTTTTATATAGCTCATATGAACTCTAATCTGGTGGGTTCTGCCCGTAATAAGAGTTAATTCAACCGCTGTCACTTCTTTAAACCGCTTAATGACTTTTAAAATTGTTTTGCTGTCTTTACCGTCAGGTGTCACCATCATCTTGTGAGGCTGTTTGGGGTTTCTGCCTATAGGAAGCTCAATAGTTTCTTCATCTTTTTCAATTACCCCTTTTACGATAGCCCTATATTTTTTGGTAATTGTATGCTCTTTAATTTGGTTTGCTAGAAATTCATGAGCTGCATTGTTTTTTGCAATCATCAAAAGTCCTGATGTATTTCTGTCGAGCCTGTGCAGTATTCCGCGCCTGAATTCTCCGTTTATGTCTGATAAATTATTTTTAAATTTATATAAAAGCGCGTTGACAAGGGTTCCGGATTTTTCAATATTTGTCGGATGCGTAAGCATTCCGGAAGGCTTGTTTATAACGCACATATTGTCGTCTTCATAGATAATATCAAGCGGAATATTTTCGGGTTCTATTTTGACTTCTTCCGTAACTGAAGGAATTACTTCTATCTTGTCATCTTCTTTCAGCTGATAAGAAGCTTTTTTAATTTCGCCGTTAACTTTTATATTCCCTTCTTTTATTTGTGCCTGGATTTTTGAGCGCGAAATATTATTTAATACTTCTGTTAAACAGGTATCAAGCCTTTTTCCTTCATCATCACAATCTGCAATATAAATCATTTATTTAGTCTTCTTTACAAGAATTATTATAACCAGCGCAATTACTGCGATAGTTATAAATATATCCGAAATATTAAATACAGGGAAGTTTATAAATTTTAATTCAAAAAAATCTCTAACATAACCGAGTACGATACGTTCATGGAGGTTGCCCGCAATCCCTGCGCATAAAAGCGAAATCAGAAAAATTTCTTTCATCCAGATTGATTTTAGATGTCTTATCACGTATAAAACCAAAAGAGTGATAACTACAACCGATAAAACAATCAGAAATTCTCTTGCATTCGGAAGAATATTAAATGCCGCACCGGTATTTTTTACATATGTAAGTGCCAAAACCTTACTTGAAAAGGCAAAACCGCGGGTAATATTTTGATAAAGAAGTTTTGACAAATATAAATCCGAAATCAGAAAAAATACAAAACAAACTATAAAGTAGATTATTTTGCTGAGTTTATTGTTCATTATCTTTTTCCCCGACTTTTGCAAAGTTGTTCTTAGGAACTACGTTAATTCTTGTCATAATAAACGCAAGCCCGTTCATATAAACCCGTACATTTTCTTCTGAGACAGGTTCTGCTTTTGTAATTCCAACTGATGCGACGTTATATTCGTTCAGATTATCGGAGTTTGCAGTGAACATTCTCTCCAGAATTTGTTCTTCCGGGAGCCGTCTGAATTTTTCTTCCGGTCTTGGCGCCGGATTAACAATTTTTTCCTGGTTGATTGATGCAATGACTATTTCTTCTGCCGGCAGGTCAATTTTTAGAGTTGCTGTGTACGGAGCTCCGGCACTAACCATAGACGGGGCAACAAAATCCATTTTTACAAACCTTGCATCGCCGTATTTTAGGGTTGAATATTCATCCAGAACTTCTTCACCCGTGATAACCCAGTGGTCTGAGAGTTTCTCAAGATGATATCTGCAGTTTGAGGCAGAATTCAGTTCTCCTACCGCGTCTATAAGATCAACGTCGTCGCTTGTTGTTGCAACTGCTGTTTCGTAAGTGTCAACAGTTGCGTATTGTCCGTTAACATTGATATTTTTGATGTACGTTTTGTAGGTTATATCAGGGTATGTTTCCCAGGTCTCCTTCACAAGACTGAAATAAACCTCTTTGTTGTATCCGTCATTATTGATGAAATTATCTCCGTATAAGGTTTTTAATCCTTCTACATCATACTTTGCAACATATTCATCCTGTTTTTTGAATACGTTTTCAACTTCTTTATAATAATTTTTTTCAATTTTTATTTGTTTAATTTTAGCTCTGCTATCGGAAATAAAGCCTGCCTGTGCCGGCATGGCAAAACTTGAAATAACAGCTAAACCCAATAATGTTAATATTACTCTCTTCATACTCAATATTATAATGGAAATGTTATTATATATCAAGTATAGTTTTAGTACTCAATTCCTTTTCTTGCCTCAACGCCCGTATCCCAATAGTGTTTGCGCGGCTGAATTTCTGATACAAGGTGAGCTATATTTATTATTTCCTCTTTCGCATTGCGGCCGGTTAAGACGATTTCCATATCTTCCGGTTTATTTTTTAGGACTTCGACCATTTCGTTTAAGTCAATAAATCCCAAATCTATTGCGATATTAGCTTCATCGAGGATTATTAAATTATATTCATCATTTTTTATTGCTTTTTTCGCAAATTCCCATCCTTTTTGTATAGCTTTTGCATCTTCTTCCGACTTGTTGTCAGCATATACTATTCTGTCAAGTCCGGCTTGAATTATTGTGAGATTTTCCGCTATTTCCGGCGACAGGTTTCTGAATGAATATAATTCTCCGTAATTATCTCCGCCCTTAGTAAACATTATAATAAGGACTTTCCAGCAGCGTCCGAGCGCGCGCATTGCAAGCCCCAAAGAAGCGGTGGTTTTACCTTTGCCGTTTCCTGTGTAAACTTGTATATATCCGTGTTTCCCCCAGTTCGGGTTTATAAGATTGTTATCACATTTATTTTCCATTGAGGTTATTATATAATAAATTTATGGAAAATAAAATCGCCTTAAGGACTGAAATTAAGAGTTTAAGAAAAAATCTTAATATTACGGGTATTAGTAAAATACTTGTTGAAAAAGTTAAAATGCATCAGGCGTTCAAAAGTGCCGATAATGTTATGCTTTATTATCCGCTTAAGTATGAAATTAATCTTCTTGAGCTTTTGAAGGAAGATAAGAACTTTTATTTTCCTAAAGTTGATGGTGAAAATCTGCTTGTATGCCCGTATAATGATAACTTTCAAAAATCGGAATTAAATATTTTAGAACCTTGTTCAGAGCCTGTTTCTGCTGAGATTTTGGATTTAATTATAGTTCCGGCGCTTGCCATAGACAAGAGTAATTACCGGCTCGGCTACGGCGGCGGATTTTATGACAAATTCCTTTCAAAAAATCCGGGTATTAAAACTTTGGTTCCTATCTGCAGCAAATTTGTATATGAAAAATTGCCGCACGAGGACTTTGATGTTCCGGTGGATTATGCGGTTACAAATTAAGCCTGTTTTGTGTGTTCAACCCCGGGAGCGTCTTTTAATATGAATGGTCTTACAAATGCCCAGGTTCCGTAAAGTGAGGTCAATAAGCCCGCCGTCAATATTGTTCCCTTTGTTTTTGGGTGCTTATTAAACATACTGCCCAATGTAACAAGCGTCGTCCCGGTCATAATTCCGAGGTACCCCTTGAAAATAGTTCGCGGAACAACTATTGTGTCTGTCATATCGGATGAGTTTTTTGTCCGCTCATGAATTTGGTCCAAAATAGAATGCTTTTGAGAAGCAGCTTGCGGATTTGCTCCAAAATACGGGTTGACTGTGATTTTTGATATTTTCATTGTTTTTATCCCTTTATATCGTTTAGCATTGCACAATAGATTGAAAGTTTCAAGAGTTCATAAGAATTAACTTTTTCTTAATATTTGACATGGGTTTGCCCACTTGATTAGTTTTTTTTTTGGTGATATAAAGGTCATGTTATAAGATTTACAGAATAAGAAGGAGTAAAAACTTATGGTAAATGTAGCTATTAACGGGTTTGGTAGAATCGGCAGAAACACTTTACGTGCCGCTATCAAAGAAGGTATTTTTGACAAAATTAATTATGTAGCAATCAACGACCCTGGTTTGAAACCGGCTGATGCTGCAAGACTTTTCAAATATGACTCTGTAATGGGCAGATTTGACGGCGAAGTTGAAGCTTATGATGAAGGTATCATCGTAAATGGCAAAAAGATTAAATTCTTCGCAGAAAAAGATCCTGCTCAATTGCCTTGGAAAGAATTGAACGTTGACGTTGTTGTTGAATCTACAGGTTTCTTCACAGATGCAACTAAGGCTCACGCTCATATCGATGCCGGTGCTAAGAAAGTTATCATTTCAGCTCCTGCTACAAACGAAGATATTACAATCGTTTTAGGCGTTAACGACAATATGTATGACCCTGCAAAACACAATGTAATTTCTATGGCTTCTTGTACAACTAACTGCTTGGCTCCTGTAGCTAAAGTTATCAAAGAAAAATTCGGTATCGTTAAAGGTTTGATGACAACAGTTCACTCTTACACCGGCGACCAAAGAATTTTGGATGCAGGTCACAAAGACCCTCGTCGTGCCAGAGCTGGCGCTTTGAACATCGTTCCTACAAAAACAGGTGCTGCTAAAGCTGTAGCTCTTGTTATTCCTGAATTAAAAGGAAAATTGGACGGTTTTGCAATGAGAGTTCCTACTCCGGATGTTTCATTGGTTGACGTTGTATTCGAAACTGAAAAACCTGTTACTGTTGAAGAAGTTAACGCAGCATTAAAAGAAGGTGCTGACGGCCACGTTCTTTGCTATTCAGATGAACCGCTTGTATCTTCTGACTACATTGGTTCTTCTCAATCTTCAACTGTTGACTCTTTATTAACAAGAGTTATGGGTGACAATATGGTTAAAGTTATTTCTTGGTATGATAACGAAATGGGTTATTCTACAAGATTAGCTGAAACTACTTATATGGTTGCTTCTAAATTATAATTTTTAGAATAACAAATCATTTAAAAAAGCCGGTTAGTTTTCTAGCCGGCTTTTTTGTATCTTGAGCGGTATTTATTCATTGCATTTACTGCTTCTTCGTATGTGTGTTTGTATTTTGATAAATCCAGATTTATTCTGCCGTCAGATTCTTTTTCAAGAGTTTTCTTAACATCATACGGATATGTTTCAAAGCCTTTTAGTTTGCCGCGATGGATTGAATAAATAATTTTATCTATATATATCTGGCAGTTTTTAGGTATATCCGGAAATCTTTCGATAAACTTTGTAAGCGGCATGTTTGAACGGTAGCTGTTTGCGTTTGTTGAGGCTAAGATAAAGTTGCTCAACTCATTTCCGCCGCCGAGAGAATCCGGTTTTATGTGTTCAATAGATGCAACAGATGCTCGGACTATCCTTTTTGCAATTTCTTCGTGGGAACGGTTTGCATATTTTATAACAAATGCGTTTTCGCTTGTGCCGGATGTCGGCAGGTATATTGCTCTGTCCTTTAGACGTTCAAAAACCTCTTTTTCATCTTCTTTAGGATGTATTTCATCAAGAGAATTGAGCAGAATACGTCTTTTAAACGTATCTCTTTGGTCGTTTGCAAGAATAACTTCCCGGCATCTGGTTGTTTTGTGCCTAAGCGCAAGAGCTGTCTTTGCCGACAGCTCTCTTGAAATCATATCTACATCATCCAATACGGTAAATTCTTCCAGTTTCAATTTTATAAGACTTTCATCATATACTTCTTTCAAATAATCCGGCAGTGTTTTATTCGGGTTCGTTTTTGCGTATTCTTTAAACCTATCATACATCTTTCTTTCCGTATGCTGCATATAATCGGTGTATTTTGAAAGTACTTTTACGACCTTTCCAACTGTATTGCACTGCTCCAGCCTTTGTTCTATTTTATGAATCTGGGAACCCGCTATCATCAAGCCGCCGTAATACGGGCATGGAATATTGCGTAATTTCCTGAGCGGAGCTCCGGCAGAAGTGTTTGCGCAAAATGCGACACCGGAAGTTTTAATAAAAATATCATTTTGTGTATTTTGTTTTTGGTTTAAAAAATGTGTGCTGTTTTGCTGACTGTGTCTAATATATGGTGAATAATAACTGATAGCTGTGATACGCATAATATTCCTAACATATTCATCATATCAGATATAAATAATATCGGGCTATTGTTTATTAAGTTTTTGTAATATTCTTGGAAAACTTTTTATAATCAGCCATAACTTACATAACCCATGTTATGTGCATCTATCGACCACATACATAAGTTATGTAATTTATTTGTTCACTTTTTCTTTTTTGTTGCGAGGAAAAAAGAAAAAGTGAACCGAAAAAGAAAAACACGCAAAAGATTGTTGCGCTGCCTATGGCATCGCTTCGGCCGAATGGACGTACGTTCCGTTTGCTTCGCAAACGAAATCGTTAAGCGCTGCTAAGGACAACGCAGCGCATTTCCCGTCATTGCGAGTGAAGCGAAGCAATCCAGGAAAAAGATCGCGGACAAACCTTAGGTTTTCCGCGATGACATGCGGCTGGTGGAAGGTTCCAAAATATGTCATCGCGCACTTGTTGCGCGATCTATGGATTGCTTCGTCGTGTTGCATCGGATTATTCGGGTTGTCGCCGGAGTAACGTCCGGCTCCAACTTACGGGCTGGGGCACTTCGTGCCATGGCGCCCTACCGAAAATCCGAGCTCGCAATGACAAAAAGAAAGCGGCGTTTACGCTTGCGGAAGTGCTGATTACCCTTGGCATAATTGGCATAGTTGCAGCAATGACAATGCCGATGCTGATTGCCAAGTACCAAAAGCTTGTTCTAGAAACGAAATTGCAGGTATTTTATGCACAGATAAACGATGCATTCAGGCGGGCGCATGCGGATTATGACGGTACCTTTGACGACTGGGTTATAAAAGATAAAAACTACAGCTACAATGAAATAAAGGCATTCCTGGAAACCTATTTACTTCCTTATGTAAAATATACAAAGATAGAACGGTGTAATTATGATAATGGACAGGTATTTGCCTGTGTATATTTGGTAAACGGAACTCTGATGCGTATGGCTATAGATGGTAATGGCGGAGATATAGTTTTCCATCCAAATACCAAAAATGAATGTAATCCACGGGAAAAATTTGCATTTCAGATGGTAAAAAAGAAAACACAAGGCAGCAAAGCATATAATAGTGTTGAATTTATAGAGCCTTATGTTTTGGATTGGAATGGTAACCGAGAATCCTTAAAGACAGGGCAATTTGGATGTTACAAAGGTTGTGATTTTTGTGGCTATTGCACGAAATTAATTCAAATAAATGGCTGGAAAATACCTGACGATTATCCTTGGTAATCAATTATTTTATAGTTCAAAGCTCATTATGTAATCATCCATCACAAACCCGGAGCCGATATCGGTTACAACAGAATCAATAATTTTAAATCCCCATTTTAGGTAGGCTTTAATGGTATTCTCGTTATGCTTATTTACGGTCAGTTGGATTTTTTTATAATTTTGGTTTTGGGCAATTTCTTTTATTTTTTCAAAGGCCATAGTTCCAAGCCCTTTTGCTCTGTAATCTTTCGAGATATAAAGTTTTGAAAGAAACAGGTAATCCTGCTTTGCGGAAACTCCGAAATATCCGATATTTTTATCATTTTCCCGGATAAAGTAATATGTGTAATTTTCGTTATCGTATTGATTATTTATTGCGTTTTCGGATTGAAAATTTTCTACCATATAATCAATTTGCTCAGGTGTCAAAAGTACCGGCCAATACTCATGCCAGATAGCTGATGCAAGTGATGCAAGTTCTTTTATGTCTTCTTTTTTTACTTTAATGAATTTTGTCATATTTTTATTTTACACCAAGTGTTTATAAAAAATTCGGCTTTAAGAAGTATTTTTAATTTGTTTTTGTTAAAATTAAACTGAGGGAAATTTATGAATAAGAAGATTTACGAACTGGCGGAATTAATAGACAAGGACTTGGAAAACTCTTTAATGTCCGAAGCTGAAAAAGATGATTTGGCAAAAGAAATGAAAAAATATTTGCCTGAAAATGCAATTGTGCTTGCGCAGGCAAATCCAATATCGGGTAATGTAAAATACAATGCACAAAAAGCCCTAAAATGGATAAAGTGGGCAAACAGATTAGGTGTTAAGGTAATAGTTTTTCCGGAACTGTTTTTAATTGGTTATCCTATAGGAGATTTTATAGACAGATTTCCGGTTGTAGTTGAAGAAAATATTGAGTGGCTTCAGGCACTTGCAAAATTTACAACTGATACAAAAGTAATAATAGGCTTTGCAGATTTTAACAAAAACAAAGTCGGGAAAAATTATTATAACTCTGTTGCCGTTCTTGCAAACGGCAAAATTGAAAGAGTTGTACACAAAACTCTTTTGCCGAATTATGCCGAATTTAACGACTACAGGCATTTTGAGAGTGCTCTTGTCGAGAGCGAAAACAGGATTACCGCAATTGGGGATAAAAGGGCCGGGATTATTATCTGTGAGGACGGATGGAATGATTTTGACTTCTTCGACAAAAATCTTTATGCCGTTGATCCTGTTGAAGAGGTTGTCAAAAAACAGCATCCGGATTATTTGATAAATTGCTCCGCTTCTATTACAAGGGCGAAAAAAGAGCAGCTTAAGCACAATATGCTGTCCTTTGCAGCCAAAAAGCACAAAACCCCGATTGTTTATGTCAATCAGGTAGGTTCCGGCGAATGTCTTTCATTTGAAGGAGCAAGCAGGGTTTATGATGCTGACGGAAACCTGACTGCGATGGCAAAATCTTATTCTGAACAATTTTTTATAGTTGATGTTGATGACAAAAACGGGCAGATTAATCCGCTTCCGAAAGGATTGGAAAAAACTTTAAATTCCCAAAAAGCTTTCAGTCTTGATCATGAGCCGGATTTGGAACGAACTTATTTGACGATAGTTCAATCTATAAAAGATTATTTTAAAAAGACAGGATTTAAACGTGCCGTGCTCGGGCTTTCCGGAGGTTTAGATTCTACGGTTTGCGCAGTTCTTTTAGCAGATGCTCTGGGTGAAGAGAATGTTTTTGGAATCAGCATGCCGTCGCGTATTACAAGCAGCGAGAGTAAAAATGATGCACGCGATTTGGCGCATAATCTCGGCATAAATTTCCTTGAAATTCCGATTGGCGATATGTTTGACGTAACAAGAACAAAGTTTGACGAACTTTTCGGAAAAATGGAAGAAAGATGGAATTGCCGTTATAAAAATTCGTATACAAATGATAATATTCAAGCAAGAGCTAGAGCAACTATCCTTTGGGGTGTGGCGAACGAGTTCGAAAAATGTCTGTCGATTGCAACTTCCGATAAATCGGAAGCTTATATGGGTTATGCAACAATTAACGGCGATATGTCTGGCGGGTTTGCACCTATTGCAGATGTAACAAAAACAAAATTATTTGCGCTTGCAAAATGGATGAATGAAAACCGTAAGGTGAAAAACGTAATTCCTCAATCAGTGATAGAAAAACGTCCGGGAGCCGAGCTTGCAATTAATCCTAAGACCGGGAAACCCCTTCTTGCGGAAGAAGCACTTATGCCTTACGAGTTTTTGGATGAAGTTATCTGGAGAGTTGAAAACCTTCATCAGACAATCGGTGATATGATTGATGTAGAATTTTTATACGAAAAGAAAACACCGGTTTCAAAAGAACAAAAGAAAGAATGGCTTGAAAAATTCTTTAGAAGAATGTCTTTTGCAGTGTACAAGTGGTCAATTTTGCCGCCGGCGCCTGTTGTCGATGCACGTTCAATTAATAAAACGGAGTATCGTCATCCGATTATTGCTTCCGGAATAAATTTCAATAAAACATCTGCAGAAGAGAAATATGCCTTCCTTCTTAATAATTGAGCCTTATTTTCGTAGAGTATGGTTTAATAGGCTTCATTAATAAATTTATTTGTCTTATAAAAAAAAATGAAGTTAAACTTTTAGTATGTTGGATATTAAAGAAGAAATACAAATTATACTTTTAAGAAAGGGGCTTTCTATGCGCAAATTGGCACGCAAAATGCGCGAAGAAGGAATAGATGTCCCGGCAGAAAGCGGTCTGTCGTATGCATTTAATCAAAAACGCATACGTTTCCAAACCGTTCAGGAAATTCTCGATTACCTTGGTTTTAGATTAGAAATCAGAAAAAAATAAATTATTTTATTATAATTGTGTAAACATCTTTACCAAAGTGTGAGAATGTGAACTGCCCTTCTCTATCGGCTCTGAAAGAACCTTTAATGAATGGTCTGTCCGTATTTTGCGGATTGAAAAAATATTTATGGAAATTTTTGTTCGTATTGTTCCATAAGATATATTGCTGTGGAAATTTATCAGACTTGATAGTTATTTTCTGGTTTCTAAATGATGATATTTTGATTATTTTTGTATCAGGGAATAATTTTTGAATAGCTCTTTTGCTTAACTCTTTTTCTTGTACTTTGCCGTTTTTAATTTTAACTTCGGCAAATTTAAGGTCTTTATTTATTACGGCAATTAATTTGCCTCCTCTTACAAATTCATAGTTGGAACCCAAAACAAAAGCCGGTGTACTATCGTTTTGCTGATAATATTCGGAAAATGAGCCAGTTCCTGAACTTGTTCTTTTCTTATATATAATTTTATCAGGTGCGGTTTTTGTAACAGACCATTGCTTCGTACTTGGAGAGTAAGTAACTTCTCCGCCGTCCAGTATCTCTTCATTAATTGCATTTGCCGGAATTGCAGCACTTAAAATAAGACATAAAATAATAAATAATTTTTTCATATAAGTTTTCTCCTTTATTTAATATATATTCTACTATAATATTTTATGTTATAATCATCCAAAAAGGAGAAAGAGTTTTTATGAAAGCAGGAATTTTAAGCGTTCAGTTCAACCCTATCTTAGGGGATAAGCAGGCAAATTTGGAAAAAGTTGAAGAAATTATTCACCAGCATAGTGATAATAATCTGGACTTAATTGTGCTGCCGGAATTTTTTTCCACAGGTATTTGCGATAAAGAATTTATCAATTCTCCGGAAGATGAAACCGGTGGAGAGGTTATTGCCAAATTAAAAGAAACCGCAAAAAGATACAATACAAACATTGCCGCAGGAACCGTAATTGAACTGGTCGACGGAAAACGCTACAATACTTGCTTTGTAATTAACCGCCAGGGAGAAATTGCCGGCAAGTACAGAAAGAAACATCTATATAATTTTGCAGGCGGCAACGAAGATAAATATCTTACTCCGGGAAATGAAACTTTTGTGGCTGATTTGGATTTTGCAAAAGTTGGGATTAGCGTATGTTTTGATATAAAATTTCCGATGCTGTACAGAGATTTAATTAAAAAAGGTGCGGAAATTATCGTTTCGCCGTCTGCTTGGTCAACTTTATCCGCATTTTCTGAAAAATCCAAAGATGATTTTGTAAAAACATGGCAGGGCATGAATATGTGCAGAGCCGCAGAAACTTTGACCTATTTTGTAACTGCGAATTTGGTTGGAATGGCTGAAAATAACGTTCTAAGTATAGGCAACTCTATGATATGTGATCCTGTAGGCGCAGTTGTTGCGGGCTGTGATACATATGAATCCGGTGTTTATGCCGAGGTTGATTTATCTATCGTAAGGGATTTCAAAAGACTTTATCCGGTCGCGGAAATGGAATAAATGGTCATTTAGTGACTAAGCAGCTAAGTTATTAGGTCATTAAGCCGGGATTTGCTTACATAACCCATGTTAGTGCCTGAGGCACTACACTATAACGCGTCTTAGATTATTGGCGGCTCGACCGGCTCAACGCAGCTCTTGCCCGGACGAGTTTTGCTGCGGCGGTTTGCTTTGTAAGAATGGCACGAGGCGTCATTGCGAGCGTTAGCGAAGCAATCCATAGGTCGCGCAACAAGTGCGCGATGACATATTTTGGCACATTTCACCAGCAACATGTCATCGCGGAAAACCAAAGGTTTGTCCGCGATCTTTTCTCCTGGATTGCTTCGCTGCGCTCGCAATGACGGAAAAGAGATTCTTCGGGCTGCGCCCTCTGAATGACGCATGGTGTCATCCTTACAAAGCGAACCGCCGCAACGAAGTGAGGACGAGTGAGCCTGTATGCAGAGCTGAACTTGGTTCCTAGCGGCTAAACTAGTCGTAAGTGGATAGCCAATTAGAGAATAATATTCAGAGCATAAATATATATAATAAATCTTACAGGAGAAAAAAGATGAAAACTAATTTTTTTATTTATATTATTTTGTTAATAGCTTATTTATTCTTTGTCCAAGCCGCAAAGGCTGAAGATATTCATTTCAATAACGAAATCTATTCACTCAAGCTGAGCCGGATATCTGCAGAAACCAACGGCTATGAAAATGAATATTTTCCGGGTGCCGAAACCTCGCAGAACTGGACAAAAATGATTGGCATATATTACTATCCTGATGTTTCTAATCCAAGAAAATTTGCTGAGGATTCCGAAAAAAATATAGAGAAAAAAGAAACAGTAGCACTTTTAAAATTTATTCAAAATAAAAAACAGGATAAAGCTTTATACAGCTATCTGGAAAACGGCAGTACGCAAGGAAAAGATTATTTTGAATATAATTTATACAAGTACGAAAAACATCCTGATAAGGGTATGATGGTTTTAAGATTTGCAAAAAAATATTTTTTCAAAACGAATGACGAAATTAAAAAAATCGGACACGAAGTGAAGGGTATAAACGATGACCTGATGGAACAGCTGATTGTAACTCCTATCCCGCCGATTGTAGAAAAAGATATCCCTTAATTTATTCTTTTAACAAACTTTTTACGACATTATAGACATATTCGATTGCAGGAATAAGATTACAGGACGGCAAGCAGGTTTTAGGCCAGGGTGCGGTATCTGTTGTAAATCCGGGACGTTCGGATGCGGTTGTTAAAGTTAAAGCTTCTGTCGGAGAAAACGGAAAAATTTTATCAGCAAACGGCTTTATTGACGGCGGCAGACCCGCTGATGCAAAAGATATTGCAGCCGGGTTTACAAGAAGAGGCGGGAATGTTACCGCGGATGTTTCATCCGGCAGAGCTTTCAGTGCGCATCTTGCCGTAAATGAAAACGAGGCAGTCAGACTGGCTGACAGATTTGGAGCTGATGATCTTTTAAAAGGTTACACCCAAACAACAAACAAATTACAGCAGCAACTTGATGAATTAATGGTAAATGCGAGACAATTGCTTCGCGGGGGATCATCAACCACTCCGCCACGACCGACAGTACAGCATATTAAGGCGGATAAGGTTTTTAAAGCGGAGAAAGATTTAATTAAAGACTCCTCCAAAACAGTAATCCCAGCTGTTTTACCGCCAAAACAGCAGGTTATCTACGCAGATACATTCGAACAAATATTTGGCATAACAGATAAGAATATGGTTAAAAAGCTGAGTCAACTTGCCAAAACTGACAGAGTAGAATTTGAAAAAATTCGCAGATATATGGGTGAAAAAGGCTGGCAGCCGTATTTTGACGGTCAAACCGGAAAGCTT
This sequence comes from Candidatus Gastranaerophilales bacterium, assembly GCA_944324365.1. Taxonomy (GTDB): domain Bacteria; phylum Cyanobacteriota; class Vampirovibrionia; order Gastranaerophilales; family Gastranaerophilaceae; genus UBA1221. Next base: position 129,066 of record CALUWA010000002.1, read on the forward strand.
AAATTAATGAAAGCTAAAGATATGGACGAAGTAACAAAAAAATTGAAAGCAACACTTCCGTCACCTCAATCTTATACTGAACAGAGCAGAATGAGATACAGTGCGGAAAGAACATATAACCGGGTAAAAAATGCAGAATATTCACCGGAAAAAATGCACGCTTATAAACAAAAAGAACTGGAAAATGCATTTGCAAACTTTGAAGACAAAGTTCCGCTAAACAAAAGAGAATGGAGCGAAATTCTTCATCAGAATGTAGATGATATCATAGAATCAAGATTCATCTAGCAAATAAAACCGAATAAAAAAGGAACATCATTTGATGTTCCTTTTTTAGCTTATTGTGAATAAATTAAGAAGAATTTTTCTGTAAAAGATAGCGAATGGGCTTCACTTTCCGCGATGACATGTGTCTGGTGGAAGGTTCCAAAATATGTCATCGCGCACTTGTTGCGCGATCAATGGATTGCTTCGTCGCGTTGCTCCTCGCAATGACGTAAAACGCGCTGCGTTGTCCTTAACAGCGCAGCGTTCTAATGTCGTGCCTCAGGCACTTGCAAAATTTGCGAACATCGTTTATACTAAGGAAAAAGGAGGATAAAAACATGCAAAAGCCAAGTATAACACGGGAATACCGGGGGGGGGTATCTACATCTAAGTCAGGACAAGGATTTATGCCTATTTGCCATTGCGGCGGTTCTGATATTTTAAGGGGTTTAATCAGAAGTTTTTATAAAGCAGTCATTCAGAGGTGCGAAGCACCGAAGTATCTCGTTAATAAGAGATCCTTCGCTAATCTTCAGCTCTGCATACAGGCTCACACGTCCTCACTTCGTTGCGGCGGTTCGCTTTGTAAGGATGACAATGTGGCTTCGCTTTGCAAGGACGACATGAGGCGTCATTGCGAGGAGCTTGCGACGAAGCAATCCACTAGGTTAAAGTGTATTCTCCAGGATTGCTTCGTAGTATCGGATTATTCGGGTTGTCGCCGGAGTAACGTCCGGCTCCAACTAACGGGCTGGGGCACTTCGTGCCACGGCGCCCTACCGAAAATCCGAGCTCGCAATGACGAGAAATATTTGCTTAGTACCCCTCTACCAAAAATCCGGCCTCAGAATGACAAAAAGAAAGCCGCGTTTACGCTTGCGGAGGTGCTCATAACTTTGGGTGTAATCGGCATAGTTGCGGCAATGACAATGCCAATGATAGTTGAAAATACCAAAAAGCAGCAGACAGTTGTGCAATTAAAGAAATCATATTCCGTTTTATCCCAAGCTGTGGCATTGTCTGAATTGGAAAATGGAAGCTGTGATTATTGGGATTATACATTGCCTGTAGACCAATTTGTAAAAAAATATTTGACCAAATTTTTGGAAATACGCGAAACAAGAGTATCAGATTCAGGCCAGAATTACAAATATTTAAACGGTTCCCCATGTGCTGAAGCATTGTGTACAGAAGCATCATATGTAATAAGTGTTGTGGATGGAACAAATTTTGTAGTATCACGCTGTTACTGGCTGGATAACGGGCGTGTTGTGCTGATAGATATTAATGGAGATAAACAGCCAAATACACTTGGCAAAGATGTATTCTCATTCGCAATTCAGCCCGGAGTAAAGGTTTCTCCATTTGGTTATGGAACATTTGGCTTAGCAGGAGCGCCAGATATTGGCGACGGTGAGGAACTTTCGGGTGCTCAGTATTTTGGCAAATATGACAGAGATGTCCTGCTGGGTGGCGATACTTACGCCTGCTCAAATGGTAACCGCGGTTTCTGGTGTGCGGCTCTTATACTCTCTGACGGTTGGGAAATAAGGGACGATTACCCTTGGTAATTTAATATTTATAGTTTTTATTTGGCACCGGATATGTGTATTGCTTGCATATCCGGTGTTTTAAATATTACTTGCGAAAAAAAATCTCTTGTTGTAACATAAAACTATTAGAGGAGAGATGTGTATATGGAGACTTTAAATAAGAATGAAGGGTTAATTACAAAAGTTATTGGTCCGGTTATTGACGTTGAATTTCAACAAGGTGAGCTTCCTGAAATTTATACTGCTTTGCATATTGAAAAAGAAGACGGCAGTTATATCGTTGCGGAAGTTCAGCAAATGCTCGGTTCTAATAAGGTTAGAACTGTTGCAATGTCATCTACGGACGGTTTAAAAAGAGGAATGAAGGTTATAAATACAAAGGAACCTATCAAAATTCCTGTTGGTAAACCGATTTTAGGCAGAATTTTGAATGTTATCGGCGAACCTGTTGATAAGATGGGACCGATTGAAACAGATACATACCTGCCTATCCACAGAGAATCTCCGAGCTTGGTTGATCAAAACACCGATATTGAGATTTTGGAAACCGGTATTAAGGCTATCGACTTGTTACAACCTTACCAAAAAGGTGGTAAGATTGGGTTATTCGGCGGTGCCGGCGTTGGTAAAACAGTTTTGATTATGGAACTTATCCATAACATTGCGCAGGAGCATTCAGGTGTATCCGTATTCGGCGGTGTTGGTGAAAGAACCCGTGAAGGTAACGACCTTTGGAACGAAATGAAAGAGTCAAACGTTATCGACAAAGTTGCTCTTATTTACGGTCAGATGAACGAGCCGCCGGGAGCCAGAATGAGAGTCGGGCTTTCCGCTTTGACTGCGGCTGAATATTTCAGAGATTTCTCAAAACAGGATGTATTGTTGTTTATTGATAACATCTTCAGATTTACTCAGGCAGGTTCAGAGGTTTCAGCTCTGCTAGGGCGTGTTCCGTCAGCGGTTGGTTATCAGCCGACTTTGGCTAACGAAATGGGCGAATTACAGGAAAGAATTACTTCTACAAAAGACGGTTCTATTACATCCGTTCAGGCTATTTACGTTCCTGCGGATGACTTGACAGACCCGGCACCTGCAACAACGTTCTCACACCTTGACGCATCAACCGTATTGTCACGTCAGATTGCGTCACTTGGTATTTATCCTGCTGTTGATCCTTTGGAATCAAGCTCAAGAGCTTTGGATCCGCATATTATCGGGGATGAGCACTATAATGTTACAAGACAGGTTCTTGCAATCCTTCAAAAATACAAAGAATTACAGGATATTATCGCAATTCTTGGTATGGATGAATTGTCTGAAGAGGATAAAGAAACGGTTAACAGAGCAAGAAAAATTCAAAGGTTCTTGTCACAGCCGTTCTTTGTTGCGGAACAGTTCTCCGGTATTCCTGGCAAGTATGTTAAACTTGCTGATACTATCAGAGGGTTTAAGGAAATCATTGAAGGTAAACATGACAATTTGCCTGAGCAGGCTTTCTATATGGTCGGTACTATTGAAGAAGCTGTTGAAAAGGCAAAGACTATTAAAGGTTAAGTTTCAAGCTTGCGGAATAAGGCTGAACTTATTCCGCCGGCTTTGTAAAGGAGCTTTATGCACTTAAAGATTATTACACATGAAAAAGTTGTTTTTGATGAAGATGTTGATGAAATATATTCACGCGGAGTAGACGGTGAGTTTGGTATTTTACCTAATCACATCCCGGTAATGACTGCGTTGGATATCGGGGTTACAAAAGTTATCCAAAGCGGGACTCCGAGATATTTTACGACTATGGGCGGAGTTTTCCAGTTTAAGGATAACGAAGGTATACTTTTGACGACTACCGCGGAAGATGGCAGGGATATTGATGTTGCCCGTGCAAAAGAGGCTTTGGAAAGAGCCAAGGCTCATCTTGCAGAGCATAATGCTGAACTCGATATCAAACGTGCAGAAGCAGCATTAGCTCGTGCTATGGCAAGGTTGAAAGCATCTTTGAATAATTAGAATACAATTATAACTACACAATAAATACTTTATCTGTTTACAGGTAAAGTATTTGTAATTTTATAACAGGTGAAATTTGGTATCCGCACAAATAAATAACTATATAGAAAATTCCAAAATCAATGGCAGGCTTTGCGGGTGGGATAAGTCTGTTGTTAATGTGTTCATTACACCGCTAATCTCTTCTGATAGGCGTGAGTTTTGGTATTCACAAGTTGAGCGGGCAATTTTTGCATGGAATTCTGTTTTGAAATTGAACGGTGTTAACGTTCAGTTTGTGAGGGTTCAGTCTGCGCAGGCGGCTGATATAGTTGTGCATTGGGTTAAAGTCGGACGAATTTATGAGGGCATGTGTAAGTACCTTAGTGTGGTGAATGGGATGCTTAGAAAAATCTCGATAGAAATCGGCATGCCAAATGAATATTCCGGAAAAGATACTACAGACTTGAGCATATATTGCGCTATTATGCATGAATTCGGGCATGCTCTGGGATTGGGGCACGGGGTTGATGTTGATGATATTATGTTTGTGCCCCATCAGAAGAATATTTCTGTCCCGAGCGAAAATGATATTTACGTTTTGAAGCATATATATTTCTAAAGCTTAAACGGGTAATCGTCAGAGATATGCCAGCCGTCATATTGTATTAATGCAGCACAACTTGCTAGTGAATGAGGGCTGTTTTCGGCATTTATGCAATATTTTAACAACTCTTTTCTGTCTGTGACATTAAATGTTTGAAGACCGCCAGCCTTGAATATAAAAGATTTATTTCTTCTATACTGTATGACGAAATCAAACATATCTTTATTATTTTCATTTGGTTTTCCAAGGCAATTAATATCGTATCTAAAATGAAGCATTCCGCCATCATCATTTGTACCGCCTGGTAATATAGCAAAACATCCGCCATCCATAAATATATATACAGGAAACCTGTAAGTAGAGCTTTGGTGTAATTGGTTCGATATTTTGGCGCAGTTTCCTCCGCTTTTTGAATCATTGTAGGAACATTCTTTTATTCCGGCAAGATATGGGAATAAATACTTATTAACAAATGTACTCATTTGTTCTCCGTTGTTCTGTTTTGTGGGGTAATCCCAATATTCCATCTCTCCGTTTTGAGCTACAGAAAGCAATAAAGCGTTGGAGAATGTAGAATAAAACTTTTTTAATCTGACTTCGACTTCGTGTTTTTTGTAACTTTCAATTAGCATTGGCAGTGTTAATGCCGCAATAATTCCGATAATTCCCAGAGTAATAAGTACTTCGGCAAGGGTAAAAGCCTTATTATTCAGCCACGGTTGCCCCCCCCCCCCCCTGGAATGCAGCTATAATTGGGTTTTTCATAATTCCTCCTTTAAAAATTATTGTATACTCTATAATTTTACCATATTTCTGGATAATGTTCAAGTATACGAGAAAATAATTAGTTACATAACCCATGTTATCGGTACCTTTTTTGATATACAAAGGTACCGTTTATGTTCACTTCTTTCTCTTTATTTGCGAAGCAAAGAGAAAGAAGTGAACCGAAGAAAGAGAAAGCACGCAAACGTTCCCTGCATTTCGCTGACGCTCAATGCCAAAATGTTATTTGAGCTTTCAGCTCAAATTCTTTCTAGGCTCACTATCGCACTTCGTGCACGTTCGCCTGACTCACTTACGTGAGTAACAGATGGCAGTTTTGCGTGTGCGTAAGCACGATAGCAAAACCTAAAAGATTTTGTGAGCGAAGCGAACAAAATGTACGTCCATTCGGTCGAAGCGATGCCGAAGGCAGCGCAAAAATCATTTGCGTGTTTTTCTTTTTCGGTTCACTTTTTCTTTTTTCCTCGCAACAAAAAAGAAAAAGTGAACAAAGATTTACATAACTTATGTATGTGGTCGATAGATGCACATAACATGGGTTATGTATTGTCTTATCCACTTAATAACTTTTTTAAGCTATAATTATTTTATGGATAAATCTTTTTGGAATATATATAAGATTTTTTTTAAAATAGGGTTGCTTTTGCTGGGAGGCGGGTATGTTATCTTACCTCTTTTGCAGAATGAACTTGTCGATAAAAAAGGCTGGATTAACGGGGATGAATTATGTGAATATTATGCACTGTCACAGAGTTTACCCGGACTGATTGCAGCAAATGTTTCTATTTTTACGGGCTTTAAGCTTCATGGATATTTGGGGGCTGTTGCGGCTCTTGCAGGGTGTATTACCCCGGCATTTTTGTCTATTGTGTTGGTTGCAAGTATATTGGAAAAAATTGTAAATAATTCCGTTATTCATTATATATTCTGGGGTGTGGGTGTCGGCGTTGTTATTCTGCTTTTCCTTGCTGTAAAAGAAATGTGGAGCAGAAGTGTTGTCGATAAATTTACCTGGCTGATATTTGCTTATGCACTTATTTTATCAGTGTTTAAAATTTCTCCGGTGTTTGTAATTCTCTCAAGTATAGCATTTGGAATTATCTATAAAATTGCAGTTAAGCCAAAAAAGGAGAATGAATAATGCTTTTTGTGCAGTTAATATATGAGTTTTTTAAAACAGGATTATTCTCTTTCGGCGGCGGATATGCAACTTTGCCGTTTTTGTATCATATATCCGAAACATACGGCTGGTTTACCTCCAAACAGTTATCGGATATGATTGCGGTGTCTACGATTACGCCGGGGCCTTTGGGGGTTAATGTTGCGACATTTGCCGGGTTTATGACATCCGGGATTCTTGGTGCTTTTATTGCTACGACTGCCGTGATTTTACCGTCTTATATAATTGTTATCATTGTATTTAAGCTGCTTGAAAAATTCAGACAAAATAAGCATGTTCAGTCTGCGATTTACGCGTTAAAACCTGCGGGGTGCGGTTTGCTTACGGCTGTCGGAGTTCAGATTTTCAGGGAGAATGTTACTAATATTTGGGCAGTGATTTTGTTTTTGGGCTTGCTTGTGTTGACTTTTAAAGCAAACCGAGATCCGCTGATATATCTTGGTATTTCTGCTGTTTGGGGTGTAGTGATAGGTTTTTGTCATCTTATATAATTCCCGTTTGTAATCATCTAAACAGACGAAATACAGCCGCCAAAAACGATTTACTTTTAAAAAGTCATGTGCTACAATACTTTTATAGAAGTTTTCTATGGTTTAGTGAGTATAAAAAAGGAGAGACACTATGACAGAAAAACGAGTATGGCTCTTCCATGAGGGTAACGCAAATATGCGTAATCTTCTTGGGGGTAAAGGTGCTAACCTGGCCGAAATGACCAATTTGGGGCTGCCTGTTCCTCCGGGATTGACTATTACAACAGAAACTTGTATGGATTATATCAATCACGGAAACAAAATGCCTGCAGGGTTAATGGATGAGGTAAAATATTACCTAAAAGAAGTTGAGGATGAAGCAGGAAAGAAATTCGGCGATGCTGAAAATCCTCTTTTAGTTTCTGTTCGTTCCGGCGCAAGACTTTCAATGCCTGGTATGATGGAAACAATTTTGAACCTTGGTTTAAATGACCAAACTGTCGAAGGTATGATTAAATTAACAAGCAATCCAAGATTCTGCTATGATTCATACCGTCGTTTCTTGACAATGTTTGGATCAGTTGCCTGGGATATTGACAGACAAAAATTTGAAGATTATCTCGACAAGATTAAAGAAGAAAAAGGTTATAAATCAGATACTGATTTGACTGCAGAAGATTGGAAATCTTTAATCGAACCTTACAAAGAATTGATTAAAAATGAAACAGGAAAAGAATTTCCGCAAGATCCTTATGTACAGTTGGAAGAAGCAATTGAAGCTGTATTCAGATCCTGGAATATTCCTCGTGCGGTTGCTTACAGAAACCACTATAAAATCGACCATAACTACGGTACTGCTGTTAACGTTCAAACAATGGTATTCGGTAATATGGGCGATGATTGCGCAACTGGTGTTTCATTTACAAGAAACCCTTCAACCGGTGAAAATAAATTCTACGGTGAATATTTGACAAATGCGCAAGGTGAAGATGTTGTTGCAGGTATCAGAACACCTAAACCTATTGCGGAACTTGAACATGAAATGCCTGATTTGTACAGACAATACGTTGATATTGCCAAAAAGCTTGAAAAAGGCTATAAAGATGTTCAGGATATGGAATTTACTATTGAAAAAGGTAAATTATATATCCTTCAAACCCGTAACGGTAAAAGAACTGCAGCCGCTTCCGTAAGAATTGCCGTTGAAATGGCAGAAGAAGGCATTATTGATAAGGAAAGAGCAATAGAACTTGTTGATCCTAACCAGATTTATCAAGTATTGCTTCCTTGTTTTGATGTAGAAGCTAAAAAGAGCGCAAAACAAATCGCTAAAGGTCTTGCCGCATCTCCTGGTGCTGCTGTAGGTAAGATTGTATTTGATACCGAAGAAGCTGCTGAACGCGGTAAAAACGGTGAAAAAGTTATCCTTGTTCGTATCGAAACATGTCCTGATGACATTCACGGTATGATTGAATCTCAGGGTGTTTTGACACTCAGAGGCGGGATGACTTCTCACGCTGCCGTTGTTGCAAAAGGTATGGGCAAACCTTGTGTTGCAGGCTGCGAAGCTTTGCAAATTGATTTGAAAAACGAAACCCTGACAGCTGCTGACGGAACTGTATATCATAAAAATGATATTATTTCCCTCGACGGCGGTACCGGCGAAGTTATGGAAGGCGCTGTACATTTGGTTCCGCCAACTATGGATGAAAACTTCAAAAAACTCTTTACTTGGGTTAATGAAGTTAAAATCCTTGGCGTGAGAGCTAACGCTGATACTCCGGCTGATGTTGCAAAAGCACTTGAGCTTGGCGCGGAAGGCGTAGGGCTTTGCAGAACGGAACATATGTTTATGGCACCTGAAAGACTTCCTTGGGTTCAGAAGATGATTATTGCAGGCACTCCGGAAGCCAGAAAAGAAGCGTTGGATCACTTGCTTCCTATGCAGTACAGTGATTTCTACTCTATGTTCAAGGCTTTGGGCGACAAACCTATGACTATCAGATTGCTGGATCCGCCGCTTCATGAATTCTTGCCTAACAAAGAAGAATTGATTGCAACTGTTGCAACAAAGAAAGCTTTGGGTCAGGATTATAAAGCTGATGAAGAAATGCTTAACTTAGTTGAAGCGATGTCTGAATCTAACCCTATGATGGGCTTGAGAGGATGCCGTTTGGGCTTGATGTATCCTGAAATTAACGAAATGCAGGTAAAAGCTATTTTCTATGCTGCTTGTGATTTGGCTAAAGAAGGATTGAAAGTTAAGCCTGAAATCATGATTCCTCTTGTAGGACACGTAAATGAACTTAAAGAAGCAAGAAGCGTTCTTGAACGTGTTGCTCAGGATGTTATGAGAGAAAAAGCTGTAGAAATTGACTATATGTTCGGTACGATGATTGAAATTCCTCGTGCTGCTCTGACAGCTGATCAGATTGCAAAATATGCCGAATTCTTCTCATTCGGTACTAACGACCTGACTCAGATGACATTCGGGTTCTCAAGAGATGATGCGGAAGGTAAATTCTTACACAAGTATGTTGATGATAAGATTTTACCTGCTAACCCGTTCCAGACACTTGATCAGGAAGGTGTAGGCCAGTTAATGAAAATTGCGTTAGACAAAGCATTAACTGTACGTCCTCACTTGAAACGCGGTATCTGCGGCGAACACGGCGGAGATCCTGCTTCTGTTAAATTCTGTCACAGAATCGGTTTGAACTATGTTTCATGTTCACCGTTCAGAGTTCCGCAAGCAAGACTTGCAGCAGCTCAAGCGGTAATCGAATTCAAACACAGTAAAGAAGAAGAAGGCCCGCTCGGTTGTAAGTAAGATACTTATAAAAGACAAGACAGCTCCGGTATTTGCCGGGGCTGTTTTTTAATATTACATCAGCTAAATGAGGCGGTAAAACCATGGGAATGCTATCATAATCATAAAGTATTACGTAATAAGAGGTTAGAAAAGTGCAGCTTACCCAACATTTGCAATATATAATTCATTCGGCAAAAACTATTGCTTACGCAAGAGATTACAAGTTTGTAGAGCCTGAGCATATTATGCTCGCACTGTTTATGGATGAAAATGACCTGCCAAAATTATTTTTGAGCAATATTGGACTTGATAATCCGCGCCTTATAAGAGATTTCAACAACAGTATTCCGCGAAATGCCGGCACAAGAACCAAATATACTGATACTCCGCTTTCTCCGGCAACAATAAAGCTGCTTGAGGATGCCGAAAAAGAAGGTTTGAAATATAAAGACGATGTTGTCGGGATTGAATATATACTGCTTGCGCTTTTTAAATCAAATAACCCTTTGATGAAATATATATTCGGGCAATACAGTATAGATCTTTACGAACTGTACCAGAAGATGAAAGAGCAGGTCGGAAATATTGAACATGTTGATATTATCGACGGCAAACCAGTAAGTCATGGTAAGAAAACCGAAAACCCGGATGATACTTCTGCGAAAAAAGAAGTCAAAAAGGACAAATCTCCTTCAAATTCGGCAAAAGATAAAGAAGGCAGTGCGCTGGAAAAATTTACAAGTGATTTGACAAAAATAGCTATAGAAAATAAGCTTGATCCTGTTATCGGACGTGATGATGAGATTAGGCGTGTAATACAAATTCTCAACCGGCGCTCAAAGAATAATCCTGTAATCGTAGGTGAGCCGGGTGTGGGTAAAACCGCTGTTATTGAGGGGTTGGCTCAAAGAATTGCGACCGGCGATGTGCCTGAAAGTTTGAAGAATGATAAAATTTTATCCCTTGATTTGGGTGCACTTTTGGCAGGTGCTTCCTACCGCGGGGAGTTTGAGGATAGGTTAAAAAATGTTTTAAAAGAAGTTGAGGCTCAAACTGATGATTTGATTTTATTTATTGATGAAATCCATACAATTATGGGTATGGGGGCTTCCGAGGGTTCTGTTGATGCCGGGAACCTTCTAAAACCGATGCTTGCAAGAGGAAGCATAAGAGTAATCGGTGCAACAACTCTTGATGAATACAAAAAATATATAGAAAAAGACAAAGCTTTGGAACGCCGTTTCCAGCCGGTAGTTGTGGATGAACCTTCAATTGATGTTGCAGTAAGTATTCTCCGCGGTCTGAAAAATAATTATGAGGTGTTTCACGGAATAAAAATTCTTGATGAGGCGATTGTTCAGGCTGTGAAGCTTTCCCACAGATATATTACTGACAGATACCTGCCGGATAAAGCCATTGACCTTATAGATGAAGCGGCTTCATCTCTCAGAATGAATATCGATACAACTCCGGAAGAAATTGATATTTATACAAGAGAAAAACTTCAGCTGGAACTGGAGCGCAAAAATCTTACTGAGGAGCATACCAAAGAGGCTGATGCCAAAATTGCTAAAATTTCCAAAAAAATTGAAACATTGGAAGGTAAGATTAATAAGCTGAAAACCCAATGGGCTCAGGAAAAGAAAATCCTTGATTCAACTACTACAGTGAAGAAAAATCTGGAAGTTTTGCATGCCCAGATAGAACTTGCTCAGAAAAAAGGCGAGCTGACAACAGCTCTGGAGCAAAAATATAAAGAAATGCTTTCGATGGAAGACAAGTTGAAAAAATTGCAGTCTGATAAATCCAAAAAACATCTTTTGAAAGATTACCTGGATGCGGATGATATTTCGATGGTTATTGCAAAATGGACCGGTATTCCGACAACAAGGCTTGTCGAAAATGAGTCCGAAAAATTATTGGGTATGGAAGAAAGTCTGCACAACCGCTTAATCGGACAGGATGAAGCTGTTCATAAAATTGCAAGCGCAATTCGGCTTTCCCGTTCGGGACTTCGTGATGCAAAGCGTCCAATAGGTTCATTCCTGTTTTTGGGGCCTACTGGTGTCGGTAAAACAGAACTTGCCAAAGCGCTTGCGGAATTTTTGTTCAATGATGAAGATGCCCTTATCCGTATTGATATGAGTGAATTTATGGAAAAACAATCAATATCAAGGTTAACCGGAACGACTGCGGGTTATGTCGGCTACGAAGAAGGCGGACAGCTTACGGAAGCTGTCAGAAGAAAACCGTATTCCGTTGTGTTGTTTGACGAAATAGAAAAAGCACATGCGGATATATTTAATATAATGCTTCAGATGTTTGATGACGGCAGACTGACAGATGGCCAGGGCAAGCTGATTGATTTTAAAAATACCGTAATTATTATGACAAGTAATATCGGCAGTGAAATTCTGCTTAATGACAGTTTGGGTTTTGAAGAACGGCGCAAACAGGTTAATGACCTTTTGAAATCCAAATTTAAACCGGAGTTTATTAACAGAATTGATGAAATTATAACGTTTAAACCGTTGACGCAGGAAGATTTGTCAAAGATTGTAAAAATTCAAACGGCTTCCCTGAAAAAACGTGTGGAAGAACAGGGAATGCAGCTTGAAATAACCGACAGTGCAAAACAATTCCTTGCGCAGGAGGGTTACGAACCGCTCTTTGGTGCAAGACCTCTCAGACGTGTGATAAGAAAAGAAATTGAAATTCCTCTGTCAACACAAATTCTTGAGAATAAATTCAAACGCGACGACAAAATTATTATTGACTGCGAAAATAATGCACTTATATTCAGGGCAGAACCGGCAGTTGTTTAATCTGGTCTAGAGAATAATTTGTGCGATATATGCTCTGGTTTTTTCTCTGATTGTATTATCGACTTCAAATATCTCATCAATCGTCGGGTTTTGAATTACTTCGTGTTCGTCAAATATTTTCTTTGTAATTTCATAAATCTGATACAGTTTAATTTTTCCGTCAAGGAATGCAAAAACGGCCTCTTCATTGGCTGCATTCAGGCATGCTGTAGCTGTTCCGCCTATTTTACCCGCTTTGTATGCAAGTTTTACCGTAGGGAATTTTTCAAAATCAGGTTCTTCAAAATCAAGTCTTGCAATTTCTGAAAAACTGAAACTGCGTGATTTTATTCCTTCAAATCTATCAGGATAAGTGATTGCGTATTGAATAGGAATATGCATGCTCGGCAGACCCAGCTGCGCAATTACACTTCCGTCTTTGTATTCGATTGCGGAGTGGACAATGCTTTGCGGATGGATAACAACTTCTATATCATCATAATCAAACCCGAAAAGATGATGCGCTTCAATAATTTCCAACCCCTTATTCATTAAAGTTGCGCTGTCAACTGTAATTTTTTTGCCCATATTCCATCTTGGATGTTTTAAGGTTTCCGCAACCGTTGCGTTTTTCATCTCGTCAACACTTTTGTGTAAGAACGGGCCTCCGCTTGCGGTTATAATTAGTTTATCCACTTGCGAAATATCTTTTATGCACTGGTGGATTGCGCAGTGTTCGCTGTCAACAGGGATAATTTTTACACCATGTTCTTTGGCTTTTTTCATTACGATATCCCCTGCCATAACAAGGGTTTCTTTGTTGGCAAGAGCTATGTCGATACCGTTTTCTATAGCTTTTAATGTCGGTTTTAGTCCGATTTTTCCGGAGCAGGCAACAAGGATAATATCATTTTCTTTATTTGCTGCTATTTCATCAAGACTGCTTAAAGTTTTTGTTCCGGAAACAGAAATCGGTTTTGAGGCATAAATATATTTTGGTTTAAATTTTTCTGCCTGGGATTTTAAGAGTTCAACATTATTCCCGCCGGCAAGCGCTATAATTTCAAATTTATCCTGAAGTTTTTCAATGACTTCCAGCGCCTGGGTTCCGATAGAACCGGTAGACCCGATAATACTAATACACCTCTTCTTATTCATAACGGAATTATATCATAAAAATAATTTCGAATGAATTGCATATAATATGTTTGAGTTTTATTATAAAAGCGTGTGTAGAAATTTTTTAATAGTATAATATTTTCATAAATATATGAGGATAAAGATGGCGAAAGTTAAGTCAAAATGGATTTGTCAGGAATGCGGGTATGAGACGGCCGGATATTTGGGAAAATGTCCTGAATGCGGAAGCTGGGGGTCTCTTGTTGAAGAGGTGCAGTTTGATGCAAAACTCCCAAATGCTGCGGCAAATGAATTTGTTAATACCGAAAAACCTGCGCTTTTGAAAGATATTCATATTGGGGAAGAAGTTCGCATAAGTACAAATATTTCTGAATTTGACAGAATTTTGGGCGGCGGTTTCGTTCAGGGGTCTTTAATTCTTCTGGCAGGAGATCCCGGTATCGGAAAATCAACAATTACGCTTCAAACTTGCGGACAGTTGTGTGAAGCGGGCAAAAAGGTTTTGTATATTTCCGCGGAAGAAAGTGCTTCCCAATTAAAATTAAGGGCAGAAAGACTCGGTATAAATTCAGACAGCCTGTATATTTATCCTCAAACCAATATGGAAAATATTAAATCGCAGATAGAAGAAATTTCACCGGATTTTGTTATTATTGACAGTATTCAGGCTATTTATTCAAATAATGTAGCTAGTTCCGCAGGAAGCGTTTCACAGATTAGAGAATGCACAAATATTTTGATGCATATTGCAAAAAGCAAAAATATTACCACTATTGTAATCGGGCATGTTACAAAAGACGGGAATATTGCCGGGCCGAAGGTTCTTGAACATATGGTGGATACGGTTATATATTTTGAGGGCGATAAATATAAGTCTTACAGAATGCTGCGCTCTATGAAAAATCGTTTCGGCAATACTTCGGAAGTCGGCATATTTGAAATGCATACTGACGGGCTTCACGAAATTAAAAATCCGAATGAACTTTTCTTAAATGAGCGCTCCCAAGTTGCAGCGCCGGGCAGTGCGATTATTGTAACTAACGAGGGTACTCGTCCTTTGCTGGTTGAAATTCAGGCGCTTGTGGGAACGACTTCTTATCCTGCTCCGCGCAGGGTTACGAACGGTGTTGATACAAGCAGACTTCATCAGATTTTGGCTGTACTTGAAAAACGTGTCGGGCTTAATTTCTCCAAACAGGATGTCTATGTTAATGTAACAGGCGGAATTGAAGTTGATGAACCGAGTGCGGATTTGGGGATTGCAATTGCGATTGCAACCTGTGCAAGAGATGTTGTGGTTGACCCGCAGACGGTTATTATCGGAGAAATCGGGCTTTCCGGGGAAATTCATCCGGTTAATAATATCGAAAAACGCCTTAACGAAGCTGTAGTATCAGGCTTTAAAAAGGCTATTGTTCCTTATGCGAACGATATTCCAAATAACTTCAAAAAGATTGAGATAATTAAAGTTAAGCGTCTGATTGATGCAATAACGGCATGTGTATCTGCCGGGTAATTATTTTGCGTTCATTGATTTTTTAACTTCTTCAATACCGCGTTTAATTGCATCACGTTTTTTGCGTTCAAATTGCATCAGGACTTTTTTCTTGTTATCTTCTTTTGAATCTTTTTGCTGCAATCTGCCGCCATACTCTCTTATTGTCTGTTGTCCGGCTTCTGTTACCAAATCTTCAACAATGTCTTCTGTATTTTTTTGTGCTGCTGATTTAGCCAATTGGGTGGCCATTTGTTCTTCGACCTGTTCTGAAATAGCTTCCATCGTATCTTCAACACCGGTTTCTACAGTTCCTCTTGTGTTTTGAAGAATGCCGCCATCCTCAGGAGTGTTAAGTGCCGGCATAGAAGATTGTGCGGTTGATGCATCAATTTCTCTTACGGCATCTGTTCCAGCCGTTGCTATTGCTTCGGATTCGGCTTCTTTGAGTTCGGCAATGCCTGAATCTGCTTCAACTTCGCTGCCGGTTTCTTTTGCCCGTGCACTTGCGGTATCAATTTCGTCATCAACATTTATCGCCGCACCTGTAACTTGTCCTTCATCTGCAATGGCTTCTGCTTCTTCTGCTGCTGCAGATATTTGGGATGCAAGGTCAAGTCCGTCTGCGGCATCATTTTGAACGTTCGCTGCAGTACGTCTGATTTCTATATCGGCAATTTCCGGTGCCGGTGTTTGAGTTTCGGCAGGTTGCTGCGCTTCGTTTTGCGGAATATTTTCTGTTGTATTTTGCGGAGCTTCCGGCTCATTGTTAGTTCGTGCTGTATTATTTTCTGTTGTATCTAAAGAGTTTATTGTATTGCTGCTGTCAGTTGTATCAACAATAATTTCTTGTGACTCTTCTGCAATACCGCCGAGTGTTGAGATGTTTTCTTCAACATCAGTGTCGGCATTGTTTATGCTGTTTGAAACAACTCTGCTGTTGCTAAATTCGGAAGCTGAATTTATTGAGCGTGAAACTGTTCCGCCTGAAGCTGCAATATCGCTTGCGTTATCGACAACGGCAGTTTCATCTTCAGCTTGAGAAGATAAGCTGTTAATTTGATTATTCACAGTTGTATTATCGTTTGTAATGCTTCTTATACCGGATTGAGCCAGTTGCAATCGAGTAATTTCATCATTTTGATTTGCTGTGTTGTTTGTTGTGATTTCTTCATTTGTTGTGCCGGCAGGTGTTGCTTCCGGAATAGTTTCTGTTACGTTTGCTTCCGGTTGCGGAAGTTCGGTGGTTTGTTCCGGTAACGTTTGTTCTGTATCTGCGGCAGCCAAAGTATTTGCCTGTACATCTTGAGTTTCAGGTAATTGATTTTGGACTTCCGGAGTTTGTTCGGTTGCTGTGTTTGTATTATTTTGTGCAGCTTCCGGTTGTTCGTTTTGCTGAATTTGAGTATTATTTTCTGCAGGAATTGTTTGGTCTGTAATTTCTGTTCCTTGTGCGGTTGTTTCTTGAGCAGTTGTTTCTGCAGGAGTTTCTTGTGCTGCGGTTTTGGCAGCAAATAACTGCTGGAATTCCTGCGCAAGCGGTGCAACTTTTGCGTTGTTTTCATTCATATTGCCTGTTAATTGTGATGAATACTGCGAAGCAAAACCGTTAAGTGAAGATGAGAATACTAAGACTCGTCTTGCTGATTTTGTTTGTTTTGCAAGTGCTTCTCCGCTTTCGATAACATCTCTGCCGACAGATTCTCCTTCTTTGCCGTAAAGTCTGTCGTATATACCGTCTTTACCGTCAGAAAGTCTTATTCTGTCCTGGCTTCCTGCGTTGTTTTCAAGTGCGTAAGCTTTGCCAGCTTCAATTGCGGAGTCTGCATAAGTGAGGTTTTCACTGCTTAAGGTCAGACCGGATTCAACTGTCGTAGAAAAATCATTCAGAACAGTAATTTTATTTTGCATATCAACAGAAAGCGAACCTGTCTGGGCATCAAGAATGCCGTTTAATCTTTCGTATTCTGCCTGGTCTGCGTCGGATATTTCCGTTGCATTTCGTATTCTGCCTAAGAGATTTTCATACTGGCTGAATGCGCTGTCAAATTCTGCTTTTGCCTTAATTGTATCTTTTAATCTGGATTGTCTTATGTCTTTAACCTGATCTCTCAATGTTGTCAGATTATTTGTAATTGTCTGCATTTCGGTTGATTTTGTATTGCAGCCGGTTAAGTATTCTCTGATAGCGGCTTCTTCCGGATCTGTTTGGGCTTCTGCCGGTGTATCCGCAGCAGCTGCATCTGTTTCGGTTGTATTTTCTGTCGCTGTTGCGTCTTCTACAGCAGTTTCACCTTCTGTGGTTGAAACTGTTGCAGCAGCTCCTGTTTGTGCGGTATTTGTGGTCTGCGGAACATTATTTGCTTGAACAGTGTTATCCGGGGCAATGTTATCAAGTACTTGTGCAGCAGCTTCTTCCGTAACATTACCTGTTTGTACAGAGTTAAACATATTTTCAACAATGTTTTCTTCTGTAGTTCTGGTTTGAGGAACTTCATTTGTTTGAGGTTCTGTTTCAAACGGCTGCAGTACAAGTGTTTCATCTTGTCCCGGTAAGGTTTGTTGTATAGTTGTATCTGTGTTTGTTTCAGGTTCAGTGTTTTGAGCCCCGTTTTGTGCAGGAGGGGTATTGTTTTCTTCAGGATTGATATTTTGTTGTGTATTTTCTCCGTTTGTATTTTCTTCTTCTGCCGGAGCCTGATTTGCCTGATTTTCCGCAATTCTGTTTGTGGTATTTTTATCAGGATTGATACTTTCTCCCTGAGATTCTATTGATTGAACTCTTGTTAATGTCGTATTTGCAATTTCGGTATTTGCATTTGCCTTAAATTGCAAAGCATTTGAATTTAAGTCTAATTCTACGCCGATTACTCCTGAATTGGATGCAACGGACATACCTTGTGCAGCATATGAATATGCTTCCATAACTCCGAAGGTATTTAAGCCGTTACTTCCGCCATAGGAATATGAATGGGTCTTGCCGCCTTCAGCAGCGGAATAAAGCAAGCTTAAATTTTCCAATGTGCGGCTTATATCTTTGTTAACATTTACAAGATTGCTAACGTCCTCCATTTGGGTTAACAGAGATTCAATATCGGCTTCTACATTATTTGATTGTGCAATAAGTTCTTCGCCCTGAGTGTTTAATAACAGCCCGAGTTCTTTATACCTGCGCATTTCTTCGTCTGTTAATGTTTCGCCGTTTTTGACTTTGTTATTTAATGTATCAAACTCATTCGAGATTTGATTTATTTTATCAAGAGTTAATTTCTGGTTCTTTTCTAAATCTGTTTGTACACTTTCAAGGTCCTGGCTTTGAGCCTGAAGTTCATTATCTTTTTCTCTGAGCAGTTCTTCCTGTTGTTCGGCTTTTGATGAAAATTTTTGAAGTTTTCTCTGCTGTCCCATTCTGGTAGTATCATCTGTACCTACTTCAAGGTTGCTTGCGGTATTGCTGTCAGAAGAAGCTGATTCTTCTATTTCATAAGCTGTTGTATCAGTATCAGCCATGGCATTTGCCCAGTCTAGGAATTCCTGCGGAACTTGTACACCGTCATTAGCCATTCCGAGTATCTCTTCGTATGTAAATTGCCCCCATACTGGATCCATCGGCTTTCCTGTTGCGGTAACATAACCCTCAAGCTGGGTTGTAATATTTTCTATAATCCCGTTACCGTACATACTTATTGCAATGCTTGTCAATTCGTCTTCCGAACACTTTGCATAGTGTGGATCTTCTTGTAACCTTGCAACAATATGTGCAACCCGGTCTTCTACGGGTTCGCCTTGCGGACGCTGATAATATGCTTGTTTCATTTTTTCTGTTAAATTTTCTATGCCCATTGAAGAAATGCCTTTCTTTCTCCTATTTATTCGATTTATAAAACGGCATATTCATTCATAAACTTTAGGACAATCCGGGGTATGTAACATAATTGTTACACAAAAAACAGAACTCCTTTTATGTAAGGAATTCTGTTTTTAGCCTTCTATAATATTTAAATTTACATATGTTTTTCAATGTTTGAAACAATTGAAGATTTTGGCATTAAACCTACCAATCTTTCAACGGCTTTGCCGTTTTTAAAAACCAGCAGGCTTGGCAGACCGCTTATTGCATAATCTTTAGCTGTTTTAAGGTTTTCATCGGTGTTTACCTTGACGAATTTTACTTTGTCGCCAAATTCAGCAGCGATTTCATCTAAAACCGGACTTAGTTTTCTGCAAGGCCCGCACCATGTTGCCCAGAAATCCACAACGACAGGTTTGTCGCAGTTTAAAACTTCTGTTTCGAAGTTGGCATCGTTAATATCTATTGCATTTGACATGACAAATACTCCTTATTTTAAATTTCCTGGAAGTATTCTACCATGGAAAATTTTTTTATGCTATTATCTGATTAGAACATTATAGGGTAAGAATATGGGAAGAAAAAAAACTATAGAAATTGTCTTGGATACGGAAACAACCGGCTTGGATTATACTAAGGAGAGAATGGTTGAATTTGCGGCGGTAAGGCTCGAAAACGGCAAAGTAAAAGACGAATTTCAGACATTGATTAATCCGCAGCAGCATATTAGAAAATCAAGTATTGCAATACACGGAATTACTCCGGAAATGGTTGAGGATGCGCCTACGGAAGAAGAAGTTATGCCGCAGATAATGGAGTTTATTCAGGATTACCCTATTGTTGCTCATAATGCAATTTTTGACTATACGTTTATTAATGAAGCAAGTAAGCGGGTTTTCGGTCATGAAATAAATAACCCGCGAATTGATTCCCAGCAGATGTTTAAAGAGATTTATCCCGATTTGGAATCGCACGGACTGGAAGCTTTAACAACAAAATTTAAAGTTCCTCTTGATAACCATCACCGGGCTATGGCTGATACTATGGGATTGGCTCTTGCTTACCCTAAATTGAAAAAATTGTATCTGCAAAAATATGATTGGGAATCTAAACAGCTTGAAAATGTTGAATATCTGTTTGAAAGGTATTTGAGAATTCAACAGACTGTTACAACATTGCAGTCCGAGCTCCAGGATTTAAAATCCGTATTTAAACTTTATTTTGAACAGGGCGGCCAGCCAATTGTTTCTCAATCCGGGGAAACTCTTGTTTATAATTCAAAACAAACTTTCGGATATGATTTTCATCAGATTAAAGATGTTTTGGAAGAAGTCGGAGCTTTTGAAAAAGCCGTTAAAGTAAATACCGGATTTATAGACAGGCTTGTTTGCGGCTGCAGACTTGACGAAGAGAAAAAAGAAATTATCAAAGACGCTCGTCAGGAAATTAATGAAACAAGAAATATTCAAATTATAAAAGCAGGAAAATAGGAAGTATGGCTAATAAATTTATCGAGTTTTTTAAAGAGCCGCCGGCTGCAGAACCGATTAAAGATGAAGCGGAAATTAGCAAGCTGTATTCACATTTTCGCTGGAGAATTTTTTACGCAAGTTTTGTTGCGTATGTCGTATTTCATCTTTGCAGAAAAAATATTGCAGTTGCACTTCCTGCAATGGGAGAAGCGCTCCACCTTTCAAATACGGAATTAGGGCTTTTGGGTTCTACTTTATATGTAACCTATGGTATAGGTAAATTTGTTAACGGTGTTATTGCGGATAAGGCGAATGTCAGAACATTTTTGCCTACGGCATTGATAATTTCTGCTGTATGTAATATTTGTTTTGTTTTAAGTGCGATATTTGTAACTCCGGGGCATATAAGCTTTTTCGGACTTCCTTCCGGAACTATTTTGCTATGGCTTCTTGCTTTTTTCTGGGGGGCTAACGGATGGTTTCAGTCATGCGGTTTCCCGCCGGTTGCAAAGAGTTTATCTTACTGGTTTTCAAATTCAGAAAGAGGTACTAAATGGTCACTGTGGTCAACTTCCCATCAAATCGGTGTGTTTGCGGCTGTGACATTATCCGGATTTGTTATTGAAAAATTCGGCTGGATGGCGGCATTTTATGTTCCGGCGGTGATTTGTATTATAATCGGTTTGTGGCTTTTTGACAGACTCAGGGATAAGCCGCAAAGTCTTGGACTTCCTGATATAGAAAAATATAATAGTGAACCGGTTGTTGAAAATTGCGAACCTCAACACGAAGAAGACAAACTTTCCTATTTTCAGATTTTTAAGAAACATATTTTGTGTAACCCTGTTATCTGGATGCTGGCAATAGCTTATATTTTTGTATATATAATAAGGTTTGGAACAGAGGATTGGCTTGTTAAGTACCTGGTAGAGGTCAAAGGTAATTCTTTAACTCTGGCAAGTACAAAACTAAGCTCGCTTGCATTGGTTGGGGCTATGGGTGCTATTTGTGCGGGTGTTATTTCTGATAGAATTTATAAAGGTAACAGAACTCCTATAAATATTGTATTTCTTATTTGCTTGATTTTAAGTTTGCTGGCTTTTGCGGCTAATCCTGCTTCCAACCACATTATGGATTACGTATATGCTGCTATGATAGGGGCGTTTACAGCCGGGCCGCAGATGTTAATAGGCGGATTGTGCGCGGTTGAGAGTAGTTCTAAAAAAGTTGCGTCTGCTTCAATCGGGTTTACCGGAGTTTTTGGTTATGTGGGTGCGGCCTTATCATCGGGAGGAACCGGTTTCGTGGTTGATAAATTTGGTTGGAACGGTGCAATTGCTTTCTGGATGATATCAACATTTATTTGTATTATAATTTGTACAATTCTTTTAACATACGAAAAAATCAGAAAAAAGTGTAAGGCATAAAACTTATTAATATAAATAATAAAAGGATGATTGATGATAATCATCCTTTTATTTGTTACCCGAAATTTTAAATAGCCCGACTGAATAAGCCCTTGCGGTAATGTTTATCAGGCAAAATAAAGTACATAATCAGGTATAAGTTTGTTTTTTAAACTTTTTTCGGGTATTTCTCGTAAAAACCCGCCACAACACAAGGAGGTAAAAATGACAATTAAAAAACTTACTGTGGCAGCTGCAATTGCCGTTGGAATAGCAACGTGTTCCTTGAATCAAGCAATGGCAGCTTGCCCTTGTACACAACAGGCCACACCGCAGGCTCCGTGTGCAGAACCTTTACCTGTAGTTACAGGTCCGGCATGTCCATGTACTAAAACCCCGACATGCGACAATTGCCAAAAATCTTTTGACGAATGCGACTGTCAAAAGGCTGACCCTTGCGATGATCCGTGCAAACAGGATCCATGCGAAAAAAAGAAAAGTGACTGCGGATGCGAAAATGAAAATCTAGGCTGCGATGCTCCGGCAGTTCCGTCTTGCGCAGTTTGTCCGGGAACAGGTAAGCCCGATAGAAAAGACATGAAGCAGGTTTACGGTTATCCGAATGCAATTTATGGTGCAAACAACTATATGGGAGAACCGGCAAACTCAATTCTTTCAACTGATACGGCTGCAACCGGCGCTGCTGCTGCAACTATGTCATCTGCCGTTAACGGTGTAACTGTATCTTCACAAGGTCAGGTTACCGGTGCTGCAACACAGATGCCATGTTTAGGAGAAGATCCTACACGCCATAACGGTATTCCTATTGAAAGAAACGAAAGAATTATGGACGGAAATAACTGTCCTGTAGATATTCAGACAGAAAATTCAATGCAGGCGGTTAAAAAGACATTAGTCCCTTTCGACATTAAAGCTGCGTTGGGCAATGGTGCACCTATAGGTGCTGCGGCTCCGGCATCAGGATGTATGTTCCCTGATGTTCCAAACGGTTATTGGGCGGCTTGTGATATTGACAAACTTGCTATGAATAATGTTGTAGTAGGGTATCCTGACGGTATGTTTAAACCGGGCAGAGATATTACCCGTGCTGAATTTGCAACTATGCTCGTTAAAGGTTTCAACCTGAACGAATGTGGTATGCCGCAAAAAGCATTATTCAGCGACGTTCCTCAGAACAACTGGGCTAATGCTGCAATTGCAAAAGCCGTTGAAGAGGACCTTTTGGCAGGTTATCCGAATGGTAAATTTGAGCCTAATCACAAAGTTACCCGTGCTGAGGCTTTGACCTCAATTTCAAAAGGTATGACCTGTGATATTGACGAATGCCGTGCAAATGAAATTCTGTCAAAATATGCAGACGGTAATACTGTACCGAACTGGGCTAGAATTCCGGTTGCAAAATCACTTGAAAACGGTGCATTGAAAGATTCTCCGACCCCGAATATGATATTCCCGAACAGAGAAGCTTCCCGTGCGGATATTGCTTCAATGATGCAGACTATACGTGTGGCATTGGGCTATGATACTAACCCTAAAACAGCCAATGAAATCTGCCCTGTATGTCCTATAGATAAACAGGCATTCGTTGAAAACGAAGAAATTGTAAAAATTCCTACATTAAAAGTTAAGATGATTGACCAGTTAACAGCAAAATCATCTCACGTAGGCCAATACTTCAGAGCAAACACTCTTGAAGAAGTTACAATCAACGGTGTTACATTCCCTTGCGGTTCAACCGTAACCGGTCAGGTTGTAGAGGTCATAAGACCTTCCGGATGTAACAAGGGCGCCCTTAAATTATCATTTACAAGCATTAAAAATGGTGACTGCAAGGCAAATCTGCCAAAACAAATTTTGCAAGCTCAGGTAAACAAATCAAAACAAGTAAACCCTGTTGCAAGATTGGTTGAAGCTCCGTTTACTCTTGCCGGTTCACTGGTTGGTATTGTCGGCAGAACAACCGGCGGTGCAATCGCTAACCTCGGTAACGCTGTAGAAAATGTTTCTAACGATGCAGGTTATATGCTTGGCCACGTATTCCAGGGTAAATTCGGAGCTGCGGCCAGAAACCTTGGAGATGGTTTGTGGGAAACTGTTAAGGCACCTATTGATATCACGCGTACTGCAATATCAGGTACAGTTGGTTTATTCCAAACCACAGGCGACGAATTTGCTTACCTTGTTGACCCTAAGGGATACAAAATCTCTGCAGTTAATCCAAGAGAACACGTTACTATTGCCTTCGGCTGTAATGAATAATTCAGCGAACACAGATAGTCATTCGTACGCCGGAAAAACCGTTCCTCATAGAGGGGCGGTTTTTCTTTTTAATTACGCTCGGATAATGAAAAAGGCGACTTTTTCAAATCGCCTAATAACCAGATTTTACACTATATAAGTGTTCAGAAAGGAAGCCTTTTTCCTGTTCTATTCTCCCAAGTTAATCTGAGAGAATTGAACAATTTTATTTTTCCCGCGTTTTTTTGCGTTATAAAGTGCGTGTTCCGCATATCTGATGATGGTGTTAACGTCTTCGTCAACATTTTCCAGACAAGGATATGTGGAAATTCCGCCGGAAATCGTAATAGGATGTCTTTCTTCTTCTCCAGCCGGAATAAATTCCATTCTTTCTATATCGCGTCTGAAACGTTCTGCAAAAAGATATGCATTTTCTTCCGAAGTATTTGGAAGAATTAACAAAAATTCTTCATCCCCGTAACGGGTCAAAATATCTTCCTTACGGATAAGCTGTTTTAATTTGTCCGCAATAGAGCGAAGCAAAACATCTCCCCAGTCATATCCGTAAATATCATTTACTACTTTGAAGAAATCCAAATCAAATAACAGGCAGGAAAGCTTTGTCCCGTAACGTTTTGCACGCGACATTTCCTGTTCAAGACGTTCATGCAGATACTTTCTGTTATGAAGTCCTGTGAGCTCATCTGTTGTAGATACCTGTGTAAGTTTATCTCTTAATTCTTTAATCTTTAATAATGATTTTGCACGAATAACAAGTTCGTCCTTATCAACAGGAGTTTTAATTAAATCATAAGTAACCGCACGAACAACGGTTCCTTTAAACGGTTCCCCTATGAATAATACAGGTGATTTGAATTTTGTCACCATCAATACATCTTTTATATTCGGTACATCTTCTATAACAATCAAACCAGGATTGAGTTTTTCATAATCTCTGAGGTTTGCGGCATCTTCTATTCTTACATTTGTATCATCAATAGAAGCCAAAATATCTGCCAAATCAGAAGCCTTTTTGGTTGTATAAACAATTATATTTTTCATTACTATCCCTTTTAAAATCTCTTCTTCTGTACTTTTAATACTAACACAATACATTGCAGCTTGCAATTTGTAACGAATTGTTAAAGTTCGCTCGGGAGTGTTTTTTGGGAAATATGTAACAAATTGTTAATAAAAATTCCAAAAGTTTAAAGTTTTTCATAAGGCAAACCGTAAAAAAAAATATCAGACAAAGAAATGAAAGGACGGATGAATACTTATGGGAATGGCTGCATCACAGGCAAGACTGTTAAGCATTACTGCAAGATTGACCGACAATGAAAATTCCGGTCAGAGTCTTTCTTATTCAAAAATCCGTCTGGCAGATCAGACAGAAGAAGTCAATAATGATTACCTTGAAGCATTAAAAGCTACAAAATTGACTGTTCTTACAGGTTTTAACGGTTCTGAAGAAGTTTATACCGATATTTCATACGCTCTTATGACAGGGTATAATACGGTAGCATCTGGTACACAATACATAGTTACGGATAAAAAAGGGAAAATTCTGGTAACAGAAAAGCAGGCAAAAGCTTTTGAAGCGGGGAACGGAGATTTTAACAAATTTCTTGCTGAACTCGGATATTCTCAAACGGATATCACAATCAAAAATGACAGCACTACAGCAACAGATCAGGAAAAAGCAAAAGCTTACCAGCAAATTCACGAGGCTTGGGATCAATATCTAACCTCTGTAGGGTTACATATTGGCGAAGATGAAGAACACGGTTTGGATTTTGGGTACACTTCATTTAGTAATACCCCATTTGACGGTTATCCGACTTATACTGTAACGGATTTAACTACCGGTGAAAAAACTACAAAAGCTCTTAACTACGAGGGTACAACCCAGGAACAAAGAGAGTTTTATGATTATGCAGCGGCATTGACAGAGGCATATTACGGAACATCTAATTCCGGAAATGCATTAAAAACTGCGGATGATCAATACAATGCCGGGTATATTAACTATTTGAAGAATATTTTCCAAAAAATGGCATCCGCTGGTTATTATACCGAAGATGACGAGCAGAAAACTATTAAAGATAATTCGTGGTTTGAAGACGGATTACGCAATGGTGACTTGCAGCTTGAATACTATTCTGCTGTTGAACAGAAATTTGTATCAACATCAGTTGATTCTGATTCATCCATTCAAGAAGTAACTGATGAGCGTGAAATTGCTTTAATCGAACAGGAATATCAGATGAAGCTGGATGATTTGGAACAAAAAGACAACAAGTTTGACCTTGAATTGAGAAAACTTGATACCGAACACAGTGCACTGCAAACAGAGTACGATTCTATCAAAAACGTTATTGATAAAAACGTTGAAAGTTCGTTCAAGACTTTCTCTTAAGAAATTTTTATTGATTCCTTTTCCTTTTATTTCCTTATTTACACAAATTTCGTAACTTTTCCCCTACCGCTTTCTAGACAAAGCGGTTTTTCTTTTGTGTTAAAATAAATTAGGTAAATAAGGAGATTATTTTTATGAAAGCTGTTGTGTTTGATGAAGGTTTAAAACTTGATAATAATTATAAAAAGCCGGTTCCGCAAAAAGGAGAAGCTCTCGTAAGAGTTACACTGGCGGGAATTTGTAATACGGATTACGAGATAACCAAAGGTTATATGGGTTACAAAGGAATTTTGGGACATGAAGCTGTCGGAGTCGTGGAAGAGATTAACGATGACGACAAATCGCTGCTTGGAAAAAGAGTCGTAGCTGAAATAAGCTATGGCTGTAAAAAGCCGGATTGCCCATATTGTGCCGAAAAATTATATCGTCATTGTCCGGATAGGCATACTCTTGGCATTTGGCGTAAAGACGGTTGTTTTGCAGAATATTTTACAATGCCTTTGGAGGTATTGTTTGAAGTGCCGGATAACGTTCCGGATGAACAGGCTGTATTTGTGGAACCGCTTGCTGCAGCGTGCGAAATAACGGAACAGCTTCATATAAAACCGTTTGAAAAAGTTATAGTTTTGGGTGACGGTAAGCTGGGTTTGATTACTGCATTAACGTTAAATGCACAAAATATTGATGTCCTGCTTGTCGGAAAACATCAGAATAAACTTGATATTGCAAAAGAGCAGGGTGTTGAAACCTGTCTTTTAAATGATTTAAAAATTGAGAAAAAATATGATGTCGTGGTTGAAGCAACCGGTTCTATTTCTGGTTTTGAAACGGCACTTGCCTTAACAAAACCGCGCGGAGTGCTCGTTTTAAAAAGTACTGTTGCTGCTTCAAAAGAGTTTAATCTTGCGCCGATTGTTATAGATGAAATAACTGTTCTAGGTTCTAGATGCGGACAGTTTCCTGCGGCATTAAGATTGCTGAAATCGGAGAGAATTGATTTTTCTCCGCTGATTTCTGCGGTTTACGATGCAGATGATGCGATTGAAGCGTTTGAGAAAAATAAAGAAAAAGAAACCCTTAAGGTTCTTTTGAAATTTTAAAAACTCTTAACAGAAGAGTTGCAAAATGATATTTTTTATTTAAAATGAAGTTACTCACATCCTCGAGTATGGCACCGTCATTAAGTGCCGCAAATATGAAAGGTAAAATAAAATGGCAAATATTAAATCTGCTAAAAAAAGAGTACTTATAGCTGAAAGAAACAGACTTAGAAATGTAGCTTTCAAATCTTCTATCAAAACTGCTTTGAAAAAAGTTTTGGAACTTGCAAAAGGTGAAGATACAGAAGCTTTAAATACTGCTATTTCAAAAGCATATCAATTATGCGACAAAGCTGTAAGTAAAGGTGTTTTGCACAAAAACACAGCAGCAAGAAAAAAATCAAGACTTGTTCTTGCAGTTAAGAGAATACAAGCTGCAAAATAGTTTTGAGCCAAGAGTTAAAAACAGCTTCCGAATTTCGGGAGCTGTTTTTTATACAATAGTGAAAAATCGCGGATAAGCTATGCTTTCCGCGATAATTTTGTAATTTTTATTTTTGCAATTTTTTTGCATCTGTAACTTTCATTGCAAAATACGGTTTGCCCTTTTCTTGCAGGAAGATTACATAGTCATCATCAAAATAGAATTTTCTTGGTTCGGTTTTTGGTTCAATCATTGCTTTCATTGTTGCAATGCCGGCTTCTGATTTAAGTTTTACCCCTTCGTTATCCATTTTGAATTCAACGGTTTCGATAGCTTTATCAATCATTAAATCTGAATCTTTTATTGCTTTGTGGCAAAGCTCGTCAAATGAACGCTCTGTTTTAAAGTCAATATTTGGAGCCTTAAATTCATCTGATTTTGTGAATTTCGGATTGCTTATAGATGTTCTGTATTTTTTCATCATATCAAGATAAAGCTTATCCAAAGTTTTTTCATCATTGGTTCTGTATAAGTATACGGTATCATTTTGTCTTGTAGTAATAGCTAATGCAAAGTCTTTTTTATTATTGTAGAAAAGAACATGAACAGTATCTCTTACATCGCCTTTTGTATTTTTATCAATACCGAAGTATTGAACTTTTCCTTTGCTGCCTTTGAATTTGGCGTCGTCAAGTTTGTCAAAAGGCTTTAGGTATTCAAAGTCTTTTTTCAGCATTGCATAAAGAATATATTTCCCGTTGTCAGGAGTCCAGTCAAAGCTGTTGAGGATATCACTTTTTTCATTGAATTTTTCCATGATGCCCTGTTCAATTTCAGCTTTTAATTCAGGAGAAGCAAGTCCCCATTTTTTATAATAAGCACTGTCTGACAAATATTCTGTTGTGAATGACTGTTTGTTAAGTTCTTCTGCCATTACTGACTTGTAACCTTTAAACTCGATAGGATGTTTAATTATTTCATTTACAAGATCGTTCCAAACGAGCTGAAATGTTCCTACCCAAACTTGGTTCACAGCTTCGGATTTAGATTCCATCGTCGGCAAAATTTCAATATCGGCTTTTTTCTTGCCGAAAGCTGATGCCGAAAGTCCGCACATTACAAGCAAGCCGGCTAAGACTAATGCCAGTGTTTTTTTCATAACTAATAACTCCTTTCTTTACTCCAAAATATTCCGTATATTTTCAATTTTATCATTATCAAAAATTTTAATCAACAGAGTTTTTTCTTTTGAAGTTTCACCTTTGAGTATTTCAATTGATGTTTTCGGAATTTTTAACTGTTTGGATAAAAATTCAATAAGAGCCTTGTTGGCTTTACCTTCAATCGGCTGGGCTGTAAGCTTTATTTTTAAGCCCGTTTCATCTTTGAGAATAATATTTTTGCTCGAATTCGGAGATATTTTTATATTAAGAATAAGTCCATCTTTTGTTTGTTTTAGCATTTTACATAATCCTTATGTATGAAATTTGCCGATTTTGCTTGAAAATCGTGTGTCATATCATTATTATAATTATATCATGTCTGAAAAACCGCTTTTTGAAGAAATAAAACAAACTCTTATTGCACAGCATAGAGAAGAGGATGAGATAGCCAAGATTGAAGAGGCGTTTGAATTTGCGAAACGGCTTCACGAGGGGCAATACAGAATTTCAGAAGAGCCTTATATTATCCATCCTGTCGAAGTTGCGAAAATTCTTCTTGATTTAAAAGTTGATTCTCATACGCTTATTGCGGCATTTTTGCATGATATTCTCGAAGATACCGATACAAAACCAGAAGAAATAGAAGAGCGCTTTGGTAATGATGTTTTGTCGCTGGTGCAGGGAGTTACAAAACTTAGCAAACTCCAGTTTAAATCCAAAGAAGAACGTCAGGCAGAAAATTTCAGACGTCTGTTTATTGCAATGGCAAACGATATCCGCGTGATTTTTCTAAAGCTTGCAGACAGACTTCATAACATGAGAACACTTAATTTTATGGCTGCGCAAAAACAGCAGAAAATTGCAAGAGAAACACTTGATATTTTTGCTCCGCTTGCAAACCGTTTAGGTATGGGGAAAATTAAGGCAGAACTTGAGGATTTGTCTTTAAGATATCTTGAACCTGATAAATATTTTGAAATAGCACAGCTTGTTTCGCAAACTAAAGCTGAAAGAGAAATGACTGTTCAGCTCCTTATTGACCAGATTTCGAAAGATGTTAAGAAAAACGGCATAAATGCTCAAATAACGGGACGGGCAAAGCATTACTACAGTATTTATTCCAAAATGAAACGTTTGAATATCGCGTTTCATGATTTGTATGATATTACCGCTGTTCGTGTAATTGTTGATACCGAAAAAGAATGCTATGAAGTTTTGGGGCTGATTCATTCACAGTTTAAGCCTATTCCGGGGCGGTTTAAGGATTACATTGCAATGCCTAAGGGCAATATGTACCAGTCTTTGCATACGTCAGTAATCGGGCCGCGCTCTAAACCTTTGGAAGTTCAGATAAGAACCTGGGAAATGCATGAAGTTGCTGAATATGGTGTTGCCGCGCACTGGAGATATAAGGAAAAAGGTTCGCAGAAAGCAAACAATCCGGCTGATATGCAGTTTTCGTGGATGAGAAAAATGGTCGAATACGATAAAGATATGACGTCGGCCGAAGATTACGTTAATTCTGTTAAACTGGATTTGTTTTCGGATCAGGTTTTTGCATTTACACCAAACGGGGATGTATTGGACTTGCCGATAAACGCTACCCCTGTGGATTTTGCATACCGTATTCACTCTGATGTGGGACATAGAACTGTTGGGGCGCTTATTAACGGCAGAATTGCGCAGCTTGATACA
This sequence comes from Candidatus Gastranaerophilales bacterium, assembly GCA_944324365.1. Taxonomy (GTDB): domain Bacteria; phylum Cyanobacteriota; class Vampirovibrionia; order Gastranaerophilales; family Gastranaerophilaceae; genus UBA1221. The sequence continues at coordinate 159,891 of CALUWA010000002.1, forward strand.
AAACTAAACAACGGTGATATTGTTGAGATTTTAACCTCAAAAACTCCGGCACCGCGTTTGGATTGGCTGAATTTTGTAGTGACAAAGCAGGCTTCATCAAAAATTAAACAGTGGTTTAAAAAGAATAACCGCGAAAGCCATATTGAAGTCGGACGGGCTAACCTTGAACACGAACTTACAAAAGCCGTGTTTGATGAGTATACCAAACAGGGTGAGTTTGAAAAAGTTGCAAAACAAATGAATTACCAGAGTTCGGAAGATTTGTTTGCGGCTCTGGGGTATGGTGAAACTACTGTAAATAAAATTTTAAACAAACTCCGCAAGCCGCAGCAAAAAACACACGAAGGAAATTTCCACTCCTCAAACCGCAAGAAATCAGAAAAAGATATTGTCGGGCTTGAAGGTTTGCTATATTCGTTTGCAAAATGTTGTTCTCCTATTCCGGGAGAACCTATTGTCGGGGTTGTAACGCGTTCAAAGGGCGTTACTGTTCACAGAATTGATTGCAAGACATTAGAAAATATTCAGCCGGAAAGGTTGATGGATATTCATTGGTCGGGCGATAATACCAATAAAACTTATACTACAACCATACGTATTGAAACCGGAGAAAAGCTTGGACTTTTAAAAGATATTATTGCGGCGGTTTCCGATAACAATACAAATATTACATATGCAAATGTAAAATCTAAAAACAACCGCATAGGGATAATAGAGCTCGGAATGGAACTTGATAACGTTGAAACTCTCAAAAAAGTTATTAACTGTATTCAGGCTATTCCTGATGTGTTCAGTGTAAAACGTATTCAAACATCTTATTCCGGCGGCGGACACCAGAATAATTCACGTTCAAGGCAAAACAAGCCGAATAAAAATCAAAAAAGAAAAAATTCCTAGATAATACACGCCTGCTTTTAATATTTTTTTGAGCATGGTAAAATTTTGGCAGTGATATTAAAGGATGAGGAAGTTTTTACAATGAAAATGTCAAAAATGTTTGTGCAGACAATGAGAGAATTCCCTTCCGATGCAGAAGTTGTTTCTCATAAGATGCTTGCACGTGCCGGATATATAAAAAAGCTTACCAGCGGGGTATACAATTATATGCCTCTTATGTGGAGAGTTTTGAAAAAGATTGAAAATATAGTAAGAGAAGAAATGGATAGAGCAGGAGCTCAAGAGCTTTTGATGCCGTTTGTTCAGCCGAAAGAACTCTGGGAAGAATCAGGCAGATGGGATGCATACGGGAAAGAGCTTATGCGTCTGAAAGACAGGCATGACAGAGTTATGTGCCTGGGGCCTACGCACGAAGAAATTATTACGGCTCTTGCACGTGACGTTTTGAAATCATATAAGCAGATGCCTGTTAATTTATACCAAATTCAATCAAAATTCCGTGATGAAGTTCGTCCGAGATACGGGCTTTTGAGAGGCAGAGAATTTATAATGAAAGATGCCTATAGCTTTGATACATCACAGGAAGGCTTGAATAAAGAATATGAAAATATGGCGCAGGCTTATACTAAGATATTTAACCGCTGCGGACTTCCGACAAAAATGGTTCAATCAGATTCCGGCGCAATTGGCGGAAGCGTAAGCCATGAATTTATGGTGCTGACAGATACAGATGCCGGCGAAAACGATGTTTTCTACTGTGATGACTGTGGATATGCTGCAAATTCCAACCACGCAGTATCAAAACTTTTGCCTGCTCAAACGGATGGCGCAAAATATTTCAGCAAAACTGAAATCATTGATACTCCAAATACCCATTCAATTGAAGAGTTGTCAAAATTTTTGAATATTCCTTCAACTTTGATATTAAAAACACTGGTTTATATAGTTGATAAAAAGCCTGTTCTTGCCCTAATCAGAGCGGATAAGGCTGTTGAAGAAACAAAGTTGATGAATGCTGTCGGCGGAAATGATATAAGAATAGCATCTTCTGCGGAAATTGCCGAACTTATGGCAGAAAAAGGCTTTGATGCCGTTCCTGGATTTATCGGGCCGAACGGTATGGATGGTATTCAGATAATTGCGGATGAAACGGTTCGCGAGATGAAAAATTTTGTCGTCGGTATTAACCAAACAGACAAACACCTTGTCGGTGCAAATCTTTCTGATATTCCTGCCATAGAAAATTATGTTGATATAAGACTTGTAGAAGCAGGAGATCTTTGCCCTGAGTGCGGAAAGCCTTTGAAAGTTACCCAGGGTATAGAAGTCGGAAATATTTTCCAGCTCGGTACAAAATATTCGGAACCTATGAAGGCGGTTTATTTGGATGAAAACGGCAAAACAAAACCTTATATTATGGGATGCTACGGAATAGGTATTTCCAGAACCGCAGCAGCTGCCGTTGAGGCTCACCACGATGAACACGGTATAAAATGGCCTATCGCCATTGCGCCTTATCATGTTGTAATTGTACCTGTTAATATCAAGGACGAATTGCAGATGAAAGTCGCAAATGAGATGTATGAAAAGCTGCTTGAGGCTGGTGTTGAAGTTGTTCTTGATGACAGGGACGAACGAGCCGGGGTTAAGTTTAAAGATGCGGATTTAATAGGGTTCCCGTTCAGAGTTACTGTCGGAAAAACTATTAATGAAGGTTTTGTTGAATATAAAATCAGGGAAACAGGCGAAATGTTAAAGCTTACTCCGGAAGAGGCAGTTAAGGATTTAATCAAAGAAATTTTAAATAAATAAATTGAAAGCGGGATTTATATCCCGCTATTTATTCCTCAGGAACGCTGTATTGTATGTATTCAATTTCATCTGATGATAGAATTGTATTTATGTTTCCATAGCCAGCGACTTCTTTTAATTGTCCGTTTTCATGAACTCCTATTTGATAAATATCTGCGCCATATTGATTTGGTCCCAGGGTTCCGTTAGTGTCAATTATTATGTTTGCACATCTTCTGTCCAGCCATTCATATTCTTCTCTTTCACAATCGCTTCCGTCACTGTTTGCAACAGGATTACCTGAGCTGTCAGTAATACACTTGGTTGCAGTTCTCATTGTACTACAAGAGGAATATTGACTGATTTTAAGAAAGCTGCCGTCTGCCAGTTTTAAATATGGCGGAGTGAATGTATCCATATATTCCATGACACCAGTTATGACATTTGATTTTCCGTATTGCGCTTTGACACGATAAGCCCTACAGGAATTGGAATTGACAGAGTCGCATAATACTGCTCCTGTGAAATATTTTTTCATTGTTTCCAAAGTTTGCGCGCTTGTATTAGAGAGGTTAAATATTGATGTAATATTAGTCGTGTCGCCGATATCTGCTTTTGCAAGATTTATTGCATTCGTGATAGTTGAATACGTTTTTTTTACCCTGGTTAATAAAACCATATTCTGATATTTTGCAAGCAGCATTGGCATCGTCATTGCGGCAACTATACCTATTATGCCCAGTGTAACCAAAACTTCCGCAAGTGTGAATGCGGCTTTTTTGCGATATGCAGCGTGTAGTACTGGCTTTAGTCGACCTAAAAGGCTGAAGCTATCTCCAAAAGCGGAGAGCTTAGCCCCCCCCCCCCTGGAGAATACCGGTATTTCTAGTGTTTTCAGATTTTAACATTTGATATATCCTCCAAAATTTAAATAACCATTTATATTTTAACTTATATTTGAAAATTTTACAAGTGCCTACGGCACAACAGGTGTCATTGTGAGCTTAGATTTCCGGTAAGGAGGCGCGAGCGAACACATAAGTTGGAGCCGGTCATTAGAATAATCCGATGCTACGCGACGAAGCAATCCATAGATCGCGCAACAAGTGCGCGATGACATATTTTAGCACCTTCCGCCATCCACATGTCATCGCGGAAAACCAAAGGTTTATCCGCTCCTTTTCCCTGGATTGTTTCGTTTCCTATCGGATTTTCGGTAGGATGGAGCAGACAATATTTATTATTGCACTAATCCTTGCAAGCTCATAACGGTTTCGTAACTGGCACCTGCTTCAAGGAGCTCTTCTGCCGAAAGTCCGAACAGTGTTATCAAATTATAGGCTTCGTGTCCGCCATTATGTTTTTTTAACGCTTCAAGTGTTGCAATAACAGCGTCCTCGCGGGATAAATTTGTTATCCTGTCGTTAATTCCCAAATGCAGACTTCTTTTTTTAGCTTTTCCCATTTTATTTTGTTACTCCCAATGCCAAAAGACCTGCGCCTATCATCCCGGAATAGTTGCCGGCTGTAGCTTTTACTACTTTTGTCGGCTGGGTTACAATTTCTTCGTTTGTTCTTTTTGTCAGGTAATCAGTATCGACAAATTCGGCCATTGAACCCGATAAGACAACTACATCAGGATCAAAAATATTTGCAAGTCCTATAATCCCGTTTAAAATGTCATTCTGCCAGCAGTTGAAAATTTCTGTCATTTGTTTGTCGTTATTTTTCAGCCCGTCTATAACGTCGTATGTAGTTATTTCTTTGTTTCCGGAAATTTCTTCCGCTGTACGTTTTAAGCCAGTCCCTGAAGCATATGACTCAAAGCAGTCCCAGCTTCCGCAGGTACATTGTCTGTGGGGTTTTCTTTCCATTTTAAAATGCATTTCTCCTGCTGCGCCGCTTTTGCCTTTGTATAATTTATTATCAAGAATAATTCCTCCGCCGACGCCTGTGCCGAGAGTCAGCATAATCGAATACGGCATACCTTTTGAAGAACCTATGATATGTTCCGCCCAGGCTGCACAGTTTGCATCATTTTCTACAAAGACCGGTTTTGTACTTAATGCTTTAAAATTCATTGTCGGATATTCTTTTGCAATGTTGCCGGTAGAACCTAAAATGCCGTCATTGCTGTTATTTACTGCACCGCACGTCGAAAATGCAATTACATCAACTTCGTATTCGTATTTTTTTACAATTTCTTCCAATACGGTTTTTATTTCTTCAAATGTTTTTGGGGTGTGGCGTTTTTCTATTTCGCTTATAATTTCGCCCTGTTCATTTATTATTGTGTTATAAATTTTTGTTCCGCCGATATCAATCGTGAGTGCTTTTTTCATTATTTATATCCTTACTTTTTATAAAGCTGTCTTTCGGTAATCTTTTGTCTATATTAGGCTGCGGGGTATGTTCGGAATATTTTGGAGCCGAATGAAGTTTTTCGTAGTCATCCAAAATTTTAAGAAAATTCTTCATTTTATCATAGTTAGACATTAGTTTAATTTTCATATAACCCTCAAGTATTTCTTTGTACGAAGCGTTTTGTAATTAACTGCGGGCGGGTTATCGCAGAACCTATTACAACGCAGTGTGCGCCTAATTCAAACGCTTTGTCTACCTGCCATGGCTCCCATATTCTGCCTTCCAGAACGACAGGCTTGTTTGTTTCTTTAACAAGTGCTTCCAATAGATCAAAGTCCGGGCCGTCTAATGAAACATTTTTTGATTCCTGAGTATAGCCGGACAAAGTGGTTGAGAGAATATTTGCGCCTAATTTTGCAGCGTTTACCCCTTCTTCAACGGTAGAAACATCTGCCATTGAAATTCTTTTGTTAATTCGGATGTATTTAATAATTTCCGCCAGAGTGCATCCGCCTTCTCTTTGGCGCATTGTGCCGTCAAATGCTATAATATCCGCTCCGGCATCGATTAACGATATAACTTCTTTTAAGGTAGGCGTTATATAGACTATTTCCTGCCAGTTTTTAGGGATAACATCCGGTTTGGTAAGCCCTATTATCGGTACATCAAAAAGATGCTTTGCATTTTTTACATCTCTTACTCCGGCAACTCTCAATGCGCCGGCTCCGCCTTTGAGGACAGACTTCATCATAGCAACCATGCATTTTTCCAAATACAACGGCTCGCTTGGCATTGCCTGCACAGAAACCACTACCTTATGTTCCAAACGATTAATCATATCCATATTCTGATTATAGCATAAAATTTGTATTTTATGTATAATGATTATGAAATTTAATATGCATATAATGTTTATTAACAGAGGGTAATTATGAAGAAAACTTTAGTGAAATATCCGTTTTTAACAGAAGATGTAGAGATTTACGAACGCGAAAACGGGCATAAAATTGTTTTGGCGCATAAAGACGGCGATATGGCAAATGTCAGCACCTGGGTTAAAACAGGTTCAATAAACGAGGATGACGAAATTAACGGGATTTCGCATTTTCTTGAACATTTGATGTTTAAAGGAACTCATAAGCACCCGGCGGGATATTTTGACAGAACTCTTGAGGCAAAGGGCGCAATTGTTAATGCTGCAACCTGGAAAGATTATACATTCTACTATGTTACCCTTCCAAAAGGACCTGAAAATAAAGATCTTAACCTTGCAATAGAACTTCATGCAGATATGATGCTTGATCCGGTATTACCGGAAGATGAAATCGGGGCTCCGTTTGATTTGAACGATACAACTGTTACGGATAAAAGAGAACGCCATGTTGTAATCGAAGAAATCAGAATGAGAGATGATCAGAACTGGACAAAGATTTATAACGCCTGCAACTTCAATATGTATACAAATCATCCGTACAAACGGGATGTAATCGGCACCCCTGAAATTATTTCCCGTGTTACACGCGATGATATTATGAATTATTATCAAAAATTCTATACCCCTGCAAATATGACAACAATTGTTGTTGGGGATTTCAATACTCAGGAAGTTCTTGCAAAAATTGAAAAAGAATTTGATTTTAAAGGCAGGGAAAACGGTCCTAAGCGTGTTTATGAAATAGATAAACCAGTTCAGGAAAAGAAAGTTATAACAAATTCGGCGCATGTTAATACGACATATTTTATGTACGGCTGGCTTGGGCCAAAGGCTTGTGATATAAAAGGTACAATTTGTCTTGATATTATAAGTATAATTTTCGGGGACGGTACAAGTTCACGATTATACCAGAACTTAATCGAAAAACAGCCTGAACCTATTTTCAACGTGATAAATTCCGAGCATTATCAATTCAAAGACGGCAACAATTTCTTTGTTCAGGCAAACTGCAAGCCTGAATTGAAGGATTTGGCTATTGAACTTGTTGAAAAAGAACTTGCAAATCTGCTTAATAATCCGATTACGGAAGATGAACTTAAAAAAGCTAAGAAAAAAATTAAATCAAGGTTTGCATTTTCTGCAGAAACAGTATCCGAAATTGGTGAAACTATTGGTTACTATATGACAGTTTGCGAAGATTTGAAGCTCATTGAAGAGTATCTAAAGGATTTAGAATCAATTACAATTGAGGATTTGAATACTTCTATAAAGACGTATTTGAATATAAATAATGCGGTGCTTTCTGTTCTTGTTCCGGAAGAATAAGTATCGTATAAGGAGTTTTTTATGACAGTTTTAAATAAAGAGAAAACAGAAATTCTGACCGGTGCGCAGATTATTGTTAAAACCCTGAAACAACTGGGGGTGGATACAATATTCGGTTATCCGGGCGGTATTGTTTTGAGTATTTATGACGAACTGTTTAAGCAGAATGATATAAAGCATTATCTTGTCCGACATGAACAGGCTGCCGTGCACGCTGCAGAGGGTTATGCAAGGGTTTCCGGAAAGTGCGGGGTTGTTCTTGTAACATCCGGGCCTGGTGCGTCAAATACCGTATCCGGAATTGCTAATGCCTACCTTGACGGGTATCCTCTTGTGGTTTTAACAGGTCAGGTCGTTTCAAATCTTATCGGGAAAAACGCTTTTCAGGAAGTTAATATTGTAGATATTACAAAATCTTGTACAAAGGCTGCGTTTCAGGTAACTTCTGTTAATAATTTAGAGAATACTCTTGTTCGGGCGTTTGATTGTGCAATGTCCGGCAAACGCGGTCCTGTTGTTGTTGATATGGCGAAAGATATTTTTACTGCCGAATGCAAATATATGCCTGAGGTTAATTTGCAAGTAAATGAAACTAACGGGTTTGTCGGGGATGTAACAGAGATTTTAAATGAAATAATTTCAGCAAAACATCCGGTAGTTGTTGCAGGCGGAGGGGTAGTTGCATCAAAAGCCGATAAAGAACTTTTTAACTTTGTTAAAGCATTAGACATTCCTATAGTGAATACAATGATGGCGCTTGGAAGTTATCCGCAGAATGATAAAAATTATCTCGGAATGATCGGAATATTCGGGCAGAAAAGTGCTAATCAGGTTTTGCGCGAGTCGGATTTGATTTTTTCTATCGGTGCAAGATTTAACGACAGAATTACCTGTTGTTTCAATAAAGAAGAGCTTGGCAGAAAATTTATTCAGCTTGATATAAGTGAGGATGAAATTTCGAGAAATATTCCGGCATTTTATACTCTTGTCGGGGATGCAAGGCTTATCCTTGGAAAAATGAATGAAGAACTTCAAAAAAGAGGATATTCCTCTGTTCATGAAGCTTGGCTTAATGAGGCGTGTGCTTTAAAGAAATTAAATGATACAAATGGAAAAATTTCAGAAAAGTTACACTCTTTTGAAGTTATTCAGGAAATTTATAATTATACAAAAGATATGAATTTGCCTGTAACGACGGAAGTCGGCCAGCATCAGCTCTGGACGGCGCAAAATTATAAATTTAAGTATCCGGGGCAATTTATTACATCAGGCGGAGCAGGAACTATGGGATTTGGTTTTCCTGCTGCAATTGGTGCAAGTATTGCCGGCGGCAAGAGTCCTGTTATATGTATCGCAGGAGACGGTTCTTTTCAAATGAATGAGCAGGAACTTGCGGTATGTTATGATTATAATATTCCGGTAAAGATTTTCATATTAAATAACGGATATTTGGGAATGGTAAGACAGCTGCAGCAAAAAGGTTTTGAAGGGCGTTATGCCGAAACAAAAATTTCAAATCCTGATTTTATAAAATTAGCGGAAGCTTATAATATTCCCGGCATCCGGGTCGAAAAAAGAGAAGATATTCAAGCCGCATTGGATAAAGCTTTTGCGGTTTCATCTCCTTATGTTGTTGATTTTACAGTTGAACCTATGGAAGTTGTTTAATGAAACGTTTGGTAATATTGTTATTTATATTTTTTATGGTAGTTGGGTTCGGAACGTATAGCGCCGTTAATAAGATCAAGTATAGAGAAATGCAAAACCGTTTTAGAAATTTTTATTCCGTATATGCCGGGCTTTTGCAAAGTACGGTTATGGATATGTCGGGAGAAACAGATTGTTATTATTCAACCTCCGGGGAAGCTAATATTTCCGGCTGCGACAATTTTTACAGAACTTTTGTGCAAAAAATGAAAATAAAAAAATACTGTCAGAATAATGCTTTAGCTCAAAATTGTGTTGCCAGATACGAAGCGTATCCAACAACTCCAAAATGTTATGGTTTTTTTGAGAGAATGATTAATGACGAAGACGATGTATTTGTTTTTGAAGACGGCAGCAGTATTATTATTTTTAACACAAAAGATGAACAGAGAACTCCGTTTTTTGCGGTGGATGTTAACGGTGTAAACCCTCCAAATAAAGCCGGAGAGGATTTGTTTACTATGCTTATAATGCGAAATGCCGGCGGGTCTTATTATTTTCATTCAAATATTACATATTGTCTGCCGGTGGAAAAAGGCGGTATCGAAAATATCCAGGATATTTATAAATAAAAAGTCTGAAGATTTATTCTTCAGACTTTTTTAGTTATTCCTTTTTGGGTTATTCAACAGTGAACAGCTCTTTCCATTGTTGTTTTTTTGTTTCAACCTTTTGTTTTCTTTCAGCCTGTTTCTTTTCCCGTTCCGCTTTCTTTGCAGCTATCTTTTTTTCACGCTCTTTTTGTTTTTGTATACGCTGAGCTTTTTTCTTTGCCGCTTTTTGTTTTTTGGCTTGAGCTTTTTGGTATGCAGACTGTTCTTTTTGCGAAACGCTTGAAGTTGTTTTTTTAAGCCAGCTTGAAATCGGGCCTTCTGCCGCATTTGCAGCCCCAACCGATATAACTGCAGCAGCCATCAGTAATACTAATACTTTTTTCATAGATTTTCTCCTTTAATTATTCGGAAAGTAGTTCTTTCCAAGCTTCCTTTTTTTGTTCTATTTTTTGCTGTAATTCTTGTTTGTTTTTTTCACTTTCAGCTTGTCTTTGTTCTTGTTGCTGCTGCCAATCTTGTTTTCTCTGTTCCCAAGCTTCTTGCCTTTGTTCCTGTTGGTTTTCAAATTCCTGTTTTTTCTGCTCTATTGAATCTTGGAAATTTTGTTGTTGTTGTTTTAGTGCTTCTTGATTTTGTTCTTGTTGTTTTTGCCAATCTTGTTTCCTCTGTTCCCAAGCTTCTTGTCTTTGTTCCTGTTGATTCAGAAATTCTTGTTTCTTTTGCTCAAGCATATTTTGGTTATTTTGCTGCTGTTGTTGAACTTCCTGTTGTTTTTGTTCCCAGGCATTTTGTCTTTCTTCCTGTTGTTTCATAAACTCTTGTTTCTTTTGCTCAAGAGCATTTTGGAAGTCTTGCTGCTGCAGCTGGATTTCTTGTTTCTTTTGTTCCCAGGCTTCCTGATTTGCCTTTTGGTTTGCTGCAGCTGCATCTTCGCTTGCCTGTTGCAATTCCTGCAGTTTCTTTTCTGCATCAATTACTTTTTGTGTATGTTTTTGAATAAATTGTTCAGTATAAGTTGTTCCTGTTTCAGCCTCCGGTGCGGTTGTATCTGCAAAAGCTGCCGGAGCAAATATTATTGCAAGTACCATTGATGACATTAATAACTTTTTCATATACTCTCCTTTCTTCTATTTTATTTATACTATATTACATTATACATTTCAATTATTTTTTCAATCCCGTTTTTTGCAACGGCAAAAATTTCAAGCATTTGGTTATAATCATATGGTTCTCCTTCTGCCGTTGTTTGGAATTCTATTATTTTGCCGCTTTTGGTTAGAACAACATTGCTGTCAACCCGGGCATGTGAATCCTCTTCATAATTTAAATCAAGTCTGATTTCATTATCAACAATTCCGGCAGATATTGCGGCAACCGGCTCAATAATAGGATTTTCTTTCAATTTACCTTCTTTTAACAGTTTTTCAACAGCTATTTTTAACGCCAGAAATCCTCCGCAAATACTTGCTGTTCTGGTTCCGCCGTCAGCTTGGATGACATCTGCGTCAATTGTTATTGTGATATCCGGCATTTTCTCTAAATCTACACATGCTCTCAGGCTTCTTCCGATAAGTCTTTGTATTTCCTGTGTTCTGCCGGAAATTTTAGTGCGTTCTCTCTGGCATCTTACGTTTGTTGATGACGGAAGAAGAGAATATTCTGCAGTAAGCCAGCCGCGCGGGTCATCTTTTTCCATCCATTTCGGTTTTCCTTCTTCAATGGATGCTGTTGTTATAACTTTTGTATCGCCGAATTCAACCAGTACGGAGCCGAGCGCATTCTTGGTAAAATCTTTTGTAAATGCTATTTTCCTTAATTCATTATTTTTTCTGTCTGTTCGCATAACCTATTCCTTATAATCGTAATCCCACATATAAATCTGGCCGCAATATCTGCATACGGCATGCTCATTCATAAATCGTAAGTCCGGTATGAATGTGTATCCGTCAACTGATATTTGAAGTTCCTTTTTCTTGTTGTAAGTCTGTTCAAATTTTCTTTCCCCTTGGTATTCCGGTGAAAACATTAATTCAAATTTATCTACTGATTTGCAGTTCTTACAGATAAACATTATCTCTGCTCCGTTTATTAATCTTTGTATTTGCGGTTTGCTCTTTCTATTATTTCCGGATCCAACTGTTTTCTACCTGTTTTTCTCCTTTGTGATGGTTGATTTTCAGTAAGAGCCTTGTACCAAAGTGCCCAGCAAATACTTCTTAAAGGAAGCGTAAAACCTGCAACTATAAATGTAACGATTTGGGCAACAAAACTGTTCGCAACTTTGTCCGGAGTTATTAAGTTAAATGAGGAATTAATCCTGAGCATTGTGTCATTTATCGCATCAATCGGAACATAGTTTACAAGAGTCGCTTCAAAAAATTCAGATAAAAAGCCTGTTAGTTTTGTGAAATCAAAAATAACGGAAACACCTTCCACAAAAAGAAATGTTACAGTTCCGATTGCAATAAGTATAAGGAGCGTTCTTATGCTGTTACCGCGTATTATTTGAAAACTTCTTTTAAAACAGCCTGCTGCAGACACATCAGGTTCAAAAGAGAATACCTGGAAAATCAGTATAAAGTATATAAAGAAAAATGCCCCGACAACCCAGAAAAACGGTATAAATGCAACAAGCCAAAAAAGTGAATACAAAAGCCAAAGAGCTATGAATTTAATTGAGCGGCGGGTTACGGTTTCATTGTGAGCCGGAAAATCGTATATTTTTCCGGAGCTTAAAAAGCCTTCTGTAATAGAATTTACGGCTCCGTATGCAACAAGATAATCCCAAAACGCTTTCATAAAGATTAAAAGACCCGGGATTATAATTATCATTATTGCCAGTGTTATTGTTGACATATCCCGTAAGATGTCATACTTTAAAGCCAAATCCGGAAGGTAATAATTGAACATCGCGGCAAGACCGAATACAAGTCCCAGCCCAAGGACTTGCCCAAGTACCGGAAATGCCATATATCCGCAAAATTTTAAGAAATTCCCGCTGTACATTCTTATTGCCGCAAGCACTACCCAGACCATATTATCTTCAACTTTAATTTTTGCCATGAATCCTCCATATAAGAGTTTTTATTGTATAATTATTCTATTACAAATAATGTTAAAAAAACAATGACTGATTACGAAGAAATTATAAAATCATTTGCGAAAGAAGATTACAGCCGAAACCTGGTTAATTTGCATATTCACACAACATTCTCCGACGGACTTGCGGATGCTGAAGATATTGTAAGACAGGCAAAAGACAAAGGTTATAAAAAAATTGCAATTTGCGACCATAATACGGTTGATGCCTATCTTAATACAAATATTATTAATGAAGATATAGTTATTCCGGCGGTTGAATTTGATGTGTGGTGCGGGTATGTTTTTATGCATCTGCTGGGTTACGGAATAGATGTGCATAACGAAAATTTAAAACAGTTTTATGCCAAATCCAAAAAAGAAACGGAAGCGGATATTGTCAGAATATTTTCGACCCGTAATATAAAAAAGCTTATCAATGCAATTCATGATGCGGGCGGTATTGCGGTGCTGGCACATCCGGCATGCTGCTGGGCGCTTAGTATGGACAGATTTGTAAAAAAACTTATTTCATACGGGCTTGACGGGCTTGAAGTTTATTATCCTTATCAAAGGCACCGCGGAATAATAAAATTCAGAACAGCGCATCATATAGAAAAACTTGCCGATAAATATAACCTGATAAAAACCGGCGGCACGGATTTACATATAAAAAATCTATAGCCCGCCTTGCAGCCTGGATAAAGGCTCTTTACTGTTTGGCGGTAATATCATAATATTTGGATTTCTAAGGTTAAACTTAAATCCGTAATTATTTTGTGTTTCCGGCGGAAATTCTTCGACCATGCCTATTACATTTTTGTACCAAGGCTTGGCTTCTCCTTTTGCAATAAGTTTTATATTGCCTGAACACATTGTTTCGTCGCTTCTTCTTTGTGCAATTTGGAGAAGTCTTGTGCCTATATCTTTAAAATATTCTATTTTGTTGTTGTGGTAAGGAGTACCCGGTTTTGAATAATTCATCAATTTGTCCACAAATACATGACTCGGGTCTTCCGGGTATGTGAAGCTGTCATATGTACCGGGCAGATATTTTTTTATTACTATATCAGCTTCTCCGATAAGTTCGTTGTTGTCGTTTCTTATTGAATAATTTTCAGCATTGTGCCCTGTGTATTTTTTAAATACATTTAAAAATCCCGGACTGTTGTCTGCTTTTCTGACATAAATTTTCCCGATATAACCTTCAAGGCAGCTTCCTATATTTGTATGTGTTAGGGTTTCAACACCCCAATGACCGGTAAAATTCGGTGCCTTTGAGGTCGGTTTGCGGCAATATATCTGCGGATTATAATGAATACTGTTTATCATATTTCTGTTAATGAAACTGATATGTTAAAATTGCCTAATTTTATAATTGCACTTAAAAAATCTTAACAAACCTTCTTATGCAATCCATTCTCTTGTTGCGCTTTTCGGCATAGGGGCTGGTTGCGCCGTGTCATACCTTGCAAGATTTTCGGCTAATTTTGAAGAATCTATATTTGGGGTAACTTTATCAATATTATAGCTTTGAGCTGACGGAGCTGTTACATTTGCCATTGTTGAAGCAGCAACAGCGGAATTTGCATCCCCGTATTGTGCTGCGAAGTTGCTTCCTGCTGTTGGTTGTATTGTAATTCCTTTAAACTGTAACATTTTTATGTTCTCTCCTTAAGCTATATTGTAATATGATACTTCCTGCGGAGCGTTGTACCCGAAAAATCTGCTCATCCCGCCTTGGTTGTAGTCCTGTATAATGTCATAATTTTTAATAATGCCGTCCATGCCTTTTGATGCACCCATCGCATCGTTAACTTTCATAGCTATGTTTGCCATCCCAAGAGTTCGGTTGTCAAAGTTTGGCATGCTTATCTGGCTTGTTTTATATGTCCGTGAAATGTCACTTGAATCTGTATATCTGACGCGTCCGACTGCGCTTATACTTTGCTGGTCTTCGTAGCCCATGATATTTTCCTTTTGTTCCTATTGTATAACTTATATATATAAAGTATATAATATTAGAAAAATTGCTTTTCAGGCCGCAGTGCTTGTTACAAAAGTTAATATACTGAACTATATCCTTTCTATATATATAATGCCCAAAAAATAACACTCTCAAAACAAATGTTAAGTTTTGTAAAGTGTAAAAACTACACTATATTAAGGTTTTTCAGATATGTATAAAAATTTAAGAAAAGAAAATGTTGACATTTAAAATCTTCCATGCAATAATAAGTACATAAGATTTAAGTGTAGTCGAAACACTAAATATAAATAGATTCATTAACCCCAAAAACATATAAACTCCTAAATAATAAACACTAAAAGAGACCATTAGGATGCAGAAAACGACCCACTCAGAAATGAGTGGTTTTTTTTATGCTAATAAAAATATCCCCGCAAACGATGCGAGGATATTTTTAAGTGTTAAGTATACATTTATTCTTTTATATCACCGGCTTTTAAGATTTCATTCCATTCTTCGGTAGTAATTTCCCTGTGCAGGTATTCCATATTGCCGGTAGCGATTACCCAGATTGCGCATGCTCCGCCTGAGTACCAGCCGCCTCCTGTGTAGCTTCTGGAGCAATAATTTTTGGTTACCCACCATAGATCGTAACCTGTAATTATTGGATAGCCTTTTTTAGTATTGAGGTATAAAAAGAAGAAATCTTTTCCCATTTGATTTGGTCCGGCGGCACCATTTGTATCAACGTATATTCCAACGCGTAATTTGTTGTCTACTTCGTCGATGCCGACATCAGAAAGTCCGCAAACCGCACCGTTAGCAAGAGCAAACATATAATGTTGTGAATCCCAGCCGTTAAATCCTGTTCCCTGCATAATACCATTCAGATCCCGATAATGTGTTGGCAGGTTGTGAGAGCTATTTTGTGAATTTTGTTTCCAATCCTGCGCGAGATTAAGATAAGGCAGGAGTTTTTCTGCTACAATTCTTGCGGCTTCGGCTTTATCGTCTGTAGGCAAGTCCCAGTTTTTAATAACGCCGTGTTCCTGGTATGCCCTTAAATATGCTTGTGAAAGAACGGAATACGTAACTTTAAACTGCGTAAGCCAGGCTCTTTCCTGGTATTTGTTAACGAGTCCGGGTAAGGTCATAGCCGCGACAACCCCGATTACACCGAGAGTGATAAGTACTTCTGCAAGCGTGAATGCTGCTTTCTTTCTCCCGTCATTGCGAGCGTAAGCGAAGCAATCCAAGAGAGAATGTTTAAGCCTAATGGATTGCTTCGTCGCGTTGCTCCTCGCAATGACGGAATTAGATCGCGCAACGGAGTGCGCGATGACAGAATTTTGGACATCTTGCCTACCACATGTCATCGCGGAAGGCAAAGCCTGTCCGCGATCTGTGGATTGCTTCGTCGCAAGCTCCTCGCAATGACGATTGGTGCCATTCTTACACCGTGAGTCGCCAATACTCCAAGACGCATTATAATGTCGTGCCTCAGGCACGGAGATTCTTCGGACTTCGTCCTCAGAATGACGCTTGGTGTCATCCTGAGCGATAGCGAAGGATCTCTTATTTAATGAGATTCTTCGGACTTTGTCCTCAGAATGACGGAATTGGGCAGCGCCCTCAGAATGACGACATAGCAGGGACTTTAACTTGTCTAAAAGGCTGAAACTATCTCCAAAAGCGGAGAGCTTAGCCCCCCCCCCCTGGAGAATATAGGTATAATCGGTGTTTTCAGATTTTAACATTTGATATATCCTCCGTAAATTCAAGTATCTATTAATATTTTAACGTATTTTTCTGCATTTTTCAATATAAGACAGATTTAAATCTCTTCTTGTCTTTAAAGTATGTGAGTGGTATAACCTTACATGTAGATAGTTAGGGGGATCCACCCCGGGGGTAAATGTTTATTTAAGTGTTGTTAATTGAACGCATATTTACCAAATAACCCAAAAGGATAAGGAAAGGATATTAAAAATGGAAAAAAACAACGAAACTCTCCACGTGTTGAGGCATTCAACTTCACACATTATGGCACAGGCTGTGCAGAAGCTGTTTCCGTCGGCAAAGTTAGCTATCGGACCGGCAACTGATACGGGTTTTTACTATGATTTCGATTTAACGGACGGCCATGCTTTTACAACGGAAGATCTCGCTAAAATTGAAGAAGAAATGAAAAATATCATTAAGCAGAATCTTACTTTTGAAAAGTATGTTATTCCTGATGTTGATGCTCAAATTGAAGAGTTCAAAAAAGAGGGCGAAATTTACAAAGCGGAATTACTGGAAGAACACAGAAACGACAACCCTACCTTGTATTTAACAAAGGATAAGGACGGAAAAGTTCTTTTTAATGACCTTTGTGCAGGACCTCATATTCCAAACACCTCTTATATAAAAGGTAATGCAATAAAATTATTGAAAGTTGCCGGTGCTTATTGGCGCGGTAACGAAAATAATAAAATGCTTCAAAGAATTTATGCTACTGTTTTCTGGACAAAAGAAGATTTGGCCGATTATTTAAACTTCCTTGAAGAAGCCGAAAAACGCGACCACAGAAAATTGGGAGCAAAACTTGATTTGTTCTCTACAAGAGAAGAGCTCGGCGGGGGGCTTGTATTGTGGCATCCGAACCTTGCTGTTGTAAGAGAAGAAATTGAAAATTACTGGAGAACGGAACACAGAAAACGCGGCTATGTAATCGTTAATACTCCTCATATTGCAAAATCCAAATTATGGGAGATTTCAGGCCACGCTGACCATTACAGGGAAAATATGTTCTTTATCCAAAAAGACGAGGATAGCGACGACCAGTTTATTTTAAAACCGATGAATTGTCCTTTCCATATCTTAATTTATCAGGCAAACAGATATTCTTATCGTTCACTGCCTTTGAGAATGGCTGAACTTGGGACTGTTTACAGAAAAGAAAAATCGGGTGCACTTTCCGGTTTAACCCGTGTTCAGGGATTTACTCAAGATGATGCGCATATTTTCTGTACTCCTGAACAGCTTGTGGATGAAATCAATGAAATTATTGATTTTGTTGCGGATACAATGAAAATTTTCAATATGAAGTTTGAAGTTGAACTTTCGACAAGACCTGAAAGTTTTGTCGGGGAAATTGAAAATTGGGACAGAGCGGAAGCCGGCTTAAAAGAAGCTATGGACAGACGCGGTATGACTTATGAAATCAATGAAGGCGACGGAGCGTTTTACGGGCCTAAGATTGATTTTAAAGTTAAAGACGCAATCGGCAGAATGTGGCAGTGTGCTACAATTCAGCTGGATTTTAACCTTCCTGAAAGATTTGGTATAAAATATCAGGACAAAGACGGTCAAATGAAAACTCCTGTTATGCTTCATCGTGTAATATTCGGTTCAATGGAACGTTTCCACGGTATTCTTATTGAACATTATGCCGGCGCATTCCCGACATGGCTTGCACCAACTCAGGTTGCAATTGTTCCTATAAGTAACGATAAGCATACCGAATTTGCAGAGCAGGTTTACAAAAAAATGCGTGCAGCGGGAATTCGAGTTCACCTTGACGACAGATCCGAAAGTATGAACTACAAAATCAGAGAAAGTCTTCAGGATAAGAAAATCCCTTACGTATGTGTAATCGGTGATAAAGAAATCGAGGCAAATTCTGTTGCTGTCCGTGCAAGAGGTATCGGACAAATAGGAACATTCTCCGTAGATGATTTTATTTCTAAAATAGAAGAAGAAATTAAATCAAGAAGCGGCGAATCTTTTGCCAAAGCGTAAACAACAATAAATTGTAAAAGAAGGCGGAACATGTTTTAATATGTTCCGCTTTTTTGAACTTTTTTATGATAATATCGTTTTACATATAAAGGGTTAATTATGAAAAATGTTGTTTTAGTATTATTTGCGTTATTACTGGCAAATTCCGCGGCTTTTGCCGGCAGCCGCTTCTATACGATACAAAGCGGTATCCCGAGTTTTTACGGCACCACTCCTACCGGAAATTTTGTGGCCTCCTCGAGTTGTGATCCTTTTATGGTAAAAATTGACGGAATTAAATACTATATGATGTATAGCGGGTCGAATAATCCGGGGCTGCAGACTCTGCTTGGCTGCTCAGGTATGAGAAAGATTGATTTCTTCACGCCATTAAGAGATTTAGAAAGTGACGGTGATGACTTGAAAATTACAGGAGAGGAGCTTAAAAAAGCCGGTATAAGACTTGTTGCTTCCGATATCCATAATACCCTTTTGTATGATAAAATTGATAAAGATTTTGACATGAATAAAGTTTCTTATATTGATATGAGCCGCCTGAGAATTACCCCGGCTGCCGTAGGATATGGAAGTTTTGATTTGTATATAAAGAAAGAAAACGGGAATTTAAAAAAGATTATTGGCAAAGTTTTTGTTCTGCCAACCCGACGCGGCGAAAGAATGTTTGACTAATCTACTTTTCCTTTCAGCTGACCGCATGCAGCGTCAATATCTGCTCCGCGTTCCAGTCTTACGGTAACTTTTTTCCCTGAATGCTCAAGAAGATATTTGAACTTCATTATAGAATTGTTGTTTGGCCGCTGATAGTCATTTTCTGCGGTAGGGTTGTACGGAATTAAATTAATATTGCATTTTATGTCGTGCAGATACATTGCAAGCTGTTTGGCAGCCTCAACCGTATCGTTTAAATCTTTTATTAAAAGATATTCTATTGTAATGCGGCGTCCGGTTTTATCCACATAATTTTTCAGCGCTTTTTTCAAATCGTTCATATTATATTTGTTTTCGATTTGCATCAGCTGCTTTCTTATTTCATGGTTTGGTGCGTGCAGTGATATTGCAAGAGTTGACTGCATATCAAGTTCTGCAAGCTTATTTATTTGAGGAATAATTCCGCTTGTTGAAACGGTTAATCTTCTTGCGCCTATATAGAAATCTTCGTTAAAAATTTCCATTGCCTTTAATACGTTGTCAAGATTCAGAAGCGGTTCTCCCTGGCCCATAAATACAACATTTGTAACTTTTAATCCGGTATCTCTTTGGATTGTTAGAACCTGTTCTATAATTTCTTTATAAGTAAGATTTCTGATAAATCCGCGTTTGCCGGTTGCGCAAAAAGAACAATTAACAGCGCAGCCGACTTGGGAACTTACGCAGGCTGTCAGGTTTGCACGGTTGTCAAAGCGCATTAATACGGTTTCCACGCATTCTCCGTCAGGATATTCAAGGAGATACTTGATTGTCCCGTCAGAGCTTACCTGTTTTACCTTGATTTTTGTGTCGGAAACTTTTGCAACTTTTTTCAATTCTTCCCTGAATTTTACCGATAAGTCAGTCATTTCATCAATTGAAGAAACGGATTTGAGATAAATCCAATTATGAATTTGCCTTGCTCTGAATTTTGAAGCTTTCAGCGAATCCGTGATTTGTTCTATTTCCTGCTGCGTTAGTCCTGATAATATTTCCATATCTAAATTATTGCATGCTGAAATTCTTTCTACAATAATAAGTTATTTAATACTTTGATAAAATTTATAAATTAATTCCAGGATATGATCATTTGTTTTGATTGCATTTATTATTTCTTCCTGCATATCTTCTTTGGTTTTTAAGTGTTCAAACATATACAATTCGTAGGGATATACTCCTAATACATCAGATATTTTTTCAAGCGTATCCATTGAAGGTTCAAATCTGCCTGTTTCTATGTAACTTATATTTGGTGTTCCTATTCCTACCAGTTCTGCAAGTTTTTCCTGGGTAAGATTATTCTTTTTTCTTAGTTCCCGAATTCTTGCTCCGAGTAATTGTTTTATGTTTCGCATAAATCCTCTTATCTAATTAATTATCTTAGAATTTATACGAAATTATAATATTGTGTTGTAGTATAAATATTACAATATTATACTATATTATAGTATAATGTTGGGTAATAATTTATAAATTTTAAGAGGTTTGAATGGAAAATTTTTTAAAACAAATGTTTTGCAGTGATAAAAAAATTGTCAATATTGTGTATATTACAGATGAAAGCTTTGTTATGCCGACAACGGTTTCTATAACATCTTTAAAAGTAAATAAAGATAAGAATGTAGTATATAAAATTTTTGTTATCAGCAGGAATTTATCTGCTGAATCCAAAGAGAAAATTAAAATGCTGGAATCCGGGTCTTTTATTATAGAGTTTCGTGAAGCTGCTGAACTTTCCAAGTATGAAGATGCTTTAAATATTGAACGACATGTACCGAGAACCGCTGTTTTGAAATTTTTTATACCTGAAATTTTAAAAGAATTGGACAAGGTTCTTTATTTGGATGGTGATGTAATTGTTCAAAATGATTTGAGTGATTTTTTTAGCACTAATATTACCGAAGTTTATGCCGGAGTTGTTAAAGATATTGAAAATGATGAATGGGAGCATAGCGTTTGGCTGGAATTTCCATATGAACATATGTTTAATTCCGGAATGATGCTGATGAATTTGAATAAAATGCGCAAAAACAATATATCCAAAAAACTTATAGATTACAGACTCAACGGGAAAAATTTCTTTATGGATCAGGACGCTTTAAATATGGTAATCGGAGCAAGTGTTAAATTTGTTGATTTTAAGTATAATATGCTGCATTTGTTTATAGAGCATTTTAGTAAAGAGAAACTTGAAGAATATTATGGAGTTCCTTTTGAAAATTCCTGGATTGAAAATTATAAAAGGGCAGTGATTTTACATATTGCAGGTTCTTATAAACCTTGGCTTTTTAATCTTGAATATTTGACGGATTTGTACAGGCATTATTATATGCTTTCTCCGTATAAGTTTGATTATCATCCGATTTTAAACCCTGTCCAGCGCGGAAAAAAGACATTGAAACCGTTGCAAAAAATCTTTTCTGTGTCCAACGATTACGAGTATAAGCTTGTTTGTTTGTTTGGAATTAAAATGCGTTTTAAAAGGAACTTCCTATAATACGGAATTGATTTTACCGATATAAAAATCTATAATTTCTACCATTGAATGAAGCATGAGTGCTATCGGTTCAACTTCTTCTTTCCATTTTTTATACCCGCAGGCTGATGGCAGAATACTCAGCGGGTTATCCGGAAAATCTCTGCAGATTTGAGGGCGGTTTTCATAGTCCGAGCATCTTTTATCTTCTGTTAATTTTGGGCAGTGATAAAAGTAAACATCATATTCTTTATTTTTTTCAAGAAGTTCAATGTATTCGGGGTAAACTTTTCTTGCTTCTTCTTTTGAGTTGTACGGGATGAATACACTTAGAAACTGCTTTGCAAAATTATCTCCGTTTTGCGCTTTTTGCTTTAATTCTTCCGGAGAAAACTCACTGCAAGCCAGGTTACAGCAGGTTGCACATCCGACGCATTTAAATTTTGTACGGTATGCAAGAATTTCGTTGAGTTTCCTGTAAATCTCTTTTGAAATGTTATTTTGCAGCAGGTCTAACGTGTTTTTCTGCCACAAATAGCCGTCGGAATCTTTTTCGTATTTGTCAAAAATTTCCCCTTTAAGTCCTTTAGGGCGGATAGCCTCGACTTTTGTTTTTATTTCTTCGGCTGATTTCAAAAATATTTCTCTGTATTCTTTGCGCAAAGAGTTAATCGTATTATTTAAGTCACTCATACTTATATTGTAGCATGAAATAAAGTGAATAAGTGGTTAATTATTTGTATTCAAACATATACATGTCAAGTAATTATTTGCATAATTCATGTTAGTGCCTGAGGCACTATGTAATATCCCATCTTCCGCAAGTGCCGCCCCAGCGGGCAATGATGTTGCCTTTTATGTCTTTAATCTTGTCGTAATGCGGAACTTCGCCTTCGCCTTCCAATATTGTAATTACTTCGCAATTGTTAGAACATCCGTTGCAATCGCAGGTGATTGAATGGAAATGCATATCTCCGACTTCCCAGCCTTTAAATTTTGTGGCTGTTTCGGCGTACTGGTGGTTTTCCATCGCAAGAAGCGCTGCCCCGATGGCTCCCATTGTCTGGTGATTGTCCGGAACAATAATTTTTTGTCCGAGTGCTTCTTCAAACGCTTTAACCATTCCGGAATTTGTTGCAACTCCGCCTTGGAAAGTTATTATCGGCAAAAGTTCTTTTCCTAACGCAAGGTTGCTCAAATAATTTCTTACAAGTGCCTGACAAAGTCCGTACAGTAAATCTTCTACCGGATAACCAAGCTGCTGTTTGTGGATTAGGTCACTTTCAGCAAAAACTCCGCATCTTCCGGCAATTCTGGCAGGGTTTGTGGATTTCAGGGCTGTTTCCCCAAAAATTTCAATAGGAACATTCAGTCTGTTTGCCTGCTGATCCAAAAAACTTCCCGTGCCGGCTGCACAAACAGTGTTCATTGCAAAGTCAGTAACAATACCATCTCTTAAGATAATAATTTTACTGTCCTGACCGCCTATTTCTAATATAGTTTGAACTCCAGGAACATAAGTGCTTGCGGCAACTGCGTGCGCCGTAATTTCATTTTTTATAATGTCAGCTCCGACAAGGGCTCCGGCAAGGTTTCTACCGGAACCTGTGGTTCCTACGCCCATGACTGTATAATCTGTTAATTTCTTTTTATAAAGTTCTTTTAACCCTTTTTGTACAGCAAGAACAGGTTTTCCTGCGGTTCTCAGCATGTAGCTGTCAACATATTTCCCGTTTTCATCAACAAGTGCAAGCTTTGTTGTTACAGAGCCTACATCAATCCCTAAATATACTGTTAAACTCATTTGTAATCCTCTTTTACTATTCTTATGCACAAATAATAACACAAAAATGTAAATCATTTAACCGGGTAGTTACAAAAATATATTTGTTGTGATAAGATGTAGTTGTAAAAAATGAAGAGGTAGGGTTTTACATATGAAAAATTCGAAATTATTTACGGCAATCCTGATATTAACAGCAGCATTCGGGCTTAGCGGTATTTCTATTGCCCAGAATGTTACTATTGATCCTATAAAGACAATCTCGGCTATAAATGCTGCAAGCGGTGTAAAGTCAGCAGCTGAAAATACAAAAGTATATGAATATGCTCTTCCGCTTGCAATAGTTGCTAATCCTAAAGCATATCTCGGGAAAAACGTAAAATTTAAAGCAAAATTTGATAAGTTTGCAACGCTCGGTTTGGATTATAAGCCGGCGTTCAGAAGCTCTGAAAAATATATTTCATTCCTGATTCAGCGTGATGATGTGAGAGATCATGATATTCCGCTTTCCGAGTTAAAGATATTTTTAACTCGTACGGAAGCTGAAAAACACATTGATTTAAATTCAGGTGATGAAGTTGAAGTTTGCGGCCGTGTATTCTCGACTGCGCTTGGAGATGCCTGGATGGATGTTGATAAATTTACAGTGTTGAAAACCACGTCAAAAGATGTGACTTCCGGAACCGTAAACAAATAAAGTTTAAGAATTTGGAGTTAGGAAATGGCAGAAACTGAAAATATTAAAGAAACAAAAAAAGAAGTTTTTTTGACAATTCACGGGCATTTTTACCAGCCGCCGCGTGAAAATCCTTGGCTTGAGGCGATAGAGCTTCAAGACAGTGCAAAGCCGTTTCATGACTGGAACGAAAGAATAAATAAAGAATGTTATAACCCGAATTCTGTTTCAAAAGTTGTGGACAGCCGCAATCGTATTCTTGATGTGGTAGATAACTATGAACATATGAGTTTTAACTTTGGCCCGACACTTTTGTCATGGATGGAAAGGTTTGCTCCGCATACATATGAGCGGATTTTGAAAGCTGATATCGACAGCCGTGCGGAACATAACGGGCATGGAAATGCCATTGCGCAGGTTTATAACCATATGATTATGCCGCTGGCAAACGAACACGACAAAGAAACCCAGGTAAAATGGGGTATAACTGATTTTGAAACCCGTTTTGGCAGAAAGCCTGAAGGTATTTGGCTTGCTGAAACGGCCGTGGATGATGATACATTGAGAGTTTGCGAAGCAAACGGGATAAAGTTTACGATTCTTTCACCTTATCAGGCATTGAAAATCAGAAAAGAAGGTTCGAACGACTGGCAGGATGTAAGCTGGGGAAATATTGACCCTGCGCGTTCTTACAGATACTACATAAAATCCGCGCCGGGTAAGTTTATTGATTTGTTTTTCTATGACGGTGCAATATCGCAGTCTGTCGCTTTTGATGAATTGCTGAAAGACGGAAACCGTTTTATCAAGCGTTTGAAAGAAGGTATTTCGGATGTAAGAGATTATCCTCAGCTTGTTCATATAGCAACTGACGGCGAAAGCTACGGCCACCATACAAAATTCGGAGATATGGCGCTTGCATATGTTTTAAAATTCCGTGCGGAAGCAGAAGGGTTTAAGATAACAAATTATGCGGAATATCTCGAAAAATACAAAAGTGATTATGAAGTTGATATAAAGCAGGCGTCATCCTGGAGCTGTTTCCATGGTGTCGGCAGATGGAAAGAGGATTGCGGATGTTCTACGGGCGGCCATCCTGGCTGGAATCAGAAATGGAGAACCCCTTTAAGAAATGCGCTTGATTATCTTCGCGATGAACTTGTAAAAATATTTGAAAAAGAAGGTGTCAAATATTTTGATGATGTTTGGACTGTCAGAAATAACTATATTTCTGTAATTTTAGATAGAAGCCGAATTAATGTTGACAAGTTCCAGAAAGATAATTTCTTCCCGAATTTGTCTGATGATGATAAAGTCCGGGCAATGGAGCTTCTTGAAATTCAGCGTCAGGCCATGCTTATGTATACAAGCTGCGGCTGGTTTTTCTCGGAAATTTCCGGTATTGAAACCGTTCAGATTATGAAATATGCAGCTCGTGCAATGCAGCTTGCGGCAAAATATACAAAGAAAAATCTGGAAACAAAGTTTTTGGAGCTTTTGTCCGAAGCTAAGAGCAATCTTCCGGAACACGGAACAGGCAAAGATATTTACGAAAAATTTGTTAAGCCTTCCGTTGTTACATTAAAGCAGATTGCAAGCTTGTGGGCAATTTCATCTTTGTACCAGGATTTTGAGGACGAAGAGAATGTTTATTGCTATATTGTAAAACGCAAGGATTACCAAAGAGTTGCAAAGGGTAACTCTACGCTGGTTATAGGCCATATTGTTGTTCAATCAAGAATAACCCTGCAAAAATCGAATTTAATGTTCGCTCTGATGCAATATGCCGGCGGAGATTTTCATTGTGCTTTAAAAGAGTATTCGGATGATGAAGAATACAACAAGCTAAAACAAAATCTGACCAGAACCTTTATGTTAAATACCCTGACGGAAATTATAAGAGCATTGGATGAATATTTTGGTACCGAATATTTCACGTTAAAAGATATCTTTATTGAAGAGCGCAGAAAAATTCTTCAAATTCTTTTAAAAGATAAAATGGACAGATTTGCAAAGAACTATTTGGATATGTATGATGAGGCAAAAGGCTCTATATACCATATGCAGACTCTTGGGCTTTCTGTGCCTGAGGAATTTAAGATTGCGGCGAGATATGCTTTAAGCAAAAAGTTTAACGAACTGATTTTGAGTTCCGGTGGATTCGTTGAGCCTTCTGTTATTCAGGATATTGTTGCGATAAATTATGAAGCGAAAAGTATCGGAATTAAGCTTGATAAGTCACGTTCAAATAAATTATTTGCAAAAAAAATCGAGCAGAATATCTCGCGGCTTGCATATAGTTTGGAAGTGCAGCAGGCTGATGTTTTGATGGAACTTTTTGACTATATAGAAAAGCTTGAATTGGAAATTGATATTGCAGAAGCTCAAAATACGTATTATACAAGAATTTATCACCGTATTGGAGAGATTATTGAGCTCAGCCAAAAATCAAAACGAGCAAGTGAAAAACGTTTTGCGCAAATGCTTCTTGATATCGGCGACAAGTTAAACATTAATACTGATTTTTACAGAAATATGCTCAATAAAATTAATGTATAATTACCAGTCCTGTGAGCCGTAAGGCTTAAAGATATCTATAGTATGAAGAATTTTCTTTTCTACTGATGCTATTTTGGCTAAAATTGCAGGGTCTTTTGTTTTCTTTTTTAGAAGCTGAAGCTCAAGATATTCTTCTTTTGCGCGGCGAACTTTTTGTTTGTCTTCTTCTCGTTGTAAGAATAACCATCCTTCAAAACCGCAGCCCGGCGGAACTACTACCCAGCCGCTTGACGGGCAGTGTATACATAAAGTCGGACGTTCTTCATAAATTGAGCACATATTATTATCAAGAAGATATTTGCATTTGTAAAATGTTATTTTATCTTCGTCATATTTGTTATCCATTTTAAGATGTTCAATTATATTATCAACAATGCCTGCATCGACTTCTCTTGCGGCTTCAATTGACGGGTATGGCTCAAAAATTTTTATAAAATCTTTTGCAAAGTCATTTCCTTCTCTTGCGAGTCGTCTGATTTCCTGATAAGTATATTTTGTGTTTGTGACAACACGGCAGCATTTGCCGCACATTTTACACAGACTTTGAGGACGCTTTTTTAAGTAGTTTTCTTCGTAACTTCCCATACTGTTATTATAGGCAATTTGTATTTTAAGATAAAAATAGTTAATATTTCTTAAAGTTTTTCGATTTAGCGCAATTATTTTAGATTTTTATACTTTATTTATTTAGGTAGTTAAAAGGTTATTATCATGCAAAATTCGATAATGCACAATCAAATTCCAACGGCAGCAAATATGCAGCCTCAGGCGCAAATTCCGCCGCAGCAGGTGTATTCTGCTCCGGTGACGCCGCCGGTTTCTACTGCCAATCCGAATTATGCAGGGGTCAATATTCAGATTTTTAACCCAATGGTAGGTTCGCCGAACGGGTATGTATATCCGAACCAGACTGCATCTGCTTACGGACCGGGGGGTAACGGGGGATGTTACCCTTCAAACTACTATACAACGGGACAATATCCGCAGGGAACATTTGTTCCGCAAAATCCTTACGGGCAGCCGGGTGGTCAAAATCCACCGGTTCAAAATGGGTATTATGACCAAAACGGGGCATATTATCCTTCCGGAACTCCGGGACAACCGTCCGGTAATACCGGAGCTGAGTCCAAACCGGTAAATCCGAATGATACAGCATCATCCGCTTCTCAGGCTGAACAACAAACTCCGGTTTCGCCTGTTCCGGATAACAAAAATCCTGAAAATACGGCAGGGGCAACAGATGGAGCGAATACAAAAGATGCAGCAGCCTCTGAGGCCGCCGGAGGGGAAACCAGCCCTTCAAAAACAGATGAAAAAGACGGTAAGAAAACCGAAAAAAGACAGGTAGTTGAATTAACTGATGATTATATAAAAACTTTGGAAAACTATTTGAACAGTCAGGATACGGAAGTTCGTCTGATGGGCGCAAAAGAAGTCGTTAACAGGTTAACGGAAGACCCGTCAAGGAAGGATGATCCGGCATTGACCGCATTAGTTAACAAAATGCTCCAGGATCCGTCATCTACAATCAGGGCAATTGCATTAAGTCTTATTGATTCCAGAACTGTTTCGGGAGATGATTATACCGTAAATGTATTGAAAAAAATGCAAACTTCAAAAGAAGGTTTCGGGCAAGATTCCCTACAGGCAACAAGTGCTCTGTTGAAAATGGCAGGACAAACTGCAGAAAAAGAGGTCGAGGTAAAAGACCCACCGAAAAAAGACGACAAACAAGAAAAAACGCAAGACAAAAAATAAGGTAATATAGGTTATGAGTGTAGTATCAGCAATAAAATCGACAGCGATAACAGGGTTAGTAAAAGCAGCAGGAGCCGCAGCCATAGGTGCATCGGTTTATGATGCCCATGTTTTGGCAAAAATTCAATCCGATCAGTTTGTTCAGGAAAAAGAAGCTGATATGGCATGCGAAGCTTTTCAAAATACCATGTATCAGGAACAGCCAAGTGCTGTTATGAGCGGAATTAAAAAAGAAATATTTAAGTTCCAGACTGATCATAATTTCTTTGCGCCTATAAATGCTGTTGTCGGATACGTAAAAGGATTTGCCTCAATGATAGCAGATCATTTTATACCTGTTGCCTTAGGAACTCTGGCATTATTCGGTAAGGGAAAGGCTGTTCCGCGTACTTCTGCATTGGGTTTGTTAATATACGGCGGGTATCAGGTTTTGCGCGAAGGCTTTGGGCTCGGACGTGTAAGCCGCTTAAATCCTCCTTATAAAAACTAATGTATTATATGTATTGCTAATATTAGAAAATAGTTTATAATATTACTATGAATAGATTTTTGAAAAAGTTTGGAGCATTTACTCTTGCAGAGGTGTTGATTACATTGGGCGTTATTGGTATTGTTGCGGCAATGACTCTTCCTGTGTTAACTGAAAAATTGGATGAGCGGCAGAATATTTCAATGCTTAAGAAATTCTATTCAGAGTTTGCTAATGCAACAAATTTATTGAGATATGATTACGGAGATCCGGAATCATGGGGATTGGTAAATAATAACCAGGATTCGTCTGCAAATCTTATCCAAATGTATAAAAGCCGTCTTAATATGACAAAAATTTGCGGAGAAGGCGATATAAGCTGCTTTAACTTTCCGGTTTATAAATATGACGGCACCACCAAAATTACCAGCAGCGAATACAGCAGCTGGGCTTTAAAAAGTTTTGTTTTGAATAATGGTGTCACTGTATTTTTTGATGTAAATGACGACTGCTTTTCGGTATTTTTTGACGTAAACGGAAAACGAAAACCTAATCGTCTTGGGGTTGATGTTTTTGCCTGGGCAGTTAACGGAAAAGGTAAAATTGTACGATATACTGACCCTTCTATTACAGGCGGTAATGATGAGCCTGAATATAACTATGCTTTCGAAATAATGGAAAGCGGCTGGGAAAAGAGATACTAATTATTTAATTATTTTTGTTTTTGTGATATTTTTTTGTCATAAAGAAAGTTAAAGAGGGATTTTATGACAGAAACTAAGATAAAATACGAAGATTTACCTACCGTTTACGATGCAAAAGATACAGAAGCCAGTATATATAAATTCTGGGAAGACGGAAATTATTTTAAAGCTGATGCTAAAAGTAAAAAGCCTGCTTATTCTATTGTAATTCCGCCGCCGAATGTTACCGGGGTTTTGCATATGGGTCATGCTTTGGATGAAACTCTTCAGGATATCTTAATTCGTTATCACAGAATGTCCGGTTTTGAAACTCTGTGGTTGCCCGGAACAGATCACGCGGGTATTGCAACACAGAACGTTGTAGAAAAACAGCTGAGAGCAAAAGGGTTAAGCCGCTATGATCTTGGCAGAGAAAAATTTCTTGAAGAAACTTGGAAATGGGCAAATGAACATAAATCTGCAATTTTAGACCAATGTAAACGACTTGGAGCATCTTTTGACCGTTCAAGAGAAAGATTTACTTTCGATAAAGGCTGTTCCGAAGCTGTTAAAGAAGTTTTTGTCAGATTATACGAAAAAGGCTTGATTTATAAGGGAAAATATATTGTTAACTGGTGTCCGCGCTGTAACAGTGCGATTTCTGATGTAGAAACCGAATATGTTACGGAACAGGGGCATATGTGGGAAATTTCATATCCTCTCAAGGGCGAGCCTGGAGCAATAGTTGTTGCTACAACAAGGCCTGAAACCATATTTGGTGATGTTGCGATTGCTGTAAACCCTACTGATTATAAATATTCCGAATTAATCGGAAAAACTGTTGTTATTCCGCTTTCGGGAAGAGAAATTCCTATTATTTCGGATGAATATGTTGATAAGAGCTTTGGAACCGGGGCTGTAAAAATTACGCCGGCTCACGATCCGAATGATTTTGAAGTCGGAAAACGCCATGGTTTGAAACCAATATGGGTTTTGGACGAAAACGGCAAAATGAAAGCTTGCGGAGAAGTTCCGCCTTCATTACACGGGCTTGACAGATACGAAGCAAGAGAAAAGATTATCGGAATGCTTTCTTATGAAAATTTCCTTTTAAGAACACGTGAACACGAACATAATGTCGGAAAATGCCAGCGCTGCGGCACGACAATTGAACCGCTTCTTTCCGAACAGTGGTTCGTTAAGATGGAGCCGCTTGCGAAAGAAGCTATTGCTGCCGTTAAAGACGGAAGAATAAAATTTGTTCCTGACAGATGGGAAAAGAACTATTTAGGCTGGATGGAAAATATTCGTGACTGGTGTATTTCCCGTCAGTTATGGTGGGGACATCAAATTCCTGCTTATTACCATAAAAAAACCGGTGAAATGATTGTTGCAAAAGAAAATCCGGATCCGGAAAATTATGTACAAGACAGTGATGTTTTGGATACCTGGTTTTCATCAGGACTTTGGCCGTTTTCAACTATGGGCTTCCCTAATACGGAAAGTGATGATTATAAAAAATTCTATCCGACAACAACTCTTGTTACAGGATTTGATATTATCTTTTTCTGGGTAGCAAGAATGATTGTTATGGGGCTTGAATTTACTCATAAAGCACCGTTTTCTACTGTATTTATCCACGGACTTATCAGGGATGAAAAAGGTCAGAAAATGTCTAAATCCAAAGGGAACACTATTGACCCTGTTAAAATTATTGATAAATACGGTTGTGATGCATTGAGATTTACAATGACTTCTCTTTGTACTTACGGCGGTCAGGATATTAAAATCAGCGACGAAAGATTCGAGTACGGCAGAAATTTTGCTAACAAAATTTGGAACGCTTCAAGATTTGTGTTGATGAATCTTGACGGTGTTGACGGCAAGGATATTGATTATGACAACTTAACTATTGCCGACAAGTGGATTTTGGATAAGCTTAATTTGACAGCAAAAGAAGTAAACGAAAATATTAAAGAATACAGAATAGGTGAAACTGCTCACGTATTGTATGATTTCTTCTGGAATTCATATTGCGACTGGTATGTGGAAATAGCTAAAATTCAGCTCCAGGATGAAAAGTTGAAGCTGAATACGCAAAGAGTATTAAGGTATGTCCTTGATATGTCATTGAGATTGCTTCATCCTATTATGCCGCATATAACTGAGCGTGTATGGCAGCTTTTGCCTCATTTAGATACAGAAACGGCATCTGCGCTTATAATTGCTGAATATCCGATATTCAAAGAAAATTTTGTATACTCAAAAGAAGCTCAGGAAATGGAACTTGTTTTTGAAACAATTAAATCTTTAAGAAATGTCCGCCAGAGTTTCAATATTTCAACTTCCTTGAAAGTTGATATTGAGATACGTGCAGAAAAGTCGGAAAAACCGGTTTTTGAAGCAATTGAAGCATATATCAGACGTTTGGCGAAGGTTGAAAATATAACTTATGCGGATATTGATGCGCCTGTGCCGACAAAAACTGCAACTGCTGTTGTTTCGGCTTCGCAAATTGTGCTGAACCTGGAAAATCTTATAGATTTTAATGAAGAAATTAAACGCCAGGAAAAGAAACTCGCAAAGCTGACCGGCGAAAAGAAATCACTGGAGGGCAGAATAAATAATCCGAAATTTGTTGCGAATGCACCTCAGGAATTAATAGAACAAACTAAATCCCGTATTGAGGAGATAACTGTTCAGGAAAATGCAATAAATGATTTGATAGCGTCTTTGAAATCATAGAGATTGCATTAAAATTCAGAGAAAACTTTTTAAATGTTTAAATTTCCGAGTCTATTTTAATCTGATTTGCAGGAATAGTCTTTAAGTATTGTTAACTTATTTTACAAAACCTTTACAAGTTGACAAAGCTCTGCTATGATAATAGCAAGTTTATCAGATAATGTCTTAGACAATGGAGTAAAAATGACATCAAAAGAGTTAGATTTTGAAGAACTGCTGAAACAGTATGATTACAAATTTCAAAAGGGTGATCTTGTAAAAGGTATCGTCTGCGGTTACGATAGTCAGGGTGTAATGGTGGATATCGGTGCAAAAACAATTGCTGTTGTGCCTACCAGAGAAGCTGTTGACAAAGATGAAAAGGTGGAAGATAAGTTTGAAAAAGGTCAAGAATACGAATTTCTTATTATAAGAGAAGAAGATGAAGACGGAAAATTCCTTCTTTCTAAAAAGAAAGTCGATTTTGCATACGCCTGGAAAGAACTTGAAAAAGCGAAAGAGGCCGATGAAACTATTCTCGGAGTTATCTCCGGAATCGTTAAAGGCGGTAT
Source organism: Candidatus Gastranaerophilales bacterium (assembly GCA_944324365.1). Taxonomy (GTDB): domain Bacteria; phylum Cyanobacteriota; class Vampirovibrionia; order Gastranaerophilales; family Gastranaerophilaceae; genus UBA1221. Next base: position 192,681 of record CALUWA010000002.1, read on the forward strand.
TCTGGTCGAAATTTCAGGGGTTCGCGGGTTTGTTCCTTCTTCCCAGCTGCGTACAAAAGAATCAGATCTTGAAGTCGGTTCAAAGATTGAATTAAAAATCCTTACGCTTGACAGCCAGCAGAATAATTTCATTCTTTCTAATAAGAAGGTTTATGAAGACAGCGCTGTTGAAGCAAGAAAAAATGTATTTTCACAGATAGAAGCCGGCCAGATTGTAAAAGGTGACGTAGTCAGAATTACTGATTTCGGCGCATTTATTGATCTTGGCGGTATTGATGGTTTGCTGCCGCTTTCACAATTATCCTGGAGATGGATAGATCATCCTACAGATATTTTGAAAGTAGGCGATAAAATTGATGTGGAAGTAATTTCAGTGGATCACGATAAGCAAAGAGTTTCTTTAAGTTTAAAAAACTTAGAGCCGGATCCGTGGCTTGAAGCTGAAAAACAAATTAAAGAAGGTGACAAGGTAGAAGGTACTATTACCCGTATTAAACATTTCGGTGCTTTTGTGGAAGTGTTCCCGGGTGTTGAAGCTCTTCTTCCTCATAATGAAGTTGTTGAACTTCAAAACCGTAACGGCAATATATTGCAGGTAGGTGATAAGGTAATGACTTATATCCTTAAATTTAATCCTACCGACAAGCGTATTGCGCTTACCGTGAATGAACCGTCAAATAATACGGAAGCTGAAGAATAATTCCGGTATAAAATTTTATATTTCAAAGAAAGGTTCCTTAATAAAGGAGCCTTTCTTCCTGTATTGGGATGATTTTTGGGGTAATTACTAATTTATATGAAGGATTTTGCTAAGTTTGATTAAAGAAAATTTGAACAGTTGCCGTATAATAATCTGTAGATTATATTGACTTAAAAAAAAATATAATTATAAAAAGTAATAGTAGTAGTATAAAAAGTGCATAAGAAGGAGAGAAGCTTATGGGTATGGCAGCTTCACAAGCGAGATATTTGGGTTTAACAGCAAGAAAAACGAACGTTGAATATGAAGGTCAACAGATTAACCAGGCAAGAACCGCGCTGGCAAATCAGAGTGCAAACACATTTAATGAACTGCTTGCCTTAGAAGTTCCGACTGCTCCGAGTACACAGGATTATACTACAGTTAAATATTCTTATACTGACGGCACTATTACGGAAGAAATTGAAGAAATGTCACAACTGCTTGACGATCCGGATGGCTATAACTATATAATATCGCATTATCATTATGCAGATGTTTACACCGGTATCCAAAACAGATTGACAAACCCGCAGGTATCTATGGGTACAACCGGAGCAAAAGGCTCTATTTCCAGAGATAATGTAGAAGAAGATGCTGATGGAAATTATACAATAAACGGCTCTCCGGTTACTGCATTTGATGATACTAACGAAGAACAGCATAATGCTTATATGACAATTTCTAACAATTATCCGGATTTTGCCAAATTAAAAGATGATTTATATACATTTACCGGTGAGGACGGAAGTCTCCACTTTACAACAGGGGCTTCTCTGGAAGGTACTGATGATATTGAAGATTATTTTGTAGAGTCTGATGTGCCGACTTATATAGGTACTGCAGCTCTTCAAAAATACGATCCTACAGATTCTACGCAAAAAGCTGCTTACGATCAAATTTGTAAAGATTGGCCAACATCTGATTTTGCAAATGCTCCGGAAGATGAGATTTATATTTGGGAATACCAGGGTCAGACAAGATTTGCTTGTTTGTCTGATTTGGAAACTGCTGCAATGAGCGCTCCAAATCAAGCTACTCCTACTGAAAACCAGGATAAACTTACTTATTATGTAGCTCAGGATTTGAATACAAAAATAGAACAACAGCAGAAAGCAATAGTAGATATAAATGAAGATGGTCGCATTCAGTCAATAAGATATGAGGATTCATCTGCGACATATGCGGTGAGTACTAAAACTGAAACTGATCAGGATGCATATCAAGATGCTATGAATCAATATAATTATGATATGCAGGTTTACGAAAAAAGTATTGCTGATATTAACGCAAAAACAGAAAAAATTCAGGAACAAGACAGAACTCTTGAATTAAGATTGCGTCAATTAGATACTGAACAGGATGCACTCCAGACTGAAATGGAAGCTGTTCAAAAGGTAATTGAAAAGAATATTGAATCTACATTCAAGACTTTTGAATAATATGTAAGAGAGATTGTACAAGAGAAGCAGAGGTTTATATGGCTTACAAAAACGACAGTTATTTGGTAATAGCAAACAAATTCAGTTCCGCAAGTTCTGATGCAAAGGCTCAGCTATGGGAAACTTATGATAAACTGAGAGATTTAACTGTTTCTGGTTCCGGAGCCGGTACTGGTTGGGGAACAACCGGTAGTTTTTTGTATAGAATGGCCAGTTTACTTGCACCATCTTCTTATGCAACTGTTTTTGGCAGTTCTGAATCAATGAATATTCCAGGAACTTCTTATTATTCTTCTCTTAATGGAGGTTCATCATTTGGTTTGAATTCATTGTATAATTATTCCGGTTTCCCAAGTGGGGCGGCTCCGATTTCTTGGTCTGACGGTTATTATACCGGCGGTGCCGCAACTATGTTTGGCTGGGGAACTGATACAGGTACTTCAACCTCCGGCGTTGCAACCGGTTTTGCGTCTGGTGTTGGCGGTCTTGCTGATATTGCAAGCGCTGCTGCATATGGTGTCGGTGCAGCAAACGGTTATGGTTTTGTCGGTAAAAATATTGTGCTTCCTCTGGCAAGTATTATATCCGGATGGGGCGGTATTATGCAATCCGCAGCTCCTTATCTTGGTGAATACGGTTTGCCTGCTCTTGTTATGGGCAACTTGATGCAGGGTACAACTTCTGCGGCTTTGTCTGCATATCAGCGTGTAACCGGTAATATTACGGCGAATGCTGATACAATTCTTTCTAACAAAGTTAGAAATATTGAAACTGTGTGTAAAATGCTTGATACACAAGGTGATGTAGTTAAAAAGATGCTGAAAGAATCAATTGATGGCGATTCTAAGGCTATTCAGAACTTATAATTATGGATAAAAGAATTTATATACGGACTATATTTGATAAATTGCTTAGAGATAATATTGTTTTTATGCTGCTGCATAAATTTGTAAAATTTTATTGCGCAATCTTTTCTCATCCTCTCAGTTCATTAAAGTTTTCGGGAAATTTTCCGTTAAAAAATAGTGAAACTGATGTGCAATTTTCACTTCAGGATGAGAACAATACTAAAAACATTTTAGGTTAAGACATGTTAAGAAATTTTAAATAAATACGCAATAATTATGCCGCATTTGTTTTTATATACATGTAGATCTAAAGTGTTATAGGAGTGGAATAAACAAAATGCTTCGAGATACTTTGGAGATGAATATAAAAAGAATAGTTGATTTCTTGATATATTCAAAGAATTTCATAATAAGGAAAAGCCCGCTCAAAGCACTGGCAAACTCTATTGTGGAAGGTATAAAAGATTTTCTGACAATGAAGAAAAAACTCAAAATGGCTCAGTATCGTTTAAACTACCACAGGCACCAGTTCCAGAAAATGGAGCAGTTGATAGCAGAGAATAACCAGCACAGCTTTTTGAAGGGTAACAACCTCAATGAAACCAGGTAAAGGAAGTAGAAAATGGGTATCATTACAGACACAATACGACTTCATCAGCTGCAAGGAGAAAAATTAGATCTCCAATTTAAAATTCAGCAGATTACGATGACAAAGATGAGTTTAACTCATTCCTGTAATGATTTAATTCGGGTAGGAACAGATTACGATCCGGAATCTCCGGTAATGAAAACGCTTCAGCAGCGCCAGCAGAAGTTGAAGTTGATTGAAGAGAAACTTAATCACGAAATGGAACAATACCAGATTTCTCTTGAAATGGTTGAAGCAGAATATAAATCTTGTAAGCAAAGATTATCGCAAAATATTCAGGAAGAATTTAGCTACTCATTCGGCTAATGTGATGTTTTAACATGGAAATAATATTTCCATGACCCACGGTACCTTTTTGATATACAAAGGCACCGTTTATGTCTATTTCTTTTCTTTTGTTTGCGAGGCAAAGCGGATTGTGAGCGTAGAGTGAAGAGCGTTGCCGTAGGGCAATGCTCTGGAACTCGTAATACGCGAACAACCAAGCAGAGAAAAGAAATAGACGTTCACGACCGAATGAAAGAGTGAAGCCATTTTGCACGTTTCGAGCAAAGCTCTCAACTGCAAAAGAAGGCAAGAAAAGAAAACACGCAAACGTTCCCTGCATTTTGCTAACGCTCAATGCCTAAATGTTATTTGAGCTTTCAGCTCAAATTCTTTCAAGGCTCACTATCGCACTTCGTGCACGTTCGCCTGACTCAATTCCACCATGCGTCATTGCGAGGAGCTTGCGACGAAGCAATCTATAAAGCCTATAGAAAATTTCCTGGATTGCTTCGCTAACGCTCGCAATGACAGAAACGGTCATTCAGAGGGCGGAGCCCGAAGAATCTCCTTAAATGAGAGATCCTTCGCTACATGGCTGGATAAAAGGTGTGCAGTTATTGATGTTGATACCAACGGTCTGCAAAGACCTAATCAATATGGTGCAGATGTTTACCAGATAGGAGTTTATGAAAACGGTCAATTAAAAGAAGTTGCGGGATATGGTAATTTAAACGCAATATTATCGTCCAGCATAATAGAGTATCTGCAATACAGTGTTCCTGAAAACTAAAATAAAAAAGAATCCTAAAAATTATCTTTAGGATTCTTTTTATTTTTTATTAAGGTATTTGATAGCCTATTCAATATCAAGGTTATCGTCGGCTTGAAGCTGTTTTTTCTTTAAGTTGTGCATTACTGCATCAACAAGAAGTTCATAGGATTTCATATTCTCGATATTCGGGAATTCTTCCTTTAATTGTTCTCTGACCATTGCTTCCAGCCTTTGTTCGTCAGATGTTACTTTGAGTTCTTCAACTCCGCTTATACTTTGAATGTAGTCAGTAGATTTTTTGTCAACCGTGTTGTTAGCATAATTTAGCCATTTCAATTTCGGACTGATTGAATCATTTAACTTCTTTACGATTTTCAAGTTTTTAAATCGGTTTAACATATCTACCTCTACATTTGATTATTGTTCTTGTACTATTGTAAAGTATCCTGAAAAAAATAATTTACTTTTTTACAAAGAATGTTTACGAAAATTTACAATCCTTGAAACCCGCTTATAGCTTAGAAAAATCTGTAAGTTTTTCGTATTTTTTCTTTAATAATGTTAAGAGAGCAAGCCTGTTTTCTTTAACTTTTTCATCTTTATCCATGACCAAAACGTCCTCAAAGAATTTTTCAACAGACGGGTTAATTGCGATTAAAGAATCAAGATACTGCTTGTAATCTATATTTTCATCTATTGTATTAATTTGGTCAAGAAGCATTTTTTCTGCACTTTCTTTGAACAAGTTTTTATCAACAGATTTTTTGCTGTCCTCTTTTAAAATTCTAAGTACTCTGTTTGCACATTCGTTTAATGCAGGGTTATCGAGAGTGCTTACAACTTCAACACGTTTTACGTAATCCGTCAAATCTTCAAGCGGGTTTTTGTTAGAAGCACATGCCTCAAGAACGTTTTTCGGATATTTATCTGAAAGAAGGATTATCAATCTTTGAACCATAAATTCAGTAATTTCTTCCGAAATTTTTCCTGATAATCTGTTTACGCTTGAACCTGCGATATTTTTAACTTTATCAATAACGTTGCCCTCTCCTGTCTTTATCGGTAAGAGAAGCAGTGTTTTTATAATAAGGTCATTTATATCAATTTTAAGATTTGCGTCAAGTATTGTTCTTATAATACCCAGAGCCGCACGTCTTACCCCTAGCGGATCTGATGAGCCGGTAGGCTTTTTGCCTTCGGCAAATACTGCGCATATCGTATCAAGTTTATCCACGATACCCACAATCTGGCCTTCAATACCTTTTGCGGTTTCACTTTCGGCATTAAGCGGGAAGTAGTGTTCTTTAATCCCTTCGCAAACTTTTGTGTCTTCACCGGCTACACGCGCATAATCAGCACCGATAAAGCCTTGCAGCTCGGTAAATTCAAATACAAGCTGGGTTGTTAAGTCTGCTTTGCAAAGATATGCAGTCCTTTCGATTGTTTTATCGTCAAGTTTTAATGATTTTGCAATATCTTTTGCCAGTGCCATTATACGTAAAGTTTTATCGTAAACGGAGCCCATACCTTTTTGGAAAGTAACCCCTTTTAAATCTTCAACGTAGTCAGCAAGCGGCTTTTTGGTATCTTCATTAAAGAAGAATACTGCATCATCAAGTCTTGCTTTAATTACTCTGACGTTTCCGGCTTTAATATTTGTAAATTCATCACCGATATAGTTTGTCATTGTAATAAATTTGTTAATCAGCTTGCCGTCTTTATGAAGAGCGAAATACCTTTGATGAACAGCCATAACTGTTACAACAACTTCTTCCGGCAGTTCAAGATATTTAGGATCAAATTCACAAACCGCAGGTACAGGGTATTCTGTAATAAATGTTACTTCTTCAAGCAAGTCATCTGTATAGTAAGGAACGGCGCCGAGCTTGTCTGCTTCTTCTTTAGCTTTGTCTATGATTATTTGGCGTCTTTCATTTTGGTCTACAATTACGCAGCAATTACGCATAAGTTCAACATAATCATCAGGATGGCCTATGATGACGTTCTGTTGAGCAAATCTGTGTCCGCGTGAAATGTTAGAAGATTCTTTATCAATAATTTTGATTTTTACTTCTTCTTTATCGAGTATTGAAACAATCCATCTTATAGGACGGGAGAACTTGGCATCATTATAGCCCCATCTCATAAAATGCGAACCCTGAAGCTTCAAAACTATCGCCGGAACATTTTCTTGTAAAAGTTCTACAATTGATTTACCTTTTATAACGATTTTTGCATGTACATAATTGTCTTCTACGTATAAATCTTCAGGAGAAATATTGTTTTTGCGGGCAAAACCTTCTCCGGCTTTGGTGAGATTTCCGTTTTCATCGTATGCAACTTTTGCGATAGGTCCTTTTATAATTTTTTCTTCATCCGCGCTTTGTTCCGTTAAACCTGAAACAATGACTGCCAGACGTCTTGGGGTTGCGTATACATCTACTTTATCAAAACCTACTTTATTAGAGTTTAAAAAAGTTTCAAATCCGTTCTGCAGCTGAATAATTGCCTGCGGGATAAACTTGTACGGTAATTCTTCCGTTCCGATTTCCAATAAATATTTACTCATATCTCACCTTCCGTAAAACTTATAATACAAAAATTATAGTAAAAGCAAGCTTTATTTGCAAGTATACCGATTTGATTAAACATTTCGGGCTTGCTAAATTTGAGCTTTTAAACTATAATGTTTTTATTGGAAAGAGATGAGGGTAAAATGGGCTATAAGATTCTGTCAAAAAAAGAAATTTGTCCTAATCAATACGAATTGACAGTTGATGCGCCTTATGTTGTAAGAAACGCAAAAGCAGGACAGTTTATAATATTCCGTGCGGATAAAGACGGGGAGAGAGTTCCGCTTACTATTGCAGATGTAAATAAAGAAACCGGAGCTTTGACGATTGTGTTTATGGCTGTCGGATATTCTACAAAAAGGCTTGCCGAATTGAATGTCGGAGATGAAATTGCTGATGTGGTAGGCCCTTTGGGAAAACCTACGGATATAAAAAAATACGGAACAGTTGTTTGTCTGGCCGGCGGTTATGGTGCGGCTCCCTGCTATTTAATTGCAAAAGCCTTCAAAGAAGCCGGAAATAAAGTATATATGATTATGGGTGCCAGAAATAAGGATTTAATTTTCTGGGCTGATAAAATGAAGGATGCCTGTGACGAACTGTTTATTACAACCGATGACGGTTCGATGGGTGAAAAAGGCTTTGTAACAACTGTTCTTGAGCGGTTGATGAACCGTGAAAAGATTGATTATGCAATAGCTGTTGGGCCTATGCCTATGATGAGAGCGGTTGCGGATTTGACCCGTGATAAAGGTATTTATACTGAAGCCAGTATGAATCCGATTATGGTTGACGGTACCGGTATGTGCGGAGCCTGCAGGTTGACTGTCGGCGGGGAAGTTAAGTTTGCTTGTGTAGACGGGCCTGACTTTGATGCACATAAAATTGATTTTGATGAAGTTATCAACAGAACGAGAATATATAAAGATCAAGAAAAAAAGCGAGATGAAGATTGTAATTTGCTGAAACAAGCAAACAGATAAATAAAGGAGAAAATATGGCAACTATTGACAAAAGAGAAATACCATTTTGCCCTCTGATGAGTGCAGGACAGGATGTTGATATGGTTTGCACACAAGAGCGCTGCAGCTGGTATATTCCGACTATCAAAAAATGCTCAGTTTATATAATGGGCTTTAATGCTTTGCTTGATGCAAATTTGAAACAAATACCCAAAAAACGCATTTAGTTTAGAAGAGTAAATAAAATATGAAAATAGTTTTGTGTGTTAAACAGGTTCCTGATACTTCCGATATCAAATGGACTGAAAATAACACTATTCAACGCGAAGGGCTGGAAAGTATAATTAATCCTTATGATGTTTATGCTTTTGAGTCCGTTTTGTGTTTAAAAAATAAATATGATGATGTTAAGATAACTGCGCTGACGATGGGACCAAAGCAGGCAGAAGGAATGCTCCGCAAGCTTTTGGCGGTTGGAGCAGATGAGGCTGTTTTATTATCCGATAAAAAATTTGCCGGCGCAGATACCTACGCAACCGGAAAAACTATTGCCGCAGCGATTAATTCAAAATTCCCTGATTATGATTTGATTGTATGTGGGCAGTTTGCAATAGACGGGGATACGGCGCAGACCGGCCCTAGTATAGCTAATTTTCTTGATATTCCGCAGGTTACGTATGTAAAAGAAATTATTGAATACTCAGACGGATATCTAACAGTATTAAGGGAGCTTGACGACTGTGTAGAGCGTGTAAAGGTAAAATTACCGGCGCTTGTTTGTGTTTTGCAGGGTGAATTTGAGCCTTCGAGAGCTTCTATAAACGGTGTAATCAGAGCGCAAAGGGCTTCTGTTCCTGTTTATGGGATTGAGGATATCGAAATTCTTCCGGAAGAAGCAGGACTAAAAGGGTCGCCTACATACGTAAACAAGGCTTTTCGTGCTCCGCAAAAAGAGGTAGAGTGCGTATTTACGGAATCTTGTGAAGAGCTTGCGGATGCGATTAAATGCTGCGGGGGGGGGTAATGAGTAAAGGTATTTTAATTTATTCCGAGATAACTTCTGCTGATTACGTGCATACGGTAGTTTTTGAACTATCAAATAAGGCTGTGGAGCTTGCGCAAAAACTTGATAATGCACCTGTAATGGCTTTGCTTTTAGTCAAACCGGATTTGATAAACGAGTATAAAGAGGCCTTTCAAAAAAGCGGATTTGATAAAGTTTTTTATGTTGTGGATGAGCGTTTCGGGGCTTATTCAACGGATTTGTTTGCAAAGGCTGCAATTCAGGCCGTAAAGCAGATTGACCCGGAGATTATGCTTATTGGCGCAACCTGTCAGGGCAGAGATTTGGCGCCGAGGATTTCAACTGCACTTCATACGGGCTTGACGGCAGATTGCACGGGGCTTGATATCTTGGAGAACGGCAAACTTGCCGCAACCCGTCCGACTTTTGGCGGTCAGCTTATGGCAACTATTTTATGTAAAAATCTGCCTCAGATGGCGACGGTTCGTCCGAAAGTTTTTAAACCTGCAAAGGAAGATATATTACGAGATACAACATTTATAAAGCTGTCTGTAGACTTATCGGATTATGAACCGAAAACAGAAATTCTTGAGTTTTCCAAGAAATTTGTAAGTGAAATAAATAACCTTGACAGTGCTGATATAATTGTTGCCGGCGGTAGGGGGATGAAAAATGCGGAAGGGTTTGAGCTTTTGAAGCGGCTTGCCGATAAGCTCGGCGGAACAGTCGGCGCAAGCAGGGTTGCCGTGGAAATGGGGCTGGCTTCCCCTGATATTCAGGTAGGACAGACCGGAAAAACCGTTAATCCTAAGTTATACATAGCGTGCGGGATATCCGGGGCTTTGCAGCATACAATCGGGATGAAAAATTCCGCAAAAATTATTGGAATAAATACGGATAAAAATGCACCTATATTTGATATCTGCGATTACGGTATGGTTGGCGATGCATTCGAAATCATCCCGAAGCTGCTTGAAGTTCTTGATTAGAGATGAACTTTGTACGGATAGATATAATAATTTGTTGGATTTTCAAGAGTGCGGTTCTGCAGTTATGCATAAAATATTAATATGGCTCCAGTACTACCCAATAGTATGAATATGAGCATATGGGAACGAGTAAATATGTTATCAGAGCAGCCGGCAGGAAAAGCACATTAACTATAATATTAACCACAAGTTTCCAATTAAACTTTTTAGCAAAACAGTTTAGTATAAATATAAGGATAGGAGGAACTATATCGAGACATGCTGCAATTTTAATGTCACTTATCCAAGCTAGATATTTCAGAGTTTCTTCGTTTATAATACTAATTATAAAAAGCATACAAAATAAAGAAAAAGGCAATAAATTATAAAAAACCAAATGTAGATATTTATATATTTTTTCTTATTGTTGATTTCTTTATCCATAGTTCACTGATTAATAATAATTCCGTTAATATATTCAATATAACACAAAAATATTAATTTGAATAGTAATAATACAATGTATTAACTTTTTTATCCCATATTATTCCGGTTGTATATGGTGTGACGCTGTTTTTTATTGTAAAGAAACAGCTTTTGCTTTCGTATGATATGTTATTTATGTAAACAGATGGATAATTTTCATCATCTCTACTGATTTCGATACATTTGTTGGCATTTTCTTTGAAAACTTTTTCAATTGAGTTTTTGTCCGTTTTATACTTTACGTAATACAAACTTCCGTCCCAAGCGTCATCTATGTAAAATTTAAAATTTTCTGTATCTTTAGGAATGGTTTTAGGGAAGTATGCTATTTTTTCAGAACCAATTTTGTTTTTAAGCTGTTTTAACTCTGTTGTATAAAGAAATAATGGTATATGACGTTCTGTATAACCTGATAAATAGATATTGACTCCAAATAAAATTACATACAGCATATATATAATGAATAAGACGGAAAATATACAATCCAAGATTAAGTTTAAGATTTTAGACCAACTAAATTTTGTTGAGTAATATTTTAGAAATTGTTTAATTATACTAGGTATAAAAATTAATATTGGAAAAATAATACATATTAATCCGGACAAGGATGGTCGTTTTATTGTAGTTATAAAGATGATAAATGTTTCTGCTATAAATAAAGGTATTGATAACAGACAAAGTATGTATAGAAGTTTGAATGGATTGTTTTTATCAATTAATATGTCAACAAATTTTACTGTACGGTTTAATTTGCGATTTAAATTAATAAATATCCAAACTTCTAAGCAAAGAGGAATTATTACAATAAACAGCCATAATATGTAGCCGGAATCAATATTCATAAGCATAATCTCAGAATTTTTTTAGTGCTAGTTCATAATAAAGAGCTGAGCATACCGGAACGAAATAATACATTGTCAAAGCAACCGGCAGGAAAAGAAGATTAACTATAATATTAACTGCAGGTTTCCAATTATACCTGTTAGCAAAACAGCCTAGTATACATATAATAACCAGAGGGGCTATATCCAAATATGTTGCTTTTTTAAGTGCTATTTCAAGTTCTGGATATTGCTGAACTTTGTCTATGCAGCCAATTACAAAAAGTATACAGAATAAAGAAAAAAAGCAGTAAATTATAAAAAACCAAATGTAGATATTTATATATTTTTTCTTATTGTTGGTTTCTTTATCCATAGTTCACCGATTAATAATAATTCCGTTAATATATTCAATATAACACAAAAATATTTATAAGTAAAGCAATAGTATTAATATTTTAATAATTTTGAAGTTCTTCTTTCGAAATAAATACCGGACAGATAATATAGTATGGTTTAAGTACTCCTTGTTCTTGCAGTTTTCTGCCGATACAACCTTTGAGGCCCTATGCTAAAGTCGTAACATTTTTTATATTTGACGATGGTATGTCTTTGTGCTAGCATTACGTGAAGGGATGATACGAGGTGTATTATGGATAAATTAAAAATATATTTGGACAAAGATATTGATACGGAGTTAATAAAGACAAAGAAAATTGCAATTATAGGGTTTGGTTCTCAGGGCTACGGGCAGTCTACAAACCTTAAAGACAGCGGATGCGAAGTTGTGCTCGGCTTGAGATTAGGCGGTCGGTCCGATGTAAAAGCTCGCGATTACGGCTTCAAAACTATGAGTATTGAAGATGCCATAAAATGGGCGGATATTGTACAAATTCTTATCCCTGATGAAATTCAGGCTGATGTTTATGAAAAACAGATTGCTCCTTATATGAGAAAAGGCCAGTATTTGATGTTTTCACACGGGTTTAATATCCATTACAAACGCATAGTGGCGCCTGACGGGGTTAACGTTATTATGGTTGCACCAAAGGGACCGGGGCATACGGTAAGAAGCGAATATCTTGCCGGCCGTGGTGTACCGTCGCTTATTGCTGTATACTCAAATCCTTCCGGTGATGCAAAGGATGTCGCTCTTTCTTATGCTTCCGCGATTGGTGCCGGACGTGCCGGAATTATTGAAACAACTTTTAAAGAAGAAACCGAAACTGATTTGTTCGGGGAGCAGGCTGTTATTTGCGGCGGTGTTTCCGCACTTATAAAAGCCGGTTTTGAAACTCTTGTTGATGCCGGATATTCTCCGTATATGGCTTACTTTGAAGTTTTGCACGAAATGAAGCTTCTTGTGGATTTGATTAACCAGGGCGGACTTGCCGATATGAGATATTCTATTTCCAATACTGCCGAATACGGCGATATGACACGCGGGCCGAAAGTTATCGGCGCTGAATCCCGCAAGGCAATGAAAGAACTTTTGAAAGATATTCAATCAGGTGCATTTGCGGATGAATTTCTCGGAGAAATGAAATCAGGCTGCAAAAAGTTTAATGCGCTTAGGGAAGAAAATGCAAACCATTTGATTGAAAAGGTCGGGGAAGAAATCAGATCTTCTTTCAAATGGAACAACGATAACAAAATAATTGACAGAACACGAAATTAGTTAAAAAGGATAATTATGTTTAGTACAGAAGTAAATTATGAAGTTGTAACTTTTTCTGTCGGGGATACAAAAGCCGGAACAAAAATGGGAAAGCTTCAACTGAAAAATACGGAAGACAATTCGGTTTTGAATTGTATTCTATGGGAAGAAACATTAAACCGTTTTGATAATAAGATTTTTAGAACCGGAAATATTGTGCGTATAGTTTCGGCATCATTTAACGAGAAATATAACAATTGTCTTGTGTCAGTGCTGGAGCTTATAAAAGAGGCAAAAACCGGTCTTGATGAAAAACAGCGCGAAAAATATTATGAAGCTCTGATTGATTATATAAACAAGATTAACGACGAAAAACTTAACTCGTTTATTATGAAATATTTTATTGAGCATAAGGACAAAATCAAAGTTATGCCGGCGGCAAAGCTTATGCATCACAATTACATAGGCGGTTTGATGGTGCATTTGCTGGAGTGTTTGCAGTATGCGGAAGCAAATATGGAAATGTCTGAGTATAAGTTTAACCGTGATAATATATTTGCGGCCTGTATTCTTCACGATATCGGCAAGATTTTTGAATATACAATTGATTTGGAAACCGGATTAATTGATTATGACGAGAATTTCCGAAAAGAATGGATATCACATTCCCAATACGGTTTTTCTTTGTGTATGAGTGAAGGCTTCAAAAAAGTTGCAAAAATGATTGCGGCTCACCATGGCAGAAGCGACTGGGGCGCAATTATTGATCTTGATCAGAAAGATTTGGAACCGGAATTGTATTTTATTCATTTGATAGATAATCTTTCTGCAAAATTCGGAAAAATCAGCGTGGCTCAATTAGAAGAAAAAGGGGCATAAATTGTCAAAACTAACTGAAAAACATAATATGAAAGGTACACTTGTCTGCGTGGAAGGGATTGACGGTTCCGGCAAATCCACACAGCTTTCTCTTTTAAGAGATTGGCTGAAAAATAACGGACAGGACGTTATTTTTACCGAGTGGAATTCTTCTGAGCTTATAAGCCAGACAACTAAGCTTGCGAAGAAAAAGAATCTGCTTTCGCCGCGAACTTTTTCTCTGCTTCACGCGGTAGATTTTGCGGACAGGATGAAGCAGGTGATTGCTCCTGCTTTGAAAGCCGGTTTTATTGTTCTGGCTGATAGATACGCATATACTGCATTTGCGCGGGATGTCGCGCGCGGGGTTGATCCGAATTGGGTTAGAAAAGTTTATGATTTCTCGATTAAGCCTGATTTGGCTGTTTACTTTGATATCGATCCGAAGGTTTCTATGGAGCGCATATGTTTTAACCGTGCGCCGAAGTTTTATGAAGCCGGCATGGATTTGAAATTAAGCAATGACCCTTATGAAAGTTATATGATTTTTCAAGGGCGTGTTATAAAAGAATATCAAAAGATGGTTAAAGAATTCGGACTTGTTCAGCTTGATGCGATGGATTCAATCCATTCAAAACAGGTTAAAATACGTGAAATGCTTTGTAATATTTTGCGTGAAAAAGGTATTGAAATTTAAGGTGAAAAATGGCTAAAAAGTACAAAACAAAAAGCGGATATGAAGGACTTTTGATTGTAATAGAGGGAACGGACGGTTCCGGAAAATCTACCCAGCTGGAACTTTTGAAACGTTCTATTCAGGATAAGTCATACGGTGTAATGGTTTCCGAGTGGAAAACGTCCCGCCTGATTGCCAAGGTTATTGACGATGCAAAAGAGAGAAATTTGCTGAATGCTACAACATACAGTCTTTTGTATGCGGCAGATTTTGCGGACAGGCTTGAAAATCAGATTATCCCTGCTTTAAAATCCGGGTTTATTGTGCTTTTGGACAGATATTATTATACTGCGCTTGCGCGCGATGTTGTGCGCGGGCAGGATATAAACTGGGTAAAAAATTTATATGATTATGCGCCGGAACCGGATTTGATATTTTATTTGGATATGCCGGTGGATGAGCTTTTGAAGCGTATTATCGGAACAACAGGTTTGAATTATTATGAAAGCGGCAGAGATGTCGGATTTTCAACAGATTTTTATAAGAGTTTCCAAATTTACCAGCAAAAATGCCTTGATGAATATAACAATATGAAATCTATTTATAATTTTAAATCAATTGACGGAACAATGAGTGTGGAAGAAATTCATAAGATTATGAATGATGAAGTCCAGAAAATTCTGGATTCAGGTGTGCTGGCGTAAGGAAATTTAAACATCCTTAATTAGTTCGTTTATATCTGTGTTTAGTTGTCGAGCAATATCTATGACTTTTAGTATTGTGGGATTTTGGCGTGCGGTTTCAATCATGCTGATGGTGGTTCTTGAAGTGTTAACCATTTCCGCAAGCTCTTCCTGGGATATATTTTGTTTCATTCTGGCGAATTTTATATTTAACCCTAATATTTTTAATCTGTCTTTAACCATATATACATTTTATAGCTTGACAAAATTAATACTATAAGATATATTTATATTTTGATAGATATATTTAACAGAAATAAAATATAGCTTATCTTTTTTATGCAAACTTTACAAGTATGTTAAGAAAATAACTAATCCTGGAGAATTTAATGAACAATAAACAATGTGAAATATTTCTTGCTTATCATAGACCCTCAGAGATATTAAAAGATGAGGTTTTTACTCCAATTCATGTAGGCCGTGAAGTTAGTTTCAAGAAAAATAAGGATGGTCAATTATCTGAAGAGTCTGTTAATTGGTTAAAAAAGAATTTAATTGGTGATAATACCGGAGATAATATTTCTTGTAAAAACCCATATTATTGTGAGTTAACGGCACAGTATTGGGCTTGGAAAAATTGTAATGCGGATTATATCGGATTTATGCATTACAGGCGCCATCTTAGTTTTGATGATACTGTAGCTTATAAAGAAAATATATATGGACTTGTAGATTCAGCAATATTGAATGCTGATTATGTTAATAAATTCAAACTTGACTCTGAGCATATTTCAAAAATGGTTTCTCAGTATGACATTGTAACAGTTAAACCGTGGAATGTAACTCAGGCTGGTTCCAAAAATAATTATGACCACTATGCTTCATCAGATAAAAAATTATACATTAAAGATTATGATGAGGCTCTAAAAATTTTACGGGCAAAATATCCTGAGTTTGAAGAGGATATTTGCAACTATAATAAATCGCAAATTGGTTATTATACAAATATTTTTATTATGAAAAAGGATATTTTTAGTCAGTATTGTGCGTGGTTATTTGATATTTTATTTGAGTTAGAAAAAAGAATTGATATATCAAAATATAATAATGAAGAAGCAAGGGTTTTCGGATATATTTCAGAATGGCTGTTTGGAATATATATTTTCCATCTGAAAAGAGTTGGTTCATATAGAATAAAATAATTACAAAGAACCTTTGTTTTAAATTGCGGTATTGTACAAAATAATGATAATATAAATGTCTGTTTTGCTGCGGATAACCGTTATGTCCAGCATTTAGGTGTTGCAATTGCATCTGTTTTAAAGAATGTATCTTCTGAAAGAGGTGTTGATATATATGTTATTGTAGATAACAGTGTTACCTCTAAAAACAGGAAACGTTTGTTACAGTTAAAGAATCTGAGAGAGAATACAAATATTTATCTTTTGAATTTGAATAATGAAATATTTAACGGTTTTCCTGAACCATTGCATTTTACCAAAGCTATTTATTACAGATTTATAATTCCTTCTTTATTAGAATCTATTAATAAAATCATTTATCTGGATAGTGATTTGATTGTGCGCGGTAACATTGAAGAATTGTATAATGTTGAACTTGGAAATTATTTTATAGCAGCTGTCCAGGATATAATAGGTTTTACTAATCAGTATAGATTGCATTTAAATAAGTGGAAAGAATATTACTGTAATTCGGGTGTTCTGGTTATGAATTTACAGAAGATGCGGCAGTCGAATACTGAAGCTGCTTTTATAAAGTCAGTAAAGAAGAATTTAGAGCGTCTTTGTTGGCCGGATCAGGATGTTATCAATATTGTTTTGGAGGGGAAAATAAAATATCTTGATTTAGCTTGGAATTTTCAATGTTACCTGGAGAAATCTCCGTATGATTTTAAAGAAGATGAATTTAAAAGGGCAAGACGCAATCCTAATATTGTACATTTTATCGGAAAATATAAACCTTGGGATTTTAAAGTAAAAAGGCTATATGGTAAAGAGTATTTTTATTATCTAATGTTTACTCCTTGGAAGTATATGATGTTTCAATACTCGCTTAAAGAATTTAATTGTAAACTTATACAAATTCTTAGTACATTGTTTTCTATAAGGAATGAGAATACCAAAAAACGAGTAACAGTTTTGGGAATAAGATTTAAGTTAAAAGACAGAGGTCTTGAAAATCGGGTGGCGATTTTAAATTTATCAAAGCAAATAGATATTAATTTATCAAAAGAAGTAAAAGAAATTTATGAGGTTTCCAGACGACAAGAAAAAGTTATAAAAAATCAAAGAAAAACTATAGCAAAAATGCAAAATGACATAAAGTTTTTAACTCAAAAAATCGAAGAGCTTTGCAGCTAGGCTGCAAAACATTCTTCACAGCGGGATTTTATCCCGCTTTTTTTTCTTGTGCCGTACCCCTGGATGGGTAGTTTTAGCGGGTTTAAAATGTAAAAATTTATTAACATTGTAGCAAAATAATTTATTTAGAGGATTTAATATATCATTAAATTTTCTATACTGGACACGTAGGTAGAATAATTAAAATTTGGGAGCTTGTATTTTGAGTTCCCAAAAACAGAGGTTAAAGAATCATGGTCGATAACAGGTCAGCAGGATTTTTCGGAATCGGCGGCGCTTTCAATTTCAAAAGCGGCGATATTTCCGGTACGGCTGCCCGCACTCAGGATGATAAAATGGGGCAAGGCGGCGAATACTTTGCCCAGCAGCAGCAGGAAGAAGAAAATGCCGAACAGGGTTCTGAAAAATATATGGACAGAAGCGCCGTTCTGCGTGCAACTCTTAATTCGCTTGCAATGATGAATGTCGCTAATGTTATTAATGCCAAAAAGATTGAAGCTAAAAAGCAGGAAGAGCTTTTAAATACACAAAAACTTTTAAAGAAAAAACACGAGGAATCATTACTTGGAAGTATTAATAGTAGTGAGGATTTAGACCATAAACCTTCTGATGAAGACGATATCGAAGATGTGGTGGATTAGGCAAATACGCTCGTTGTAATAGCTTTTGCGTCATCTCCGCCTTTGTCATCTTTTTTTGTGCCGTTGTTCATCAAAAGTTCGCCGTGATAAAAAGGATTTGAACCGTTTTTATCTTTTGCGGTTTCCTGGCTCACAATTCCGCCGAATGCTGTTACAGGGGTATTCTGTTCTTTTAATGTAATTTCGTTAACTGAAATTGTCATTTTCCCTTCAACATTCTTTTGCTGATTTTGTGCCGCCATAGAGTTCAAATATTGAATTGATTTGATTGTATTTTGATTTAACTGAATTTGAAGTCCGGAATTAGTCAATGCAATCTGTTTAGCCATTGCAGGATCAACTTTGCCGTTATAAAGATCAACTCCGATATCTCTTTGCTGGAAATATTTTGCGGCATTTTCAACATTATATTGTGCATTTTTTTGTGCCGCACGGTTCAAAATTGATTGAGAAACTTGCTGCAATGTTGTTCTGTCAATGCTTAATCCCATATTATTCAATTGTTCATAAACACTTATTGCCATCAGACTGTATCCCTTTTTCAATTTCCTTATGTTTTATATATCGGCGGATTTGTTGAAAACTTTAGGATTTTAAGAGCTTTCTTTACATAAGTTTACAATTCGTTAAAAAAAAGGCAATTATTTAAATAGTAAATACTTTATATATATACTACTTACAATCGGAGAGTATAAACATGGGTTTTGACTGGGCAAACCTGAATAAAAATCTTAGTTATATAAACGATGGTCTGCAATTTGGCTTAGACCTTATGCGGCCGCGCCAAGCCGGAGAAACTGTAGGCGACAAGGTCACAACCGCCGGTATTAACCTGTTCGGGAATGCTGCGGCAACACAGAATGCTGCTGAATTAAGAGAATGGACAGGCAGTAACCTTGGTTATCTTGCGAAAAATGTTGCAGGTGATAATGCACAACAGGCGCTTTATAATACTATGCAGGCAAGCTTATTTACGCATCAGACAAATATGATGTTTAGTCCTTGGAGTATGCCTATGGGCGGATATTACACAGGTGCCGGCATGTGGGATACTATGATGCCGGGCGGAACCTGGGGCCCTGGTTTTGGCACTCCTAGTTTCCCGGGAGGAGATGTATTTAGGAGCAGCTTCTTTCGAAATGGCGGATGGTTTGGCTAACTTAGAAAGGTTTATATAAAAAAACGGGAATTTATTAATTCCCGTTTTTTTATGTTTATATATCTCTGTGTCCGGTGTATAATTGGTGATCAACGTTTGCGGTGCCTTGATTTGCTTTGAGTTTTCCGCGTACAATGTGGTAAGTTGCTACTCCGAGTGCCGCAACACCGGCAAACAAGTTGCCCTTCCAGCCGATACTTCTTGCAGGATGTTTAATAGTATTTACAATTGAACCGCCTTCTTTAAATGCATTCGGCAGTGCTTTGCTCATCCATTTATATGCAGCGACTGCAGTTCCTGTCATAAAGCCATAAGCCCCCGCTTTTATGACTGCTTTTGTCATCTCGGATGCTGATACGTAAAATTTTGCAATATCAGAAAAAGCTCCTCTTACTGGCGATACTTTTGCAGGACTAGTGGCCGGAACCTGAGTTACCGGCTGAATGTTCTCTTCGGAGATGCCATTATTTTCGGGATTGATAGGTGCCTTTGCCCTAAAACTTATTGCAGGATTGAAATTAATAGCCATAGTCCATACTCCTGATTTGCATACGTATACACATTAAAACTCGTAAAAAATTTTTTTGCGGAAATTTAGTTAAAAATGTTACAAAACTAAACCAAATTTTTGTTATACAATGGGGTTATGATTACGTTTGACAGTCTTACTTTAAAGGGATTCATACAAGAGAATAAAGAATTTCTTACAGGAGCCAGAATACAAAAAATTCAACAGCCGACAAGGCGTGATTTTGTGTTCACAATAAGAAAAGATGGCGAAGCCCGGAAATTATACATAAATATTAATCCGCAGCTGCATCATGTATGTTTTATGAGTAAAGAAAACGAGGAGAAAAGGCGGATTGAAATTCCTCAAAAGCCCCCGATGTTTTGTATGCTGTTGAGAAAATATCTTGAAAATGCAAAAATCTGTAAGGTTAATCAACCCGAATATGAGAGAATTTTGGAAATTTATGTTGAAACATATAATGAAATCAGCGAGAAGATATATCTTTGTCTTGCAGTTGAGCTTATGGGTAAGCATTCGAATGTAATTTTATATAATGATGATACAAATGTGATTTTGGGCTGTGCGCATAATGTCGGTTCGGAAAAAAGCCAGGTGCGTGAAATGGCTGGCACTTTACCGTATACGTATCCGCCAAAACAAAATAAAACTGATATTTTAAGCTATACCGGTGAAATTGATTATGAAAAATTGAGTAATGAGTTCTTTGGATTTTCCAAATTTTTCGCCGGCCTTTGTAAAGGCAGGACTTTAACTGAGCTGAAAGATTATGTGCTGCTCAAAAATCTTACCCCTTTGATTGCAAAAGATTATAGCTCATACTGTTTATTTTCCGGGCTTTTGCGGGATGGAACTATGCAGCATTCAGTTAATGAAATGATTGATAACTACTATTCTTTTTGGCAGGAAAAGGAGCTTTACAATAACCTTAAAACACATCTGCTGACGCTTGTCCGCCAAAAACTGAAACGGACGCAAAATTCTTTTTCCAAGATGAATTTACAAATTCAAAAAGAGCAAAATTGTGATAAATACCGGTTGTATGGAGATTTGATTATGGCAAATCTTTGGGCGGCAGAGGATTACAGCAATAAAATAGATGTTTTTGATTATGAAAATAACCGAAATCTTTCAATCGAGCTTGATGAAACAAAAACATTAAAGGAAAATGCTCAAAAATTTTATAAACTGTACAACAAAGGTAAAACTTCAAAAGCTAAACTTACAGAAATGTTGAGCGAGTTAAAGCAAGTGAGGGAATATCTGGAACAGATTGAATATTCAATCATTAAGGCCCAAAATTATGATGAACTGCTGGAGATAAAGCCTGAAGTTATCGAAAAAGAAAAATCAAAAGAAAAAAATATTCCTGCAATTATGCCTGAAAAGATTGCAAAGGATGATTATACGATATTTATCGGCAAAAATAACAAGCAAAATGACTATATTGTGTCAAAGTTGGCAAAAGATGAGGATTTGTGGTTTCATACAAAAGACTGCGCGGGTTCGCATGTGCTTTTGCGTTGTGAAAACCCTTCGGATGACTTAATTTTAGAATGTGCGCAGCTTGCAAAGAAATATTCGTCAGCTGCAGAGTCCTCTAAAGTCGGGGTTATTTATACAAGGCGTAAATACCTTAAAAAGCCTCCTAAAGCTAATTTGGGGTATGTTACATACAGCAATGAGCAGGAAATTATTATTGATTAATTGCATATAAAAAACTCCCGTGTCATACGGGAGTTTTTGTATATTAAATAGTTTTTAGAATGAAGCAACTGTTTTTCCTGCAGATAATTGTTGAAGTATCTCTATTGCTTTTTTCAGTTGGACATCATTTTTATTTTTTATATCTTCTTCTGTGAGTTTTACAACAACATCCGGTGTAATACCCTTCTTATTAATATCAGTTCCGTTTGGAGTCAGGTATTTTTGGATTGTAATATTTATACCTGATTCGTAAGGAAGTTTATTGATTTCCTGAACCAATCCTTTCCCGAAGGACTGTTCTCCGACGATAACTGCACGTCCGTTATCTTTCATTGCTCCGGAGAAAATTTCGCTTGCAGAGGCTGAACCCTTGTTTATCAGGACAACAACAGGTTTTCTTGTAACAACTCCTCTTGTAGCATTTTGGGTTTCGCGGTAACCGTCGCGGTCAACTGTGGATACAATTACGCCATTATCCAGAAACATATCGGAAATGTAAATTGCATTACTCAGCAAGCCTCCCGGATTTGAACGCAAATCTATAATAAAACCTTTTTTGTTATAACCCTGTTCCAATATTGAACGGAATTCCGTCCCTGCATTTCTGCTTATAAATGAGCTTAATCTGATGTATGAAATATCACTCGGCATAGTAATATTTTCCGGCAGTTTTTGAGAAATTGATTTGATTTCTATATTAGCACGGGTAATTGTATACAGCTTAGGTTCCTGATCTTTGCGTTTTACAAGCAGTCTAACCTGAGTGCCTTCTTTTCCGCGGATTTGGTCGGCAGCTTTATCTACTGTTATCCCTTTTGTACTTTTCCCGTCAATTTCAAGAATTTCATCATCGGCTTTTAACCCGGCTTTTTCAGCAGGAGTATCTTCAATCGGTGCAATTACGGTCAGTTTACCGTCTTTTACCGCTATTTGAATCCCGATACCTTTTAAAGAACCCTTGATAGAACTTGTTTCTTCAGCAAATTCTTTTGGATCCAAAAATTTGGTGTATGGGTCATTTAAACTTGCAATCATTGTGTTAATTGCAACGTATGCGTCTTCATTAGTTAAAATTTTGTCGTCATATTTATGGCGCCATTTTTGCCAGTTTTGTGAATTGTTTGTCTGGTCAACATATTTTGCGTTGACTAATCGCCATACCTGGTCATACAAATCCACCGGGGAATATGCCATCACATTATTGTGGATAATACATCCGAACAATAAAACAAATGTTCCTACAAATATCAAGCTTTTTTTCATAAGTTTTCTCATTCTTTATTTTTCCTCCAGATTACCCTTAATCACTTTTTTCGCTCAAGCTTACCTACATAGATGTTTTTTCTGAAAAAAAGTTCCGCAAAAAATTGTAACCAAAAGTAATTTTACAATTATAATACCATAAGAGAAAAATTTTGCATATACTTTGTAATTACATTCCTATACTATGATTGTAATTGAAGATATTTTTACAAGAAGCTTTACCGCCCCATCCGATATCCGAACAATGCAGGTAATCCATATTCGCCCTGTCAATTACCCAGGCGGCACAGCCGAGTCCGGAAGTTTTGTTCAGACAGTTAGTTTCAAATGGTGTTACCGTGTCGTTAACAAGTCCTGCCGGGTATATCCCGTTTTTGACAATATAAAATTTATGGACATCATACCCCATCCTGTTAGGGTTGCTTTCTCCGTTTGTATCAACATACATTTCGGCACAAACAGTACTTAATGCGCCCCTTGTTCCTACTGTCAAATTGCAATCCGGACTGACAATTCTAAAGGCAAATAATGTTCCGTCAGCAATTCTGAAAGTTGCATATTGCGGGTTGTTATGAAAATTTAATCCGATAGATGTCCCGTCAAGTTTTGTGATATTTGCATCAGGCCAGCAGCCGCCATCCGTTTTACAATCTTTTGAAATAATATAATAGCTTGAGAGTTTATCTTGTATGGATAATGCTCCTGTACTGTCACCTTCGGCTTTTAACTCCCAATAGTTCGGGGTGCCGTTTTCAACAATAGCCCTTTGCATTGCTTGCGAAATATTGGTGTAAGCCTTTTTTAACCGTGTTACCATTTCTTTTTCTCTGTGATTAACAAGCAGCATAGGCAATGTCATTGCAGCAACTATACCAATGACCCCGATAGTAATAAGCACTTCCGCAAGAGTAAAACCTTTTTTCATCATATTCTCTCCGTTTTTCCGAATTTTATCATATTTTATTAAAGTTATCAATAATCAGACAATACGAGTTCCACACGTCTAATTACATTATTCAAACGATTTTCCTATACTGTTTATTGTAAATTTCAGGAGGAAAAGATATGACAAAACCAATATCAAAATCTATTTTAAAGGTTGCGGAAAAAAACGGCTCAAACAAAATTGTGCTTTTTACAAATCACTTAAAAGTTGACGGTAATATTTACATGAAAGACGGCAAATGCGAAGAATGCCATGAAGATATTCTTACATTGACAAATGTTCTGGTTTGCAGGCTAAATGATTATTGTACTTGTGATGAAGATAATTGTGAATGTAATGATTATGTATGTTTCAGGTATGACTGGTTAAATATAAATGTCGACAGTATTGTTGCATACAGTATTTTGAATGATGAAATTGTATAAAAAAAGCTCAGGGATTCCCTGAGCTTTTTTATTTTGGTAATATATTTAAACTAAACCAATTGAGCAACTTTTTGAGCGTTTGCTGACGCAATTTCAACAAGCTGTTTTGCCGTTGCAATCATAGAGATTTCTGAGTTCATTTTGTTAATGCAAGAACCGCATCCGATTGCGCTTGCACCTGCTGCGAATGCAAACGGAGCAGTTGTAGGGTTAATACCTGTAGCTGTCATAACAGGGATATCAACATTTCTTGTAAGTTCAATTGTATTAGAAAGTGTTAATTCTGCTCTTTCCATTAAGCCTCTTACTCCATCAGCTTGTTTGTCAGCAGAAAAGTGACCTTCTGTTTGGATTAAGTCAATATTTCTTGCTTCTAATTCTCTTGCAAGTTCGATTTGATCGGCAATAGAGATTTCTCCAGGGATAGTAACTGAGAAAAATACTCTGTTATCGCCAAGCAAAGCCAAAGTTTCATCTACAAGGTGCAATACTTCGTCTTTTGTGAAAGAAATTCCTTTTTTGTAAAGAACATCAAAATTACCGAGTTCAATTGCATCAGCGCCAAGTTCTACTGCCTGAGCAAGTTCAGACGGAACAATTGAAGATACGAACAAAGGCATATCTGTCATAGATCTGATTTCAGATACTATATTTTTATCTGCACAAATATCTACGGCGCTTGCATTAGCTGCTTCTGCTGCTCTTACTACTTTTTTTATGTTATCAATATCAAAATTATCAATTCCGGCAATAACTTTTACCGCTTTTTTTTCATTTAAGTGTTCTTTGAAAGAATCAATTCTTGTCATAGTTTTCTCCTTCTTTGTTTCGACTGCATTGAACAGTTTAGATAATAATTAACTTTTGAGGATTATTATACATTAAAATTATAATAATTTCAAGAACTAACCCCAAAAAATTTTACCTGGCGGGTGTGAACATGGCTAAAAAAAGGGTAATCTATACTAGAGGGAGAAATTATGATTATTAGATTTTTAATAATAGCTATAGTTTTTGCGCTTAATATACCGTCTGCCGAAGTTCTTGCAAGTCCGTTGATTAGTGATGAAGAAATCAATATAACTGTATATGAAAAGATAAATCCTGCAATTGTTGCAATAGATGCGGAGCTGGAGGACGGAGTATCGGCAGGTACGGGCTGCATTGTGAGTTCGGACGGGGTAATTTTAACCGGTTCACATGTAATAGAAGGATGCAAGTCTGTTGAAGTTACAATGTATGACGGCAAAGTTTATAAAGCGGAAATTTTATCTAAAATGGGAAAAAATAAGGATTTGGCCCTTTTGAAAATTCAGCCCAAGCAGCCGCTGAATACAATAAAATTCGGTGATTCCGGAAAATTAAAAGTCGGACAAAAGGTTCTTGCTATCGGAAATCCCTTTGGTTTTTCGGGTACGCTTACGCAGGGAATAATATCCAGAATAGATTATACAAAAGGCCGCATACAAACAGATGCAGCAATCAATCCGGGTTGTTCCGGCGGACCGCTTTTGAATTCTTCCGGGGAAGTCATCGGGATAAATCAGTCTATATATAATCCCGATAACAATATTTCTAACATCGGAATAGGATTTGCAATTCCGATTAATGATGCGAAACAGTTTATCCAGCTTGCAAAAGTAAGTAAAAAATAATTTGATTGACGGAATGATTTGTTAATAAAATTTTAATCGCGGATATGGCTAAAATCCGCGATTTCGTTTGTGTAAATATTCGGATTAAGAATTTTCAAAATTTTTAAATTATTAATTTTTTGTTTATTTTTTTAATGATTGTTGAAAAGGATGTTATAACAATAATATAGAAAAATAATAAGCATGTAATTAGATTGAAAAGGAGATAATTAATTATGGCAAAAACAATTGGTATCGACTTGGGTACAACAAACTCAGTTGTCGCTGTTATGGAAGGTGGTAAACCTACCGTTATTGCCAATGCGGAAGGTTCTCGTACAACCCCTTCTATCGTTGGTTTCTCAAAAACAGGTGAAAGATTGGTAGGTCAATTGGCTAAACGTCAGGCTATTTTGAACCCGGATAAAACTATCGCTTCAATTAAAAGACATATGGGCGATGATTATAAAGTAAATATTGACGGAAAAGATTACACTCCGCAAGAAATCTCAGCTATGATTTTAAGAAAACTTGCTGATGATGCTTCAAGCTATTTGGGTGAAAAAGTTACATCCGCAGTTATCACTGTTCCGGCATATTTTAACGATGCTCAAAGACAGGCTACAAAAGATGCGGGTAAAATCGCCGGTTTGGATGTTTTACGTATCGTAAACGAACCTACTGCTGCAGCTCTTGCTTACGGGCTTGAAAAAGAAAAATCAGAAAAAGTTCTTGTATTCGACTTAGGCGGCGGTACTTTTGATGTATCAATCCTTGAAATCGGTGACGGTGTTCACGAAGTTCTTTCTACATCAGGTGATACTCACTTGGGTGGTGATGATTTTGACCAAAAAATTATGGATTGGATTTGTGATGAATTCCAAAAACAAGAAGGTATAGATCTTCGTAACGATAAACAAGCTATGCAACGTGTTAAAGAAGCTGCAGAAAAGGCAAAAATAGAATTATCATCTGTATTAGAAACAAGCATAAGCTTACCGTTCATTACGGCAGATGCTAACGGCCCTAAACATTTGGAATTGTCTTTGACAAGGGCTAAATTTGAAGATTTAAGCCGTGATTTATTGAACAGATGTAAAGTTCCTGTTGAAACAGCATTAAAAGACGCGGGTGTTACAAAAAATGATATTAATGAAGTTGTATTAGTCGGCGGTTCATCACGTATTCCGGCAGTTCAACAGCTTGTAAAAGAATATACTGGTAAAGAACCTAACCAATCAGTCAACCCTGATGAAGTTGTTGCGGTTGGTGCTGCTATTCAGGCTGGTGTATTGGCCGGTGAAGTTAAAGATATCGTATTGTTGGATGTAACTCCTCTGACATTAGGTATCGAAACTTTGGGCGGTGTTATGACTCCGTTGGTTCCTAGAAACACTACAATCCCTGTTTCTAAATCACAGGTATTCTCAACTGCTGAAAATAACCAAACTGCTGTTGATATTCACGTCCTTCAAGGTGAAAGACCAATGGCAAAAGATAATAAATCTTTAGGTATGTTCAGACTTGACGGTATTCCGCCTGCAATGAGAGGTTTGCCTCAGATTGAAGTAACATTTGATATCGATGCAAACGGTATTGTAAATGTTTCTGCTAAAGACAAGGCAACAAACAAAGAACAAAAAATTACAATTACAAATTCTTCTAACCTTTCTGAAGCTGATATCGACAAAATGGTTAAAGAAGCCGAAGCTAATGCAGCTGAAGATAAGAAGAAAAAAGAAGAAGCTGAAATCAAAAATAATGCAACAAGCTTAATCGCTTCTGCTGACAGAATTGTTAAAGATTTTGAAGGTAAAATTGATTCTGCCGATAAATCTAAACTTGATGAACAAAAAGCAGCTCTTCAAAAAGCATTGGATGAAAACAAATCTACTGATGAGTTGAAAAAATTGTCAGATGATTTACAGCAGACAATGTTCAGTATTTCGCAAAAGGCTTACGAAGCTGTTCAAAAAGAAGAACAGGCAAATCAAAATACCGCAAGCACTGAAAGTGCATCATCCGATTCAAATGACAAAAAAGATGATGATGTTATTGATGCGGAATATACAAAAGAATAATTTATCTATTCTAACACTTAAAGGCAGACAGTTTATACTGTCTGCTTTTTTGTTACTTGACTAAATATATTATGTAATAGTAAACTGATTTTATGGAAGAGAAAGTTTCAGTAATTGTTCCGGTTTATAATGTTGAACAATATTTGGCAAGATGTCTTGATACTGTTCTTGCGCAAACTTACGAGAATTTAGAAGTTATATGCGTTAATGACGGCTCAACGGATAATTCTTTAAATATTCTTGAACATTATGCCCGGTTTGACTCAAGAATAAAAATTGTAAATAAAGAAAACGGCGGATTGGGTTCCGCGAGAAATGCAGGTATTAAAGAGGCAGAAGGCAAATATATTTTGTTTTTGGATTCAGATGATTATATTGCATCGTTTGCGGTTGAGCATCTTGTCAAAAATGCTGAAAAAAATAATGCTGATATGGTAATTTGTCATTATATATGGAAAAATTACAATTCCGATGACATAATGGTTGCCGTAATAAGAGAATTTAAAGACTATTATCGTGATAAACCTTTTTCCTGCGAAAATATGGGAAGCTTGTCGTACAAACTTATCCCCGTAATGGCTTGGACAAAATTGTACAGAACTGATTTCATAAAAGAGAACAATTTGTATTTTTATGAGGATATGATATATGAAGATGTTCCTTATTGGGCGGATGTTTATGTAAAGGCAAAAAGAATTACTTATCTTCCGGAACCGCTTTTCTTCTATACAATCAGATCTGATTCAATAATGGGTATGAAAGGTGAAAAGGTCTTTGATATTATTAAAGCTTATGAAAGAGTTGAAGAGTCACTTAAGAGGGCCGGTTATTGGGATAAGTTTAAGACTTCCGTTCAGGCTCTTATGATGGCTGATTTCTTCCATAAATTTCATTTGCTGAAACCTGAATTGCGCGAAGAATTTTTTAATAGACTGAAAGCTCTGAAAAAAGATATTAACTACAAGATTTTTGAAGATAATTCATATACGCCGACTGAGCGGGCATGCGCAAAGCGGTTTGAACTCTTAAATTCTGTGGATTATGTGACCTTCTGCAATACTCCGTTTGAGGTGAAATACAATGATAGAACCTAAAATATCCGTAATTGTTCCTGTATATAACGCGGAACCTTATCTTAGAAAGTGCCTTGATTCTATAAGGTTTCAGACTTATACAAATCTTGAAGTAATCTGTATTGATGACGGTTCTTCCGATAACAGCTGTGCGATATTGGAAGAATATGCCGGAATGGATGAACGTTTTAAGGTTTTTAAACAGGAAAATTCCGGAGTCAGTGTCGCCAGAAATAACGGAATTGAGGCTGCAACCGGTGAATATATCTCATTTGTGGATTCTGATGACTGGTGTTTGCTGACTTTATATCAGGAATTTGTAAATACCTTGAATAAAATCGGGCAGGATATTGATATTTATGTGTTTAATTCTGCAGTATTTATGGATGACAAGAATGACGCGTTCCCGATACGTGCTTTTGAGCTTGCGGATTGGGTTAAGCATCAGTCAAAATATACAATACATACATTTGATGACTGCCAGAAACCTTTTACAAGAAATATGGCTGTAACAAATAAAATATACAGACGTGAATATTTGCTTGAGAATAATATTTTGTTTCCGCCTAGGTTAAAATATGAAGATATGGCATTTAATATAATAAGTTTGCTCAATGCAAAATCTGTCTTATTGAATGATGATGTGTTATACAGGTACAGGGTTACGGATAGAGTTACGCTTTCAACCGAAGTTGTGGAGCAGGTTTTTGATGTGTTTAAAATTGTTGATATAATTGAAAACGAGATTTCCCGTCTTGGTTTGTATGAAAGTTATAAATATGCGTTTTTCCAGTTTAAATACAATGTTTTTGTAAAATATTACGGCTATTGCCCTGATAAAATGAAAGAATCCTATTTTAATAAGATGAAATTCATACTTCTTTCAGCGGAAACAAATGATTTGGACAGCAGAATAGCGTCGCATCTTAGAAATTATGAATTGTTTAAGCAGGTGAAAAACTGCACCAGAAAAGCATTTGATAAGTTTTATAAAAAATATAGCCAGATGGCTAATTGATATTTGTATTTATGCATGATTTGCTAAAATCTTAAGGAGTAATAATTTATGAAAAAGATTTTAGTAATTTTTGCATTATTATTGGTTACGGCAGCCGGATGCTTTGCTTTTATTAAGTCCGGGATTGAAATCCAAGAACAGCGCGGGTGTTGTTCGCATCATGGCGGAGTTGCCTATTGCGGGAAATATGGTTATTTTATCTGTAATGATGGTACCCAAAGCCCGAGCTGCCGCTGCAGATAGTTGAAATAAAAAACCTCTGTTGTTAATAACAGAGGTTTTTTTGTTAATTCAATTTGATAATGTATTTTTAAGCGGCTTCTGCAGCTTTTTTCTTCTTATCTTCCCAGAATTCAACAAGTACTGAACAGAAGAATATACTTGACCAGGTTCCGATTGCAATACCTAATATCATTGCAAGAACAAAGTCTTTTGTTGTAACACCGCCGAAGAAATACAGTGCCAGCAATGTAATAAGAATTGTCAGCGAAGTATTGATACTTCTTGTTAAGGTCTGGTTAACAGAAGCGTTCATAATTTCGCCGAAAGATAATTTTTTAGAATAATATCTTAAATTTTCACGCACCCTGTCAAATACAACGATTGTATCGTGGACAGAGAACCCGATAACTGTCAACACCGCAGTTATAAACAATCCGTCAACCTGGACATTATAGAAAATACCCAGCAGTGCAAACGCTCCGACTACAAATAATACGTCGTGTGCAATACCAAGCAGAGCTGCAAGAGCATAATCAAATTTAAACCTTACGGTAAGATAAATTGTAATTCCCAAAAATGCCAAAGCTATTGCAATAAGAGAATTTTTAAACAATTCTTTACCCAAAGTAGGCCCGACAGAACTTACGGAAATTAAGTCAGGGTTTTGATAATCTTTTGAAAGAACTTCCGTAATCTGGTTTACGGCTGTATTTTCATGTCCGATAAATTTAGTTCTGATTGAAATAATGTTTTTAATGTTTGAATTTTCTTTTTGATTTTCACTATTTGCATGGATAATTTGAATATTCGGATTATCATATCCGGCACTCTCAAGATTGGTTCTGAGTTTGCCTAATTCCTGATTTGTGATATCCTCGCTTACACCGTATTGCAAAATAGTTCCGCCGGTGTAATCAATTCCGACTTTCAGCGGAATATGATTTTCGTTATGTATTCCTGCCCAAATAAGTCCGATGGTTCCCGGTAAAAGCAGGAGTGCTGTTATACAAAGCCATACAACTCTGTATTTAACAATATCTATAAGATGTCTTGATGTTATATTTATACTAGTTGCCATTTTTTACCTCTTATTTCCTTAGTCCAAAATCCCAAAGCGTGCATTTTCACGTTTTGTTTCTGTAGCTTCGTATGCTTTTCCGATTTCAGACGCTTTCAATCCAAATAATGCAGGATATTTCAATTCTCCCGTACCGAAAATTAAGTGCATAAAGTTCTTTGTAATTGTGATTGCACTGAACATTGAAACGATAACACCTATTGCAAGTGTCAGGGCAAATCCTTTAACAATACTTGAACCAAGCATATAAAGAATAAAGCTTGTTATAATTGTTGTCATATTTGAATCAAAGATACTTGTAAATGCACGGTCAAAACCGGAATTAATTGCGGTAAATAAGTTTCTTCCTGCTCTTAATTCTTCTTTCATTCTCTCGAAAATAAGGATGTTGGCATCAACCGCCATACCGATAGAAAGAATAAACCCGGCAATACCGGCTAACGTTAATGTAACAGGGATTGCCTTAAACAATGCAAAAAGAATTAAACTGTATATAACAAGTGCAATGTCTGCGATTAAACCCGGAAGTCTGTATACAAGAAGCATAAACAACATTACGAATCCAAGTCCGATTGCACCGGCAAATTTTGATTTTGCAATACTGTCAGCACCAAGAGTCGGGCCTACAGTGTTTTCTTCAACAATTTTTGCAGGAACAGGCAGCGCGCCGGCATTTAAGAGGTTAACCATTCTTTCTGCTTCTGCGTATTCAAATCCGCTATCTCCGCCGGAAATCTGAGCTTTCCCGCCGTAAATAGGTTCTCTGATTACAGGAGCGGATTGGAGTTCTCCATCAAAGAATATAGCCATTTGTTTGCCGACAAGATTTTTAGTCAGTTCAGCAAATTTCTTTGAACCTTCTGCGTTAAATTCCAATGAAACTACCCACTGGCCGGTTTGGTCTGTGCTTAATGTTGATTTAGACAAGTCCTGACCTGTAAGGCCTACATCTTCCCAAACTTGTTCCCCGTTAGGGCCTACAGCTTCTTTTTTGAATACAAGCTGAGCTGTTTCACCTAAGAAAGCCTTAGCTTCTTTAAGGTCAGTTACGTTAGGAATTTCAATTAAAAGTCTTTTGTCGCCTACCTGCTGAACAACAGTTTCGGCAACACCGAGCTTGTTAACACGGTTTTCTATCGCGAATTGCAGACGATTCATAACGTCAGGTGTAATGCTCGGAATAGTTTTTGTTGTTTCGGCTTCAAGCACCAGTCTTGACCCGCCGACAAGATCAAGCCCCAATTTTGTAGGTTTTACGCATATCGTAACTATTGATGCTATAACTATCAGTACGATTGCCCAAAACAAGATAATTTTGTTTTTCACTTTGTTTCCCCTTTATTTATATTTTATTTATTTTATTTGAAATTTAATTAAAATTTGATTATCCCGTTGGCTAATCAATTGTATATCTGTCGATAATTTTGAATAAATCTTCTTTTTCATCAACCGTAAGCTCCACAAGCGGGCGTCTTACGTAATCTTCTATAATACCGAGATGAGCAAGCGCAGCCTTTACCGGCACCGGATTTGGAGCCATAAACAATTTTCTGAATACAGGATACAGTTTTTTATGCATATTTAATGCCGCTTTTGAGTCGCCTGTTTTGAAATTTCTAATCATTGATTTTAATTCCGTACCAAGAATATGTGAAGTTACGGAAATTACGCCGTGTGCACCCAATGACAGCATCGGCAGTGTCAGGCTGTCATCTCCGGAATATACCATAAACCCTTCCGGACAACGCATTTTCAACTCTGTCACCGCATCCATATCGCCAAAACTCTGTTTTATCCCGACAATGTTTTCGTATTTGTCGGCAAGTTTGGCGGCTGTTTCGGGAGCCATATTTACCCCGGTTCTTCCCGGAATATTGTATATAATAATCGGTAATTTTGTACTTTCTGCGATTGCCGAAAAATGCGCAATCATGCCGCTTTGGGACGGTTTGTTGTAATAAGGAACAACAGATAAAATCGCATCAACTTCTTCTTTTTCTGCCCATTTCGCGGAACGGATTGCTGTTTGGGTGCAATTTGAGCCGGCATTCATTATAATTTTTGCTTTATTTTCGTTGGCGCGTTTTATGGTGCTTAAAAGTTCAAATTCCTCTTCATGAGTCAATGTCGGCCCTTCGCCGGTAGTTCCGGCCACCAAAAGAGCATCGCTGCCATGTTCAATTAAGTGCCGCGTCAAATCTTCCGCTTTGTTAAAATCAATCTCTCTTTTTGAATTAAACGGAGTAACCATTGCGGTGATGACTTCTCCGGCATCAAATCTTATTGCCATAATTACCTCATTCCCTATATCAACTCTCTTAAGTTTATAACAAATACGGGATTTATGAAAGAAATATTAAGAATATTTGCGTTATACGGATTTGATTTATATAATATGAGTACGAGTTGAATTTTTGAAAGAAAGTGGTATTCAGATATGAAAAATTTATGTGGCGGATTCTGTTCGCTTTTAAAGAAATTAAAAATTCTAAAAAAGAGAAAATCCCCGAATATAGATAGCAGAACAAATGCTTTATTATATAATGAACTGTTTGAACGGCTTAAACTTTATGATAAAATTATTCTTTATTTAGATCATAACTTCGGAGGCGGGTGCGAGAAATATTTTTGGGATCAGGTACGTTTGCTTTCTAAAAATGAGATTATCATAAGAATTCAATATATATATCAGAATAAGTGCTACAAACTTTCTCTGAATGGAGCTTGTTTGGAGTTTTCTATACTTGATATAAACCTTACAGATATTATCCGCAGATTTAAAAATACTACAATTGATGAGATATATATAAATAATATTATCAGTTATCCTTCAATTGAAGAAGTATTTGGGGTTATAAAGTTTTTAAAAGTCCGAAATTCTGAGCAAAAAGTTGTATTTTTAGGCCATGATTATTATTCTGTATGTCCTAATTACGTGCTTGTGAAGCCGGATTCTGAACTTTGCGGCGGAAAGTGTACTCCTGATTGTTTTAAAAAGTGTTTTGCGGCATTAGATCCTTTGTTTATGAACAGCGATATAACGCAAGAGCTTGATATTGAAAACTGGCGTGGGTTGTGGAGAAAATTTTTTATTGATTATGTTGATGAATTCAGGTGTTTTTCGAAGTATTCCAAAGAAGTTTTTGAAAATATTTTCCCTGAGCTTGCTGCAAAAATGACATTAGTTCCGCATAAATTTGTGCCGTTTAAAAATACAATAAATGTTGCCGTTATCGGAACAATTGTTCGTCATAAAGGTGCCGGGGTTCTTGAAGAACTTGTGGATTATTTTGACAGTAATAATATTTGGGATGTTAAAATATTTATCATAGGCGGATATTACGGCAAACTTGAAAAAAGTAAAAAGGTTAAAATTCTTGGAAATTATGAACGTGAAAATCTTCCTGCGATTTTAAAAGAACAGAATATAGATATAATTTTTATTCCATCGGTTATGGGTGAAACATTCTGCTACACCGCGCAGGAAGCCGTAAATACAGAATATCCCGTGTTATGTTTTAATATTGGCGGGCAGGCTGAACAGATAAAACAATATGACAAAGGCAGAATTCTTGGCTGCAAAAATCCTGCCTCTGTATATAATGCTATTTGTGAAGTATATAAAAATCTTAAATAATTCTGTGCGGTTTGGTTAAGAGTTTTGCTTCAACTCTTTCTTTTATTGCGCCTTGAGGTTCATAGTAAGGCGATACTGTCATAATTTGTGCGGCAATATCCGGATAGTAATATATAAACCTTAATTCGCTTGATGTTAAAGGTTTTTGGGTATGTACGTTTGCATAACGTGCAAGCTCAAGGATGTTCCTTGCTTCGTGCTCGTCTTTAAATTCAATTTCCAAATTGTCATATACGTTTCTGAAACCTTTTATGCCGCCATATTCTCCGGTTGTAATCATTCTGCCGGTTTCGATTATTTCAGGTTCGCCTCTTCCGAGTTCTTCGTAATCGTACAATTCGTAATTTCTTCTGTCTTTAAGTGCGCCGTCTGCGTGAATACCGGATTCGTGCGCAAAAGCATTATCCCCGACAGCAGGCTGGTTTATCGGTATCGGAACCCCAAATGCATATGAAGTGTATTTTGCAAGCTGCCAGGCCTTGCTTAAATCTATATTCGGGTCAATGTGGTATTCGTTTCTGAACCCTGCTGATTTTAATATAGCAAGCAGGCATGACACCAAGTCAGCATTGCCGGCTCTTTCGCCCATTCCGTTTATCGCAGTGTTAATATAAGCATCCACTCCGGCATCTACAGCAGCTTTCGCACCCATAACAGAGCATCCGACAGCCATTCCCAAATCGTTATGGAAATGCAGTTCTATCGGCATTCCTGTTTCGCGTGCTATTTTGTATATTCTGTCATAAGTCGTCTTTGGATCCTCAAAGCCCAAAGTATCACAGTATCTGAACCGTGTGGCGCCGTTTTTCTTTGCAATTTTTGCATATTTTATGAGAAAATCAATGTCACTTCTTGAAGCATCTTCAGCATTAACACCGATAATTTCAGCTCCCTTGGAAACTGCGCATCGTACCGCTTCTGCGGTCATCCCAAGAATATCATCAAACGTTTTTTTGCCCTGATACTTTCCGTTTATCATTTGTTCGGAAGTCGATTGGGAAAGATTTATATTTTTAAGTTTAGGAACATTTTTGAAAGACAGCTCAACATCTTCTGCCATTGCTCTCATCCAGCCGGAAAGTTTTGTCGTGGATATTACGTTTCTGTGGACAAGTTCAAGGTTTCCGTTGAGGTAATTTATTTCGTGTTTTGTTGTAGGGAAGCCGAATTCCGACTGGGTTATACCCATATCATCAAGCATTAAGTTGATGATTGTTTTCTGAAGTTTTGCTAACCCAAGCCTTGATGTTTGAACCCCGTCCCTGTTTGTAACATCTACAAAATAAATTTTTTTGTCTTTCATATTTACTCCTTTTAAACTATTTAAATAACTTGCTTTTTAAGGCAAAATTATTTACAATAGTTAGTATGAACACTGTTTGTTCAATTGTCAAGAAAATTTTTTAATATTATGAATAACACGAAACAATTAGAGAAAAAGATTAACAAAGAATATAAAACAGGCAATGTTAAATGTGCTATTGAGTTATGCCAGATAGGCCTGCAGGAAGATCCTACAAATGCGGATTTACATTTGCGCCTTGGGGACTTATATCTTGCGTGGCATTTAGATATTTATAATTCCTGCCAGTATGTTGATGAGGCTATCACGGAATACCAAAGAGCGTTGGAAACTTACATAGATTCAGCGGAAATTTATTTTAAAATAGGCCAGGCACATTACTATAAAGGTGATTTGGATAAGGCGATAAATTATTTTGATTCGGCTATTGAAAAGAATCCAAAGCTTGCAAAAGCTTATTATCTGCTGGCTGAAACATATACTAAAAAGGCACGTTTTCTAGAAGCAACACTTAATGCGCAAAAGGCAATTCAGCACAGCCCGTTTTCAAATTCCTGTGCACATTTTCTGTTGTCTAATTTGTACAGTGTTTCTTCTGTTAAATCTCCGAAAATGTGGATGAAGTCAAAGTTTGAATATATTTTGTCACTTTTGACGCTGCCGTTTGATATGCGGGCAATTAAGAACGTTTGTAAAACGCTTTCTTATTTAAGATTTATTCCTACCTGGATTAAGGGGATTTGGCTTGTAAATTCAAAAGGGGTCGAAGACGCAATACAGGTTTATATTGATGCGATAGACAAAGCTCCGGGGTTTATTCCTTTATACGGACTTTTGGGAGATATTTACTGTTCGCTCGGCAGATTTGAAGATGCAATAACTGAATATAAAATGGCTATATGGCTTGATTCTTTGAATGTTCCGGCATACAGACATCTTGCATCTGCTTATGAGGAACTCGGAGATTACGATAATGCCGTGGAAGTTTATCAAAAACTCGTTAAAATAATGCCGAATATGCCTGATGTTCATTCAAATTTAGCCAATATATTGTTTATCAAGGGTGATATAGACGGTGCAATTTCGCATTTTCAAACTGCGGTTACGCTGAACCCGAAAAAAGAATGGACAAGCGTTATTAATCAGACTTTAGGCTTTGTATACCAGGAAACAAAAAAAGACTTGGATGCTGCAATTACTTCATATCAGAGCGCGTATTTGCAGACTCCGCAGGATATTGATATTTATATAAACCTCGGCAGTGCGTTTTATGATAAAGAAGATTTTAACAATGCGCTTGCGGTTTATCGCAACGCGCTTGACCTGCAGCCGAAGAATGCAAAAATTCATTGTAATTTAGGCTTTTTATACTGGGGCAACGGAGATTTGGACGAGGCTATAAAAGAGTATGAACTTGCTATCGAATATGATGAAAATTATGATATAGCTTATAATAACCTCGGGGTAATTTATCTTGACGATTTGGGCAGAGTTCAAAAATCTATAGAGCTGTTTAAAAAATCGATTGAATGCAACCCGAATTATGCGCTTGCGCAGTTTAACCTTGCAAGAGCAATAACGATTACTGGTGATAAAATTGAGGCTGCAAAGCTTTATCAAAATGCGCAGAATATAAATAATGTGACAAACGAAATTGACCCGCAGGAAATTATCGATAAAATAAATGCGCTGTTTAGTTAGCTTAAAATACCCGGGAATAAAAACGTTCCCGGGATTATAATAAATTTCTGTTTATTTTAACGGATAATTTGATTTTAATTAATTAGTTGTCTTCTATAAATACATGATTTCCATTTATGGTAACCCATTTGCCATTTTGATTATCTTTATGTTGTTCTTTTTTACTTGCAGATGCAGCATAACCTGTAGATTTGCCTTTGTGTTCAGAATACTTCCTTTTATCATTAGGATTTGTAATAAGTTTACCGGTTTTCATCCGTTCCATAATTTTTTTGCAATAAGGTCATCCCAATTTATATCATGTTTTTGGAAAAGATTAGTCTTTGACATATTTTTTAAATATTCTTCTTTTATTTCTTGTGCAATTTCTCTTCCAGCTTGATTATTCCACCTATCCATATTTTCTTCACCTTTAGCTTGTCCCATGGACTGATTACCCTGACGTTCGTGTCTGTCTCCAAAGTATTTGGCTGCTGCAGCTCCAAATCTTCTTGTTAAATCGGCCTGCATAAAAGTATGTTTAAATGCATCAGCTTCATTATTCCACATTGCGTGTTCTCCTGTACCAATTTCAAATCCATATTGTTTTTGATATTTTAGAGTTTTATTAAATATATCTTTCCCGTATTCTTTTTGAAACTTATCTAATAGGGAATTATATGTTTTTTGAAATTATCAGTCATCACATACCACCTTTATTTTTTTGTAATATTATATTGTTATGAATTTGACAAAATACGTTACGCTCAATATTATTTCTTTTATTAGTAATGTTACGTTAGTGTTATATTTCCTTTTCGTAATTTGTTTAGAATATAATATTGAATACGTAAAAATTTTTTCTGAAAATTTTGTGCTGGGATATTGCTTCCTTTTTTATTTTGTAATGATTTTTTCCCATTTTCTTTTTATAATTGAATTGATTATTAGAAAAAAATGGCCAAATTTAATGCCGGAAGTGAATATCCCGGACAAATTTAGAATAGTATATAGCATCTTATTTTTCATAGGTTGGCTTTTTGCTTTGTATACTATTCTTATAGGCTCTTCATTTTTATTTGAATTACATTCATATTCCAATACGGAATATTTGCCTTTTGAGCCTGGAATTGATTAAATCTGTAATTTTTATATGTGTTTTATCATTATTGCCTCCTTCCAAATTATTGAGAATAATAAATAAAAAGAGTAAGGAATTTCGCTTATTCCTTACTCTCTTTGATAAATTAATATTTAATTTATTTTGGGATATCATATTTTCGAATAGTTGTCAATATTTTATATCATCTGTAAATCTTATTCCCGATTTGAACCTGTTTTACATACATAACTTCGCATGCGCCGGAACCGCGGCTTGTCGGGTCTGTATCGGTTCTCGAGAGGCTTGTTCTTGAAATCAGTTTTGTTTTGTCTGTATAGATATCCACCAAATATCCGTCAAGTTTTACTATATCCCTCTTTTTAACGGAACTCAAAGCTTTCATTACATTTGCCGTTGCAGGGATAAGGTGAGTGTGTGAAATGTGCGAGCTTACATAACTTAAGCTCCACGGGGATTTTCTCAGGTCTTTGGTATACCAGGTTAACATTCTGGCTTCCCCTAACGTTTTTCGGGATTTAATTTTCCAGTGTTTGTGAAGTTTTTCTATATTTGTACTCAGATCACCCCAGACAATTCCTAAATCCACAAGGCAGATATCGTCAAAGTCGTTTCTCATAATATCTCTGAACCAGAAGTTTGTGTTTTTAGCGACCACAACTCCGGCAAGAGTGTATTCCGCCTGAAGTTGAAGTACAAATTTTTTCCTTTCTCCTTTTGCTTTTAGGTAATCTTTGCCGCCAAGATTTTTTTGTATCGGTTCTTTTGTAGTGTCGATAATTTGAGTAGTTGTTTCCGTTACTTTCGGAAAGCTGTATTCAATCCATAGCCCAAAATCTGTCGCCAACGAGCACATTACAACAATTACTATTGTAAAAAAACACGTTCCGCCAATTATATCGAATACTTTGTTAGACATTATATCACTTTTTCGTTTTCAACTTCCATTTTCATCGGCAGAATAAAGCCGAATGTAGCACCTTCTCCGGGCTTTG
The DNA here is from genome assembly GCA_944324365.1 of Candidatus Gastranaerophilales bacterium. Taxonomy (GTDB): domain Bacteria; phylum Cyanobacteriota; class Vampirovibrionia; order Gastranaerophilales; family Gastranaerophilaceae; genus UBA1221. The sequence goes on from CALUWA010000002.1 coordinate 232,998, forward strand.
AATTTACAAAGACTTTACCGCCGTGGTATTTTTCTATAGTCGTTTTTACCAGATGCAGACCAAGACCGGTACCTTTTACCGTATGTGTATTGTTTTCCACCCGGTAGAATCTGTCAAATATTTTCTTTTGATGTTCAGGAGCAATTCCGCAGCCGTGGTCTGTTACCGTGACTTCAACCTCATTTGTATCTTTCAGGTTATATATATTAACTTCAATTGTTGAATTGTCCGGCGAATATTTAATTGCATTTGACATAAAATTCGTCAATGCACGTTCTATTCCGTTATAATTAAACATAAAATCAGGAATTTCCTCATCTTTGTGGATGGAAATTGTCAGGTTATGCTCTTTTGCAAGAACTTCTACCTGACGTACACAGGTTTCGACAACCTCTACAATACTATTCAGGGCTTTTTCCATTGGAGCATTTGATTCCATTCGTGAAAAATCGAGGATATCATTAACCATTCCCTGGAGTCTTATTATTTCCTGGTTTATCGTTCCTATAAATTCTTTCTGGGTGTCATAGTCAAATTCATTGCCGTAATTGTATAATGTGTCAATGTAGCTTCTCAATACCGTAACCGGAGTTCTTAGTTCGTGTGAAACATTTGAAATGAAATTTGATCTCATCTGATCCATTTCGGCTTCTTTGGTCATATCAATAAGCACGATAATATATCCGACATAATCCTTGTTTCTTGTAAACATTGGAGAAATAATTGCTTTGATAACCTTATTGTCTACATTGATGTTAAATTCTATAGGTTTTTTCTCTATAACATCCAGCGGAGTATCTTTAAACTGTTCAATTTTTTCTTTGAAACAGTAGTTCTCTGATGTGTCTATGTAATTTTGAATTTTGGTATTTAAAAGCTGTTCTTCTGTTACTTCCAGAAGCGTTTGGGCGTGGTTATTTATAAGTACAACATTGTCATCTTCGTCACAAACAACAACACCGTTTGCAATACTCATCAATACTGCTTCAAATTTGTTTCTCTCAAGCATTATCCTGTCAATATTCTGCTCTTCATATAAATGCAGGCGGTTTGACATATCATTAAACGCATTAAATAAATCTTCAACCTCTGCGCTCACATCTTTGCTTTCTATTTTATACCCGAATTCTCCGGTTGAAATTTTCCGAACACCGTTTTGCAGAATTCTTAGTTCACGCGTAATCAGGTATGTATTAATCAGGATTACGAATGCAAATACAAGCCAGGCAACCGCAAACACGAATAACAGCGAGGCTCTTGTCGTTGATGTTATTTGAGAAATTATTCTGCCTGACAGTCCTACTGTAACTGAACCGTAATTTGTGTTGTCAGCAGGAATTGCAAGCGGTGAGCTTACCGTGATGCTTGGCTTTAACCCGTTTGCATAATCAGATTCTTTGGTTGAATATATAAGTTCACCGTTTTTATCTCGAAATTCTATTAAAACAATGTCGCTATGCCCGATTAAAAGTGTATTTGAGCGGGCCATAAGCGTGTCTTTTATTCTGTCTTGCGGAAGGTGTTTTATTAACTCTACGCTTTCTATTGCCAGAGTTTTTGAAATTATTTGTCCGAAATTTTGATACCCTTCATTTAGTTTTTTCTGAATATTAAAAATCGCAAAAAGAGCAATGGCAATAATTAATATTGTACTCAATAACAAACCGGAAATAATAAGCCGGTTTTGGGCAGTCAAACTAACCTTCTCACTCATACCTGTATTATCGCATTTATATATGTTTCAGTCAAGGTTTAAATTGATTTTATGCAAACTCTAAATCCATACAGTCACGGTAACTTTTCACAACCCGGACTTTATCCTCAATTCCGAGGATGTCTGCCGTAACATTAAGAACGGTGGAATTTTCTTTTACTGCGTAAATTTTAATTCCTCGTTCAACGGCTGCAAAAACGGCCGGATTTCCAAGCGAATTATACGGCATAACAACAAAATCTACGCTGTTGACATTGATTCCATCTGTCTGTGAAAAATGCGGAGCATTGGCTAATCCGAGCAAAATACAAGGCAAAAACGTCGGTGTAATATATTCGGAAGCGGATTTCGGGTTTACAATTTCGGAAGATATTTGGTAATCTCCAAAAGCAGGTGAATGAGCACAAGGAATATGCAGCTCTTTTGATATGTAGTGGGAAATTATTGCCTCAACTCCGCCAACGGGATCAACTCCGATACCTTGGGCGTATTCTGTGTTAAGTTCTTCCGGATCTTCAAACATACATACGACGGCTATAGCGTCACATCCTTTTTTAATAAGATTTTTTGCGGTTTTCAAAAGAGTTTTGGGATTGTTTATGCTTCCGTTTGAAATCCCGCTGTTATCCATCTGAAAATCTACTCCCGCAGGTTCTTCCGTTATCTCGTAATAAGGAATATCAATCCCATATACTGTTTTAACCGCATTAATCGTATTTATATGAACGTTCAACACATCTTGCGGGATTGCGCGGTCAAAGATAACTCCTATTTTATTATTTGAAGAAGGAACGATATTAACATTTCCTTTCATAAACTCATCGAGCATAAAGCCTTCTACGTAAAACATATTATCGTTTATTCCGGAAAAGCCTCCGGCATTTACTACGTTAGGGTTTACAATAAGTTTTGAATATTTTGAAAATTCCCTTGCAATACTGCTTGCATCTCCGGCATAGCCGCCGATTGAAGCTCCGATTCCAGTCGGAACGATAAATACTCCCAATTTTTCCGTGTTGTTAATCATACTCTTATAATACAACAAAAAAGCGGGATAAAACCCGCTTTAATTTGTTTAATGTATTCAATTTTAAGATTATCCTTGTGATGCACCTCCGTATGTAAAATCGTTCTTAATATTGGTAGATAACAATTTCTGCCATGATGATTCATATTGGGTAATCATATTTAATCTTGTTTCGTAATTGTTTTTGTCTAGTTCTAATTCTTCTTCCCAGGATTGGATGTTTGCAAGATCAAATTCGTGCTCTTTCAGCAATTGTTCCATAACCTCCTGGTATTCGCTTTCAAGATCGGCGTTGCCGGAATACATATAATAGTAATACTGTTCTTTCTGGTTGTATTGATCCTGAAGTTCTGCTTCTTCTCTGGCTGCAGCAGTCATGTTGAATAAAACGTCAGACAACTTGTTGTTAATCATTGCCTTTTGTTTGGTATACATCAATAAAGTTTCCTGTAAATTTGAAATAGCCATAATGCTCGCCTCTCTTCTCTTTAGGTATCTTGTATATATATAAAAACTTTTTGATGCATCGGATTTCAAAAGCTTTTGGATTTGTTACATTTGTTTACAATTGCGCTAAGGTTAATGTTATGCTAAAATCCGGATATAGGAGAGAGAGATGGATACAAAAATTTTCACATTAAAAAATAATATAGAAGTGTTCTGCAAAAGAAATGCTAACACCCCGCGAATTGCACTTTGCATGAATATAAAAATAAATACCCAGGAAGCTGTACCGGGTGTAGAGGGTGTAATGGCCAGACTGTTTCTTCAAGGTACAAAAAATCGTACGGCAGAACAATTGGCACAAGAACTGGATGCATATGCAATTGAATTTTCTGCTGATGCAAAAGCTGATTATATAAGACTTAAGTTTGTTTGTTTAAACGAAGATTTTGCCAAGGCTGTAGAAATATTGGAAGATGTTATCAAAAATTCGACTTTTGATGATTTCGAAAAAGAGTTAAAGAAGATGGAAGGCGAGCTTATTGCTGAATTAGACTCTCCGCGAGCAAAAGTTTATGACAAATATTACGGAAAGCTTTTTGAAAATCATCCGTATGGTACTACAAGTACAAAAATTCTTGAAAATATCAAAAATATAACACATGAAAAAGTTCTTAAGACTTATGATGCATTTTTAAATAACAGCAAAAAGGTTATTGCCGTTGTCGGAGATATAGAGAGTCAAGAAGTTGAAAATGTAATTAATAATGCTTTCTCCTCGCTCCCTGAGTCTGTGGATAATCCTTCGAAGTGTTCAAAACCGGAACTTTTGGAAAATATCAGAGAAGAAATTATTAAAGCCGATGCTAATCAGGCTCATATCGTAAAAGGCTGGCTTACTGATACATCCAGCGGACAAGATTATCCTGCTCTATTGCTTTTAAATATAATTTTAGGAGCTTCCGGCTTATCGTCCAGATTGTTTTTGGAGCTGCGCGACAAAAAAGGTTTGGCGTATGTTGTAAGAAGCTGCTATGAAACATTTTTGCAGTGCGCTGATTTTTATATCTATATAGCTACCGAACCTAAAAATATTGAAGTTTCCCTAAAAGGGTTTGACGAAGAAATTAATAAGATACAAAATATTCCTGTAAGTGAAGAAGAACTCGAAAATGCCAAAAATAACCTGCTTGGCAAATGGGCATTTACCCAGGAAACAAATAACAATCAGGCTATGTTATATGCCAACTACGGTATTTTAAATCTTGGTTTTGATTTTAATGATAGGGCTAAAGAAAAAATTAAACATATAACACCTGTTGAGATACAGGAATGTGCAAAAAAATATTTCAGCGGAAAGTCTGTTATTTCAATCCTCAGACCTTAGCCGGTGAGGTAATACGTTTATATTTTTAATTAATCAATAATAAGTATTGAGGATTGTTAATTGAAACGATTTTTAATACTTATAACAGGTCTGGCCTTATCGCTGCAAGCCGCTTACTGTGCACAGGAAGCGAATATTTTTATGACTGTAAATATTGATGCGCGTTCTAATTATGTGTTGAATGAATTTAAAAAAATTCTTCCTTTGAATGACTCGGAAATTAAGTACACAAAAGTTCCGCGCGGACTTATTGTCAGTATTGCGGAAAATAAGTTTTTCAAACCTAGTTCATCCAGAATTAGTCCGGAGGGAGAAACTCTTTTGCAATTAATAGCTCAAATTTTAAAAAAGTTTAATAACAAATGTGTGATAGAAAGTCATACGGATGAGGCCGTTGCACAGTATTCCGGTTATAAAGAAGATTGGGAAATCAGCATCCACAGGGCTAGTGTTATAGCAAAATATCTTGTGCAGTGCTGCCAAATCGGTTCGGATCGTCTTTATCCGATGGGATTTGGTGATACTATGCCATTTAATGACAATGTTTCTACGGCGGACTTTACGGATAACAGAATAGATTTTGTGATATTTGATTACTCGGTTAAAAGGTAAAATTACCTGACAGTCGAATGTTAAAGCTTCTTATTAAAGATACTATTTTATTGTGAAAGGAGTGTAAAATGACTGAAAAACTGGAAATATACCGTTGTAAAGTTTGCGGTAATTTCGTTCAGGTAATATTAAACGGTTACGGTGAACTTGTCTGCTGCGGCGAGCCAATGGAATTGGTAAAGCCGAATACGACAGAAGAAGTTAAAACCGAATATCATATACCTGTATATAAGTATACGGATAAAGACGGCATAATTATTCAGGTCGGCAAAGAACCGCACCCGATGCTGAAAGAGCATTATATTATGTTTATTGAAACAATATCCGAAGACAAAAAACAGGTTCGAATTCAATATCTTGAACCGGGTGATGAACCAAAAATGCTGCTAGACAAGAAAACCTGTAAGGAAACAGCAATTGAGTATTGTAATATACACGGTTTATGGGAGGGTAAAAGTGATTAATAAAAAGGTAGAGGACATTTTAAATGCACAGATTAATAAAGAATTCTATTCCGCTTATCTGTATCTTGCTATGTCTGCTTATTTTGACGAAATTGGTCTTAAAGGATTTTCTCATTGGACAAAGGTTCAGGCTAAAGAGGAAGTAGACCATGGGATGATACTGTTTGACTATATAATTGAACGTGACGGAAACGTGGATTTGCGCCAGATTGAATCTCCGTCAAAAAACTTTGAAAATCCAACTCAAACATTTGAACTTATTCTAGAACACGAAAAGAGTGTTACTGACAGTATAAAATGTGTTGCGGAATTGTCAGAGGACGAATGTGATATGGCAACAAGACATTTTATTAACTGGTATATAACAGAACAGGTTGAAGAAGAAGCAACTGTACTGGATGTAATTAAGATGTTAAAAATGTTTGGCACGGATACTCCTATTCTTTATCATATTGATAAAGAACTTGCAAAGCGGGAATATAAAGAACATTCTTATAAAAATAAATAAAAATGAGAAAAGCGGAAAGCCTTTGGCTTTCCGCTTTTTTTTATACAAGTGTTCGATAGATACAAAGTTCCATTAAAATAGCTTTTCTACCAAATTTACGACATCTTTATGGATTTCATCTATTGAACGGGTTGCATCAATGACCTTTACTCTGTCCGGTTCCATTTTGGCAATAGTTAAGTAGCCGTTGCGAACTGAATTAAGAAATTCTGCGCCCTCTGCTTCAATTCTGTCATGCTCTTTTCCCATACGGCACAGCGAAGTTTGAACATCAACGTCAAAAATTATTGTCAAATCTGGTTTTCTATGACGAGTAGCCAATGAATTCAACGTGGTAAGTTCCTCAATATCAAGCCCTCTGCCATAACCCTGATAAGCAATAGTACTGTCAGTATGCCTGTCGCATAATACTATTTTTCTTGATTCAACAGCAGGATTAACAATCATATCAATATTCTGGGCTCTGTCGGCAAGAAACAGAAACATTTCACACTGCGGCGAAACTTCACCGTCATAATCAAGCAAAAGTCCTCTGATTTTTTCGCCCAACCCTTTGGCTCCCGGTTCTCTTGTCTCTATAACCGCAACATCTTTAACATCTCTCAAATAATCCGCTAAAAGTTCCATCTGCGTAGTTTTCCCGCAGCCGTCTATTCCTTCAAACGTAATAAAATAACCTTTTTTTAAATTCATATTATTATCCTCTGAATAATCTTGAATAATGTTCGTTATAAAAATCTCCAAACCTGTCCTGCAAGATTGCCTCGCGGCATTTTTGCGAAAACTCTACCAAAAACTGAATATTATGAATAGAAAGCAATGTTGCAGCAGTACTTTCCTGGCACCTGAAAAGATGTCTTATATAAGCCTTTGAATAATTTCTGCAAGTATAGCAGTTACAACCTTCGACAAGCGGACGAGGATCGTCCCAAAATTCTTTATTTTTTATATTACGCTTGCCGTCCCAGGTAAAGAAAGAACCATGGCGCGCGTTACGTGTAGGAAGAACGCAATCAAACATATCAATACCGCGTTTTATACCGTCAAGCAAATCCTCCGGAGTTCCGACTCCCATAAGATATCTCGGTTTGTTTTCAGGCAGAAGCGGCGCCGTAAATTCTACAAAATGATTCATAATATCTTTTGTTTCGCCGACACTTAAGCCGCCGATTGCGTATCCGACAGCATCGTAAGATGAAATAACCTTAGCACTTTCAGCTCTCAAATCATCATAAAACGCCCCCTGAACAATCGGGAAAAGTGCCTGGCGTGGATTTGTTTTTGCCTTAAAACATCTTTCAAGCCATCTGTGCGTTCTCTCCATTGCCTTCTTGGCGGTATCGTAATCGCAAGGATACGGGGCGCATTCGTCAAATGCCATAATTATATCAGCTCCGATGTCCTGCTGAATTTCCATAGACACTTCCGGAGATATAAAATGTTTTTTACCATCTTTCGGATCTCTGAACTCTACGCCGTCTTCCGTTATTTTCCTCAAGTTTGAGAGTGAAAAGACCTGAAATCCGCCGGAATCGGTAAGAACCGGTTTGTGCCAGTTCATCCAGGAATGAATTCCGCCGAACTGTTTTATAAGCTTTGTTCCGGCGCGTAAATACAAGTGGTAAGAATTTGCCAATATAATCTGTGCTCCGGTATCCATAATTTGATCGGACACCAGAGTTTTAACAGCAGAATTTGTACCTACAGGCATAAAAATCGGAGTATTTATAATTCCGTGAGGTGTAGTAAACACTCCGGCTCTTGCGCCTGTTTGAGCGCATCTGTGAATCAGTTTATAATTGAAATAATCTTTTTCACCAGTCATAATTTTTGAGATTAACCCATACTTTCTGTCACGATTTCCATCATGTTTTTGTAATTTGCGCAGAGTTCTTCAGGCTTGAAGTAAAGATTAATTTCTCTTTCTGCACTTTCAACACTGTCAGAACCGTGGATTACGTTATAAGCTTTCAACTGCCCGTAATCTGCTCTTATAGAACCAACATCAGCTTCACAAGGATCTGTAGCACCCAATACGTGGCGAATACCCTGAACAGCTTTATATCCTTGGAATACCATCGCAACTATAGGCCCGCTTGTGATATATTTAATAAGTTCCGGATAAAAAGGTTTGCCCAAATGTTCTTCATAGTGTTTAGCGGCAAGTTCTTCCGTTACCTGAAGCATTTTCATAGCAACAATTTTGTAACCCCTTTTTTCAAATCTTGCAATAATTTCTCCGATATAACCCCTTTTAACGGCATCAGGCTTAATCGCAACGAATGTTCTCTCTTCTGTGTACATTTGTTTTCCTCCATTTTTCAAGTCTATATTATGATGATATCATAAAAAATTTTAAATAACACCACATAAGCTTTAAGCTGCATTTTCCAAACGTTTCATATAAACCCGCAGCATCAAAAGCATAATTATACACAATATAATAGCAGCAGTAACAAGTCCGAACCAGAACCCTATCAGGTGCATATTGTAATGAAATGCCAAAGTATACCCCAAAGGAATGGATATAAGCCAATAGCCCACAAAATTTGCAATCAATACGATTTTTGTTTTCTTAATTCCCTTAAATACTCCGGCCAGTGATACCTGAAGTCCGTCAAATATTTGAAATACCGACAATACAATCATTATAGGGATACCGATTTTTATAAGTACGGGGTCTTTGGAAAAAATTCCGACTAATAAATGCGGGCAGGTTGCAAATACAACTGAACTGCACATCATAAACCCTACACACATGCATATCCCGATTGCAGCATATCGTTTTAAATCAGTGAAGTTTCCGGAACCGTTTGCAAATCCAACCTTAACCGCAATAGCATTTGAAATCGCCAAAGGAACCATAAACGCAATTGTCGTTAATGTACAAATAAGGTTCTGTGCCGCAGCGTAAACACCTGATACTCTGCCCATAATAATTGCAATACTGTTAAATGCAATAAATTCAACTAAAACCGCAGCAGAAATCGGCATTCCGATATGAAGCATCTGTTTATAATAATTTTTATCTTCGTAATTATGGAAACTCATTGTCATATAGCAATAAATCAAGAGCGCAATTGCCATAACGTATCTTACGACAAATGCCGCAATAGCAAGGCCTATAACCCCTATTGAAGGGATTGGCCCCCAGCCGAACACCAAAACCCAGGCAAGTGCAACGTTTAGAAATACACAAAGCACAGTTACAAGGTTCGGTACAAACACAATCTCAAAAGCCTGCAAATATTCTTTTAATGCGGCATGGATATACACTGCAAAAGAAGAAAATGCCGTAATTAGCATATATTCCTTAATCGCAGGCGTAATTGCCGGGTCAAAATGCAGCAAATCAATAACCGGCAAAAATCCCAGTACAATTACGGTAACAAATACAGCCAGGAAAATCGCAAACCTTAATGTCGGATAAAAATACTTCTTTGCGGATTTTCTTTCTCCTCTGTAGTTGGAAAGTATCGGAGAAACACTTGAGATAAGGCCTATCCCAAATGTGAATATACAATTCAAAATTGCTGTTGCAATACTGATTGCCGCGAGAGTATTTGTTGAATGCCTTCCCGCAACGAAAACATCCCCGGCTCCTATCAGGATAAAACCAAGGTTTCCCATAATTATCGGCAGGGCAATGTTCAATAATTCCTTAACATAATATTTTATGGATTGTGTCATACAAAGAAATTATAACATAAAGATATTTAATTCAAATATATTTATTTCCATAAGATTAATATCACGGCACCGATTACCATAATAATACTCCCGAAAAGTTTCTTCCTAACCTGAGTTTCTTTAAAATATTTCCATCCGAAAAGTACGCTCAATATTGCGGAAAGCTGAAAAAGCGCCAACGCGTAACTTACATTCATTCTTTCAAAAACAAAATTTGTACTGTACTGCATAAACCCCATTAAAATAGTAACAAGCAGCAGACGGGATAAAATGAATTTATTTATGCAAATCTTAAACTCACCACGCACCGTGACAAATAAAAAAGTAAAAATCATTCCGAACAGACACCAGAAGAAAAATGATGTCATAATATCACTTTGAACTATAACGTTTTTTATGAATACGGCTTCAATCGCCGTAAAAATCAGTGCGTAAATTCTGTATTGGATATCCTTGCGTTTTAAAAGTTTTAACGAAAAACCTTCCTGCTGGGTATCAAAAATAAAATAACTTCCGACAATTACAAGTGCAATTGCTAAAATTCCGATTGTGGAAGGCAGTTCTTTCAGCAAAAAAATCCCGGCAATCATAGCGACAACAGATTTATAAGCATTAATAGGCCCAAGAACAGATAACTCGCCGCGTTCAAGTGCTTTTACAAGGAATGTGTTGCCCAAAGCTCCGCATAGCCCGCCTAATAACGCATTAAGCAATAATTTAAAAGTAAAAATATCCGGATTAAGGTTCAGCACAAAAGGAATACAGCAAATACACAGCCCAAAATACATAACAAAATTTATAAAAAACGGACTTACACCCTTCGCCGTCAATTGTTTTTGATAAACATTAGACATTGAGTTGCTGAAAATTCTTATAAGTACTGCAATAGAAGTCACAATCATATAAGTTATAATAATACAAAATTCTTTGCCGGCAAAATACGGAAATGCACTGCGTTGTCCTTACATAACCCATATTATCGGAATATGTTCATTTTCTCTTTTTTCTTCGCAATAAAAAAGAGAAAATGAACAATGAATACTACTAATGGTGCGTTTCACACAGCGCAGCGTCATGTAGATGTGCCTCAGGCACCGAGATTCTTCGGGCTGCGCCCTCAGAATGACGATTTGCGTCATTCCGAGGGCGAATTTTCGGTAGGGTGCTTTACGTCATTGCGAGCGTTAGCGAAGCAATCCATATGTTCCCTCCCCAAGTAGGGGAGGGTTAGGGTGGGGGACATTCCCCTTCCACTCCTTCCCCAAGTTGGAGAAGGAGTTTATAATATTAAGTTATTAAATCATTAAGTAAACGAGTAGGAATTAAGTTGCAGATAACCAAAGATTATGAAATAATATAGTGGTATGAAAGCTTTAATTTGGAATCAAAACGGCACTATAGAACTCACAGAGAAAGAATATCCGAAAATTCTGGATAAACGTGATGCCATAGTCAAAGTAACACTTTCTTCGATATGCACGAGTGATTTGCATATTATAAAAGGTTTTGTGCCGCGTGCAATTCCGGATACAGTTCTCGGGCATGAGTTTGTCGGTGAGGTTGTGGAAGTCGGAAGCGGTATAGAAAATCTCAAACCCGGTGAAAGAGTTGCAGCAAATTGCGAAACCTTTTGCGGGGAATGTTATTTTTGCAAACGCGGGTTTATAAATAATTGTTCAAAAGGCGGCTGGAAATTAGGCTGTACAATCGACGGCTGCCAGGCTGAATATGTAAGAGTTCCTTATGCAGATTGCGGATTAACCAAACTGCCGGACAACGTAAGCTATGAAAATGCTCTATTCGTCGGAGATATTTTATCAAGCGGCTATTGGGGCGCAGAACTTTGCGAAATTAAACCGCAAGATACAGTTGCCATAATAGGTGCAGGGCCTGTCGGATTATGCGCAATGCTCTCTGCTAGAACAATGAATGCAAGAAAAATAGTCGCAATAGATACGGACGATTACAGGCTAAAACTTGCCCAAAAGCAAGGACTTGCGGATGTTGTTATCAACCCGAATAATACAAATGCAGAAACAGTAATAAAAGAGTTAACAGAAAACCGCGGCGCAGATTGCGTGATAGAAGCTGCCGGAGGTGAAAACACTCTTCAAACAGCCTGGCAAATTGCCCGCGCAAACGCAATAATAGCGATAGTTGCCATGTATGAAGAAAACCAAACATTACCACTGCCAAAAATGTACGGGAAAAATTTAATATTCAAAACCGGTGGAGTTGATGCTGTGCATTGTGACAAACTTGTCAAACTTATCAGCGAAGGAAAAATTAACACTGATTTTTTAATTTCCGCAACATTTTCGCTTGAAAACATTAAAGAAGCATATAGAATTTTTGAACAAAAACAAAATAACTGCTTAAAAATTGCAGTAAAAACCGAATAAAGATTATTCGTCTATATGTTCCAATGCTTTTTCTAATATGCTTTTTACGTGATGGTCATCCAGCGCGTAATAGACGTTTTTTCCGATTTTATTTGATTTTACAAGCTTTGCTGTTTTTAAGACTTTAAGCTGATGAGAAACCGCAGACTTTGTCATATCCAAAAGCACTGCTAAATCACCCACGCACATTTCGCTCTGCTCCAATGCCCAAAGGAGCTGAATTCTTGTACTATCTCCCATTACCTTAAAAAAGTCCGACAACTCATACATCAAATTTATTTCGGGCATATTCGGCTTTACACTGTTAACAATATCTATATTGATAGCTTCGCAATCAGAACGCCTGTTTTCCATTATCGTAACTCCTTATTATATATTATAACATAAATGAACAGTTGTTCAACTGTATTAAGATTGTAAAGAAATTCCATTATAAGACTTGACAATTGAATAGTTGTTCAATTATAATATTAATAGATAAACCTTGAGATATGAGAGGTAAAATATGTGCGACCACGAACATCATCACCATCACAGTAAAAAATCCCCTGTTATAAAAATTATTGTTGCAACTTTAATTTTTGCGTCAGCAATGATAATACAGCCGGCTGAATCTGTTAGATTTTTAGCATTTTTAGCTGCATACATCATAGCCGGCGGCGATATTGTTTTAAAGGCCGTAAAAAATATTTTGAAGGGCGAAGTTTTTGACGAAAACTTTCTTATGAGCATAGCAACTCTTGGAGCTTTCGGGATAAGAGAGTATCCGGAAGCCGTTATGGTTATGATTTTGTATCAGCTTGGGGAGTATTTTCAGGACAAAGCCGTTGAAAAATCCCGTGCTTCAATTTCAACACTTATGGATATAAGACCTGATTATGCAAACATAGAGCAAAACGGCGAAGTTATAAAAGTATCTCCCGACAAAATTAAACCCGGAGATGTTATACTTGTAAAAACCGGTGAAAAAATTCCGCTTGACGGAGTTGTTATTGACGGCCAGGCCTCAGTAGATACCTCCGCGCTTACCGGAGAATCCGTTCCGCGGGAAATTAAACCGGGCGACAGTGCAATAAGCGGCTGCATAAATACTAACGGGATTTTGCGTATTAAAGTTGAAAAAGAATTTACTGAATCTACTGTTTCAAAAATTCTTGAACTTGTTGAACATGCCGGCAATAAAAAAGCAAAAACAGAAAATTTTATAACAAGATTTGCAAAAATATACACCCCGATTGTTGTACTTGGTGCCGTTCTGCTTGCAATAGTTCCACCGCTAATTACGGGGGCCTCATTTGGAATTTGGTTTGAAAGAGCTTTGACATTTCTTGTAATCTCTTGTCCTTGCGCACTCGTAATTTCAGTTCCTTTGGGATTTTTTGCGGGAATCGGCGGGGCCTCAAGAGCAGGAATATTAATTAAAGGAAGCTGCTATCTGGAAGCACTTTCAAAACCATACGCAATAGCTTTTGATAAAACCGGCACCCTTACAAAAGGCTCATTTGAAGTACAAAAGGTTGTACCTCAGCCGGGAATTTGCGAAGATGATTTGCTGTTTAATGCTGCAGTTTGTGAAACATATTCAAGCCATCCTATTGCACTATCAATAAAAAAGGCTTGCACAAAACAGGTTTCAGATGAGAACGAATTGCATATAACCGAAATTTCCGGCAAAGGTATAAAGGCTGAATATCACAACAGTACAATCCTTACCGGGAACCAAAAACTTATGGAAGAATTTTCAATAAGCTTTACCCCTGCCGAAGAAATAGGAACAATCGTATACACAGCTAAGGATGGAACTTATCTCGGGTATATTACAATTGCAGATGAACTTAAAACCGATTCCCAAAATGCAATTAATCAACTGAAAAAACTCGGAATAAAAACCGTTATGCTTACCGGCGATAACAATGCAAGCGCTCAGGCAATAAATAATAAACTTGAACTTGATAAAGTGTATTCGGAGCTTCTTCCTGCGGATAAAGTAGAGAAAATAGAGTCTTTAATTAATGAAAAACCGCTTAACAAGACCGTACTTTTTGCGGGTGACGGTATCAATGATGCCCCGGTATTAACCCGCGCAGATGTCGGAATTGCAATGGGTGCATTAGGCTCAGACGCCGCAATAGAAGCTGCCGATGTTGTTATAATGGACGATAAGCCATCAAAAATCCCGACAGCAATAAAGATCGCAAAGAAAACTTTGCTAATTGTTAAGCAGAACATAATTTTTGCAATAGGTATAAAAATAATATTTTTAATACTTGGTGCAATCGGACTTATGACAATGTGGGGCGCTGTATTTGCAGATGTCGGTGTAACACTTTTGGCAGTATTAAATTCATTAAGAGCACTCAAAATAAAAAGCGGGAACTAAATCCCGCTTTTTTATTAGTGAAGTTTATGTTTCAAAAATCGGCACAAAAGTTTATATGCAGCTTTTGCGGCTATACTTTCTCTTAGAGCATTAAGTAAAATAAAATCGTGGCAGGTATTATTTATTCTGACACAAACCGTATCAACTCCGGCTTCAATAAGTTTTCTTGCATAAGCTTCCCCTTCATCTCGCAGGACATCGTTCTCCGCGACAATCACAAGAGCCGGAGGCAAATTTTTTAAATCAGAAATTTCGGCCTTAAGCGGTGAAACATAGATATCGTTTTTATAATCTTTATCCGGCAGATAAGCATCAAAAAACCACTCCATAGCTTTTTTTGAAAGCCAAGGCCCGTCTTTAAACTGCATATAAGAGTCAGAGTCCATATTCGCATTGGTCACGGGATAAAGCAAGGCTTGAAAACAAATGTTATTAATTCCTTCCTTTGCGGCACGAATTACTGCCCCGGCCGCCATATTTCCGCCGGCACTGTCACCTGCAATAGCAATTCGTTCTGTATTTATACCGTAATCCGCACCTTTTTCAGCAAAATATTTAATGGTTTCATATATTTGATTAAGCGCTGCAGGATATTTTGCCTCGGGGGCTCTTGAATATTCAACAAATGCAACAGCAATATCTGCGCAGTTTGCAATCGTCTTTATTACCATATCAAAATCATATTTGTCCCCCATAACCCAGCCGCCGCCATGGCAATATATTACTAAAGAAAGCGGGTCTGAATACTCTTTAGGTTTTACAAGCCGTATCTGAATTTTCTCAAATTCTTCTGACGGGATTTCAATATCTTCAACATTCGCCTCAATTTGCTTGTGATATTCCTTTTGGAGTTCGCCCAAAAATTTTCTTGCATCTTCCGGTGTCAATTCATATAAAGGCTTTCCGCCCTTTTCTTCCAATGCATGTAAGAATTTTGCCGTAACCCGGTCCAAGTGCGGAATTTTAGAATTTGCGTCAGTCATATTTCCTCCTCATTACAAGCAGAATTTTAAAAAAGACACGCAAATAAAAATATCCCACAACTGAATAACAAGAGATTACTATACGAAACAGCTATAAATAAACTTATTTAGCACTATATAATTTTATTTTGTTTCCCATATAGCCTGCAATATCTTTGTTATAGCCGGTAAGAACATTAGCAAAATTCACACCTTTTGCTTTGCATTCGGCTTTTAAAAGTTCAACACCTCGGTTATAGAGCTGCTGGGCAGTATTAATATTGCTCTTAGGAATTTTACCGTTATAAATTTTTGTTGCTAACGATATATCAAATATACGACGCTTGCATAAACCGCTCATTTCTTTGCCTGTTTTAACAGATCTATTATTTGTCATTTTATTAATAGCTGCTTCGTATTTCCCGGTTTTTAAGGTGTATAAAAGTCCAGGAGTTTTTGTAATAATATCGGTTCCTTTATTAAACACCATATCAAGAAGCGCTTCTTTTATCGGCTGCGGAAGCTTATCATATTTAGCTTTTCCGCCCATAACCGAATATAAATTTTCTTCAGCCTTTAAAAGATCATTTGCCAGTAATTCGCAAACCTGTGTATTGGTTAGCTTTTGCGGGTCGCCTTTTCTCAGGACGTGCCCTATCCCGATGGTTTTAACCCCTGCGTCATCAAGATAAGGTGTATTATGGAACTTGTTATCCGGTAATTTTGCGGAATCTTCCGCCCGTTTTAGTCTTTTTATAAAATCTAAGCTCACTCCAAGCGATTTTGAGACATCATTTAAGTTTTTCACATTTTTGGCTTTTCTGGACGCAGGAATTTTAATAGTTTGTCCTGCCCGAATTTTCTTAGCAGACTCTTTTGTTAATCCGTTTGCATCAAGAATGCTCCGCTCTTCAACACCAAAACGTTTAGCTATTTGCGATAAAGTTTCTCCTGATTTCATTTTATAATCCGGATTTTTAGTAACTGTAATATAACGGGAACGGATAGCCTCTGTCTGAAGCTGTTCATCCGTTTTAGAACCGGTCATTTTTATTTCATTTTTATATTCCTGCTTTTTGGCGGCAGGAAAAATTGATGTCTTTTTTGAAACTTTTGGTTTCTCAGGCGGTTTAGACTCTCCAAAAAATGTAGTTTTAATATAATTCCATATCTCTGTTAAAAAATCCATATTGTACCTGTCTTACAAACTAAAATACTCATTCAGACCATCTATTAACTTGGTTTCAAACCTGTTTTGGAAGTTATAAGAATCCAAATTCTTGCATTTAGATCCGTTTACATATTCAACTTCAACCAAAACTGACGGAATCTGTTCACTTTGATGAAGAACCTGTAATCCTTTTTTAGGCACATTCCAGTTTCTTTCGGATAAACCAGCCTTAATCCAATCATCTTTGTTTAAATTGCTTTGCAAAGTGTCAGCAAGTAATGAATCTTCCTGAAATCTTGAATCATAACATATCCCGGTGCCGGACTGACCCGGTTCAGAATCAGCATGAAGTGATACAAATGCGATATCATCACTTTTATATTTTTTGCCTCCTTTTGAACCGTCCTCCAGGCTTTCAACAAGATTTGAAACTGATTTCTGATCGGATATTGTTTGTGCATGCCCGCTTGTAATTACAACGGCATAGCCCTTTGCTCTTAATTTGTCTGCCAGACTTTCCGCATAAATTTTCATTTTTTCATATTCCAATAGCGGTGCATATTTACCATTTGCTTTTTTTATAAAACTGTATGAACCCGGATCAAAATAACCCGTTCTTGAACTGTAGCCGCCATGTCCCGGATTTAATATAACAACTTTTCCGTTAGGTTTCGTTGTCGGTCTTAAGAGTTCAGTTTCTGCAGCGACAATCTTACCATTTTCCACTGCCGGCAGCGGTATCCGGTTTATCGGCCCCATATCCAGATTGTTTTTGTTATATGGAATATTATTCTCCCTACAATACTGCTTAAAATTTTCCAAAGCTTCATCTTTTGCTGATGCAATTGCACCGCTTTGAAGTTCCTTGGCCGTATGTGTTGTGCTGTTTTTTGTTAACTTTATTTTGTCTCCCGGGCTTGTGGAGGGAGCAGTATAATTATTTGTGACAACCTGTGCACCGGAAATTTTACCTGACATAATTTTACTAATTATTGAATCTAATTTGTCCGTATCAACCATACCAAATGAATCAAATTGGTCATTGAGTTCCTGTAAAAACTCTTCCCTCACTGATGACGGAATATGTTTAGCTTCAGCAAGAGCGTCATAAACATACATAACAGCTTCTTTTCTTTTACTTTGCTTACTTGTAATTTCACTTGTAATTCGGTTTATCAAAGAGCGCCCGTCATTGGCTTTTGAGTACTCTTTTAAAACTTCCTCAACGTTTTTCGGGTTAATTTCTTTTAGCATATCGTCAAATGATTTTTTCCCGACAGCACCCCATCTGTCATTAGCTTCTTCTTCTAATTTTGCAGCTATTTCTTTTGGGGTAAAAGATGAACCCCATTTTACAATATTATCAATAGGCAATGCCCCGATAGCAGCGCCGGCCGCAATTCCTTTCGATAAGCTGTTGTCATCTGATAACGCTTTGCTTAAATTTTTTTCATCCGGAGCTGACGGTTCCGTGCCTTTCGTTTTTCGCAGTTTTGCCTGTTGGCTTTGAGATAACTTGTATGGTTTGACGTAAAAAAGTTCATCTTTCCCGGCCTTATATTCGTTATAAGGTTTAGGAATTCTATTGAGTTTGCAAAATTCTTCTACAGACATATTATATTTTCTGGCAAGAGCGTAAATCCCCTTTCCTGCCGGAACCGTATCCATAGGAAATTCTATTCTTGTGCCTTTTTTGATAAGAGAACTTTTAAGATTAGCCCATTTCATAAATTCTTCGTTAGACATCCCTATCAGTTTTGCGTAGTGTGATACTGCGGTATCCTTTTGCACTACAACAAATTCCGGACGTTTTGGCTGCTGCTTTCCGGAATTGGCTATATACTTCTGGTTTTCAATATATCCAACATTTTGGCTCATAATAATGTCCTCTTAAATCTTCTACACAGAAACGTTAACGGAAAATACTCCTTAAAACTTTAGAGATTATTAAGCAAATTTTACAAACACGAATAAAAATGGTTAAAAAATCAAACAAAAAAGACGGACTAAAACCCGCCTTCTTATTTACCCTGGGAGCGATTGTCTTGGATTTCCTCCACGCTCGAATAGTTTCGCTTTTGAACCTGCGGTTCAATTTCGCTCAATATTCTCGCTATCCGGACTAACTCGTTTCACTCGTGTCGTCCGTACGGAAATCCGCTCGAACGCGGAAGGCATTCTCATCGCTATCACAAACTAAATAAGACAGGATAACGAAAGTCATCCTGTCTTATTTACCCTGGGAGCGATTCGAACGCTCGACCTACCGCTTAGAAGGCGGTTGCTCTATCCAGCTGAGCTACCAGGGCGGATCCAGAGGGCGTCTACAGACGTTTGGTTTCTTGGGGTATCTGTATATTCCCTCCGTTTTTTATGGTAACACAAACATTTTTTTTCGCAACCCGTTTTTGTTAAATTTATTTAAGATTAAACTTACAAACGCAATTTTTTTATCTCAATTTACTTTATATATATGTAAGGTAGTGTATTATAAAGGTTATGTATGGGTTTATCATCAGAAATCTTAGATATATGTATTCCTAGCGGCATTTTCTGCTACAGAAACATTAAAAAAGCAACAGATGATTCCGAAAACGGAGAAAAAAGCCGCAGTACGGTTGCTTTCGCGCAGGGTGCAAAACTCGTCGAAGCTGTTACGAAATATAATGATGAAACAGCAAAAACAGCAAAAAGCGCCCTTAGTGTATTCGATAAATATGCAAAGCAATATAAAGCCGTAGATTACGCGGGGAAAGCCGTTAACTGGGCAACACATAACGTTAACCCGTTAATTTGTATTTCAGGCGGCATAAAAACACTAACTTCCGATGACAAAGTTCATACCGGGATTACCCAGCTTGGTGCTTTATCCGGAATGTTTCTCGGAGAAGGCTTAATTAAACTTTACCAAAACCAGATTTTTAACGAAAAAAATGTAAGTGATATAGTTAAAAGATTTCAAAATACCAAAGGCTTAAAAACCGTATGTGAAAAGCTTTTAAAATCCGGGAACTGCGGCAAAGCCGCTTCAATATTAAAAGGTCTGGCCTTTGTTACAGGTTCAATTACATCTTACTCAATCGGTGAAAAAATAGGTAAGAATACTGCAGACAGAATTTGTGCCGACGCAGGGATTGAAGTTAAGAAAAAAATCGACCGAAAGGTCTAGCCCCAATATTAAAGAATATGTTATAATAATAGTGTGATGAAAAAGATTATACTATTTTCCACAGTTTTTCTATTGGCATTAATTTCATCAAATCCGTGTTACGCAATCAAAATCGGCTTGCAAACTGGAGTTGAGCGCATTGGTGTCGGTTCTTCTAACGACACATCAATTATCGACGCAAACACCAACCGCACTGTATGCAAAATTGATGCAATGAAGGGTTATGAAATTATCCCGTACAAAAACACTATGGCAATAAGATTAAACGGGAAATTCTACCAAATTTATTCGGATAACATTGTTATTAAGCCGGCAGAAGGCGGTTTTGTCAGTGCTAAACGTAAATGGTACCGCGGATTTTTAATGATTCAAAACAGAAATCAAAAACTAACCGTTATAAACAATGTTGATCTTGAGGATTATATAAAAGGCGTTGTTCCGTCAGAAATGCCTTCCGGCTGGGAGCTTGAAGCGCTTAAAGCTCAGGCAATCGCTGCAAGAAGTTACGCTCTTGCAAATTTAGGCAAACGTGCAAGCCTTGGCTATGATTTAAAAGATACACCGGAAGATCAGGCCTACGGCGGAGCCTCCGCAGAAACTGCCAAAACAAATTCTGCGGTTCAGGAAACGGACGGACTTGTTTTAACATATAACTACAAAGTTGTTCCGGCATATTATTCAGCATCGGCAGGCGGCAAAACTTTAAACGCAAAACAGGCCTGGGGCAGTGATTTACCTTTTATACGCTCTGTTCCTTCGTTTGACGATAATGTTAAAAAGAACGGGCATGGTATAGGCATGTCGCAGCATGGCGCAAATAATCTTGCAAAACAGGGCTATAATGCATACCAAATTCTGCAATATTTTTATAAAAATGTTAAATTTGCAAAAGCAAATGAGAATTCAGTTTAAACAGTGTTTGAATATATCACTCATGTTGTAAAATGTGATAAAAGCTGCAAACCCTTATAGTTTCCGGCTTTTATCACATTTTACAATCGTAAATTTAAGATATATCTAAAAAAAAGTCTAAAAAATCCCCGAAACCCTCTTGCAAAAAGCAAATAAAATGATATAATAACTTTGTCGAAGATAGAAGCATGCGGATGGGAAATGGTTTCCGGGGTTCGTTTGCATAAGGAAGAAGGAGGTTCGTAATGAACAAAGAAGAATTGGTAAAAGAAGTATCTAAAAAAGCAAAAGTTTCACAAAAAGCTACAGCTGATGTAGTTGCTGCAGTTTTGGAAACTATTGAAAAAACTGTTTCTAAAGGTAAAAAAGTAACTTTGGTAGGCTTTGGTACATTTGAAGCTCGCAAAAGAGCAGCTAGAACTGGCAGAAACCCTCAAACTGGCGCAACTTTGAAAATCGCTGCAAAAACAGTTCCTGCTTTCTCAGCTGGTAAAAAATTCAAAGAACTTCTTGCAAAATAGTTTTTGTTTTTAAACAAAAAAGCTCCGGCGCTATTTGCCGGAGTTTTTTTATTATTCATTACCGTTATAAATTCGTATGTAATTCCAGTAAGTCCGCAAAACTTTCTTAACATAATTCTGGGTTTCCGGATACGGGATTTGCTCGATAAAAGAATCTGTATCCTGATAATAAATAGATGATTTCCAGCGGTTAACAGAACCTATGCCGCCGTTATAAGCAGCTATTGCAGATACATCCAAATCTCCCAGCAGGCTTCTTATAAAAGCATAATAGTAATTTCCCAGTAAAAGGTTTTGTCCCGGATCCAAAAGGTTATAATTTGAAATGGATTGTTTTGATGCAATTTCGGAAGCCGTAGCTGGCATCAGCTGCATAAGCCCTTTTGCCCCTGCCGCACTGGAAGCCTTGGGATCAAAGTAGCTTTCTTCCCGCACTATTGAGAGCATCAAAGGTGCCACGTTGCCCGCTTTATCCGCAGCGTTCATAATTTCATTATAATAGATTAACGGATATACCAGCCGCCATCTTAAATCATCCTTATCAGGTTTTGGAGTCAGGTTGTCCATAGCATTACGAGCAACAAGCATAGCCTGCCTGTTATCCCCCTTTTTGTACAAAACCCAGCTTTTAATAAATTCATCATACTGTGTATATTCTTCCAACACTTCAAAATCTTTTAATGCAACCAGTTTTTCCAGGAATACATGCCGTCTTTGGTATGGAAATTCTATTGGTCTTTCTTTGATATATGAAGTTATTATCGGACCGTGGGAGTGATTCATATGAAGATACGCTCTGTATGCGTAATATGAATCCGGATATTTAGAAATTACACTCCTGTAGTAACTCATATAATCTCTGTAAGATTTTGCTCTTTCGCTTAAACGCCCCATATAATACATAACCATAGGAGCATACGTAGAATTTTTATATTTATTCAGAAACGCAAACCCTATACGCTGAGCATTTTCATGGTCATTTGACCGAACTAAATGCAAAAATATCTGTGACTGTGCGTCGTCAACAAATTCACTTGTAGGAAACCATAAATACAGGTTTTTATAGCATCCGAGTTTTTCATCTGCAGGACTGTAACGACAGCGAATATCCATTAAGTAATCTTTTCCGCGCAGTTTTGCAAACCCCATAAGCTTTATTGCAGCATCATATTTTGACGGAACAAGCGTCATATACGTATCTATTGCACCATATACGTCCTCTTTCTCCACATAATCGGCATTCCCGGCAAGTCCCCATTCTGTAAGATACATCGCACGGGATTTGTTTCCTGCCGCAGCTGAAATTTTTACATCCAAAGCCCAGGAATTTTTCAAATCCGCTTTTTTCGCAAATTCGGCCGCGTTTTTATAATCCCCAAAGAGGTAATACGACTTTGCCATAAGGAGATAATCGTCTTTAGAAATACTCTTATCAAGTGTAAGCCAGTTTGTGATTACATTTAAAGCAAGCCTGCCTGATGGAGCTTTCTTTAGATAGTGCCTGAAATGATTTTCTATATCAATCTTTGCAGAAAGCGGGAATATTTTTTCCTGCTGGTATTTTTTTAAGCTCAAAAGACCGGCATAATATTCGGAAGCAATTGCGTAATCTGAATCCGGATGCGATTTTATAATACTTTCAAAATATTGCCCGGCCTTATGCGGATTTCTGTCAATCAAATCCTGCGCAAGGTTATATTTTACGCGGGTTGTAAGGGTATGATTAGGATAAATCAATAAGAAAAATTTGTATTGCTTTATTGCACCGTCCAAATCCCCTATTTTGTCGGCGCAAACGCCCTGATGATAAATCGCAAGCGGCTTCAGCTGGGATGTAAATATTATCCGCGAAAATTCAGCATAAGACTTTGAGTAATCCTCATTTTTATACAATTCCAACGCCTCTGAATAAATTTCATCAGTCTTATGCGGCGGCTGTGCAAACAATACGTAAACCGCTATTCCCAAACCACAAATCAGTAAAGTACTGATAAACAAGTGTAAACTCTTTTTCCACATATCCATACTATTAGTATTTTACCATAACAAGAAAAATTTCACCAAAAAAGTTTACAAAAAAACTCATATTTTATATAATAAGGAACAGGATTAGAGAATATATGAATATGGATAAAGAAACAGTAGTACGTCCGTGGGGACATTTCACAAATCTGGCAAGAGGGGAAGGGTTTTTGGTAAAAATAATTCATGTAAACCCCGGTCAGAGATTGTCTGTGCAGTCACACAATTACAGAAGCGAACATTGGTATGCAGTAAAAGGAAATCCTACAGTGCAGCTTGGCGATGAAACTTTTGTATTGAATGAAAATGGAAGTATTGATATTCCGGTTAAAGCTGTTCACTCTCTCCAAAACCCGTCTGATAAGGCAATAGAAATAATTGAAATACAGCGCGGAAATACAATTTCGGAAGACGACATTATAAGATACAAAGATATTTACGGCAGAGCTTAGCTTATTACATACTTAAGCTGATTGTAATAACCTTCATCAAGCAGCCTGTAAAAACATTCAGTCGAATACGGGGCAATTGCACAAACCCATTCTTTATCAATATACAGCCCCTCTATTAAACGGGCAAATAGTTCTGTGGGTCTTTTATAATACTTTTGAAGTTTATTTATTCTGGAAGATATTCTTTTTTGTTTCCTTTGACAGGAGCGCAATCTTATGTACGCCGCAAACGCCTCTGGCATATCCGGAAAATCATTTTCTATTGTATTTACGGAAAGTATTTGATAACGTTTTCGCCAAAAGCCGCTTAATATCTTCACTCTGTCATATTTTAAAAGGTACTTCGCATTCGATTTTTTTATGTATTTGTCAAATTCTTTAAACGGTTTTGAGCGCAAAAACCGTGGATACTCTTCTTTTATAACTGCCTCATATTCTTTTATTTGAGCTTTTATACGGTCTTTGTGCTCAAACAGGCGTACACAGAGAGAATTTTCGTCTACAAAATTTGTAACTTTAAATAATTCAGTTTCAAAAATTGGATTATCTTCACAGAAAATTTTCTTAAAAGTTCCGCCGTTTTTGGCTATATCGGGTTCAATACCGTAATGAATGTAATGTGCAAACTCATGCAAAAGAGTTGGAACAACACGGTTTTTGGGAACGTTTTTAGAGATGTCAATTCTGTTTTTCATAAAGAAGCCCAAATGCCCGCGGGCCTTAGTCGTCGTGTTAACTTTCAATCCCAAACTTTCAAAGTATCTGATAAGCTCTTTTTCATTCATAAATCTTCTCTTAGAGCCATTATAGCATAAAGTGTAGATTATTTATTATATAATCCGGTTTCGCGACTTAACCTCTATTAAAAGTAAATAAATCATTAAGTGGTTATGTGGAATTTATCGTCATTGTGAGAATGGATTTTCGGCATGGTGGAACTTTTTACGTTATTACGGGGAGCTTTGCTACGAAGCAATCCATTAAGAAGTCATTAAGTAACTAAGTAAATAAGTTATTACAGGACAACTAATCTTGTTCCCTTCCCAATTCTGGGAATTAGAGTGGGAAATGCTCCCAATCCAGTCCTTTCCTAAGTAGGGGAAGGAGCTTATAATAACTTTCTTACTAAATGAGATTGCAGACAAATCTTTAGTTTCTAATCAAATAGTTGGTCTTGGCATTTTGCATAGCGCAGCGGATTTTGGCAAGAGTGAGCGCGCAGCGAAACTCGTCCGAGCGAGAGCTGCGTTGAGCCGGTCGAGCCGCCAATAATCCAAGACGTGTCATGTAGAAGGGGGCTTCGCCCCCCTTGCAAAATTTGCGAACATCGTTTATACTAAGGAAAAAGGAGGGTAAAAACATGCAAAAGCCAAGTATAGCACGGGAATACCGGGAGGGGGGTATCTGCATCTAAGTCGGGACAAGGGTTTGTGCCCATTAGCTATTGCAGCGGTTCCGGTGTTTTAAGTGGTTTAGTCGGGAAGATTTATAAGTTCGTCATTCAGAGGTGTGCATCCCGAGTGCCTGAGGCACGACATTATAACGCTGTGCTTTGCGGAACGCAACTATACAACAATGACGGGAAGAAGAGATTCTTCGGATTTCATCCTCAAGATGACATAGCGAAAAAAGCGGCGTTTACGCTTGCGGAAGTGTTGATTACATTAGGTGTAATCGGTGTGGTTGCTGCGATGACGTTACCGACATTAATTCAAGCTAATGCAAATAAAGTTGTGGAAGCTCGTTTGAAAAAATTCTATTCAACCTTTAACCAGGCAATACAATTGGCGGAAGCGGAATATGGGGATAGGGTTTACTGGTATATAGATGCCCAGGGCGTAGAACTTGATGAGGAAGGAAATCCTATTCTTTCAACGGCCCAAATTGATCAGTGGCTTAGTAAATATTTATATCAGTTTATTATTTTTAAAAGAAAAGTAGATAAACAAGGCAGGGTTTTTTATTATCTTTCGGATGGTTCGGCTTTCCAGTGCGGGATACAGTTTAATCCATCTTTGAGAGATATTTATTTTTATCCCGGAAATCCTGATAAATGTGTCGGCGATGATAAAGATATTGTCGGTGTATGTGTTTGGAAATTTGAGTATCTTCCGACAAGTTCTGATCCCAGTCTTAAAGATAAAGGTTTAGAGCCATTCCCTAACGGGAGCGCTGACATGTACACGGATAGCGAGCGCGGGTGTTATGTGGATTCTCCGTTTAAATCTTATTGCACAAAGGTTATTCAGGCTAACGGCTGGACTATTCCAAAAGATTATCCTTATAAAGTCAGATATTAAAAAACGGGATTTTAAATCCCGTTTTCAGTATTATAAATTTGCGCCGCAGCATTTCTTGAATTTTTTTCCGCTTCCGCAAGGACAAGGATCATTTCGTCCGATTTTTGAAAGGTCAATTCCTTCCGGAAGTTTTGGCTTTTCTACTTCTTCTTCAATAAGTCCGAGTGTGCTTGCAAATGCTTTCGATTTGTAAAGAACTGTTGTTGATGAAAAAATCTTTTGTTCAAGATATCTGGATTTGTATTTTTCAAGCAGTTCTTTTAATGTGTAATCGGTTTTGTTCAGCCCGTTTATTATCGGAAGGAAGTTTTTATGCTTCTTTGCTGCTCTTTTAATTAAGTTTGCGGAGAATTTTTCGTTTGTCAGGAAATATTGTATGCATTTGTCATAATTTTCAATTTCGCCCGGGTTTTTAGCTTCGAAAATTTTGTTAAATGTTCCCCAGAACGGAACGGCATACATTCCTAAGTCTTTGTCGTAAATGATACCGACATCGTAAGTTTCCTTGTGAGATGAAAATCCGCCAAGAGAATTTTCAAGGAAGTTGTCGTATGAGTTGTTAAATTCTGAAACGTTGAAGAACTTATATTCCTCCGGTTCTACAAGCTTATCCTTGAATTCTTCTCTGGTGCCATCCTCTGCGTAATCATTAAACATGCCGATTACTTCATCTGCAAATTTGTTTGTTGTTAAAACTTCATCCGTGCCGAAAAATTCCATGAATTTTTCATAGATATTCTGAACTTCTTCTTCTATTTCGGCTTGTTTTTCAGGGTTGTCCTGGTATACAATTTCCGGATTTTGGATGATTTTTGCAACAGAAAATCTGTAAGCATCATCTCTTCTTGTTGTAGGCAGTATGCCTGAAATTTCAAGAAGGTAGAATGTATCATCCATATTGAATATTCTTGCAACAATGTATTGGCCGACTCCTAATCCTCTAAAATTTGTCATTTTTATAAGAGAGGTTACATCGTATTTTTTCTCGTTAATAATATTGTAAAATTCGAAGCCGTTTTTAAGGATTTTTTTGATTTCATAAACTGATGAAACAGCTTTTGTTAAAGCTTTTACGATTTTCTTTTCGGCAGCTTTAAGGTCTGCTTTTTCAAGATAAATTTTTAAAATGCTTTTATGTTCTTCGCCGAGATTTCTTTCAAAAATATAAGTAAAGCAGGCACTTTGAAAAGCTGCTCCGGAAGCCGGATTTACACCTATAGTTTTCATATATTCCAAAAAGTCCGGACGAATTTCTTCATCGGTCTGGATAAAAAGTGCAATTGATTTAATAATGTCGTTAATTTGTTGTAAGTTTTCTATTACAGGCATTTTACTCTCCCTAATTTCTCTATACAATAAAGGGTACTCTAAATAGGGAAAAAACTCAATACCTGATAAGGCAAAACTAAGCTATTTTTTATATTTAGCGGTCTAATTAAGACATCAGGTGGTAATATTTCATATAATCAGCCATAATCATTGAGCTGGTGGCATTTGCAACGTTGGCTTTAATATCCTGGTTATTATCACTTTCGGAAGTATCTTTGACTTGTTCCTGCTCTTTGCGTCTTTGGTCAGCAATCTGTTCTTCCTGCATTTGCTGGATAAAATTATTCACTTGCTGCTCAAGTTCTTTTAGTCTGGCTTTATCACCATCGTATGAACCTGTGGATTCAATTCCGGCTTCCTGCAGTGTTTCCATAATGTTTGCCCAATCCTGATAGTTCGGCACTGATGTACCTTGTGCTTGAGCTGCAGCCTGAGCTCTTCTTAAATCGTCTTCTGATTCTATACCGTTAACCTTAAAAGCCATTTTGTATACTCCTCTTATTACTTCTCTTAAACATATAAAGTAATATTAGGAGCGATAATTTCACTGAAATTAAAAATTGTAATGAAACTTAATATTGAAGTTGGGAGTATAATACTGGGGTAATTATCAGAGTAATATGTTTTTGAGTATTTTGCCAAAGATTTCTATTAAATATCCCGGATGTTTCACGTATTAGCTTATGCGAATGACTTGAGCATTTTGATTAATTTATCAGAATCTATATTATTGATTGTTTATTAAAACTATGAATAATTAAAAATATTAAGAAAAATTTACAAAAGAGTTGAAAACTTTTGTAAACAGTGTATTTTGGTATTACTGGTTTTTATTGAAACAGTGATTATATTAAAAAAATATTCACATTTTAAATGTTAAGTTTTCCCATGCAAAATCAGGTATACCGCTTGCATTCAAATATTTTGCAAGTATGATAAATGTATACACCAAATTGGGTGTACTGTGCACATGTGAAAACCCGGCCGAAAACTTCTTACAGGAAGCTTTGTGCTGCCGGAGAATATAAGCCGAAAAAGAGGAATATATGTCAAAAGACGTCATTGAAATAGAAGGTACAATTATAGAATCCATGCCGAATGCAATGTTCCGCGTGAAACTTGAAAATGATCATGAAATTCTTGCTCATATTTCAGGAAAAATAAGAAAAAATTTCATAAGAATATTGCCGGGTGACAGAGTTAAGGTTGAGATGACACCGTATGACTTATCCAGAGGCAGAATTACATTCAGACTTAAATAAATCTCACGAAAATAATAAATATAAAGGAAAAGAAAATGAAAGTAAGATCATCAGTAAAGAAAATTTGCGATAAATGCAAATGTATCAAAAGAAAAGGCAGAATTGCCGTAATTTGTGAAAATCCTAAACACAAACAAAGACAAGGTTAGATTTTGCGTAGAGTGGAGTGAGCGTTAGCGAACGAACTCGAAGAATTGCGGAGCTAATGAGCGCTTTTTGCAAAGCAAAAAAAGCGAATGACAGCAAAGCATAAAGCAATAATCTAATCCACACGAAAAACAAATCTCTGATTTGACAGGCAGGAAAAAGATTGTTGCAAAGCAAAAAAGCGAATGACAGCAAAGCATAAAGCAATAATCTAATCCACACGAAAAACAAATCTTTGATTTGACAGGCGGGAAAAAGATTTTTGCAAAGCAAAAAAGCGAATGACAGCAAAGCATAAAGCAATAATCTAATCCACACAAAAAGACAGGCGGTATAAAGAACAATCCAAAGCCGCAAGTGTTAAGGAAGTCGAATCGGCGGACATAATCAGTCGATGGTGAGGAAGGATTTATGCCTCATACCCAAAAAAATCTAACAACAAGAAAAGGAGAAAATTTAAAATGGCAAGACTAGTAGGGGTAGACTTACCTCGTAACAAAAGAATTATCGTAGCATTGACATATATCTACGGTATCGGACCGAAAAGAAGCGAAAACATCCTTAAAGCTACAGGTATTTCACCTGACTTAAGAACAGATGATTTGACCGAAGAAGATATCAAAAATTTGCGTAATGAATTAGCAAATTATCATATTGAAGGTGACTTAAGACGTGAAGTTTCTATGCACATCAAACGTTTGCAGGAAATCGGCTCTTACAGAGGCCTCCGTCACAAACGCAACCTTCCTTGCCGCGGACAAAGAACAAAAACAAATGCAAGAACACGCCGCGGTAAAAAAGGCTTAGCTATTACTAAAAAGAAAACAGCTTAGTATATAAAAGTTTAAGAATAAAATAAAGTAAAAAGATAAAGGATAAAAAAATGGCAAGACCACAAAAAACAAAGAAAAAAGAAAAGAAAAATGTATTGCAGGGTGTTGTACATATACAATCAACCTTCAACAATACAATTGTAACTTCTACAGATACTCAAGGTAATGCTATTGCTTGGGCAACAGCCGGTGCAAGCGGTTTTAAAGGTGCAAGAAAAGGTACTCCGTTTGCAGCTCAATCTGCTGCTGAAATGGTAGCAAAAAAATCAATTGACCAAGGTATGAAAAAAGTTGAAGTTTACATCAAAGGACCTGGTTCAGGCAGAGAAACTGCAATCAGAGCAATTCAGGCAGCAGGATTGGAAATTACTCTTATCAGAGACGTTACTCCTATCCCTCACAATGGCTGCCGTCCGCCTAAAAAGCGCAGAGTATAATATTATTTACAATTGGCGGGGGCTTGCGTGAAAGCCAAAACGCAAACCATAGATGCCCCGCCGCAAAGAAAAAGGAGAAATTAAAAAAATGGCTAGATATACAGGACCTTCTAATAAATTATTTAGAAATAAAAAGGTAAAAGATTTGTCAAACAGAAAGTTGACATCTTCTATGAGACAGTCAGCTTCCGGACAGCACGGTGCAGTAAGAAAGAAACTTTCTGAATATGCTGTTCATTTGGCAGAAAAACAAAAAATCAGATTTACTTATCTTGTAAGCGAAAAACAGTTTGCTAAATACTATAAAGAAGCTGCAAGAAGAAAAGGCGTTACAGGTACTATCTTGTTACAATTGTTAGAGTCAAGATTGGATAACATTTTGTACAGAGCCGGTTTGGGTATTACACGCAAACAGGCAAGACAGATTGTTAACCACGGTCACGTACTTGTAAACGATAGAAAAGTTGATATTCCATCATACTCGGTAAAAGCGGGTGATGTTATCACTATCAAGTCAAGAAGCACACAATTCCTTAAAAATGTCACTGAAATGATTGATTTGGCTTGTGCTCCGGCTTGGATGACAATAGACAAGGATGCATTAAAAATCACTTTCGACAGAATTCCAGAAAGAGAAGAATTGGATCCTGAAATTAAAGAACAACTTGTAATTGAATATTACTCTAAATAAGGCTTAGCGAGAGTTTAGCTTAAGGCTGGACATCACCGTGAAGCTCAAAAAAAGGATTAAAAATCCGCAATAGTTATTTTTAAAACTAGGAGATTAAAAGAATGGAATTAAAAATTAAATGCGTTAATACGACAACAAGTTCAGACGGTTCCCAATACGGTAAGTTTGTAGTAGAACCATTGGAAAAGGGTTTTGGTACAACTATCGGAAACTCTTTAAGACGTGTTTTATTATCAAGTCTTGAAGGTACAGCGGTAACTTCAGCAAGAATTGAAGGTATTACTCACGAATACACTGCAATTCCTGGCGTATTGGAAGACGTAATTGACGTAATGTTAAATCTTAAAGGTTTGGTTGTAAAAACTGATTCCAAAGAGCCTCAACACTTACGTATAGACGTTGATAAACCTGGTGCTGTACTTGCTAGTGATATTCAATTACCTGCAGGAGTAAAGGTTGTAAACCCTGACTGGTTGATTTGTACGGTAGCTGAAGGCGGTAGCTTCCATGCTGACGTTATAGTAGAAACCGGAAAAGGTTATGTACCTCACGATGTTCCTAGAGATTCAAGAGGTATTTCAATAGACGTACTCCCTATTGATGCAACTTTTATGCCTATCAAAAGAGTAAGCTATAACGTAGAAAACACCCGTGTTGGTGATTCTATTGATTTTGATAAATTAACTTTGGAAATTTGGTCTAACGGTTCAATCGAAGTAACTACAGCGTTAAGCCAGGCTTCAAACTTGTTGATTGATCATTTTATGCAGATTGCTTCAATCACAGGTCAGCCGGTTGTAGCTCCTGTAGCAAGCATTGAAGAAGAACCTAAAGAAGACGAAAATGTTCCTAGTA
This sequence comes from Candidatus Gastranaerophilales bacterium, assembly GCA_944324365.1. Lineage (GTDB taxonomy): Bacteria > Cyanobacteriota > Vampirovibrionia > Gastranaerophilales > Gastranaerophilaceae > UBA1221. The sequence goes on from CALUWA010000002.1 coordinate 264,689, forward strand.
TGACAATTGAAGAACTGGAATTGTCTGTCAGAGCTTATAACTGCTTAAAAAGAGCAAGTATAAATTCAATGGCGGAATTATTGAAGAAATCAGAACATGATTTGTTGAATATTAAGAATTTCGGTAAAAAATCTTCTGATGAAGTAATCGAAAGATTGCATCACTTCGGTTTAGACCTTGCTCCGAACCCTGAAGTAGAGGAAGAAATCGGATAAAAATAATAAAAATAAAATATAAGGAAAAGTAAAAATGAGACACATGACAAAAAAACATACGCTTTCAAAAGCAAAAGACCAAAGAGATGCATTATTGCGTGCTTTGGCAACTGAACTTTTTGTGCATGGTGAAATAAAAACAACTATGGCTCGTGCAAAAGCATTAAGACCATATGCTGAAGAAATTATCACTCTTGCTAAAAAAGGCGATTTGAGCGCTATTCGTCAGGCTGCAAGACATATTTACAACAAAGAAACTGGTAAATATATGGATCTTAAAACCGGCGAAGTTTTTGATGAAGCAGTAAAAGACAAAAAACTTGCTCCGCAAACAGTTTTGAGAAAGTTGTTTGTTGTAATCGGCAAACAGTATTCTGACCGCAAAGGCGGATATACAAGAATATTCAGACTTCCTCCAAGACGCGGAGATGCTTCTGAAATGGCTTTAATCCAATTGGTGTAACGTAAAATGCGTTACGCCTTTCGGGTTCAATATATCGGAAAAAATTACGCGGGAAGCCAGTTGCAGCTGTGTAACGGAACTCCGATAGATACCCCGACTATACAGGGGGAACTTGAAAAGGCGCTTTGCACATTGATAAAAACTGAAAACTCTTATAACGGGAGTGACAGTGAATATAAAAGACCGATAAAGACAATCTTTTCCGGAAGAACGGACAGAGGTGTAAATTCAAAAGGACAAATTGTTCATTTTGATGTAGAAGAACCGATTGTTGCTTCAAGGTTTTTGTACCAGATAAATGAAATTTTGCCTGATGATATATCTGTCGATGAATTGAGAATGGTTCCAGATTCTTTTCACGCACAAAAATCTGCCAAAAGCCGCCATTACAGATATGAGTTTGTAAATCGTAAATGTAAGAATGCTTTTGACGGAGATTTGATGCGGGTGAAGTTTGAAACAAATGATGAGAGGATGCAAAAGTCTTTGAATTATTTGTTAGGTGAACACGATTTTTCAAGTTTCAAAAGTTCCGGAACGCTTAACCCGAGCAGGATTTGTACTTTAACCAGAGCCGAATGTCAAAGATTTGGCGACAGGGTGGTTATTGATATTGTCGGAAACAGATTTCTGTACAATATGGTAAGAACCATAATCGGTACGCTTCTCTATATAGAGGGGCACAATTTGCCGCCGGAGCATATGAAAGATGTTTTGGAGGCAAAAGACCGGACGAAAGCCGGTCAGACAGTGAGTCCTTACGGGCTTACATTATTAGAAGTAACTTATTAAATAAATATAAACGGAGAAATTAGCATGAAAACTTATTCAGCAAAACCTCTACAAGTTGAAAGAAAATGGTATTTGATTGATGCGGAAGGCGAAATTTTAGGCCGCTTGGCAGCAAGAATTGCCAATATCTTGAGAGGCAAAAATAAACCTGAATACACTCCGAATGTTGATACCGGTGATTTTGTAATCGTTATTAACGCAGATAAGGTTCGTGTAACAGGAAATAAAGAAACAGATAAAATCTATCTTCACCATACCGGATATCCGGGCGGTTTGAAAAGCGCAAGCTTCAAAGAATTGATGGAAAAAGACGGAACATTGGCTTTGGAAAAAGCTGTTAAAGGTATGCTTCCTCACAATACACTTGGCGCAGAACAGTTAACAAAATTGAAAATCTACGCCGGCAGTGAACATCCTCACGCAGCACAAAAACCAATTGTCTTAGAAAAGGAGGCTAAATAATGGCAGATAAAGAAATTATGGCAACAGGCCGCAGAAAAACCTCTATCGCAGTTGTTAAGCTTGTAAAAGGCAAAGGCAGAATTTTTGTTAACGGTAAAACTTTAAGAAACTATATCGGAAACAGACCTGCTGTTGAGATGTTAGTATACAGACCGCTTGTTTTAACTGACAATCAGGAAAAATATGATGTAAGAGTTAAAGCAGTAGGCGGCGGTGTTGTAGCACAGTGCGGTGCTATCAGACACGGTATTTCAAGAGCTTTGGTTAAAGCTAATGAAGAATACAAAAATGTTTTAAGAATGGAAGGTCTTTTAACACGTGACCCGAGAGTTAAAGAACGTAAAAAATACGGTAGAAAAAGAGCTCGTAAGAGATTCCAATTCTCAAAACGTTAATATTTCAAAAGGCGGTTTTCAAGACCGCCTTTTTTAGTGTTTAGTAGCAAAAAAAATATTTAGCGGTTTTAGATAAAGTATGATTAATAGTATGATATTTAAAAAAGCGGTGCTGGCTGGCGGCAAAATATTAGATAACGGATGTGTGTATACCCAGAGATATTCACGTCGCAATCCGGTTCGTTTAATACAAAGAACAATTGCACCTAACGGCAGTTATGCCATTCAGATTTCAGAAAATGGTAAAATTATAAAGCGAGTAAATAAAACTTTTCTAAATAATAATTCAACCCTGACAGATAGCTGGGATTTTACTTCTAATCGCGGAATTTACTTGGGTACGGTAGAGACAGCTCCGGGACAGGCATTTTTGTCGAGAGTTTTTGACAAAAGCGGTGAGCATTCCATTGTGCAAGACGGATTAGTTTATCTTTTTCGCAAGGGTGACAGTGCAAAATATCAGACTGCAGTTAAAACTCTTGATGGGATTTCTTCTGTGGCTAAGCCTTTCAGTCCAATGGGCTGGCTGAATGACCAGTTTTGTAAGTTGTTTAATAAATAAATGCAGTAACATTTCGTAAATAAACTTTGAAAATTCGCATTTTTATGGTAAACTCAACATAAAAGTATGAGTATTATTTAAAATAGGGGAAAAAATATGATTTCAGTAAACGACTTGAAAACCGGCTTGACGCTTGAATTAGATAACGGGCTGTGGTCTGTTGTTGAATTTTTGCACGTTAAACCTGGTAAAGGCGCTGCTTTTGTCAGAACAAAATTGAAAAACGTTGAAACAGGTCAGGTGGTTGAAAAGACATTCCGTGCCGGTGAAAAAGTCGGCAAAGCTACTCTTGACAGACGCGAAATGCAGTATTTATATAAAGAAGGTTCAGAATTTGTAATGATGGATATGGAAACATATGAACAGTTACAGGTTACTGCTGAACAAGTAGGCGATGGCGTAAAATATTTGAAAGAAAATATGGTTGTCCAGGTATTATTGCACGATGGCAGAATTATCGGCGTAGATATTCCTGCACACGTTGTTCTTGAAGTTACTGACACTCCGCCTTCTGAAAAGGGAAATACTGCTCAGGGCGGCACAAAACCGGCTACTTTGGAAACCGGTGCTGTTGTTAACGTTCCGTTCTTTATTTCAAACGGTGACAAGATTAGAGTTGATACAAGAACTAACGAATATCTTGACAGAGCATAGCGGGTTTCCGTACGGACGAAGCGATAGCGAGTCCGGATAGCGAGTGGATGAAGCCGGCTTGACGTAAGTCAATAAGGCGGAACTCCGGGAGCGTGGAGGAAATCCAATACATCGGGTTTTCGGCTGAATGAGTGAGCAGAGCGAACGAAACTCATAATATCCGAAGTTCCGTGATAACAAATTATAAGTTTGCAAAGCGGAATGCGGAAGCCGGAAGGCAAATAATCTAAGATAAATTTAGAAAGGCAATGAAATGAAATTTGATATCGAATATATAGAAAAGCTTTCAAAAGTATTAGCTGATAATGATTTGACCGAAATTTCCCTGGAAGACGGTGAACAGGCTATTACTATAAGAAAGGATGTTGTTGTTGCTCCGGCGGCAGTAGCTCCGGCTCCTGTGCCTGCAGCGCCTCAGACATCAGCTCCAACAGTTGAAGCTCCTAAAGCAGAAGTTAAAAAAGGTACTCCGGTTGTATCTCCGATGGTTGGTACTTTTTATTCAGCACCATCTCCGGATGCAGCTCCGTTTGTTGAAGTCGGTTCAACTGTAGCTAAAGGAGATAAAGTTTGTATCATTGAAGCTATGAAGCTTATGAATGAGATTGAATCTGAAGTTTCAGGCAAGGTTCTTGAAATTTGTGTTAAGGACGGTTCGCCTGTTGAATATGGTCAGGTTCTTATGTATATAGAAGAATAGAATAGGTATTGATATAGAAGAGTTGTTGAAAAACAGCTCTTCTTGTATTTATTAGGGATAGAAATTATGTTTAGAAAAGTTTTAATTGCCAACAGAGGCGAAATAGCTGTAAGAATAATAAGAGCGTGCAGAGAAATCGGTATTCCGACTGTTGCGATTTATTCGCAGGCTGATGCAAATTCTTTGCATGTAAGACTCGCAACGGAGGCTTATTGTATAGGCCCTGCTCCGAGCTCAAAGAGTTATTTAAGTATTCCTGCAATTATGGCAGCGGCAGATGTTTCAGGTGCGGATGCAATCCATCCGGGGTATGGTTTTATGTCTGAAAGAGCTGATTTTGCTGAAATTTGTGAAAAACAAGGGATAAAGTTTATCGGCCCTTCTGCAGAAGCTATGCGTAAAATGGGTGATAAAGCTACTGCCCGCCAGACAATGATAGATAATAATGTTCCGGTTACTCCGGGAACGGGTATTTTAAAAACTCCGCAGGAAGTTAAAGAATTTGCCAAAAAAGCCGGTTATCCTATTATATTAAAGGCAACAGCCGGCGGCGGCGGCAAAGGAATGAGAATTTGCCGTTCAGATGCGGATGTTGAAGATAATATGAATTTATGCCAGGCTGAGGCTCAGAATTTCTTTGGTAATCCGGATGTTTACGCTGAAAAATATCTTGAAAATCCTCGTCATATTGAGGTTCAGATTTTGGCGGACCAATACGGCAATGTTGTGCACCTTGGAGAAAGGGACTGTTCTATCCAAAGACGTCATCAGAAACTTTTGGAAGAAGCGCCATCTCCTGCGATTGACGAAAAGACCCGTAAGGAAATGGGCGCAGCTGCGGTAAGAGCTGCAAAGGCTATTAATTACGAAGGTGCCGGAACTTGTGAATTCTTGCTTGACCATGACGGCAAATGGTATTTTATGGAAATGAATACCCGTATTCAGGTTGAACATTGCGTAACGGAAATGATTTCAAATATCGACCTTGTAAGGGAACAAATTCTTGTTGCGGCAGGCGAACCTCTTGATTTTACTCAAGAGCAGATAGTTTTGAGGGGGCACGCTATCGAATGCCGTATAAACGCTGAAAATCCAGAAAAAGACTTTATGCCTAACCCGGGTGAGATAACAGGATACGTTACGCCGGGCGGTTTTGGCGTAAGGGTTGATTCTCACGCATACCAGGATTATAAAATCCCGCCTTACTATGATTCTATGATAGGAAAATTAATCTGCTGGGGCAGAACCAGAAATGAAGCCCGTAGAAGAATGTACAGGGCTTTGAAAGAGTATGTTATTACCGGTATTGAAACTACAATACCTTTCCATCAGGAGATTATTGAAGATGAAGTCTTTATGAGCGGAAACTTTAATACAAGCTTTATTGAAGATTTCTACAAGAGAAAAGGCAAAAAATAAGAATTTAAAAGGCGGAATTTAAGTTCCGCCTTTTTTATACAATATCATAAGATTCTCTTCAATAATTATAAAAATATTAATAAATCCGGGCTTTAATAAATTTTATATTATTATAATAATATAGATTAAATATAATTGGAGATAATATGGAATATAAAGATTATTATGATATATTAGGCGTGAAACGCGGAGCAACCGAGGCCGAAATTAAATCCGCATACAGAAAACTTGCCAGAAAATTTCACCCGGATGTTAATAAAACCAAAGAAGCGGAAGCTAAGTTTAAGGATATAAATGAAGCTTATGAGGTTTTGGGTGATAAAGCAAAACGTGAAAGGTATGACAGCCTCGGCGCTAACTGGCAGGGCGGTCAAAGTTATACTCCACCTCCTGGATTTGAGCAGTTTGGTTTTGGCGGCGGCCAGGGCGGGGCTTATCAAACCTTTAATTTCAACGGCCAGGATATGGGAGGGTTTTCGGACTTTTTCAGTTCTCTGTTCGGTGACATGATGGGCGGCGGTGCTACCCGTGGTGGTATGGGCGGAATGAATTTTGGCGGATTTGATTTTGCTGATGCCGGAGCTCAAAGAACTTCATCAAGAACAAGACGAAAAGCTCAAACTCCGCCGGAAGATCTTGATATTACAAAAACTTTGAACATAACCGCAAAGGATGTATTTAACCAAAAACCTGTAAGTGTTAATTTTTCCGAAATGGAAAGATGCACACAATGCCCTCCGGGTGGCGGGTATTGTTCTGCCTGCGGGGGAACCGGAATTAAAAATGTAACAAAATCTATTAAGGTAAAAATTCCGCCTGAAGTAAAGGATGGTCAGAAAATTCGTTTAAAAGGCGAAGGCAAGGCTGACAACTATGGCAGAGTTGGTGATTTGTATCTTATTTTGCATTTTAAAGACAGTGAATACGATGTTGACGGTGCAGATTTGACTAAAGAAATCGAAATTACACCTCCGGAAGCTGTTCTTGGCTGTAAAAAAGATATTCAAACTCTGCATGGTACCATAGGTATTAAAATTCCGCCTAAAACTTCATCCGGCCAAATGCTAAGATTGAAAAATCTGGGACTTCCTAAAAAGGCCGGCGGGTACGGAAATCTTAATGCTAAGGTAAAAATTGTTATCCCTAAAACCCTTAGTGCTAAACAAATTGAACTTTACAAGCAATTAAGCGAGTTATAAAAATACATACTCCCTTGACAAAATCTGTTATTACTAAGACAATAGTAAAATGTTAGGGGAGATGATTTATGACTAAAGAAACTTTTTTGCACGAAAAGCATGTCCAATTGGGCGCAAAGATGGTTGATTTTGCAGGCTGGCATATGCCTGTTCAGTATACTTCAATCATAGAGGAGCACAATACTGTAAGAAATGCGGTAGGTTTGTTTGATGTTTCGCACATGGGCGAAGTTTTCGTGTCGGGAAAAGATTCTTTGGATTTTTTACAAAAAATCGTGCCTCAGGATATTTCAAAACTGGCTTACGAAAAGGCTGTGTATTGCCAGTTACCGAAACCTGACGGCGGCTTGATAGATGATTTGATTATTTATAAACTGGGTATAAATTATTACCTTATTATTTGTAATGCTTCCAGAATTGATGAGGATTTAAACTGGATGGTCAGAAATAGTAAAGGTTTTGATGTTACAATAGATAACCAATCTCACAATTATTCCCTGCTTGCAGTTCAGGGGCCTAAGGCTGATGCACTTTTGAGAAAAATGGGATTGGATACCTGTCAGGAATCATTTACGATAAAGCCTGCAAAACTTCGTAATCGTAAGCTTTTAATTTCCCGTACGGGCTATACGGGAGAGGATGGTTATGAAATTCTTGTAGAAAACAGGCATTCCGAAGAATTGTGGGATAAAATTTTAGAATACGGAAAACCATACGGAATAAAGCCTATCGGTCTTGGGGCACGTGATACATTGAGGCTTGAGGCTGCACTTCATTTATACGGAAATGACCTGGATGAAAATACAACTCCTGTAGAAGCCGGCCTCAGCTGGTCAATTCCTAAAGATAAAGAAGCTGATTATAACGGCAAATCCGTTATTATGGAGCAGCTAAAAAACGGTGTAAATAAAAAACTTATAGGTCTGAAAATGCTTGATAAAAATATTGCGCGGCACGGGTATGATGTATATTTCAACGGCGAAAAGGCTGGAGTAATAACAAGCGGCGGGGTTTCACCGGTACTTGGGGCAAATATTGCATTGGCATATGTAAAAAATATTAAGGAAATTTGCACAGGTGCTGTCGTTCAGGTTATGATTAGAGAGAAATTGCATGACGCCGAGGTTGTAAAAAGGCCGTTTGTAGAAAAAAGGAATAAAGTAAAATTTTAGAATATAGGAGATTACAATGACTATTACCGAAAATATTTTATGTTCAAAATCACATGAGTATCTTTTAAAAAATGATGACGAAACTTATACAATAGGACTTACCGACTACGCTGTCGAGCAGTTGGGAGATATTGTTTTTCTTGAACTGCCTGAGGTTGGTGTTTCGTTTTCAAAAGGCGACACTTTTGCAACTGTTGAATCAGTAAAAGCTGCTTCTGAAATATATATGCCTGTGAGCGGAAAAATTCTGGAAGTAAATACGGTACTTGCAGATACTCCTGAGCTATTGAATGAAGATGTCTATGAAAAAGGCTGGCTTGTTAAAATAAAGGCTACAGGCGACGGCTCCGAACAAGATGACTTACTTGAGTATGAAGATTATAAAGAAGAGTTAGAATAGAATGAAAAATTTTTTAGTACATAATGAAGATGTAAAAAAGCAAATGCTTGAAACTATTGGTGTAAATAGCATTGCGGATTTGTTTAAGCAAATTCCGGATGCTGCTCGGATGAAGGGCTTGAATCTTGAAGATCCCTTAAGTGAGCTGGAAGTTCAAAGGAGAGTAAAATCGCTTGCCGCTAAAAATAAGACCGGCTTTATTAACTTTATGGGCGGCGGAGTGTATAACAAATTCGTTCCGGCTTGTATTTCGCAGGTGGCGGGCAGATTTGAGTTTTTGACGGCTTATACACCATATCAGGCAGAAGTTGCACAAGGTACATTACAGATTATGTACGAATTTCAGACTATGATTTCTCGTCTGACCGGCATGGATATTGCAAATGCAACGGTTTACGACGGTGCGACAGCTTGCGCTGAGGCTATATTGATGGCTGTCAGAATAAGCAAAAAATCCCAAAAAGTTCTCGTTCATAAGAATTTAAACCCTGAATATATGAGGGTTGTGAAAACTTATGCCTGGGCCGGAGATATTGAGATTGAAGTTTTTGATAACCTTCCGGACAATTTGGCGGATTATGCTTGTGTGTTAATTCAAAATCCTGATTATTACGGAGAAATTCGTGAATTGAGAGCGCTTGAGGAGTCACTGCTAATCGTTTGCACAGATTTATCAACCCTGTCAATTATAAAGCCGCCTGCGGAATACGGAGCGGATATAGTTGTCGCGGATATCCAAAGTCTTGGTATCCCGATGAATTTTGGCGGGCCACATGCTGGAGTTATTGCGTGCAAGGAAAAATATATGCGCCAGATGCCGGGAAGATTGGCCGGAAGGACTGTTGATAAAGACGGAAACCAGGCATTTACGCTGACTATTCAAACGCGAGAACAGCATATTAAAAGAGAAAAGGCCACGAGTAATATATGCTCCAACCAGGCACTGATGGGATTGTGGGTAACTCTTTATCTTAGTGTTATGGGTGAAAAAGGGTTCCGCCAGGCAGGATACCTTTCAGCCATGAATGCGCATAAGTTAGCTCGGGGCTTGGCGGACAAAGGTTATAAAATTTTGAATGATAATTTCTTTAACGAGTTTGCCGTAGATGTTAAAGATGCAGGTAAATTTTTGGCAAAATTGAAAGAAAATAACATTCTTGGCGGAATAAAACTTGATGATACAACAGTTCTTGTTGCCGTGACAGAAATGATTTCTGATGAGGATATTCAATTATATCTTGAAGGGGTTAAATAACGTTGGCATTGATTTCTATTTCTTATTCAGGCGGCTTTGCTGTTTTAAATCTCTTTGGTATTAAGTGTAAGTTTAATGTAAAGAGAAACTATTTGTATATGGCTTTACAGCAAAACAAGATTTATATGCGGAGTCGTAGTGGTAAACTTCGTCAAATTTATCATTCCCCAAAGGGGTTTAAAATATATTTTAAAGGTAAAAACTCTACAATAATACTTACCGAAAAAAGCAGATATACCAGATCTGAACTCAGTGTCCATTCTAATTGCAGCGTAGATATTCAAAAAACTACAACATTAGGTTTTAAAGATGCATCAATATACTGTTATGATAATTCTGCTCTTTGTATTGGAGAAAGTTTTAATATAGAAAGCGGCAGATTTTTACTCGGCGAGGGTTCTGTGTTGCGTATTGGTGAAGACTGTATGTTTTCCAACAGGATTAGTATTTTTACATACGACGGACATGCTGTTTTGGACAATATATCGCAAGAGGTCATTAACAAGCCTTCGGATATTACAATCGGAAATCACGTTTGGCTGGGCAGAAATTCCGCCGTTTTAAAGGGTTCAGTTATTTCAGATAATTCTATTGTAGCATACAATGCTGTTGTGAATTCCAAAATTGAAGAGTCTAACGTTATTTTAGCAGGTATACCTGCTAAAATAGTTAAAAGAAATATAAACTGGCAAAGGTAATATTTACAATTCTTAATGTTATTTGGGTATATTTAAAGATTTTTTCGAAATTATCCGTAAATAGTAATTGGAAATATATACCCCAATAAAATCCAAGGAGTTATTATGTATCAAAACAAAGAATTCGAGTTGACAGATTTTTATTTTCTCAATGACATCAATGTGAACAACAGATTATCATCTGATGAGCTTTCTGCACTACAAGAATCGTTTTCTCAAAATGCTATTCCTGATGATGTAATTGAAATTTCTGATGCATCCGGTGAGAGAAATCCTGTTATCTACACTTATGCAAAATTTCTGGAAATCCTTGACACCAAAGGTTTGTCCGGACTTGTTAACGCATAGTAATATTTGTAGACTGCATCCGTTTTCTATGTTAGAATCCTTTTATGGAAGATTTTAAACACTATACGGTGATGAAAAACGAGGCAGTAGATGCTCTCAATTGTAAAAATGGTCTTGTATATGTGGATTGCACCCTTGGAGGCGGCGGTCATAGCGAGTTGATTTTAAAAAGAATACAGCCGGATGGCAGACTTATTGCTTTCGATGTTGACGAAGATGCTATTCGTGCTTCAAAAGAACGTCTGAAAGATTACAAAAACTTAACCATAGTAAAAGATTCTTATACTAATATTAAGAATGTTTTACATGAGCTTGGAATTCAAAAGATAACTGGCGGAGTTTTGTTTGACCTGGGAGCTTCTTATCATCAGCTTACTAAAGGCGAGCGCGGGTTTTCGTTTTCAAAAGACGCGCCTTTGGATATGCGCTTCAATCAGGACGCGGAGTTTAGCGCGTATGATGTCGTGAATACTTATCCGGAGCAAGAACTTGTGCATATATTTTCAGAATACGGCGAAGAGAGATTTTCAAAAAGAATTGCAAAAAAAATTGTCGAAGTAAGAAAATCTCAAAAAATAGCGACTACAAAGGATTTGGCGGATTTGATTGTTAACTGCACTCCGCATATAAAAACCTCAATTCACCCGGCCACGAGAGTGTTTCAGGCAATCCGGATAGAAGTAAATCATGAGTTAACAAATGTAAAAAATACATTGAATGATGTGTTGGATTTGTTGGAGATTGGTGCTATAATAAGTGTAATAAGTTTTCATTCTTTGGAAGACCGAATAGTGAAACACTTGTTCAAATACCACTCGGAGAAATGCCATTGTGCGAAAAATCAAATGATTTGTACATGTCCGCCTCCGAAGCTGGAATTGATAAATAAAAAGCCACTGACGGCATCGGAGCAGGAGATAAGGGAGAATCCGCCGTCAAGAAGCGCAAAGTTAAGAATTGCAAGATGCATAAATTAACTTTATATCAGAGTTGAGTAAAACTAATTGGGGAAGTAAAATTGAATACGGCTAGAGCAACAGTAAGAGAAGACTATTACAATTATCAACGGAGAGAGAGTTATATTCAAAGTCCGGCGGAAGATACACCGATAATAGAAGGGTATTTTTTCAAGGAGAACCTTATGAAAGAGATGGCAATAAGAAAACTAAATATGTCCTTGTGCGTAGTTCTTTGCGCTCTTGTTGTTGTTGCTTTTGTAAGTTATTATTTCGAGATGTCAAATGAGATTGTTTTGAATACGCTGTCTCGTCAAGTTACGGCTTTAAATGACGAAAATTCCGAGCTTCAAAATCATCTCGATAAATTAAAATCATTTAATAACGTTGATTCCAAAATGGCTCAGCAAAACATTTTGCAGAAGGCCGCAAAAGTTATTGAGGTTCCGGCAGTTGTTTCAAATGTTAGTCTTGACTCAAAGAAGGAATTAACTAGTACGGTCGATTGGTCTATTGGTTATTAACATTTTTTAACAATTGGATATTTCAAGGCAAAAAAATAAAGGTTAATGTTTTAGTAATAATATGGGAAAAAGAATTTTATTAATATTGGTTTCATTATTTTTATTTACTGGCAGTGCATTTGCCTACGGTTATCCGCGCTGGTTTTCAATGCCGTTAACCGTGTATATGCCTAAGACTGAAAATACTGTAGCTGTTCAAAGTGCCTTCAAGGCTTGGCAGACCGGAACAAAATCTACTGTAAGATTTATTTTCAGAACATCTAAAAATCTTGCAAATATTTCAAATATTAATGTAATTTTTGTTGATAGGCTTTCTGACAATAAAGCTTATATTGTAAGAAACAGATTTGCGCAATTTGGCGGGTGCAGAACTTGCGGAAATCGTTATTTTAATAATTCAGATGTTATGATTGCTACAAAAGATGCTGATGGCAATGAGCTGCCTCCTGATAAAATTAAAGCGGTTACTATGCAGGCAGTTGGACAGATTGTCGGCGTACCTTTGAGTGAAGATGAAAACAGTATTATGTTTAAAGATTCTGATTTTACAAAATCTTCAGTTACACAGGATGCCGTAAAATCTGTATGGAGATTATACAAACCGTCTTACAGATAAGGATTATCCTTTTTCCGGTTGATTTTTTGCTGATTTCCGGCGGGAATGTTTGAATTTTTGCGCTGCATATTGTATAATATACAGGTCAAATATTTATAAAGTTTAGAATTAAGAGGACATAAAGATGAAGGATTCAAAGATACAAATGCAGATACTCATAGCATTGGGCTTGGGTTTGAAAAGGAATTGGCATATATTTTTCGGTATTATTGCCGGTATATTTGTCGGAATATTTCTTCACGCGCATCCGTATCCTATCCTTTTATCTTTGTTGAATTTTATCGGTCAGGTATTTATCAGGCTTATCCAGATGGTGGTTATTCCTCTTGTTGTGTCTGCAATAATTATCGGTATCACAAGTATTGGTGATAATAAGCAGCTTGGCAAGTTCGGAACAAAAATGGTACTTTACTATGGTATTATAACGGTTGCCGCTGTAGCTATCGGAACGGTACTTTCGCTGATATTTAAGCCGGGTCTCGGTGCTGCTCATTACATTGCCGCAAATACCGCAAGCGAAGTTCAGGCATCAGTTGCAACAGCAATGTCACAGCAGCAGGGGCATATTTTAAGTATGTTCCTTGATTTTATTCCGAGTAACCCTTTGAATGCTCTGGCTCATGGAAATATGGTAGCAATTATTGTGTTTGTTTTAATATTTGCTATTGCTCTTGCAAAAGTCGGTGATGTGAACAGACCTATTGTTTCATTCTTTGAATCTGTATTTGCAGCTACAATGAAAATTACTGACTGGATTATGTTTTTGGCTGCTCCAGGTGTATTTGCACTTACTGCATCAGCGGTTACAAGCTTCGGAATGGATATCTTTGCAAGTATCTCCAAGTACCTTCTGGTGCTTGTAGTCGGCTTCTTAATCCAGATGTTTATTGTTTATCCGATTTTCTTAAAATGTTTTTCAAAAGTTTCAATATGGATGTTGTATTCCGCTATCGCAGAAGCAATGATGGTTGCTTTCGGTACGGCAAGTTCTTCCGCAACTTTGCCTTTGACAATTGCTTGCTGTGAAAAAAGAGGAATTTCCCATAAAATTTCAAGTTTTGTATTGCCGTTGGGCGCAACGTTAAATATGGACGGAACAGCAATGCTTCAGGTTGTTGCGGTAATTTTCCTTGCACAAGCTTATGGAGTTCCGCTTACTCCGTTCTTGCTTATTCAAATTGCGCTGCTTGCTATAATAGCCTCCAGCACAAGTGCCGGAATATCCGGTGCCGGATTGATTACAATAGCACTTATTCTTAACGGAATGGGATTAAGCCCTGAACAGCTTGTTGCAGGTTTTGCGTTCCTGTTTACGATAGAAAGACTAACAGATATGATGAGAACCCTTGTGAATGTTACGTCAGATGCTGTTGTAGTTGCGGCTATTGCTGATAACGAAAACGAAATCAATTATGATTTATTTAATAATCCGGAAGCTTATGAGGAAATAGCTTAAATTTATGTCTGAAACCGAAAAGATTGCATCAAAGTTTTTAGGTAAAAGAACTCCGGGAAGTGCAGAATATGACAACTCTTTGCTTGTTGCCATTCCGCGTGAAGAAAATCGAAAACAGTATGCGATAGATGATGAGCATCTCCCTTTTGCAGGCTGGGATGTCTGGCATGCTTATGAGTTTTCCGTTATGACCGAAAACGGGCTGCCTGTTACACGTTTGTTAAAGCTGAAATATAACTGTGACAGCAAATTTTTGGTGGAATCAAAGTCTTTAAAATTATATTTAAATTCCTTTAATATGTCACGTTTCGGTAAAAATACCGAAGAATGTCTTGATATTTGTAAAACGCTTATAACCGATGATTTGTCGAAAAAGCTTGAAACAAATGTAGAGATTAATTTTTTGGAAAACAATGTAGAGCGGGTTGAGATTTTTGCCAGGTTTAGAGATATAATGGATTTTGTATCCGAAAATACTCTTAAGATTGATAAATTTAAAGAGGCTCCGGAGCTTTTGGCTGCTGATATTTCAGAAAAAGCTTCAGAACATTTTTTGCATTTTGATTCTTTGAGATCAAATTGCAGAGTTACGCATCAGCCGGATTTTGGGGATGTGTTTATTTATTATCGCTCTTTAAAACATATTAAGGAAGACAGTCTTGTAAAGTATTTGTGTTCGTTTAGGTCGGAATATCATTTTCACGAAGAATGTTGTGAAATGATTTATAAAAGGCTATATGATATTTTAAATCCCGGCGATGAATTGTTTGTATGTGCTCTATATACCAGACGCGGCGGAATAGATATTTGTCCTTCACGCTGGAGTGAAAATTGCAGGGTCGATGACGTTTTTAAGCTGATAGATGTTAATAAATTCGCAAGATACGGCGTAAAACAATAGTGCGGGGGGGATATGGATAACAGGTGTAAAGGTGCGGCTGGCGAAGATTTAGCGTGCAGGTATTTAGAAAAAAACGGTTATAAAATACTTGAGCGAAATAAGCACTATTCACGCTTTTGCGAGCTGGACATTATTGCAAAATATAAAGATACTTATGTTTTTGCGGAAGTAAAAACGCGCCAAACAAATTCATACGGAACCCCTTTGGAAGCGATTACAAAAACAAAGTTCGAAAATATAAAACGCGGGGTATTGAATTATATTACAGAAAACAATATTAAAAAATACAGAATTGATGTAATAGGGATTACCATAAAGCCGGAACTTAAAATTGAACATTTGAAAAATGTAAGCCTATAGACGGGCTTATGCTCTTTATTTTAATATGCAAATGTACCGATTATGTTCGTTATTTGAGCTTTCAGCTCAAATTTTTTCAAGGCTCACTATCGCACTTCGTGCACGTTCGCCTGACTCAATTCCATCAGGCGTCATTGCGAGGTCGGATTTTCGGTAGGGCGCCGTGGCACGAAGTGCCCCAGCCCGCAAGTTGGAGCCGGACGTTACTCCGGCGACAACCCGAATAATCCGATGCTTTACGACGAAGCAATTCAGGAGAAAGGATCGCGCAATAAATGCGCGATGACAAATTTTGGTACATTTTATCAGCCACATGTCATCGCGGAAGGCGAAGCCTGTCCGCGATCTATGGATTGCTTCGCTAACGCTCGCAATGACGGGAAATATTTGCTTAGCAACCCTCTACCGAAAATCCGGCCTCAGAATGAAAAAAAGAAAGCGGCGTTTACGCTTGCGGAAGTGCTTATAACCCTTGGGATTATTGGCGTGGTTGCGGCAATGACAATGCCAATGCTGATTGCCAAGTACCAAAAGCTTGTTGTCGAAACGAAATTACAGGTATTTTATGCGCAGATAAATGATGCATTCAGGCGGGCGTATGTGGACTATGACGGTACATTTGAAGACTGGGTTGTGAAAGATAAAAATTATAACTATAATGAAACAAAAAAATTTCTGGAAACCTACCTGCTTCCATACGTAAAATATACAAAAGTTGTACAATGTAATAATAAGAATGGTCAGATATTTGCCTGTGTATATTTTGTAAACGGTACCATGATGCGCTTATCTATAGACGATAACGGCGGAGATATTGTATTTCATCCAAATGCCAAATATGAATACAATTTGCGGGAAAATTTTGCATTTCAGATGGTTAAAAAGAAAATGCAAGGCGGCAAAGTATATAATAGTTTGGAATTTGTAGAACCGTATGTTTTGAATTGGAATGGAAATAGTGAATCCTTAAAGACCGGACAGTGGGGATGCTATGAGGGATGTACAAATTGTTGGTATTGTACAAAATTAATACAGATAAACGGCTGGAAAATACCTGACGATTATCCTTGGTAATATATAAATTATGAAATACAGCCGTTGTCAATTTTGTATATTTTTACGTCTTTTAAAAATTCTTGTTCAAAAAGAACGGTATCTACGGATGTAATAACTGTTTGGGTATTAGGATTAATTGACTTTAGCAAGTAGTTTTGCCTTATGTCATCGAGTTCGGCGAGTACATCATCCAAAAGCAAAACAGGTTCATCCCCTGTTTTTGAAGTTATAATATCAAGTTCCGATAATTTTAAAGCAAGTACAACGGTTCTCTGCTGCCCTTGGGAAGCGTATTTTGTAGCTTCGTTGTTATTAATAAAAAATTGGATATCATCCCTGTGCGGGCCGGTACAAGCTTGTCCTCTGCGCATTTCTTCTGCTTTTTTTTCAATTAACGACTGTTTGAATTTTTCCACTATATCATCCATTGAAGTTTCTTCATTTAAAAAAACGCAGTCGTATTTGATTTTTAAATCTTCGGTTTCGCTAATTATGCGATGTTTCTCTTTTGCAATTTTTTCTATTTCGTTTAAGAATTTTATTCTGAGGTAAATTATGTTGCTTCCTGTGATTACAAGCTGTTCATTGTATACGTCAAGAAGTGTTTCGTTAAGATTTCCGGTTTTTAAATATTCTTTCAGGCAGTTGTTTTTTTGAATGCGGATTTTATCGTATTTAGAAAGTCTTTCATCATAGGCCGGATAAATCTGTGAAATAGCTCTGTCAAGCCAATCTCTTCTGTCAGAAGGATTTCCGCGCAGCAGTAATAAATCATTTGTGGAAAATAACACGGTCTTTAAAACGGATTTAAAGTTTTTCGGTGTAGTTTTTACCTTGTTTACTTTCAGCTCTCTGGTTTTATCTTTTGTGTACAGAAAGTCGAGTTCAATGTCAGTGTCGGCTTTTATAATGTTTGCATTAATTGAAACTTTGTCGCTTTCAAAATTTATTAACTCTGAGTTGTTGGAAATCCTGGGGCTCTTTAATGCGGACAGGAAATAGATACTCTCCAAAATATTAGTTTTTCCCTGGGCGTTTTTGCCGATAATTAATATTTTTTCGGAAGATAAGTCCAAGTATAAATTTTTACAGTTTCTATAATTTGTCAGCTGTAAATTTGATAGTTTCATAAATCAATTATACTTCAAACAAATGATTATTTTTTTTATGGATTGATGAAAATAGTAATATATCGTATAATTATTGCATAATATATGATAAACTGAAGAGGATTTTATGTTACCTATTATTACAGAAGAAATTTCAGCAGCAGCATTATCTGAGATATTCAAGGATATGCCTGCATGGCGGAAGAAGATGATTCATTATATAAAAGATGAAAACCCGGAAATAAACACTGCAATAATAGAGGCAGCAAACAATACGGATCTTGATCCGAAAGCGGTTGCACTTGGTGCGTATATGGCGTATAATTTATTAGAGCTTGCGCTTCAGGAAAACGAACAAATTTTGAATTTTACAGAATAGAATGAGAGGGAATAATGGTTGCTATAGAAGAACTTTTACAAAAACTTGTAGAAAATAACGGCAGTGACTTGCATATATCAAGTGCTTTGCCTCCGGTAATGCGTGTGGATGGTAAACTTAAAAGAATGGATTATCCGCCTCTTACACCGGAAGATGTTGAAAACCTCTTATTCCCTATGCTTTCAAATGAACAGAGAAGAAGGCTTGAACAGGAATGGGAACTTGATTTTTCATATGGTATTGAAGGATTAAGCCGTTTCAGGGTTAACTTTTATAAAGATAAAGGCAACTATGCAGCTGCATTCAGAACGATTACCTCAACCGTTCCGTCATTTGACCAGCTGGGCTTGCCGGAGATTGTAAGAACAACAGCCGAAAAACCGCGTGGTCTGATTTTGGTAACAGGGCCTACTGGTTCCGGTAAATCAACGACTCTTGCGGCGATGATAGATTATATTAACTCTTCGCGTGCAGAGCACATTCTTACAATTGAAGACCCTGTCGAATTTGTTCATACTTCAAAGTCCAGTATTATTCACCAGCGTGAATTAGGTATGGATACAAGATCTTTTGCAAATGCCTTAAAGTCAGCGCTCCGTGAAGACCCTGATATTATTCTGGTAGGTGAGATGAGAGACCACGAAACTATTGCGTTGGCTCTGACAGCGGCAGAAACAGGCCACTTGGTATTCGGAACCCTGCACACGTCATCAGCTTCTCAAACTGTTGACCGTATTATCGACGTATTTCCGGAAGGACAACAGCAGCAAATTCGTGTTCAGCTTGCAAACTCTCTTGTTGCGGTATTTGCACAGACCCTGCTGCCTAAGGTTCAGCCTGACGGCACTAAAAAAGGCCGTGTAATGGCACAGGAAATTATGTTGGTTATCCCGGCTATTGCAAACCTTATCAGAGAATCAAAAGCGGCACAAATATATTCAACAATTCAGATGAACCAAGGTTTGGGTATGCAGACTCTTGAAATGGCGCTTGCAAATCTTTACAAGCAAAAGCTTATTACTTTGGAAGATGCGCTTTCTAAAACCTCCCGTCCGGATGAGTTGAAACGTATGCTTGCTGCACATAATTAGAAATTTATATAATTTGAAATATAAAAACAGGAGTTTGATAGCAATCAACTCCTGTTTTTTTAGTATCTATAATTTTGGGTTTATACAGCAAATCTAAAATGGACTAAATCTCCGTCCTGAACAACATAATCTTTGCCTTCCAGACGGGTTACACCCTTGTCTTTGCATGCTGCATAAGAACCATATTTAACAAATTCTTCGTATGGTGTAATTTCGGCTCTTATAAATCCTTTTTCAAAGTCTGTATGTATAACTCCGGCTGCCTGAGGTGCTTTTGCGCCGGCAGGTATTGTCCAGGCATGAACTTCTTTTTCTCCGGCGGTTATAAATGTTCTTAAATCCAAGAGGTGATAAACAGTTCTAATCATTCTGTTTATTCCGCTGTCGTCAATGCCTAATTCTTTTAAATATGCAAGCGCTTCGGCTCCAAGCTCGCTCAATTCTTCTTCAATTTTAGCCGAAATAATAACCATTTCCGCATTGTGGTTTTGTGCATATTCATCAACCTGTTTTGTATAAGCATTACCCTCTTTGAGGTCGTATTCCGAAACATTAGCCGCATAAATTACAGGTTTGGTCGACATTAAGTTTAATTGTTTTACGAGCGGAATTTCATCTTCGTTAAATGTATCTTTTATGTTAATGAAAGTTCCTTTATTCAATAAGTCGGTTAGGGTATCAAGAACTTTAGCTTCAAGTACGGCATCTTTATCCCCGGCTTTAACCTGCTTGGATATTCTTGCCTGGCGTTTTTCCACAGATGCCAAATCCGCAAGTGCAAGTTCTGTATTAATTGTTGCTATATCATCCAGCGGATTAACTTTGCCTGATACGTGTATTGTATTCGGGTCATCAAAGCATCTGACAACGTGTATAATTGCATCAACTTCTCTTATATTATGCAGAAACTGGTTGCCAAGACCTTCCCCTTTGCTTGCACCTTTTACAAGTCCTGCAATGTCGACAAACTCTATGGCTGTCGGAATTATTTGTTTTGTTTTGCACAGTTTTGCGAGAACTTCAAGCCTTTCATCAGGAACGTTTACAACTCCCACATTAGGCTCAATTGTACAAAACGGATAATTCGCACTCTGTGCGTTTTTGGCACTGGTGAGTGCATTAAAAAGTGTCGATTTTCCTACGTTTGGCAGCCCTACAATACCGGTTCTTAACATTATATTCTATTCCTTCCAATAAAAATCTTTTCTAATACTGTTTATTCTAGCTAAAAAGGCAAACTTTGTAAAGTCTGGTGAATTTGTAAAATTTTCTTCATATTATATCAAAATTTTTATTGATGTTTTTTTATAAATAGTATATTATTAAGTTTGAATTATTGATAGGTAGTGTGTATGCAAACAGATTATATTCTTCCGAAAAAATCGTCATTAAAGAAAATTAAAATAAGCGAAATAACTTTTCCGACTCCGGATTTAAAATCCTCGGAAAATTCTAAATCCTTGACTATATCAAAATGGTTTATGGATTGGATAGATAATGATCTTGCCTCGGGCAGGATTTCCGTTAACGACTTGCTCCCGAATAAAAATGAATTTGCGTATTTTCTGGGTGTAAGCTCCGGAACTATTCAAAATTCTCTAAGATATATTGAAGATTTAGGCTATGTAGAATCTAAACAAAGGATAGGCACGCTGATTAAGAACAGAAATTCTCAGGGTGCAAATATGCGCAAGCTCACTTCAAAGCGTGAAATTGTTATATCTGAAATAAAAAAGTTTATTGTTAATAATAAATTAAGCGAAGGTCAGCAGCTTCCGTCATCAAGAACTCTTTCCGCTCTGATAGGCTGCTCTTCCAATACGACAAGACTTGCTCTTGAATATTTGTGTTCAAACGGTATTCTTGCACATAATACAAAAACTTCCAAAGAAAGCGGCTGGGAAGTTGTTTCGCTTGATTTCAAAAAAGCAGGTTTGTCAGATTCTTTATCTCATGAAACGCTTGTGGATAAAGTTGAAGTTGATTTGAAAAATTATATTGATAGTAATTTGCAAATCGGTGACAGACTTCCTTCTCATTCGGAATTATCTAAGCTTTTACGGGTTAGTATTAAAACCATTCATGATTCACTTAAAAAGCTGATTGATGAAGGAATTTTGCTTGCCAGACGCGGCAGATACGGAACAACTGTTATAATGCTGCCGAAAGATAGTAAAAATAATTCCGAAAAATTGGAAACGTCAATTTTTGCACCGGCTAAGGATACAGCTTTTTATTATTACGAGAAAACACAGAATGCAATTAAATCAATGATTGCAGAACATTATGAAGTCGGTTCGAAACTTCCTTCCATTATGGAGCTTTCAAAAGCGATGGATTTAAGCCCGAATACGATTAGAAAAGCTTTTCATAACCTTGCAAAAGAAGGGTATCTTGTATTCTCGCGCGGCAGATACGGCGGCACTTTTGTCGTAGATATCCCGCAAAGCGGAGAAGAAACCTTCAAATGGCTTGCTGTAAATCCGCAATATGCCAGAATGTATGAAAACTAGATTTGTTGAATAGTAAAAAAAACGGGCATTCAAACGAACGCCCTGTATTTCATTTCTGAAACAAAAAGGATTTACATTAACTTTAAGTTTAATATTCAATGCCCTGTCTTGCCATAACACCGATATCGAAATAGTGTTTAATCGGTTTCATTTCGGTTACAAGATGAGCCATTGCTTTCAATTCCGGATGTGCATATCTTCCGGTTAATACAATTTCAAGATTTTCAGGTTTGTGCATTAATACGTCTTTAACTTCGCTAACCTTAATCATATTCATTGCAGTGCAAATATTGATTTCATCCAATATTACAAGCTGATACTCACCGGAATTAATAGCTTTTTTAGCATATTCCCAGCCCTTTTTGGCTTCTTTAAAATCATCCATGCAAACGTTATGCGAATAACATACCCTGTCCATCCCGAACTGAACAACGTCAAGGTTAGGAAGGAACTTAGATGAAGAGATAATTTCCCCGTAAGAAGTTGCGCTGTCCCCTTTTGTAAACTGGATTATTAAAACTTTCCATCCGTGTCCTAAGGCTCTTAGCGCCAAACCTAAAGCTGCGGTTGTTTTACCTTTTCCGTCCCCGGTATAAATTTGAATATAACCATGCTCTAACACTTCTTAACTACCTCCGATACAAAATGAAATTTCCTATCTACATCACCATTTTAAACGATATTTGAAAAAGAATTAATCGTTCTTTTGATTGATTACCCCGAGACGGAAATTTAACTAACCCCGCCTCCCAAGATTTGTATAACTATCATAAATCTAAAAGAAAAAAATAACACACTTTTTTAGTCCTCCATGCCAATCTCGTTACAATAAGTTTTGTGAACTTTCCGGATAAATAGTATTTGTAACACTTTTACCTATATGAGCAATGGCCCAAAAAATTTACAATTATTTTGTAAATTTAGCTTCACAAAAACTTGCAAAGTTTGGATAAAGTCTTGCTTGGCTGATTTAGCCATTTTGTTGTTTATTAAGTCTTGTTAATCTCCAATGCATAATATGCGAATAATGTGGGTATATTATTATTATACATTTACTCTTGGCATGTTAAATTGAGTGTTTTTGTATAGATTATTAACAAATGTAACAATTTTAAGGCGAGGATGAAATAATTGGGTGCGAAAAATCTTTATATATATAAGTTGACAACACGAGAGAGTATATAGAGATGAACGTCGAGTTAAAATTTAAACCTGGTGTTCGAACATCGTTAAATTCGAGCAGCAATATACGCGAAAACTTCTCTACCCAAAAGAACGAGGGCGGGGTTAATCAAACGCGTAATTCAACGGCGGCATCGGCAAAAGAAAATTTGTCGACTATGACTCGTGCAAGCGGAAATTGGAGTTCAAGTACCGGTTCAATATTGAATAATAATGCTCCGGTGCGCTCTATGAACAATCGTACATCAACATCAGGTACTCCTGCTTCGTCATCAAAAACATCTCCGCAGCAGGGTACGGTAAGAGATAAAAATTATGTACCAGCACAAAGGACAGTAAAATATCAGCAGACAAAATATGTATTCCAGGATTTTGGATTTACACGTGGGGCGACCGGAATGACCGGGCGCAGTGAGCAACGACTGCTTAACGGTGTTTACGGAACCGATTCAAATGCGTATGCGTATTTGAATGCACAACCGCAAATGCAAACGCCTACGGTTGCGGATGCTGCAACAACTGCTACAACTGTTATTGATTTGGTAAAAACCGGAAAAGAATTATTTGATGTAATATTCTCCAAGGACAGCAAAGCTTCTGTAGAGGGCGGAGGTTCCGGCGGAACTGTGAGCCAGGAAGCAACTACACTTATTAATAATTTGAAATCAGCAAATGATTCTGCATCAGTTGCTGAAGCAAAAGCGAATATGGTAAATTGTGTAATAAATGTTGTCCAAGATCTTGGTACTCTAACTGAATCATATAATCAGGCGCTGGAACAAAAAGATACATTAAAATCTGATTATGATACAAAAACAAAGTCTGTCGAAACACTACAATCACAGGTTAATACGCAGCAATCAATTGCAAATAAGAGAACAACAGAACTGCCGAATATGAAAGCGGCATATGAGTCAGCTCAACAATATGCGGATAGTTTACCTGAGGAACCGGCTGATAAGAAAAAAGCCGCACAAGATTTAGCAGATCAAAAGAAAGCTCAACATGACAAACTGGAAGCTGAAATCGGAGCTGCAGAAAAACAGCTTGAAACACTCAAACCTCAGTTAGAAGAAGCTAAAGTAGCCCAGGGTGAAGCTAAGACGAAAATGGATAATAACCAAAAAACAATAGATGAGTTCCCTGCAAAAGAGGCTGATTTAAATGCAACTAAAAAGGCTTTAGATAATGCAATAACAGATGCTAATGAACGGCTTAATAAGTTAGAGCCTAAAGAAAATAAAGAACTAGACAAATTATCAAATAAGCCAGAAGAAAAATTGAATGAAAAAGAAAAAGCAAGAAAAAAAGAACTACAGGATATATATGTAAAACGTCAAAATGTTCCTGGAACTACAATTATTGTTGATGGTGCAGATGCTTTTACAAAATGTAGTGATCCTGACGGAACCCCAAAATATATGGTTGGTACAGAATGGGTTTCTCAAGAAGAATTTATTCAGAAAGTTAATGATGCTCTGCAAAAATTAGATGAAAATATCGAAAAATATAAAAAAGAAGGTAACAACGCAGAGGTATTCCGAGCAGAAACAGATAAAACTGTTTTACAGGGAATGCTTACTTCATAAAAACTTCACTTTTCTTTACGAACGGGTTTACTTTTAAAAAGGCTTAAGTTAGAATACAAAAGAGGACAGTATTGTCAATGAAAAAAAGAACGGGACACCCCGTTCTTTTTTCTCAATTCAGCAGGGGTTTTTCATGCTGACACCCTCAGGATGGCCGACTGTCATTCAGAGCGCAGCGAAGAATCTTAAAAATAAGGTACAATGACAAAAGCAGGATTCATCTACATAATAACTAATAAAACTAATACTACACTTTATATAGGTGTAACATCAAATTTAGTAAAAAGAATATGGGAACATAAAAATAAAGTAGTAGAAGGTTTTAGTCAAAAATATAACTTGAACAAATTAGTATATTATGAAGTATTCCAAGATATTGCAACTGCAATATTAAGAGAAAAATACCTTAAAGGTAAAACCCGGGAGTACAAGGTGAATTTAATAGAGAGTCAAAATGCTGAGTGGAAGGACTTATATAAAGAAATTATATAGAGATCCTTCGGGCTAGAGCCCTCAGGATGACTGGCTGTCATTCTGAGCGAAGCGAAGAATCTCAGATTAAGAAGATTCTTCGGGCTAGAGCCCTCAGGATGACTGGCTGTCATTCTGAGCGAAGCGAAGAATCTCAGATTAAGAAGATTCTTCGGGCAAAAGTCATCAGGATGGCTAACCGTCATTCAGAGCGCAGCGAAGAATCCCAAAAAAAAGAAAGCCCTCAGGATGACAAAGTGAACTAGAAAGAAAGGCAGGTGTGTATGTCAAAACAAGAAATTAACAGATATGAAATTATCGAAAAAATCACACCGTTAATCGAAAATACTGCAATGCGTTTTGGGTATGTTCCGATTGAAATAGAGTTTGTAAAAGAAAATCACAGATGGTTTTTGAGAATATATTTGTATTCCTCGGAAAAAGACGTGACACTGGATGACTGCGAAAGAGTTACAAGAAGTTTAAGTGATTTTCTGGATGAGCTTATTCCTGTCAAATATTATCTTGAAGTGTCATCTCCGGGGCTCGAGAGAAAGTTTAAGTCCGATAAGGAATTTGTAATTTTTAAAGGCCGCAGAGTTTCTGTTAAACTTAAAGAACCTCTTGAGGGTGAAACAGAAAAGATTTTCAAAGGTGAAATCCTGGATTTTGACGAAAAAGAAGGACTAAAGTTTCTGAGGTTTGAGGACGGACAGGAGCTTCAAATCCCAAGAAGCAATATTCAATCAGCAAAATTGTACATTGATTAATTAAAAAAGAGATCCTTCGGGCAAGAGCCCTCAGGATGACCGGCTGTCATTCAGAGCGAAGCGAAGAATCTCAAAAATTTTAAAATAAAATTTAAAGTAAATATAAAAAAAGGAGAATAGTTATGATTAAAATTGGCGGTGGAAATTTAAATGAAGCGCTTGAAGAGCTCGAAAGAGAACGCGGAATTTCTAAAGAAGTTCTTGTAAATTCTCTTTGCGATGCTATGGTTGCTGCATATAAAAAACATATGAGAAATAAAGAAGCCACAAATATTGAGGCGATTTTAGACGAACAATCCGGAGAAATCGGTGTGTTCAGTACAAAAGTTGTTGTAGAATCTGTTGAAGATGATGAAACACAAATTTCATTAGCAGAAGCAAAAGAAATTGACGAAGATGTAGAAGTTGGCGATGAAGTAAAACTTGAAGTTACACCGGAACAGTTCGGCAGAATTGCGGCTCAGGCTGCTAAGCAGGTTCTTACACAGCGCATAAGAGAGGCAGAAAGAAATCTTGTTTTAAACGAATTTCTTGATAAAAAAGGAACTCTTACAACCGGTATTATTCAGCGTGTGGAAAACAGAAACGTTATTGTTAATATCGGAAAAACCGATGCTATAATGCCGCAAAAAGAACAAATTCCTGGTGAATATTATAAACCTGGTAACAGAATAAGAGTTTTTGTGCTTAACGTAAAAGAAACAACAAGACTGCCGCAGGTAATAGTTTCCCACGCTCATGCGGAAATTGTCAGAGAACTTTTTGAACTTGAAGTTCCGGAAATCGAAGATGGTATTGTGGAAATTAAATCTATTGCGCGTGAAGCTGGTTTCAGAACCAAAATTGCCGTCTGGTCAAATGACCCGGAAGTTGATAGCGTTGGTGCTTGTATCGGACCTCGCGGAAGCCGTATTCAAACAATTGTTTCCGAACTTAAAAATGAAAAAATCGATATCGTAAGATATTCGGAAGATCCTGTTGAATACATTGTAAATGCGCTTTCTCCGGCAAGAGTTGTATCTGTTGATATTCTTGCTGACGATGAATATGCTCACGAAGCAATGGTTGTTGTTCCGGATGACCAATTATCTCTTGCAATCGGAAGAGAAGGACAGAACGTAAGACTTGCTCATAAGCTTACAGGCTGGAAAATAGACATCAAGAGCGTATCTCAAATGGAAAAAGCTGAAGCTGCGCATGTCTATGAAGAACCTGAAGAAGTTATTGAAGATGATTTTTCTCAGGAAGATGACGAACTTCAACAGGAAATAGAAGAAGAAATGAACCAGCAGGCTTATGATGAAGAAGATATCCAACAAGATGAGTCTGTTGAAGATGAAATTTCTGACGACGAAGAGTAATATTTCTAAAGATTTTTATCGAAAATCCCTGTTTTATAACAGGGATTTTTTATTAATAAATGTAACAAAAATCAGATTTATTTTCTTTTTATATCAATTTTATATCAAAAATATTTTTTATATAAATATTATAACGGAAGTATAAATAATATGAGGATATAATTATGGGTTCAGGTTCAGGTGATATAAGCCTAAGATTACAAAAACTTGCACAGCAAACCAGAGATGAACTGGGTGATTCAGCAACTGTTGAAGTTGTAAAAGGAGATACAACTTATAGAGTGTGGGAAGAGTTTAAAAGACAGCATCCGGATCTTCCGGTTCCGTCAAATGATGGCGGTACAATTAAATCTAGGGAATTTTCATATCTTCCGGATGAACAGAAGATAGATGCAGAGTTTGAAGCAAAACTTTCCGCAGCTGTTCCTGCATCGGCACCGGAGGCTGTGGATGAAAGCGAAGAAGCCGGTGCTGTGGAAGAGGCTGAAAATGATGAAGCCGCAGAAGCTCCGGACGCAGAGGATGAAGCTGCGGAAAATACGGAAGAAAATCCTGCTGCAGGCAAATATGCAGGTGAAAATAAGCCGGCTTCAACTGCGAACTGGGCAGATTTGAACGGAAAGAATTTTGAAGTAATAGATGAACCGGATGAAAACGGTGATATCCCGACACGTCCTATCCACGGAGAGATAAAAGTCGAGGGAGAAGCTAAAAACGGTGAAAACCCTGCAAAATTTACCATAACCGATTCCGATAACGGCGGAGTTTATACATTTGAACTTGATACAAGTGTTAAAGATAAAGTAGTTTACCGCTGTGTATCAGGCCCGGAAGGACCGTATTCCAAAGGTAATGATTATGAATTGAGGACAATCAACGGTAAACCTATTCTTGTTCAGATGAAAGCTTCCGAAGGTCATGGCATGGGTGTTGCCAGAGTAAATGCAGCAGCTGCCGCTACAGAAGAAGAGGAAGAAGTTGAAGAGGCAGAAGAGGGTGAGGATAATGTAGAAGAAACTTCCCAGATGACACCGGAGCAGCGCGAAGCGAAAATTAAAGAAGAATCCGAGGCAATATTGACGGATGAAGCGCTTCCGGATGATGCCAAAACCCTTCTTTTAGCTGCAAATATGACGCTGGCTGCTGCGGCTTATTCGGATCCTAAGCCGGAAATTAGCGAAGATGAAGACGGTAACGAGGTTGCTACATTACCTGACGGCAGACGAATTAAGATAAGACGCGATGAAAACGGTGAAATTATACAGGTTGCTATTGATAATGATACTGACGGAAAAGCATGTGATGTAAATTACCAAAAAACGCAGGTGTCTTATGAAGCTAATCCGGAGACACGTAAATATGGAAAAACATTAGATGTGAAATATTATAATTTTGACAAAATATTAGAGCTTGCAAAACGAATTTTCGGAGAAAAGAAATAATCGTCAGATAAAAATAAAGCCTCATCAAAAAAAGATGAGGCTTTATTTTATGACAATTCTCTTATCATTTCCTGAGCTTCTTCAAATTCCGGGAATATGTCAACTGCTTTTTCCAAAGTTTGCAAAGCCTCGTCGGTATTTCCAAGTTCTTTGTCGCATTTTGCTATCCAGAATAGCAGATTAATGTTATCGGCGCTTGTTTTTAAGAGGTTGTTAAAGATGGTTTTTGCCTGTTCATAATTGCCAAGCTCAAAATAGCACATTCCCAACAAGTTTTGGACTTCCGGATTTTGCTCCAATTCAAAGGATTTTATAAGATACATTTTTGCATCATCGTAGTTTTTCATTAAAAAGCGGATTTTACCTGCAATATATAAGAAAAATCCGTTTTGAAGAGTGTTTCCTATAGCTTTATCAATTTGTTTTAAAGCTTCGTCGTATTCTTTCAAAAACATCTTATTTAATGCTGAAAATGCGAGTGTTTCATATCCTTTAGGGTTAATTTCCAAGGCTTTTTTGTAATATTCATCGGCTTTTTTGAAATCCGCTGTTGCGTGCAGAAAATTTGCATACTCGGAAAGTATTGAAAAATCTTCCGGTGCAGCATCCAGGGCAGCTTTAAATTCATCTTCCGCATAATCAAAAAGCCGTTTGCTTAAGTACAAAACACCTAAATCTTTATGAGCCTGTGCGTAATCCGGTTTGAGCTCTATAACTTTCTTTAATATTTTTTCTGCCCTGTCAAGGTCTTGGAGCTTCAAGCAGATATGCGCAAATTGGTAATAGACGTCAAATCCTATGTTTCCTAAAAGCAAAAGACGTTCATATATTTCTTTGGCAAGCATAAGCTGATTTGTTTTTAAGAACAAACCTGCAAGTTTTTGTGCCATAGAAACCGATTTCGGGTTCATTGCAACAAGCTTTGATAATATTGCTATGGCATATTTGTACTCTCCTGTTTCTTCGTAACAGGTTGCAAGATTATATTGATAAGTTTGTTTTTCCGGATGGTGCGTTACTAGGATTTTGTAGTGTTTTATTGCGTTTTCAAAATCTTTTATTTTTACTTCCGACAGTGCCATTGCAGTAAGATAACTGTCATTTGGTTCTGTTGCATATGCTTTTGCAAAGTATTCGCAAGCTTCTTTGTGCTTATTTTGCATTTGTAAAATTGATGCTATATTGAAATATGTGATTGAATTATCCGGATCAAGCTTGCTTGCTCTTACAAAATTTTCATAAGCTTTTTCAAGGTTCCCAATTGTAATATAGCAGGTTCCTAGGTTATTATAAAGCTGTGAGTGGTTAGGCTGGAGCTCAAGTGCTTTTTCCAAATAATAAACACTTTCGTCGAATTTTTTTAATGACATATAAGCCGTACCTACTATGTAGTAAAGCATATAGTCGCTTTTTTCAAATTCCAGCGCTTTTTTACCGTATTCAACAGCTTTTTCTTCTTCGCCGGTTTTGATATAAATAACAGCAATACATTTATACGCTTCCAGATAATTGTCCCTTAGCTCAATTACTTTTTCGTATGCCGGAATTGCATGCAGATTATCTTCCAAATTCTCATAGCAGCTAGCGAGGTAAAACCAGCTTGTAGCATCTTCGGGGGCATATTTCACAACTGTTTCGTAGTTGCTTTTTGCTTCTTTATAATTTTCAAGATTAACATTACATAGCCCGAGAAGTTTTAATTCTTCTATATGCCTTTCATCTCCGGAACCAAAAGGTTCTAAGATTTCTTTAGCCTCTTTGAATTTTTTTTGCTGTATTAAGTTGGTAACATCTTCAAGATTTATATTTTCCATTATTAGTATTCCTGATTTAACTGTTTGTTAATATTTATTGTCTGCTGGCGCATTCTTTCAATCTCTTCTACCTGCTTGTTTACGTGTTCTTCTACACTTTCTTTGTTTAAAGAGGTTCCGCCAAGACCTGCTCCGCCAAAGTCTTTCAGCATCGGCATCATAAAGATAAATAACAGTGCAATAATCAACATTGCAAGCAGCATGCTTATTGCTCCAGAAGCGTTTAATTTTTTCATAAATTTCTCCTTTATTTTAGCCTGTTTTTGTTAATGAAAAATGCGACAGCCTCGTCTGTTGTTTTTGGCGAATTTAATTTATCATCAAGCAAAGCTTTTGGTGGATTTGTTTTTTTTGATAAAAAGTTTTTGTATAAGCATAATCCTGCACCAATAAGCAGAATTGAAACTACAACCGCCCCCATGGTAATCATAAACTTAGCTATAACACCATTTAAGGAATCTGTTTTGAATTGAACACCCGAACCAAAAACAGCTGCATTTTGTGCAAGCATTGCATTTTGGGCATCCTGAACGGGCTGTCCGTCAACACACCAGCCTGCTTGGACTGACAAAAATGCCAGTCCAATTGCAAGTATTGAAAATATTAATATTTTTTTATTCTTCAGCTGCATTTTCCTCTTTTGCTGCTTTTTTAGAGCGTGTACGTTTGGAAGCTCCTCTGTTAGGTCGTCTTGTTCTTTTAGGTTTTTCTTCCGGTTCCGCCGGAGCTTCAGCAACGGCCGGTTCCTCATTTTGTTCCAGAACCGGTGCTTCCGTATTTTCATTATTATCCTGTTTAGAAATTATTTCAACATTTTCTATTATTTCAGGCTTAATTTCCTCGTTAGGTTTTAGCACGGTTTGAGCCGTTTGAACATCTTCTGTTACAACAAGCGGAGTTTCAACCTGATCACCCTGCGGTTTTTCAAATTTATTTTTTCTTCCGCGTTTTCTGCCCTTTTCGCGTTTTTCAGTTTCCTGTACAGCAACTGCCGCAGGATTTTCAACCTCAACCGGAGTTGGTGCCTGTGCTGCTTCTGCCTGTGGTTCAACCGATTGTACCTGTTCTTCCTGTGGTTTTGGCTGATTTTTGTTATTCTTTTTGAAATTGTTGACAGGAAGTTTTAATTTTGCGGCTTTTGCTCTGTATTCGCCTTCTGCGGTAGGAGTAGCAAAATTAAAATCAATTATTGAACATCCGCTGCCCTGGCAGTGCGGACATTTTTTGGTAAAGATTTCTGATAAACTCTGCCCTTGTCTGTGGCGTGTAAGCTCAACAAGTCCCAAATCTGAAAGCTGTCCGACCTGCGGTTTTGCTTTGTCCGGTTCAAGCGCGATTTCCAGTTCTTCCAGCATTGCAAGCTTATCCGCACGGGAGGTCATATCAATAAAGTCAATGATAATCATACCGCCGATATTACGCAATCTAAGCTGGCGTGCAATTTCATGAACCGCTTCGATATTGGTTTTTAAAATTGTTTCATCCTGTGTTGCTGAACTTACAAACTTACCGCTGTTAACATCAATTACGGTCAAAGCCTCAGTCTGTTGTATAAACAGGTATCCGCCGGATGGCATATTAACTTTTACATTCAAAGCCGCTTTGATTTCTTTATGGATATCCATTGCTACCAAAAGCGGTTCTGTGCCTTTGTATAATGTAACATTTACGTTTTTGTTTATGTGCCAGTTTTGGAGAATATTTTGCACACGGTTAAGCGCAAATGCCGTATCTACAATAATTTCTTTTGTATCTTCCGTGCAGGCTTCTCTTATAACTCTGTATAATAAGTCCTGATCACGGTATATCAGGTTAGGCGGAGTCATTGTTTCCGCAGATGTAATGATGTTGTTCCATTTTTCAAGAAGAATTTCCAAATCTTCCTGCAAATCGGCTTCGGATTGTCCTGCGGCTTCTGTTCTGATAATAACACCTACGCCGACAGGTTTTATAAGGTTCATAATAGCTTTTAAGCGGGCTCTTTCTCTGGAGCTTTCGATTTTTTTACTAACGCTTACGCCCGGTTCGTTCGGCATTAAGACTAAGAACCTTCCAGGCAGACTGATTTGTGTGGTAACTCTCGGCCCTTTATGTCCCGTTGGTTCTTTTTCAACCTGCACAATAAGTTTTTGTTTCGGGGAAAGTTTGTCTTTCAAAGTTCCTTTGCCCATAACATCCTGGGCGTGTAAAAATCCCATCTTATCGGTGCCGACGTTTACAAATGCGGCATCAATACTTGGTAAAATATTGTCAACTGTTGCGAGGTAAACATCACCCAAAAGCACATCGCCTCTGTGGATAAAAAAGTCTGTTACTTTACCGTTTTCAAGAACAGCAGCAATATTGTCGCGTTCAGCAATAACAATTTTTTGTCCTTGCTCTTTCACATTTTTGTTTCTGTCGTTTGCCATTTTAAATCCTTTATTTTCTTATAACTCTCTTAACTCTTCGTCAAAAAACTTTATTCTGGTAATATCAAACGCAGTATCAGGTGCTATTATATTCATTAAAACATCTGCCCTGAGCGCCGGTATATCAGTTTTTTGACCGGTTTTTAAAACTATGAATAAACAATTCCCTTCAAATCTGTAAGATTTTATAGCGGGTTTTATGTTTATTTTTTGTGTTAAACCTTTTTTGTTTTTCTTCTCAATAAAAATTTCTTCGGAAGTCAAAACTCTGTCCGTATTATACTTCAATTTTTCAAAATCGTAAAGCTCTTGATTAAGCGGTTTTATTCGATATTCTGCCCAGGATACAGTCATATCAATTGCTTTTGCCGATTTGTCAATTTTTACAATACTTATAATTTTACATTCTTTCGGCAAGACTTTTTCTAATTCACATTTGAGATTATCTTCCGAAATATCCTCATTTAATTCAATATCCGCCAGTTCGCATTCGCTTTGAGCAAACAGAGGCAGAGCCACTCCCATAGATATCTTCATAGTAGGATTAAACCCTTGCGAGAATGCGACTTTCAAATCTGTTCTTGATATTGCTTTAAAGAAGGTGTTTTGCCAATCAAGATGTGAAAAATATCTTAAAATACCTAGTTTTGTAAGTTTTATTCTGTATTTATAAACAGGAAGCTGTATGTGATTTCTGGAATCGGAAGGATCAGGTCTTTCTTCTATTTTAAATTCGTGCTTTGATTTAAACGGTTTTGCAAGCACTTTATGGGTTTTTAAATTTGGGCAGACTCCGCAGTTAACACATCCTTTTTCACAAGTCGGGACTATGTGAGTTTCCGGCAGGTTATCAGAAGAAAATGCCGTATTGTATTCGTTAACAAACCAATCCTTATTTACTCCGATATTTATAAAATCCCAAGGAAGTTCTTCTTCTCTGGAGTATTCTTTTTGGGCAAGTGCTGCAAGATTAATCCCCAGTTCTTCAGCTGTTTTATACCAGATCTCTTCGTTGAAATATTCACCCCAGGCATCAAGGTAACATCCTTTTTTATAGAGGGCTTCAATATATTTGCAAAGAGTTTCATCTCCGCGCGTTAATACCGCTTCAATTTGCGACACTGCCTGTTCGTGATAATTTATTTTAACGCCTTTGATATTTTTAATTTTGTCTTTTAAATAGTGAATATGTTCAGTTACTTTAGCCAAATCCATTTGAGGACACCACTGGAACGGAGTAAACGGTTTTGGAACAAAAATTGACAAGGTGCATGTGATTTCCATCCCGTGTTTTAACCCTTTTTCTGCCTTAATTCCGCGGCAGCGGTAGCGGATTTTTCTGAAAAGTTCTGCCATTTCATCCATATCACTGAGTGTTTCCGTCGGAAGTCCGCAAATAAAATAGAACTTAACCCGTGACCATCCGTGTTCATAAAGTGTGGTTACGGCATCCAGTATCATATCTTCCGTTATATTCTTTTTTATAACATCTCTTAATCTTTGTGAGCCGGCTTCCGGCGCGAGTGTCATTGTTGATTTTCTGACACTCTGTACAAGATTTGCCAGTTCGAGATTAAAACCATCTATACGCTGGCTTGGCAGTGATACGGAAACTTTCTTTTTGTTAAAATCTACCGATAATTCTTTAATTGTTTCGTTTATATTCCCATAATCATTGGAAGAAAGCGACAACAGCGAATACTCATCATATCCTGTATTTTTAACCAGTTCTTTTGCAATTCTTATTATCTCTTCTGCGCTTCTTTCCCGAATTGGTAAAGTTACATGTCCCGGCTGGCAAAACCTGCACATCCTGCCGCAGCCGCGTCTGATTTCAACAACGGCTCTGTCCTGTACCGAAGATGAAAACGGAATCGGGTATTTTTTCAACGCTGTTTCATAGGTAAGCTGTGCAATTCGTTTTGTAACTTTTCCGCCGGTTAGCTTTGACCAGCGTCCTGAGTTTTCGCCTTCGCAAAGGGCTTTAATTCTTTCTTTTCTCGGCAGATTTTTGGTTTTTTCCAAGATTTCGCAGACTTCAATAATACTGTCTTCTCCGTCGCCTATCATAAATACATCAACAAAATCTGCCAGGGGCAAAGGATTAAAAGCGCAAGGCCCCCCTGCTAATATAATAGGATCGGAATCTGTCCGCATATCGTTTCTGTAAGGTATTTGCGACATATCAAGCATTTTTAATACTGTAGGATAAGCCATTTCATACTGCAAGGAAAAACCGACTGCATCAAAATCTTTTATCGGGCGTTTGCTTTCAAGTCCATATAAAATCTCCGGCTTAAAATCGGGTTCCGGTGCATAAGCCCTGTCGCACATATAACCTTCGTGCTCATTAATCAATCCGTAAAGTACCCGGACACCCAAATTTGATATCCCTATTTCGTATTTGTCAGGAAAACAAAATGCAAATCTGACTTTTGCACTGTCAAAATCTTTATTCGCGGATAAAAACTCCCCGCCTACATATTGGTAGGGTTTATTGCAGTGAAACAACGCTTCATGGTATTTTTCAAAAAAACTGTTCATACTTCTGTCTGTTTAGTGTACTCTCTGTAATAATTATAAGATAAACATAATTATTTACAAAGTTCACATTCCGACAGGCCAATCCGCAGAAAACAAATTAATCCCAAGTATATTTTTTCCCTGTGCAAACGTCTTCAATCTGCACATATCTTGAAAGTATAGTTTTTGCTTCAACATCTGTGCAGTGGCAAGGAAATATGAGTTTTACTCCCTCTCCTTGGAGATATTGTCCGAGCTCGTTTATTTCATCTTCTGATCTGTTGATTAAGTAAAGACCGCCGATAATTGTATTAATTTTATTTTCGCCGGTTACATACTTTGCATGTTCAAGGATATTTCTGACACCGCTATGCGAACAGCCGGATAGTATTACAAGTCCGTCATTTGATTTATAAGCAAGTGCAGTTTCGTCTATATAATCCTGTTTTGGCTGTTCATATACAATCGGAATTTCGCCGAGATATATCAGCTTAGATGATAGAAACTTTGGAGTTTGTGTCAAAACAAGATTGAAAAATTTCTGAATTTCTTCTTGTGTTAATGTGAAATTTTCACCGTGATAAATCTCGCCGTCTTCCGGTTTGAATACGTTAGGATGAGCAATAAGCTTCTTTTCGTTAAATTCAATCCCGGAAAGTTTGAACTTTTGATACAATGCCTGCAATCTTAAAAAACCGCCGATATGGTCAATATGCCCGTGAGATAAAATAATATCTGTTACATTTGCAAGATCAATTTGCATATTGTAAGCGTTTTTAATAAACGCATCGCTGGAGCCGCAGTCAAATAGAAGTTTTATATCTCCGTCCTCTATGTAAAAAGATAACCCATGCTCCGAAATAAGACAATTCTCGGCAGATTTATTGTTGTCAACTAAAACTGATAATTCCATACGGACAATTTTATATTATGTTTTAAATTTTGTCAATGAAAATTTTTAAGCGGAGGTTTCCGGGAAATACTTGTCAATTTCTATGATTTTCCCGTCAAGTGTATTTTCTTCAAATGATTTTATGAACTTAAATAAAGCATCATTAGGTACATCGTAATTATATAATACGGTTTCCCCCTTATATTCTCTCATAACCCGCACAATATAATGACAGCGTTCAGCATATTTTAAAAGGTGTTCCTTATTGAATTTATTCCCGTTTGTATCCTTATCAAGCCTTACATAGTTAAATCCCGCGTAAAATTTCACTTTTTCGCCGGAAGTCTGCGGCAGATCTTTATTATGCCTTGAAAAAATATTTGTTACTTTTTTGTTTATTTCATCGCTCATAAAATTATTAAACAATATATTTTTCTCTTTGTCTAAATGTTAAGTTTTTTGATGTTGCATACCTCTTGTTTTTGAATTAGAATACTGCTATAAAATATAGTTAAGGGGGATGTAGAGAGTGGCTATTGAAAGACAAAAAGTTGTTGAACAGGATAAAATGCAGCGTCGTCATAATTTTGACCCGGTCGAAAGTAATTTGACAGATGAACAGGTTAAGCTGGAAGCTTCAAGATGTCTGAATTGCAAAAATCCGAAATGTGTTCAGGGATGTCCTGTTAATATTCAAATTCCGCAGTTTATACACGCTGTAAAAGAAGGCGATATTCAAAAAGCCGGTGATATTATCCGCGAAACCAGTATGCTTCCGTCTGTTTGCGGCAGAGTTTGTCCGCAGGAACGACAATGTGAAGGAAATTGTGTATTAGGAATAAAAGGCCAGCCTGTATCAATTGGCGCTCTTGAAAGATATGTAGGCGATAATACTAAAGCGGAAGAAACTGAAATTAAGCCTACAGGTAAAAAAGTTGCAATTGTCGGCTCCGGATGTGCCGGAATTACAGCAGCCGCCGATCTTAGAAAGGCCGGGCACGACGTTGAAGTTTTTGAAGCTTTGCACGAATTTGGCGGAGTTTTAAGGTATGGTATTCCTCCTTTCAGACTTCCAAGAACCGTATTGGACAGAGAATTAAACAACCTTAAAAATATGGGGGTTAAATTCCATTCAAATGTTGTTGTCGGAAAATCAATAACTCTAAAACAGCTGAAAGAAGATGGTTTTGATGCTGTATTTATCTGTTCCGGTGCGGGTTTGCCAAAAATGCTTCACGTTCCGGGCGAAAACCTTAACGGTGTGTTTTCAGCTAACGAATTTTTAACCCGTGTAAACCTTATGCATGCTGGTCAGCCGGGCAGTATAACTCCGCTCAAAGTAGGTAAAAAAGTTGCTGTATTCGGCGGCGGAAATGTTGCGATGGATGCTGCAAGAACTGCTGTCAGAGTGGGTTTTGAAGAGGTCTATATTATATACAGAAGAACGGAAAAAGAACTCCCTGCAAGGTTGGAAGAAATCAGACACGCAAAGGAAGAGGGTATTGTATTCAAGTTCTTGTATGCTCCGAAAGAAATTATCGGCGAGAACGGATATGTTAAATCTGTTGAGCTTGAAGTTATGGAGCTTGGCGAACCTGATGCATCCGGCAGAAGACGTCCTGTCCCGACAGGCAAAACTGAAATAATGGATTTGGATACGGTAATTGTAGCGCTTGGAACAGGCCCTAATCCTATAATTCAGCGTTCGGCAGAAGCCGAAGGGCTTGATATTGCAACGGATGCAAAAGGATATATTACTGTTGATGCGGAAAGTCGAGAAACCTCAATCCCGACGATATATGCTGGCGGGGATGTCGCTCCGGTAGGAGAATCCAACGCGATTAACGCAATGGGAGCGGGTAAAAAGGCGGCAAAAGCAATTAATGAGTTGTTGAAATAATTTATGGCTAAATTCTTAAAAAATATTACTATTATTTTGTCTGTAGCAATGTTTTCATTCTTGCTGCCGGCAGGGGCGTTTGAGCTGGACTGGTCAGCTGATGATGAAATCAGACAGAATTATCAGCCTTCGAAACTTGAACAAGAGGTATTGCCGGGCTTGCCAAGTATATTGAAAGAAGAAACTTCAGCAAAACCTGTTCAGACGAAGCAGCATAACAACCCTTCAATATCAACCCAGCCAATTGAGTCTATGGTTCCAAAAACAACAATAGAGACTGATTATTCCTCGGGTTATAAACGTGTAAAACAAATGAAAGACGACTCTTTCACCGCAATTAAAATTAAAAAAGGTACGAAATTCAGGGTTCAGTCTAAAACAAAAGTTTCTGACTGGAACACTCCCGGAGCAAGAATGACTTTTGAATCTATTGCCCCTGTAACGCAGCGTTATATATCAGTTCCTGCTGGAACGACGTTTAAAGGTGTTATTGAGGATTCTCACCAGCCGAACGGATTTGGAAACGGGGGGCTTTTGAAGTTAAAAGCGGACAGTGTTGTTTTAAACGGCAAATCCAGACCGGTTAATGCGAAAGTTATACGAGCAAATGATAAGATAGTATTTTTCAATAATATTAAGGGTAAACGCGGTTATATTAAAGGTGTCGGCAAGGTTGTTGATAAAGGCGAAAATTTCTATAAAAAATCCCGCAATGCCTCAAAAAAACTTGCAAACAATCCTGTCGGGGTGATTGTTTCTCCAATTCCTACTGTAGTTGGGGTT
Source organism: Candidatus Gastranaerophilales bacterium (assembly GCA_944324365.1). Classification (GTDB taxonomy): domain Bacteria; phylum Cyanobacteriota; class Vampirovibrionia; order Gastranaerophilales; family Gastranaerophilaceae; genus UBA1221. The sequence goes on from CALUWA010000002.1 coordinate 303,522, forward strand.
GTTGGCTATGCTGTTAATCTTGTGGCATCGCCGGTTACGGCGCTCTGGGCTAAGGGGGATCATATTTCGCTTCCCGCCGGAACAAATTATGTTATAAAACTCAAAGAGCATGCTTATATTTATTAATCGCACAGAATAATTACATGTTTGTTACATAACCCATGTTATCGGTACCTCTTTTGATATGCAGAGGTACCGTTTATGTTCATTTCTTTCTCTTTATTTGCGAGGCAAAGCGGATTGTGAGCGTAGAGTGAAGAGCGTTGCCGAAGGGCAATGCTCTGGAACTCGTAATACGCGAACAACCAAGCAGAGAAAGAAATGAACCTTTCACGACCAAATGAAAGAGTGAAGCCATTTTGCACGTTTCGAGCAGAGCTCTCAACTGCAAAAGAAGGCAAGAAAGAGAAAACACGCAAACGTTCCCTGCATTTCGCTAGCGCTCAATGCCTAAATGTTATTTGAGCAAAAGCTCAAATTCTTTCAGGGCTCACTATTGCACTTCGTGCACGTTCGCCTGACACAATTCCACCAGACGTCATTGCGAGGAGCAACGCGACGAAG
>CALUWA010000003.1 GCA_944324365.1 Candidatus Gastranaerophilales bacterium
TTCGCTTACGCTCGCAATGACGTCTGGTAGAATTGCCTCAGGCGAACGTGCACGAAGTGCGATAGTGAGCCTTGAAATAATTTGAGCTGAAAGCTCAAATAACATTTAGGCATTGAGCGTCAGCGAAATGCAGGGAACGTTTCGCATTATTAATACATTTTTACAATGTCGCGAACCTGAGAAAGTACTTCTCCGGCACGAATACGGGCTTTTTTATCACCTTCGGCGAGGATATCTTTTACTTCATCAATGTGGTTTTCGTAATACAGTCTTTTTTCACGTATTTCTGCAAGTTTTTCGTTTATAAGTGCTCCGAGTTCACGCTTGCAGTCAGCGCAGCCGCGTTCTCCTTTTTCGCATTCCTGACGAACTTTTGCGATTTGTTCTTCCGTACCGAAAATTTTCCAGTACTTGAATGCCACTTCACATTCGTCAGGGTGTCCGAGGTCGGTTTTTCTCATTCGGCTTCTGTCTGTAATTGCTGTCATAACTTTTTTCGCGGTTTCTTCTGCGGTATCTGAAATTTTAATATCATTATGGAAAGATTTTCCCATTTTATTGCCGTCAAGTCCGCAAATTAAAGAGCAGTGATTTAAAATCGGCTGCGGTTCTTTGAAAAATTCCGTGTTATAAATGTTATTAAATCTTCTTGCGATATCACGGGTAATTTCGATATGGGCAACCTGATCAACCCCGACCGGAACCGCATCCGCGTTCATCATCATAATATCCGCGCTCATAAGAACCGGATACCCCATCAGGCCGTAACTGATTTGGGAATTTGCTCCTTCTTTGGTGCGCAAAATTTTTGCCATATCTTTTAAGGTCGGGTCGCGTTCAACCCAGTTTTGCGGGGTAACCATTCCGAGATAAACGTTTAGTTCGGCAATTTCCGGGATATGTGATTGGACGTATATTGTGGAAATTTTCGGATCTATGCCGGAAGCCAGCCAATCCATTACAACATTTAAAACATCATTTTTCAGTTCTTCTGTTTTGTCGTATTTGGTTGTAAGGGCATGCCAATCTGCGACAAAAAAGTAACTGTTGTATTTATGCTGCAACTCAACCCAATTTTGAATTACGCCTAAGTAATGCCCCAAATGTAACTTTCCTGTCGGCCTCATACCTGAAACTATTAATTGACTCATAAACTTTGCCCTTTCTTTTTCAATACGGTTTAATTATATCTCAAATAAATAAATTTCAAAAAATTATTTTAATTTGGCGATTATTATTACGGGATTGTAAGTAAGTTCCAAATTTGAATATGCTGCTTTATAGCTGTCGCAGAAATTTTTGACCTCTTTTATTCCCCATTTTGTTGCCGCAAGCGAGTTTACTCCGGTATTTTTCATATGCGCCAATATTTGAAGCGGGTTTTCAAATTTCATTTTATATTCAAACTGTTCAGAGGAAATAATCTCAAAATGAAGCTGCAGCATAGTTTGCAGTTCGGAAAAGGTTTTATATTCCAGGGAAAGTTTTGTTATTGAGTAGAATTCCTTAAAATTCTCAGGCAAAAATGTGGAAAAAGCCAAAATGCCATCCGTGTTTAATATGGAGGAACATTTCAGAAGAATTTTTCCCGGATTTTCAAACCACTGAAAAACAGCATTAGAGATAATTAAGTCAAATTTTTGGCTGTAATTGATACGTTTGAAATCGCCGGCTTCAAATATTGCATTCGGAATATACTTTTTTACGTAATATCCGGATTTTTCGACCAAATCATTTGCATAATACTTATGGAAGGTTATTTTTTCATGGAGTTCTTCCGTAAGTAATCCTGCTCCTGCGCCTATTTCAAGTACTGTATCAAAATTTTGCCGAGGCAGGGCTGCACATAGTTTTTGTGCCATAAGCTTCTGCACTACGGCATTTTCGGAATATTTATCAATACTTTTTTGAAAATGTTTTTTAATTGTTTTGGTATCTATTTGCATTTGTCTAAAATTTCATCCCAGCTTGAAAATTCAAAGAAAGGGAAATGTCCGTTGTCAAGCATAACTATCGGGGTGTTGTATTTTTCCCAGCATTTGATTTGATTGCGTGTCGGAATAATCTTGTCCGTATCACTTATTATAGCGCAATCATAAAATTTAGAATACTCAGCTTTTCGTGCGTGAATGAATTTGTCTAAAGCAACAAGTTCATTTGCCCTGTTTTCAATAGTTCTTTCAACTGGTGATAAGAGATATTTTTCGTAATCTTGCGGGTTTTTAAAAAGGTTCTGCTGAAATTTGCCTTTTAATCCGCTGTCTACATATTTCAGGGTTAAATCAAAAGTCTTTTGCGGGATGCCGAGTTCGTTATCGACAGGGAAAGGGGTTCCGTTTATTGCAATTTTTTTATCAAATTGCGGAAGGCTGGTTTGCATAAGATATGCGATATAAACTCCCATTGACCAGGTAATAAGAAAATATTTTTCGTATCCTTCAAAAATATCCTCGGGCAGCTCCGGTTCTGTATAATCATAGATTACAAGAACATCTTTATCTGAATATTTAAGATGTTTAAACGGCTTTCCGTCAAAACTCCATCCGCAAAAAAATACTGTCAAATCATCGTTATTTTTCTTGTTTAACCAGTGGTACTGCATATCTCACCTCTTAATATTTAGATACATTCTATATCAAAAAAGCAAAAATTGGAATATTCATGTTTTTATTATAAATATGTGTTAGAAACGGAGATATGTTCATATGGTAGAAGGCGTAAATAATGTTCAAACCGTGCCTGTGCAAAAGGCCGATAATGCCGGCAGAAATGCCGCGATAGCCGGAGCTCTTGGCGTCGTTGGCGGCGGGACTGCAGGATATATGACAAAACAAATACTTAAAGACGGCGAATTCAAAGATGAATTTGTAAAAGAAGTAAAAAAACAGGTGATAAATATTCTTGGAGAAGATAAGATTGACAGAAAAAGTTTGAAAGCACTTTATAATATGGAAGATAATCCTGCTATAGATACAGTGAAAAAGTTCTTAAAACAAAATAAAAAATTTATAGAAAAAGTTGATGATGTAAAAGTTGCGGATTTACTGAAAAAGCCTGACAATGAAATCATGGATTATTTTAATCAAATAAACAAAGCTTTCTCCAAAGAGTTAAAAACAAAATTTAATGACCTCCCGGAACTTATGAAATCCTGGCTGGAAAAAGGCCAAAAAACTTTTAAACCTGTTGAAAGTTTAAAAGATAATAAGATATATAAAGGTGTATTAAAAGCACAGAAAAATTTAAAGGGTAAAGCTGGTTTAATTTGGGGTGTAACTGCTGGTGCTGTTCTCGGTATAGTTACTTATATAGCTTCAAAAGCAGGTGGAACAAAGCAGGCTTAATTTATATATTCCAAAAAATTGTCAACCGCGGTATGCTAATATACCGCGGTTGTTTAACAGAAAATTTTTATGCTAAGATTTTAGTAAATTAATAAATGAAAGAGAGGATTATTATGATAAAAGTTGCTGTATGTGGTGCTTTAGGGAAAATGGGTGTTGAGGTTTGTTCGGCTGTCGAAAAATGTGAGGAAACCGAACTTGCGGCAAAGATAGATATTGCAGGTGCCGATACTTATCATTCAATTGAAGAAGCTCATAAAGCTTGTGATATAGATGTTTTAATTGATTTCACGCAGCCCGCATCAATTTTTGAGAACGCAAAATACTGCCTTAATAACAATATAAAGATTGTAATAGGTACAACAGGGTTAAGAGATGAAGAGATAGAATATCTGAAAAACCTTTCCAAAGATAAAAAAACAGGATGTTTTATTGCTCCGAATTTCTCTACAGGTGCGGTTTTGATGATGATGTTTGCAAAACAGGCGGCAAAATATTTTGATAACGCGGAAATAATAGAACTTCACCATAACCAGAAAAAAGATGCTCCGTCTGGTACGGCAATTAAAACGGCCTTAATGATGTCAGAAGCTAAGAATAGTTTTGTAAAAGGTAATTGTCCTGAAAAAGAAACCATAGAAGGTTCAAGAGGCGGCACTTCATACGCTGATATACATATTCATTCTGTCAGAATGCCGGGGTATATTGCGTCACAGGAGGTTATCTTCGGCTCAAGCGGACAGATTTTCAAAATCAGACACGATTCAATGGACAGACAATGCTATATGCAGGGTGTGCTTTTGGCCGTAAAACACGTATATGATAAAAATGACTTTGTCTACGGTTTGGAAAATATAATGTAATTATATACAAAATTCAGACAAGAATTTGCTTTACATTATTTAACTTATTTACACCAAAGATATATAGTTGTATTATTATATAAGAAGTGAGATTATAATGTATATTTTTCCGGAGGAAAATTGACACAGAAGTTTTATGTAAAAGGAGGAACCCCGTTAAGAGGTGAAGTCGAAATAGGCGGAGCGAAAAACTCTGTATTGAAGCTTATGGCTGCCGCAGTTTTAGCAAAAGGGGCAACAAAAATATATAATGTACCGGATTTGACCGATGTTGAGGTTATGTTAAACGTTATTGAGGGTCTTGGTGCAAAAACTGTTTATGATAAACAAGAAAAATCAATAGTTATAGATGCGTCAGAGCTGACAAGTATTACCGCAAAATATGAACTGGTAAGTAAAATGAGAGCTTCTTTTATTATTCTCGGAGCTTTAATGTCAAGATGCAGAGAAGCAATCGTAGCTTTGCCGGGCGGCTGTGCTATTGGCGAAAGACGTGTTGACTTCCATATTAAAGGTTTGGAAGCGCTTGGTGCAAAAATAAAAATCGAAAACGGTTATGTTCATGCAAAAGCTTCAAAACTTGTTGGTACCGATATATATCTGGATGTTCCGTCTGTAGGTGCAACTGAAAATTTGATGCTTGCGGCGACTCTTGCAACCGGTTCAACAAGAATACAAAATGCGGCACAGGAACCTGAAATTGTTGATTTGGCAAACTTTTTGAATGCTTTGGGTGCTGATGTTAACGGTGCCGGAACTTCTGAAATCGTAATTAACGGTGTAGAAGCCGATAAGCTTCACCCGATTGAATATACGACCATTCCTGACAGAATTGAGGCCGGTACTTATATGTCGGCAATAATTGCTACCCGCGGAAAAGGTATTATTAAAAATGTGTTCCCTGCACATTTGACTTTCTTTACCGATAAGTTGTTAAAAATGGGCGCAAATATTAAACTTCTTGAGCCGAATGTTCTTGAAGTAAGCTGTAAAAACAGATTAAATTCTATTAATTTTGTAACCCAGCCTTATCCGGGTTTCCCTACCGATTTGCAATCTATGGCAATGGCGTTGTTATCTACTGCAAACGGTGTGGGAATTATTACGGAAAGTCTTTATGAAAACAGATTTATGCAGGTTCCGGAACTTCGCAGAATGGGTGCTGATATTCATCAGGACAGAAACCACGCTATTGTAAAAGGCGTGAAAAAACTTACCGGAGCAGGCGTTGCCGCAAGTGATTTGAGAGCAGGTGCATCTCTTGTTGTTGCCGCGTTGATGGCAGAGGGAAATTCGGTAATCGAAAACCTACATCATATAGATAGAGGATACGAAAAGTTTGAATCTAAGTTAAGATTGTTAGGAGGTAAGATTGAGAGAAGGGACGATGAAATAATTTCTCCCGGCAATCTAACGGAGGGTAAACATAATGAGTCCTACATATAAACGGTGGTACGATCACGATCCGTTGCTTTTGGAAGTTATCGAATTACTCAGAAATTATCAAAATGAATTGCATGCTCAGGCAGAAATATTCTTGAAAAAAATTGAGGAGAAAGTTTCAAAGGAGACTGTCGATAAGTTTTATGCAATGGTAAAACCCGTGAACGCAAACAATCGTTGGTATGATAAGGATCCGGTGATTTCCAGAACAGTCGAAATTCTTCGTATAGTGCCTCCCGAAGCTCAAAAAATATGCGCCCAGAATTTCATTAGAACTCTAAAAGAAATGGGTATAGATTATAAAAGCCCGAATGGTAATGATTAATTAAAATAGCTTTAAACAAAAGGTTCTGTAAATTTGCAGAACCTTTTTTGAACAATTTTGTTTCCGGTTTCGTTATAGATATGTAACGAGTTTAAATATGCAGTAAAGGAGGCCAAATGACTGAAGAAGAAAAACTTATCCCGAAAAAAAGATATTTTTGTTTTAAAAAGCGTGAAGTTTATCGTGTATTGTTGTCAATAACAACTTCATTTATCGGAGCTTTGCTGGCTCTTGCTGTTTTTGCAGCTGTACACAAACCTCCTAGAATGCCGGGAGCTTTTCCTCCGCCTCCTCAATTTGAGAGAGTTGATATTCATATTCATAAAGGCGGACCTGATATGAGGCCTCCTATGAGAGATTTTAGAGGCGACAAGCGCGGTGAATTAAAAATGCATAAGCACCACAAAGGCGCGATGTTACCGCCTGATGCACAGCGCGGCAAACGCCACGTAAATCCTCCGGCTCCGGCCCCTCAAAAAACCGATAAAAAATAATCTATCACTATCAAATACTCTTTTAAACGGCATCTATAAGGTGCCGTTTCTTTTTGAGTGAGAAAAAACGTAAAAAAAAAGCTACTCTTTAGTAGCTTACAATAATCTTGGGAGGAGATTTGGGGATAGTTGTACATGCATGATATTCTGAACATGAATTTTTTGTTACATTTATAGTGAGAAAATTAATAAAAATTTACAATTGGTTGATTTTATATTATTATACAGGCAGGGAGAATCGGCATGAAAATTCTTATAATAAACGGTGTAAATATGAATATGCTTGGTGTTCGTGAGCCTGACAAGTATGGAACAATGACTTTGAAAGACTTGGAAAAAAGTTTGTATTCATATTCTTTTGAACTTGGGGTTGATATAGAAACATTTCAGAGTAACCATGAAGGCGAAATTGTTGAAAAAATTCAATCTGCATACGGCAATGTTGATGGTATTGTGATTAATCCTGCGGCATATACTCACACTAGCGTTGCAATTCGCGATGCGATAGCTGCTGTTAATATTCCTGCTGTGGAAATTCATATGACAAACATTCACTCAAGAGAAGATTTCAGGCATAATTCACTTATTGCACCGGTATGTATTGCGCAAATAAGCGGATTTGGAGCACAAAGCTACAAACTGGGTTTAAAAGGGCTTGTAGAATTTTTAAAAGATAAAAATAACAAGTAATGCTTTTTATTTTGACAAAAACTCATCTTTAAAAGCATTAGCAAGTATTGCAGCCTTTTCATAAGGCGCATCAACACCCTGTTCTTTTAATACGCGTTCTGCGACTGTACAAAATTTGACGGCTTTTTCAATAGCTTCCGGATTACTAAGCATAGTTTTCATATCATTCTCCAGATTGTCTGCATTATGTACCTGGGATCTTCCGATAATAGCTTCAGGAGAGTTAGAAAGATTATCCGTAACCGGCTTTGGTTCTGCTGTTTCTTGTATAATTTCTGCCGGAGGGGTTTGTTCTTTTCTTTGGTCAACTTTTTGGAAATTTGCCGGGTTGATGTTACCAGTGGAATTGTTAATTTCTCTCATAGTCGTACCTTCTTTCTGAAATACGGGCCTGACTGACCTCACTATACTATTATCTCTTTTATCCGTTTTATGCTTTAAAACACCAAGATTATTTTTTTTGCTACTTTGTAAAAAAAAAATTACAAAAGTTAATATAAAAATTGTTACTCACAAATTTTATGTTATCATCTATTATATACTAGAACGGAAAGTAATGCAAGGGATGAATTTATTAAATTTATTCAGCGAAGTTAATATGAAAGATGTACTGCAATATTTGCCTGATGCGGTTTTTGTGGTAGATGAAAGCAACGGTGAAATATTGTGGGTTAACGACAGGGCGGCAATTATTTTTGAATCTTCTAAAGAGGATTTGAAAGGGGTAAATTTTGAAGAGCTTGTTGTTAAAGGAATGGAGCTTGCAGAGCAGTCCTCATATAAAGATGTTTCTGTTATAGGCGGGGCTGTTTCTAATTCAAGAGAATTTTTTGTCGAATTGAGTGCAAATCTTTTGGATAACCAGTACTTTATAACTATCCGTGATGTGACGGAAATGACTAATATTCTTACGCAAGCCGAAAAAACAGGACGCTTGAATAAAGATAAAAACCTTATGCTCACAAAGCTTTCGAGTGAGTTTAAATCTCCTATGCAGTCAATTCTGGGCTTTTCTCAAGCGTTAAATGATGGTTTGGGCGGTGATATTAATGAAAAACAGCGCAAGTATGTGAAAATTATCAATAAGAATGCTACCGAACTTCTGTATTTTATGAATAAGTTTTTTGAGTTTGCACAGGTTGAATCAAATTTATGTGATAAGAATATCCATGTTTTTGATGTTTTGGAACTTATCCAAAGTGTTATAAGCTCAAATGAGGTTATGATTGCAACGAAAAAGCTTGATATAAATATTAATGCGGATAATATCGCAGATAAGTTTATCTATAGTGATGAAAATGCGTTGAGGATAATTCTTCAAAATATTCTTGAAATTTCAATAAAACTTACGGAAATCGGAAATATAAACATTGATTTAAGCAATCCGCCGCTGGCAGAAGTTGTTAATATGGGAATAACTCCTATCAAAAGTGCGACGGATACATCTTATATGTTAATACGTATAAGTGATAACGGGGTGGGGATACAGGAGAATGATGTTGAAGGAATTTTTGAGCCTTATACACAGTTAGATAAGCAGAACAGAAAAAATTTGGTCCGCTCTATTTCTTTGGGAAGTGTAAAGGAACTTGTCAGAATTCTTCATGGTGCCGTTTGGCTTGAAACCGAAGTTATGAAAGGTACGGCATTTAGCATTATTATTCCTGTGGAAAATGGGGCTATTCAACAAGATGAGTAATGTTATATTAAAAAATGTCAAAAAAATCTATGACAAAAAAGTTGTTATAGATGGTGTTGATTTAGAAATAAAAGATAAAGAATTTATCGTGCTTGTCGGGGCGTCCGGATGCGGAAAATCTACGATTTTGAGAATGATAGCCGGGCTTGAAGAGATTACGGAAGGTGAAATCCTTATCGGAGATAAGAAAATTAACAACATCCCGCCTAAAGACAGAGATATCGCATTTGTGTTCCAAAGTTACGCACTTTATCCGCATATGACAGTGAGAGAAAATATTGCCTTCGGACTTAAAATGCGTAAGGTCGACAAAAAAACTATTGAAGAAAAAGTTCAACAGGCTGCAAAAATCCTCGATTTAACAGAATATTTGGATAGAAAACCAAAACAGTTATCAGGCGGCCAGCGCCAGCGTGTAGCTCTGGGGCGTGCAATTGTGAGAAATCCTAAAGTCTTTCTTATGGATGAACCGCTTTCGAATTTAGACGCAAAACTTCGTGTTCAGATGCGTTCAGAGATTAAAAAATTGCACGAACAACTCCAGACTACGTTTATTTATGTTACACATGACCAGACAGAAGCCCTCACAATGGGCGATAGAATTGTGGTGCTGGATAAAGGGAAAATTCAGCAGGTTGATACTCCGGAAGAAATTTACAATAATCCTCAAAATACATTTGTAGCAGGTTTTATAGGTTCCCCGCAGATGAATTTTATTGACGGAAGCTTGCTTGGTGCGGATTATCAAAATTTGACTGTCGGAATAAGACCTGAAAAGATGGTTTGCGGCGGGGAAATTAATCTTAGCGCAGATGTAGATATTGTAGAGCTTTTGGGTTCTGAAAAGATAGTTTATTTCAACCTTGGGGAAAGCAAGTGTTCGGCAAAAATCCCGGCTGACAGTGCTGTTGATAAAAGAATAAATTTATCTATACGTAAAGAGGATATATATCTTTTTGATAAAACTACCGGGCAAAGGGTTTAATTATTATTTTACCCATTTAAAGCTTTTAACGTAATTTAGCCCGTTGATATCACCGTCAATATCTACCGCAAAAATTCTTGATATGCTGCTGTGTTCGTTTTTAGGTATTTTATTAATTTTAGCTGCGATATCTTCTGATAATTCATTCTTTTGCAGTAACGGAATTGTGTTTAATAATGTATTTAATGACAGGTTCTTGATTTTACCGAATACGGAAGTTATGCTTGAAGATAATGTCCCGTAAACTTCCATATTTGCAAGGTAATTTTCTATATTATAAGAGCCTGTAAGATAAATATTTAAGTCTTTTCCTCTTGAGAAGACTTCAAGATTTTTTACTATTCCGTCTTCTATGCTGTAATATCCTGCAATGCTTTTAAATTCTCCGGTTTTTAAAGGGGTTATCAAGTCAATAATTCCGTTTATGGAAATTCCGGTAATCCCCCCTGTAACAAGGTTGCCTGCTTTTAACAGATATTCCAAAGAACCCAGTTTCGGCATACGTCCGTCATGTATAACAAATTCACCATTACCGGAGAGTGTTTTAAGGCAAGAACTTTGATCTTTACCGTTGCAGCTTAATATCATATCACCATCCACAAGCCCGTAGAATTGACCCTTCATGTTAAACAGTGATTCACTTATTGTTTGCGCATTGGAATTGCTGATATGGGCAATTAAATCAAGCTGATTAGTTAGTAAGTTATAGGTCATACTGCCGTTAACATTACCGTTTGCAACAATAAAATTATAGTTATCAACATTTGCTTTCATTTTGTTGTCTATATTGAATTTGGCGTTAAAATCCGTTGCTTTAAGAGCTTTAATGATAATATTATCGGCAGTAATTTCGCCTTGTTTTACTATTATTTGGGAAGGATCAAATGCCGCAGTTGTATTATTAAGTCCCAATTGCTGCTTGTACAGGTCTGCCTCATACTCCTGAATAGCATCTGAAATCTTATTTAAATCAAGGGTTTCAAAATGTAATTTTACATCGTTAAATGTGTAAGGCGGTTTAAGATTATTTTTCATAACTGCATTCAGGTATATTGCGTTGTTAAGTACTGAACTTTTAGTTCTTATATATACATTATCGTGTTTGAAATCAAAGCTGATATCTTTGACAGTTGTGTCAAATACTGGCATGTCTATGCTTGTTACATAGAGTTTTCCTATTATTTTAGGAGTATAGAGTTCTCCGTTTATGGTAAGGTCGGATGTAAATACTCCTTGTTTCATAAACGGTTTTCTGAAGATTATGTTGAAAATTTTTGCATCTGTCGGATTGTCTGTTTTGATTTTGAAGTTATGGAATTTAAGATTGTTTTTCCCAAGAAGTTCTATATCTCCCTTTGCAGTTACCTGGGTGTTAGGGAAGCGTTTATTATTTTGCGAAGCAATAATCTTGTCATATACAAAACTGTTTAGTTTTAAACTTGTCGGGCTTGTAACACTGTCAATGTAAATTCTTACAGGATTAGTTAAATCTCCGATAGTTGCTCCCATATAGTATAAAGATGAACTTTCATCAAGCTTTAATTCGGTTTTTGCCCCTAATTTATCAATAGGTCCTCTCATTGTAGAGGAGAACATAACATCCCCTTTTAACTTTATAGGATAAACCGATTTTGAATTAAAGAACTGGTCAAAAAATTCCTGTGAAGGTTTTGCGTTAACATAGAGATTAAGGTTTGGATTTTCTATAATATTCGAAATTTTCCCGTTTAAAAATACCGGCATTACACCTACATAACCGTTGATTTTATTAAGGTTAAGCGTATCCTTGTCAAAAAGCGCGTTTCCGTTTAAGATTTTTATTTTCAGATGTTTAGGCTTATATAAGACACTTGTATCGCCAAGCTGCGTGAAAAGTCTAACATTATTTTCTCGAATTTTGGAAGAAATATTGATTTTCCCGGTGAAATTGTCAAAATCTGCCAATATCGGGATTTCCGGAATACGCATTCCGTTAAGAGCTGATATATCAAAATCTTTCATTGAAAATGAGCCGCTTACAAGCTTTTTATCTCCAAAAGCGTTTGCAACATCAAGCTGCAAATTATACGGATTCTTTTTAATAGCTCCTCTTATCGTAGATGTTTTTACATGCGAATTTTTAACTTCAAATTCGCTGTTATTTACCAGAATAGGCGCTTTGGAGCCGAAGTTGCTGTGAATTTTGCCTTTTGCGGTAATTTTATTGTAGTCGAATTTCTCCAAATCCATAGGACCTTGATAGTGTCCGGAGAATGATGAGTGAATTGTATTTAGCCCAGGAATTTCAGGAAATTTTTTTGAATACATAAGTTCCGCAATTTTTAAGGCATCTGATGCATAAAATTTGTCGGATACTGCGTTTGCGGTTACTATTTCTTTTTTTATAACTCCGTTTGCGTGTATAGGAGAATTTATAACATTTGCTTTTATGTTGAAATCGCCGTCATCTCTATCAAAATGAATAATTCCTGAAATATTTGATGCCGGAATTTTATATGGGAAAAAGGTCATCGTATTGTTTATTAATTCGACCGTTCCTTTTGCAAATAAATCTTTGTTAAATTCTGGAAGTTCTCCTCTGTTAACGTGTCCGAAAATATTTAAAAATACATTTGTTTTACCGTTTGCAAAGGTAATCGGCGCCATCATATCCTGCAGTTCTTTCAGAATAGGCGATGTGTTTATTATTTTCAACAAATCTTTTGAGTTTTGTCCGTTGCCTCGCACATTAACGCTCATATCACCGTTTAAAGTGCAGTTGCCGTCGATATCTACAGGCAAGTTGTTTAAATATGTTGATGTTGTTTTAAATGTTACAAGCTGATCGTCGAAAAGTACGGAACCGCTTACTCTTTTGGCGACCATGTTATTTATTGTAATAAAGGAAGCAATCCCATCCTTAAAGTCAATTCTGCCCCAAGAATGCGGTTCTGTTTTTGAACCTGCAATATGAAGATCTGCAGAACCCAGTCCGGCATCGACATTCATCATAGGTACAGGACCAAGTTCAAACTTGAATATTTCATGCAAAGGCATTACAACTTTTTTTACTTTTACAAGTTCAATATTTTTTGTGGTTTTGATATACAAATCTGTATATCTGTCGCGGAACATTTTGAATGAACCTTTAACATCAACAAATTCAGTTTTGTTTGTTAAAACATGAGCGCTCAAATTCATTTGATGCTGGTTAAAGTTTATTTTTATAACCCCGTTTTCCGGCGCATCTTTTATCGGTTCTACAAGATACACATCGGTCAAAAGGACATTGCCGTAAAGGTTAGGGTAATCTGCTTCACCTTTAATATCAATGTTTCCGGTTGCATTCCCGTATATGGTGTATTTTTTGAGTTTGTAGAAATTAAAATCAGGGTTAAGATTTTCTTCACCCGGAAAAAGCGGCAGCAAATCCGCACCGCTGACATGATTAATTGTTGTTTTTAAATCAAGTATCGGGTATTTTGCATTTGTTTTTATAACTGTTCCGTTTAAAAATACATCAATATTTTTGGATAAGATTTTCAGATTATTTATATCTATGCCGTTTTTAATAATATTTATATCACCGTTTATTTTAAGAGGGTTTTTGCTATAAATGGATGCCGCAAGGTCATTTTGCATTATTCCGAGGTTATCTATAAATATTTCTCCAAAAATATTTCTGTGTTCGTTAATTGTTTTTGTTTCCGTTTTTATGTTAAGAATGCCCCTGAGTTCTTTGATTTTATTATGGGATAAGGATTTTGCATAAACAGTAAAGTCTGAAATATCGAGGTTTTCTATGTTTAAATCAAGCAGAGCTTTATCTTCGGAGATATTATTTAACGGAAGTTTCATATCAACATTTGCCTGAATTTTTGCTGATTTTTCTCCTGTATGCAATATGGAATCTGTTGAGAATTTTATGTGCTTTCCTTTTTTAAATTCGTCAAGCGTAAAATATTTTCCGTCAAGTGTTATGCTTTTCTTTTGAATTTCATCAAACAGATTGATATTATATTTTAAAAGCTTAAACTTTGCTTTATCAATGTTTATATCCGAGTTTTCTTTTTTTTCTATTAAATATTGTCCGAGCCGAAATTTAGAATTTTTGTCAAATATTATATTTGCACTTAGGTTGTTTGCACTAAAATTTGCTATCTCAATCTTTTTAAAAATCAAAGGAAACAATTTGATTTTTGCATACGGTTTTTCGATTGCTAAGGCTTTAGTATTATCGTTATTCAGTATGTAAAAATTATCCGCGTAAACTTTAATGGCTGGGATATATGAAGTTTTAAATTTTGGGTTAACCAAATCAATTTTGTAGCCGGAAGTTTGCAGAGTCTTGTTTTCAATAAAATTCTCAACAAATGGCTTGTTTAAAATATGCGGCAGCCCAAAGTAGTATAAACCGTAAATAACTACGATACTGCTAAGGGCCAAAATTGTTGCACTCTTTCTCTTCATAATACAGAACAATTATATTACAAATACTTATAATTGCCAGTATTGTTACAAACTAAAATTTTTCGCATAACTGCTGGAAATATGCCTTTGGATGCTCACATAACGGGCACTTTTCCGGTGCGGCTTTTGAATTTAAGATATAACCGCATTTGCGGCATTGCCACTGTGTTTCGTGATTTCTTGAAAATACTATATTTTCTTTTACGCTGTCAAACAGTTCTCCGTATCTTTCGCTATGATGTTTTTCAACGGTTCTGATATAGGCAAAAAGTTCGGAAATATCATCAAATCCTTCTTCTTTTGCGTCTTTTTCTCCTTTAAGATAAAGGACATCATACTCTTCGGCTTCTCCTCTCATTGCACTTTCGAGATTTTCGAGAGTGTTACCCAATTCAAACGGATAATCCGCATTTACATGAGCGCTTGAAAGCCCGTTAATTTTTTCAAAGAAGAGTTTTCCATGCTCGCGTTCGTTTTCCGCGGTGTCAAGAAAAATTTGTGAAATTTGTTCGTATCCTTCTTTTTTAGCAATTTTCGCATATATTGTATATCTCTCTCTTGCCTGGGATTCGCCGGCATAGGCATTAATCAGGTTTTGCAGGGTTTTTGTTCCTTCTAATTTTTTGTTCATTTCTCCTCCTTTTTTTTAATTATTTTAGGAACCGGTATTATATTTATCAATTGCAAAACAGGATTAGCCTTAAGGACTAGAATAAAACTTCAAATCCGCTACTTTCCGAGGATTATAATGCGTAAAATAAAATCAATAATATACTATGGTAATAGTCCGGAGAATGAATTATGAATTTACTTGCTTATACAAAAAAAATATATGAAAAAATCAATTTTTACGATAAAACTTTTAAAAACAAAAACTTTGACGTGAATTTTACAAATCCATTTGCAAAACCGATAAATGTAACTGTGATTTGGGTTGAAAAAGATAACAATTAAAAAAGCCGGAACATTTCCGGCTTTCCTCAATTTTTATATATTAAAATTTAGTGTTCTTCTTTGACAAAGCATTCCTTACAGAAGATTTCTCTGCCCGGAATAGGTTTAAATGGCACTTGAGTTTGAGCGCCGCATTTTGAACAAACCGCGTCGTACATTTTGCGATTTTTTCTGTTATTGATTCTGCGCTGTTTTCTGCAGGCAGGACATCTTTTAGGTTTATTTACAAGTCCTTTTTCTGCATAAAATTCCTGCTCGCCTACTGTGAAAACAAATTCGGCGCCGCAATCTTCACATACGAGCTTTTCATCTTGGTACATTTTTGTGTCTCCTACTTTTGTTAATTGTCTAACAGCATATAAGTGCCATTGTATTGCGTAATTATACTGTATATTTCAAAATTATGCAAGTATTTAATGCCAAAATCTCCTTTTTATGTATGTTTTTTTCTTTTATTGCCTATAATACAATATCAAATGTTTGGTATTTGAGGATATTTTATGGCGCAAATTAAAGATATAAATAAGTTTAGAATGGATTTTACAAAAATATTCCATAGTAAAGTTGTACCTTTGCTTCAGAATTTGGACAAAGAGCGTATAGAAACAAAAAGAACCGCAATAACCGTTTCAATTATTGTATATATTTTAGTATTTATATTTTGCTTTTTTGCAGTCGGCGCCAGTACCGCTTCCGAGGACTTGATGATTACTCTGATGTTTACTCTTATAGTGGGATTTATTCCGGCGCTTTGTGTTTATAAATATTTTAAAAAGAATTTTGAGCGCGGTTTAAAGCTTGCAGTTATGCCATGTCTAATGCAAGCTTTCGGTAATTTCCGATGGATGCCTGATTTTGTAGTTTTTGATGAAGAAATAAAAATGTCAAAGCTATATACCAGCTTTGACGAAAGCAAAACTGATGATAATTTTATCGGTTCATACAAAAATGTTCCTATCAGAATTTCCGAAAAAGAACTCTTTTACATAATAAGAGATTCCAAAGGACGCAGACATAAACATGTAGAATTTAAAGGAGTTTTCATTTCCATTGAAATTCCGAAAAATTTCACCGGGCATACAATAGTCCGCGAAAAAGGATTGATTAATCTTGGTCCTTATAAGGAAGTAAAGCTTGAAGACCCGGAATTCTCAAAAATGTTCTACGTAAGTTCAACTGACCAGATTGAAGCTCGTTATCTTTTGACTACGGCATTTATGCAGAGGTATAAAAATATTCAAAAAGCATTCAGTGCCCGTACTATAAGCTGTAGTTTTTTAGCAAATAAATTGCTCCTTGCAATTCCGTCAAACAGAGATTTGTTCTCGTTGGGGGATTTGAATAAACCTGTTGGTGATACAAGACAGTTTACGGTATTTTTAAACGAAATTATTTCAATTTTTGAACTGATAGAAGAGTTAAAAGTTTATCAGAATACAGGATTATAATATGACGACAATTCAGGAAATAGTTAAAATACTAACAGATGCCGGTATAGAGCAAAATGAGGCTAATATAGAAGTGAAACTCTTGATAGAACACTTTTGCGGCTATGGCGTAAAAGATATCATAATGGGGAAAAAGCTTGACTCTTCAAAACTCGAAATTGTAAAAGAAAAGGCTCTGCACAGAGCCAAAACACGTGAACCTATACAGCATATTATAGGATTTGCGGATTTTATGGGAGAAAAGTTTATAGTAAATCCTTCAGTGCTTATTCCGCGTGATGAAACGGAAATTCTTGTAAGGAAGGCTATAGAAATTATTAATGAAAAAAATCTTAAAAATGCTTTGGATGTCGGAACGGGAAGCGGCTGCATTGCCTGTATAGTTGCGAAATATACCGATTGTCAGATTATAGGGCTGGATATTTCGACTGATGCGCTTAATACTGCACTTGACAACGCTTCAAGGCTTAATTTGTTTAATAAAGCTATTTTCAGAAAATCGGATATTTTTTCTAACGTAAAGCCCGGTGAAAGTTTTGATATTATTATCTCTAACCCGCCTTATATACCTAAGAAAGAAAAAGCCGAGATTCAAAAAGAAGTTTTGTTTGAGCCGGATTTAGCACTTTATACTGACGATGATGAAGGCTTAACTTTTTACCGCAGTATAGTTTCCGGCTCCCGGGATATTTTAACCGATGAAGGTTATTTGCTTTTTGAACTCGGCATTAACCAAGCCGGCAAAGTGGCTTGTATTATGAAAGAAAACGGTTTTAAAGATATTGAAATAATCAAGGATTTGGCGCAAATTGACCGTGTTATATGCGGACATTTATAGGCCAGCTTCAATAATTAAGTCATCTACCTTGTCATATAGTTCTTCATGTATGTCGCATACTGTTTCCAGAATGAGTAAAACTCTCGCGGCTGCCTCGGATTCATCCATTTCATTCTGGCAGTAGCCTTTCATTACATGAAGGTAATCATTTTCTTTGACTAACAGTTCTGTAATTTTGTTGTAATTACTGATTTTTTGATTGTTTTTCATTTTTCCGTATGTATTTAACTTAATTCCAACTTGACTATATCTTATACTATAATTTCGAATTTGTCTATAATAAAACGGAAATATTATTAATAAATTTTGGTAGAATATATGTGTAAGTGTTTTGCAGCCAGTAGTTTTGACAAGTTAACAAAAGTACATAAATGAAAATTTTAAGGAATATCCGATGTATTGCGTTATGGTATAATATAGCTATGAACGAAAACCTGAAACAAACATTAAAATTACTGCCGTCTTTGCCGGGATGCTATATATACTATAATAAAGACGGGGAAATTATTTATGTCGGCAAGGCGAAAATACTAAAACGCCGGGTGATGAGTTACTTTAATAAAAAACATCATGATAGTGTTAAAGTTCAGGTTCTTGTGTCGCAGATTGAGCGCATGGAATATATTATAACTAATACCGAAGTTGAGGCGCTCATTTTAGAAAGTCATCTTATAAAAAAGCATAAACCTAAATATAATATTTTGCTAAAGGATGATAAAAAATATCCTTATTTTCTTATTACGGATGAAGATTTTCCGCGCATTATGGTTGTGCGTAAAAAAAATATCAACCCCGAAAAAGGAAGATATTACGGGCCATATACGGATGTGCGCGCGATGTATTCCACATTGGATTTTTTGAAGAAGATTTTCCCGTTAAAACAATGTAAAACCCCGAAATTTAAAGACAGACCATGTCTATATTATCAAATAGGGCGTTGCATGGCGCCTTGCCAAAATCTTGTGACAAGTGAGGAATACAAAAATCTTGTTAAACAGGCGGAACTGTTTTTATCGGGTAAACAATCAGAATTGGTTAAGCAGCTTCAGGAGCAAATGCAAAAATATGCCGACGCCCAGCAGTATGAAAAAGCGGCAAGGCTTCGTGACAGCTATATGGATTTGAAAAAGACACTTGAAAAGCAAAAAGTCGTTTACGAAAATACCAAGCTCAATGAAGATGTTATTTCCATGCTTTCCGAGGATGGTATATTTGCGATAGTAATTCTTATGATAAGAGAAGGCAGGCTTATTGATAAGAAAGATTTTGTATATGATGTTGAAACAGACGAGAGATCGGAATTTTTCGCTACTTTCTTTAAAGAATATTACAATACGCTTTCTCTTGAATTTCCTGACCGAATAGTTTCGAACGAGCTGGAAGCGGTTGGTGAAAAAGCTTTATACGAAGAATGGCTTAATATAATTTCCGGCAAAAAAGTCAAAATAAGCTATGGTAAATCTGCTCAGGGAAAGGAATTGCAGATGCTTGCAGACAAAAATGCCCGTGTAGTTCTTGATAATGCAAAAATTAAAAAGATGGTCAAAATTAATGAGAACTTTAACGAAATTGGGGCATATCTTGCAGAAAAGCTTAAGCTTAAAAATTTTCCGCACAGGATGGAATGTTATGATATTTCG
This sequence comes from Candidatus Gastranaerophilales bacterium, assembly GCA_944324365.1. GTDB lineage: Bacteria > Cyanobacteriota > Vampirovibrionia > Gastranaerophilales > Gastranaerophilaceae > UBA1221. The sequence continues at coordinate 19,173 of CALUWA010000003.1, forward strand.
CATATTCAGGGAACTAATACCGTTGCGTCAATGGTAACGTTTATAAACGGGCTTCCGAAAAAATCCGAATATAAAAAATTTAAAATCCGTTCAACAGAAGGAAAACCTGACGATTTTCAGTCAATGAAAGAGGTTTTGACAAGAAGATTGTCGCATTTAGGCGAAAAAAACTGGGATAAGCCGGATTTAATAATTATCGACGGCGGCAAGGGACAGCTTTCAAGTGTTATGCAGATTGTTGAAGAGATGGGAATTGTGGGAATTGATTTTGTGAGTCTTGCAAAACGTCAGGAAGAAGTTTTTCTTCCGCATCAGTCAAAATCAGTGCTTTTGCCGAGAGAGTCAGGAGCTTTGTATTTAATCCAAAGAATAAGAGATGAAGCTCACAGGTTTGCTATTACATATCACAGGACATTAAGAGGCAAAAGTGCTTTGAAAAAGTAAACTTTTGTTTACATTTTGCAATTTGGGTTTGTGTTTTTGCTACTATTGTAACGTTGGTTTTACCCTGAGGTGAGGGCAAATTTTTAGACAATTGAAAGGACATCAGATGAACAAATTTTTAACTGCACTATTTTTTATGTTACTTACGGTGCAAAGTGCAAATGCTATGACGGTTGACGCGTTTTTGGATAAGCATTTGACTCCGCTTTCGGATTTCGTGTCAAATATAATATTTTTCCCGATTCATGTTGGCGGAACGGAAATTCCTATCGTAGTTTTATGGGTATTGATAGGAGGTTTGTTCTTCTCGTTCTATTTAAGAGGAATTGCAGGCTGGGGATTAAGTGAATCTTTGAAAATCCTTAAAACTCCTGCAAAGAAAAACTCTGAAGGCGGAGGCGGCGAAGTTTCTCCGCTGCAATCTTTGATGACAGCTTTATCCGGTACAGTCGGGCTCGGAAGTATTGCGGGTGTTGCAATTTCAATTTCAATCGGCGGGCCGGGTGCTGTATTTTGGATTTTTGTAGGTGCAATTTTAGGTATGGCTTTAAAGTTTGTTGAAGCTGCACTTGCTATAAAATACAGAAGATTTAACCTGGACGGTTCAATTTCCGGCGGCCCTATGCATTATATGGCACACGGACTGACCAGAAAGAAAATGAGATGGCTCGGGCAGCCTTTGTCTGTTATATTTGCCGTGCTTTGTATAATGTCCGGTATTGCAGGCGGTAATATGATTCAGATTAACCAGACTGCACAGCAGGTTGTGAATGTAACAGGCGGTGCGGACGGTTTTATGGGTGATAAAATGTGGCTTGTCGGGCTTGTAACGGCTGTTGTATTGGGGATTATCGTAATCGGCGGTATTAAACAGATTGCAAAAGTTGCAGAAAAAGTTATTCCGTTTATGTGTGTGTTGTATATTTTATCAGGTTTGCTTGTAATTATATGCAATATTCACCACCTGCCTCATGCGGTTGCAGTTATTGTTAAGCAGGCTTTCCACCCGGATGCAATGTACGGCGGTTTTATCGGTGTTGTAATTGCAGGTTTGAGAAGATCTGTTCAAACGAACGAAGCCGGTACCGGTTCAGCTCCGATTGCCTATGCAACAGCGCAGACTAAAGAACCTATTTCATTGGGTTTTGTATCCTTGACTGAACCTTTATTTACGGGTATGATCTGTCTTTTAACCGCTACTATCATTATTATTTCAAATTCTTATATCGGAGTCGGTGAGGCAACCGGTATTCAATTAACATCTCGTGCATTTGAAACTGTATTCAGCTGGTTCCCTTATGTATTGGCTGTGATTGTTGTTTTGTTTGCTGTTACTACAATTCTTTCTTGGGCATATTATGCGCAAAAAGCCTGGAACTTCCTTGTCGGCGAAGGTAAAAGAAGAACTCTTACATTCCAGATTATATTCTGTATGTTCACTGTAGTGGGGTCCGTTCTTAATGTAAGATCAGTTATAAACCTTACGGATGCAATGATGATGGCTATGGCTATTCCGAATTTGATTACAATGTATATTCTTGCTCCGGAAATTAAAAAAGATTTGGCCGAATATTGCAGAAAGCATGATATAAAAAATATCTTTACAAAAGGCTGGACTGAAAAAGCAGCAGTTACGGTTGAAGGAGAAAATTAATGTCAGAGCATCAAATCATAGTAACCGTTCAGGGTGTGGATAAGGTCGGAATTGTTGCAAAAGTTACCGGAGTTCTGGCTGAATACGAAGTCAATATTGAAGATATCAAACAAACGTTAATGCAGGGACATTTCGTAATGTTTATGCTCGGAAATATTGAAAAATCCAAATATTCATTCAAGGAAATCAAAGAGGCTCTTTTAAAAGCCGGAGAGGATTTGGGAATGGAAATATGGGTTCAGCGAAAAGAAATTGTAGATAAGATGCACAATATATAAGTTAAAAGGGGCTTAATTTTAAGCCTCTTTTTTACGTCAAGTATTCTAATTTTACCAGCAGATAATCATTTTTATCATCTTTTATTTTTTCTGTTCCGGTACATTTAAATTTTGAGCTTCTCGGAAAGACTATTTCGTTATTGTATCCCGAACCTACCCTGGAAATTCTTGCGCCTTGAGGAATATTGATTTCATACATTATGCCCTGATTATTCGGCATATAGACATTTGCATATGAAAAATCGGAGGTGGCATAGGAATATTCCTTCATGTCAATGACATCTCCCTTTTTAATATTGAGTCGTTTTTGATAAAGCTGATATTCAGAGAAAAATTCCGGTTTTTTACCTATTGCGCGGTACACTTTTATAGGTTCTTCCGTTGGTTTAAGCCTTTTAAATTCTATATCTGTTTTGCTAATCATTTGCCTTGGCGTAAGCTTTGTGAAGAAGAAAACTTCATCCATGCTTTTCGGGTTTGGGCTGTTTATAAAGTGATGATTTATACCGTTTAAGTGCCCGTGCAAAGATACGGATTCCTTATTGGTCTGTGATATTAACCCTTTTTCACGTAAAGCATTCCAGTATTGTTCACAAAACGGCTTTGAAGCCTCTTTTGCCTTTATTGATACCGTTGGCTTTTGTTTTGTTAATTTTCTGACAAAAGTTCGTATACAGTTTAATTTAATTCCCATATTATTTTCCCCTTATTATTAATAAAACATAAGAGGAAAAATAATTGATACATTCGAAAAAAAAGTTTACTTAACTATAGGATTGTTTATATTTTCGTAAAATTTATATTCAATTGTCATAGAGTTTTTGTTTTGCCGCAGTGTTGTTTTCAGGATGGAATTTAGTTTAAAGCCGTTTGCGGAATAGAAGCTTGGGGATAATTGACATTTTATTAAATACGGTAATTTATCTTTTCCGGGTTTGAATAATTCATCGTCAAGGTTTATATATCCGCAGTCCGCTCCCGGCAAAGGTGAAAAATACGATCTGTCGGTATTTATAAGGTTTGTTGAAAATTGTTTGTCTTCAAGGATAATAAGCATATTGTATTGTGACAAATCTATATTTTTTAGGTTTTCAACTCTGCCGAAATCTACCTGATATCCTTCAAAATCCAGCATTTTTGTTAAAAAAGTGGTTTCACTGTTGTTTGAAAAATAAAGGAATTTGTTTTGTTTGTTATAGCTTCTTATTTTGCTTTCAAGTTTGCAGGCTTCATTGAGTTTTGCCGGCTCTTTCGGAAGCTTTTTAAAAAACAGCGAGCATTTTGCGACTTCTCGCACTTCGGAAACGGTTTTACCTGATTTAAGGTAATTGAAAATTTTAACTGCCGGCCGCGCCCAAAGATTTGTTGACACAAAAACAAGTCCGAAAACCGCAAAAAATGTAATGATAAATTTTACAAAATGATTTTTGCGCGGATATGAATAAATTAATACAGGCGCAGCTATAACACAAAACGATGTGAGAAAGCGGATATTATAAGACATGAACATAATACTTGCGGACATTGAAATTATGCCGATTAAAAGAATCAGCCCGAATGAAAAAATCAGAATGTCACGTCTTTTGCGTGAAAATGCAGGTATAATTAAGGACTTAAGCCAGCAAGGCAGATATATTAAAAATCCTAAAATACTCATTCCCATTAACGGTTCAAGAAGAGTCTTGTTTACGTAGTCGTAAGGCTTGCTGTAAATACCGTCAGGAATACTGCTTAAGCCCATTGCACTTAATATGACAGTTTTGGCTGCAATAAGATATTTTCCGAGAAACATTCCCCAGGTAAATCCTGTAAAATCGAAAAACAAAAATAGGTGTTTTACAAAATTTGCGGCCATTCCTCTTATTCCAAAGATATTTTGGTGCGAGATTAAAAACGGTGCAGAACCTGCGATATTACCGTAATTTATTATGTTCAAAATATAATTGTATGATGCAAATAGTATAAAGTTTATTAATCCAAAGCCTAAAAACCTTACGACAGGTTTGTAAAAATCTTTTTTGTAGTAATAGTAAGAAATACCTGCCATCCAAAGTCCAACTGCCGGAATAAGAATAATTGCCGGAGTTTTGGTGCCTATTGCAAGTGCATAGCAAAGCGATGACATAAACAGCGGAACGTTAGAGCGGTTTTTGAGTGAATTCCAAAACAGATATATACTTGAAAGAATCAGCCCGGATATAATTATATCAGTTTCGGTTCCTGATATTTGAACTATTACGGACGGGAATGAAGACAAAATAAAAATTGCCCAGAGCTTTTTGCGTTCCGGAATTTTTATATAACTCATTATTCCGTATAGTGATATTATCGAAAGCATATACCCTATGAACGGGAAAATTCCGAACCAAATCTGTTTTTTGGTCAGCATTAATATCCACGCGTATAATATTTCGGAATTTATAGGCATCGGAAGCATTCTGACTTCACTTATATCAAAGTGATTAAAGTTACCGTTTCCTATCCAAAACAGACTCCTTACAACATGATAAGCTTCCGCATCAGGGTTTACAATAGGCATAAAGCTTATTAAAAACAGCGAAACACAGAGCATAAAAATAAAAGATATCCCGAGGACTGCCAGATATTTGTCACGTTTAAGCGTATTGAACAGTTTTACCAAATAAGTTTTGATGTTTATCTTTAACAGCGGCTTCCCGTTTTTAATCCATAAAATTCCGGAAATTATTGCAATAACAGTGTTTAGGACAAGCAATCCCGCAGTTGATATGGCTGAAAAAAGCGATAAGAGCTCGAACTCAAAAACGATTTGCGCAAACATGATTATAAAAAAGTATATAAAACTTCTTATAAATTCTTTTTTCTCAATCAAAGATGTTATAAAAAATGCACTTAGTGCCGTGAGAATAACTGAAATAAAAAATAAAAACATAAAATCCCTCTTCCTTGTTTAATTCTAGCAGTCATATGAAGATTTTGCAATAAAACTCTTTACAAAATTCTTTATTTCAATTATTATAGTCAAGCAATGATTATGAAAACTCAATACCGACGTATAGTAAGTAATTTTAAAGGGCTTGTTTTATAGAATAAGACACTTACTTATGTTGTTGAAAAATAAAATCATAAACAAGGCCTTTTTAATTTAAAAAGGTCTTTCTTTTTGTTAAAAAACGTAAAAAATACAATTGAAAACAGCAATTAAAATTATTTATATATGTTAAAAGAAAATGGAAGGTAGTAATATGAGATATAACTTGCGACGAAACTTAATTGTGACTATGACGAATGCCCCAATCGTCAGATTAATGAACTTGGTATGGGGTTTGTGTAGTACATAATTGAGTTAGGAGAATTCTCCTTAAAGGAAGAGGTTAAAATGATATCCCCGATTACGGTAAGTAAATTCTATTCAGTATTAGGCAATAACGATTCTTTAGTTCCGATGGCAATTAAAGATACTGCAAACGGATTAGGGTTAACTGCAGGTTCTTATATAACTGGAAAAGATGCAGAGAGTCAGGATAGATTTATTGATGAATTTGGTTCACAGGCAATTTGGTTGTTTGGTATACCGGTATTTAAAAAAGTTCTGGACTGGAGTTTGTTCAAGCCTCTGGGCTTGGATCCGGGTGTTGATGTCAGAGTACTGAAAGACAAAGATGTCTTTGAACTCGCTAAGAAATATGCAAAACAACACGATGAGCAATTTAAAGACAACCTTGATGTTAAAAAGATTGCGCAAAGCCTTGAAAAAATTACTGATAAACAAAAGACATTTAAAGGGCTTTCATTTGCTAAATTTGTCGGTTCAACTTTGTTAACTATTATTTCCTACGGAATGTTAACGGAATTCAGACAAAAATACAGAGAACAAAAAATTACAAAAGAATTTTATGAAAAAGAGGCTAAAAAGACAAAAACTCTGAAATCACTTAGTATTAAAACGCCGTCTGCATTTAAAAAAGTTAAATCAGATAAGAAAGATAAGAATAATAAAAATACAACATTTACCGGCGGATTTAATATTCAAGACTTTATGTTTTCTCCTGTAAAAAACCTGATGATTGTTGATGGTTCTATTACGGCAGAAAGACTTGCTAAATCGCAAAATAAACAAGAGTTCTTTAATTATACGATAAAAGAAGGCTTTTTCTGGTTCTTTATGTATTTTGCAGGTGCAAGAATTAAGAAAATGCTTGAAAATCACGCACTGAAAAAACATAATATTCCGATAGATTTGGATGCAAGAGTTATCGAGTCAATGGCACTTAAAAAAGCTGTCTTGGGTAAAGATATTATGCGGAATGTATACCAGTTCCCTGTTGGAAATCCTACACCGGCAGAAATTTATGAATTTGTAAATACAAATCCGGATAACCTGATTGTACAAATGGCTAAAAAATGTGATATTGCCAGAACAGTTAAGGGTACAAATTCAATTGATAACAGAAAATTTATTGATCCTGAAGAAGTTGTCGCATTGAAAGATAAACTGATACTTCTGAATAACAAAGGTGAAGAATATGTTAAGGCGGCAGCTGCCAAGGCTAAAAAAGCAGCGGAAACAGCCGGAAAACAGTACGAATTTACGCCTAAAGAAGAAGTGAAATTCTTAAAAGAATATCTCAAAAAAGCAAGCAAGCTCAACAGAAGTGCTACCCTTAAGAATATTGCCGCATGTATTGGTTTCTTGGGAGTTTTGCTGCCTGGTATGATGGTTGCCTGGAGATTTATGGATAAAGACAATAAAAACTATCAGGTAAGAGAAGAAATTGAAAAGAAACTTAGGACTCAAATGGCGCAGAACAAACCGAAACAAACTGTTGTGCAATAGCCAGAGCTTCGTTAAATACTGTTTGATTTCTTAAGAAATCATCTCTTTCGATGTATTTTTTAACAATCTTACGGGCAAAAGTGCCGACTGCAATGCCGTTGTATTTTATGCCGCAAAGCTTTGCGAGCTCTGCAGTTTTGGAATTTGTACCGCCTGACAGCATTAAATATACAGGCAGCTTGGCATCTTGCACAATTTCTGCGGTTGCAACAGTTTGCAGAGTGGTTTTATAGTCATCTTTGTTGCCGCTCATAGGGTACCCGTCGGCTTGGATTATTGTTGTATATGGTTTGCGGATTTCAAGCATATTTTTTAGACGCAAAATCATTTTTTCATCGCTTAGATTTTTTCTTGCAGTACATATACTTAACAGCCCGTTAAAAGTCTTGTTCATATAATTCCATTTGTCGAATACTTCTGTATCGTCCTCTCCCATTGCATGGAGTTCTATGCAGTCTATTCCCATATCAATAAGTGGCGGCAAAACTTTTTCCGGTTCCATATTTTGGCTTATGTATGATATTGCTTTTTGAGGGCAGGCTTTTGCGCATTTGCCGCAGCCGATGCAGCGGCTTGTTTTGACTTTGTGATATTTTATTGCTTTTTGCGGGCAAATCTCGTCACATATTCCGCAGGATTTACATTTTTCGTAGTTAATTTGTGCTTTATTGATATGCGGATCGCCTTTTATGCCAACACTTACGCAAAGTGCAGCTTCCTGTCTTAAACCGCGTTTTGCGGCTTCTACGACTTCAGGCTTTGCAGATAAATCAAAGAACTTGCATCCAGCGGCAGAATAAAGTGCAACGAGTCTTTCAACTTCTTCAACATCCTCATTTCCGGCACCGCATACAAGTTTAAAACATTTTCCGGACTCTAGCAATTCTTTAAGCATTATCTTACCATGTAATTATATATAATATTAGAAGCCTGTACAATAAAATCTTTTCCGGCAGGAGAGTTGTACGGTCTGTTTGCAAGAATTACAACAATGTATTTTTTGCCGTTAGGAGCATATACAATGCCGGCATCTCCAAGCATTTTGCCTATATCGCCGGTTTTATGCAGGAATAAAGCTCCGCTCCCTAAACCTGCTTGAATAAGTCTGTTGTTTTTTACATGACCCATATAATCGACAATTTTTTCTCTTGATTCTGCAGACAGAAAATCCGGGTTTTCTATGTTATAGAGCATTCTTGCCAAATCACGAGCAGTTGTGAAATTTGTGCCGGCTAAGTCAGGCAGCCAGTTGTGAACTTGTGTCTGTTTTAAGCCCCAATCCCGTATTCCCTGGTTTACATCGGTCATAGAACCGATTTTACTCATAATCATATTGGTAGCCGAATTGTCGGAATCCGTAATCATTACTCTTGCAAGTTTGTCCAAAGTATAAGTAGAATTTGCGGCTTTAAACTGCAAACCTCCCGAACCTTCCGAACGGTAATATTCGGTCAAAGGCATTTCGTCATACAAAGAAACTTGGTTGCTTTCAATTGATCTGAATAATTGCAATAAAACCGGTATCTTAATTATACTTGCTGCGGAAAATGTTTCAGAACCGTTAATATCCGCGTAATTACCTGTATCATAATCCCATACAAATACAGATGGATGAATTGTCGGATACATAGGCATGATATTTCTGATTTGACTTTCCAAATCCGTTAGTTCTTGGCCGAAATTTAAAGGAAGCATTGCGGGTTTTTTAATTTCTGCCCCGTTAAGTGATAATTCTCCCAAAAACCAGTGATTGTTTAAGTAATTTTGTGTAGGAAATACAAGCTGTTTATAATCTGTTTTTAAATTCGGATACGGCGAGCCTGTAAATATTGAACGGGAAATGTTTTTAAATCCTGTCGGAAGTATGCATAAACCAACAAATAATAGAAACGTCATAGAAATAACTCTGGATATAAGTTGATTTCTCCTTATTTTCTTTTCATTACGCTTTGGCATAGCCGCCCGGCGGCGAACAGTTCTATGCTCTACAGGCTGTTTAGGAGCCGGTAAAGGCCTTAACGTGCTTTTTGCGTATTGAAAATCTCCCCGTGGATAATAGCGCTCTTCATATTTTTTTGCTAATTCCGGCATCCAACATATCTCCCAAAATCTAGTATTAATAATATTTTATACTATATGAATTTTCAAGGCAAGAAAGTTACAAAAATTTTTACATCTTGTTGCGGAAATTATGAAAATAAAAAGAACCGCCCGCATTTGCGGACGGTTCTTAAATGTTTTGTTAAAGAAATTATTCTTTAGATGAAACACCTGATTTTTCAATAATTTCTTTTTCAATATTAGCAGGAACTTGCTCATAGCATTTGAATTCCATTGAGAAAGTACCTCTGCCTTGTGTTTTTGATCTGATGTCAGTTGCGTAACCGAACATTTCAGCCAAAGGAACAATTGCGTTGATTTTTTGAATACCTGTTCCTTCGATGATTTCCATACCTTCAACGCGGCCTCTTCTTGATGAAATATCACCAATAATATCACCTGTGTTTTCTTCAGGAACTTCGATTTCAACTTTCATCATAGGTTCAAGGATACAAGGTTTTGCTTTGCGGCAGCCTTCTTTGATAGCCATTGAACCGGCAATTTTAAATGCCATTTCAGAAGAGTCAACTTCGTGGTAAGAACCATCATAAAGTTCAACTTTAACATCTATCATAGGGAATCCCGCTAAGATACCGCCTTCAAGAGCTTCTTCCATACCTTTTCTTGCAGGTTCGATGTATTCTTTCGGAATAGCACCACCGACAATTTTGTTTTCAAATACAAATCCTGCATTTTCTTCAGCCGGAGAAATCTTAATTTTAACGTGACCGTATTGACCTTTACCACCTGACTGACGGATGAATTTAGAATCCTGATCTGCGTTTCCTCTGATAGTTTCACGGTAAGCAACCTGCGGTTTACCAACGTTAGCATCTACTTTGAATTCTCTAAGCAGACGGTCTACGATGATATCAAGGTGAAGTTCACCCATACCGGAAATGATTGTTTGACCTGTTTCTGTATCAGATTTAACTCTGAATGAAGGATCTTCTTCTGCAAGTTTTTGAAGAGCAATACCCATTTTATCTTGGTCTGCCTTTGTTTTAGGTTCAATTGCAACAGAGATAACCGGTTCAGGGAATACCATTTTTTCCAAAATAATCGGTGATTTTTCATCACACAAAGTATCACCTGTAGTTGTGTCTTTTAAACCAACTGCAGCACAGATATCACCTGCGTAAACCTCTTCTTCTTCAATTCTTTGATCGGCATACATTTGAACCAATCTTGAAATACGTTCTTTTTTACCGTTTGTAGCGTTAAGAACGTAAGAACCGGAAGTTAATTTTCCTGAATATATTCTCAAGAATGTTAAACGGCCTACATAAGGGTCTGTCATAACTTTAAATGCAAGAGCTGAGAACGGTTCGTCATCTGAAGAATGTCTTTCAACTTTTGTTCCGTCTTCCAACTCACCTTCGATAGCTTTTACATCTATAGGAGAAGGCATTAATTCAACGATTGAATCAAGAAGCAGCTGAACGCCTTTGTTTTTGAAAGCAGTACCGCAGGTAACAGGAACAATCTTGTTATCGCAAACAGCTTTTCTCAAACCTTTTTTCAATTCGTCAACTGAAATTTCTTCACCTTCAAGATATTTCATCATCAAGTCATCATCAGTTTCAGCAATAGCTTCAACTAATGCTTCTCTGTATTTTTTAGCTTCTTCAAGCATATCTGCAGGTATATCTTCTTCTCTTATATCAGTACCCAAATCGTTTGTATAAATTTCAGCTTTCATTGTAAATAAGTCAATCAAGCCTGTAAATTTATCTTCAGCACCGATAGGAAGTCTGATAGGATGTGCGTTTGCACCTAATCTGTTTCTGATTTGGTCAACTACACGGTAGAAGTTTGCACCGGTTCTGTCCATTTTGTTAACAAATACCATACGCGGAACTTCATATCTGTTAGCTTGTCTCCAAACAGTTTCAGACTGGGATTGAACACCGCCTACTGCACAGAAGACAGCAACAACGCCGTCTAATACACGCAAAGAACGTTCAACTTCGATTGTAAAGTCAACGTGTCCAGGTGTGTCGATAATGTTAATCTGGTGACCTTTCCAGCTTGCTGTAACTGCAGCTGATTGGATAGTGATACCTCTTTCTCTTTCTTGTTCCATAAAGTCTGTTACGGCAGCACCATCATGAACTTCACCGATTTTATGGGTTTTACCTGTGTAAAACAAAATACGTTCGGTTGTAGTGGTTTTACCGGCATCAATGTGAGCGGCAATACCAATGTTTCTAATTTTTTCTAATGGAGTTTTTCTAGCCATTTTGTTTTTCCTTTTATAAATATTGTGTACTTCTGCTATTTATAACTTAGCCTTACTAAAATTATCCCATGAACATAGAAATTTTCAACAAGCTGGTAAAAATGATATGCTGTTATCTTCACTTAATTTAACATTTGCTTGCGCAGGGTTAAGACTCATGGTAGACTACTGGCAAGAAGGTAACTACGATTGGGGTAAAAATTCAAATATGAAAAGTTCAACTATCAGAAGATCCAATTTATCAAAGGAGAAAATAGCGGTGTTGGAAGCACTTTCAAAATTTAAGAATAAAAATTCAGGCAGTATAAACAGCAGTCTAAATAGCAGCAGTATTAATACTGAGCCTCAAGAGGACGGTGCTCCTGAGGTTTATGTAAGACCAAACAAAGAAAAAGAGCTTGATCTTTTGTGGCAGAATTTCAGAATGCCGAAAGTGGAAAGATCACCTATGGTCTATCTCGGTATAGGTTTTGCAGCCGGTGTTGTTACTACTCTTCTTGTATCGGCATTGATTGGTATAAGTTTAAGTGATTTCCACACTGATTTTAAATTTAATATTAAATTGCCTTCTATATCTGCCCCTGCGGTAAAAGCCCCAAAAATTGACTTTTTACCGTCAAGCGGTTCTTCAACAACTGATACGGCAGCTGCAGAACAAAAAGCCGATGAAGAATACACTGTTCAAAGCGGTGATACGATGGATGCAATTGTCAGAAGATTCTACGGTACATATTCAACGGAAAATGTTAACAAAATAATGAAAGCCAATAATATGACCAATCCGAATAAATTATCAATCGGTCAAAAGCTTGTTATTCCTATGAGTGAAGCAGTTTCATCTTCGGAACCAAGCGTAGATATCCCAACTGAAGAATAAAAACAAAATTTAAAAAAGTCCGGGTAAATCACCCGGACTTTTTTGTATTATTTATTATTAAAATCTTACTGTCAACTTAGCTCCGACAAATCCGTCTGACTGTTGATTAAGAGGGATACTTCCAACAACTCCTGCTTGCAGGTTCTTTGTGATGTTATAGGAAGCACCTAAACGAATGTTACCTGTAAATGCTGAATTTTCTACTTGAGTTATTTCGTGTACTGTTTTATCAACAGTGGCGGTTTGTGCAGGGATTTCGGTATACATAGGCGGTTCCCCAGGCAGGGTAGGCTCTATAGGTTTGAATTCGCCTTCCTTAACTACGTATGTATATTTGCCTTGCTGAATATTTCCTATTTCTTCACCTTGAATCAGTTTTTTACCAAAAGCGACTCCGCCTGATAAAGAAAATTTATCTGATAATTTATAATCAACTCCGGCAGTACCGTAAATAGTACGTTCTGTATCTCTTGATTTATGATATTTTAAGCCTTCTCCGCTAAAACTATATTCGCCTTTGTAGAAAGGTTTTTCGCCTGCGGTATTGCCGTAATTAAATTCATATTCTTCCTGACCAAGCATTTTCTGATCAAAATTGTTATAGTGAACACCTGCACCGGCATTAATTGATAATCTTGGTGTAGCATCAAAGACAAATCTTGCTTCACCGCCGCCGCCTGTTACTTCTTTACCAAGTTGGACATTGGCATCAGCTTCTAATGCAGCTCTATCTCCGACAGGTATGGAAAGACCGGTTGTAATATCAGCTACTGCATGATTTTTCTTATCATTGTTCAGCATTGCTGCTCCTACTGAAATTTTTGCTTCAAATTTTCTTTCTTCCGGCTGATCATAATACATAGATGAACCGTATCCCTTAACTTCCCCAATTTTGACCATAATAAATCCTTTCTGTTTTATTTAAATCTTAATACCCTTTAAACAAATTTTGCTTGTATTGTTATAAAGTTTTTTAGTTTTGTAAAATTGCCTCTAACAGGTTTATTATCTGAGGCTTTTTTGTCAAATTGCTTATGTCGCTGGTGATATGTCAACTTTACATTTCTTAATAAATAAGGTTTGTAAATTTTTCTTAATGTTCATATTAAATTTAAGCAAATTTGTTCTTTTTGAAGTTTAATAACGATAAATAACAGGGGTTAACTATAGAGAAAGGAGTATTATGAGAATTTATGGTATAACAGCCGGGAACTATAACAGTACAAATAAATTGCAGAGAAAATCTCAAACATTAAGCATGCAGCCGGCTTTTAAAGGTACGGAATATCAATATGCAGGATGGTCTGGCAGTACATATAGCGGTGGAGCTTACTGTAAAATTTGTGATAAAAATGGAAACATTGTTGTGGAAGGTGCCGGTGGAATGTATGGTGACAGTTACCATGAAGCTATTTATGATGCATTAAAAAAAGTAAATCCGGGTGGTAGCAATATCAAAATTATTAATATTAATCCAGGAGCTTATTATCGCGACGGTAATATGGGAAAGGTTTATGTTGCGGATCCTGAAGAGGGTATTACGGATGAAATGAGAAAAAAATATGATTATATTGCTTTAGAAAAAAGACCTCCTATTCCAACTATTGAACAGCTTGACCGTAAATTTCATACAATGAGAGGTGACGAAACCGACTATAACACTATGTTTAAAAATCTGTCCGGATATCACAAAAGGCTCCTTAAAGCGGATTTGAAAACATATAACAACTTGGAATTAAAAAATATTGAAGATGAAGATTACCTTGCAGCTTCTCTCAAAAATCGTGACAGATTATATTTTGAACATCTTAGGTTCCCTTATTCACAAGCTTGTGTAGATGATTTGAACAAAGAATCATATTTTGTAAGTTTAAATCAACAGCATATACAAGAAAATAAAGCCAAAATGGATTATTATAATGAAAGAATTGAGGATTCAAGGAAAAAGATAGAATATACAACCAAACTTGAGGCAATCCTTGACAAAGCCGGAGGATTATTGATTCAAAGAGATATTGCTGCCAAAAAACTGGAAAAAGACAAAGAACAAATAGAATCAGCAATAATAGAGCACATAGATAACAGTCACGCAATAAAGATTAAACAAGCAGAAAACAGATATAATAAAATACAATTGGTATTATTGGAAGAGCAAAGAACAAAACTTGAAAAACAAAAATTTATAGGAAATTCTTCATCTTATAATGTATGGAGTAGAACTGCAAGTTGCGGAGGGCTTGAGTTTAGAGATGAAAAAGAAAGATTAGAAAAACAAATTAAAGCTACTAATAATGAAATCCATGAATTAAAACAAGAGCAGATAAGACTTGGGCAGTATATGGCAAAATACAAACCAATTGTTGAGGCTGATAAAAAAGAAGTTCAGGATTTAATTAAAAAAGCTGATGTAATATATCAGGAACTAAAAAAATATTACGAAGAGAACAATCCGTTCTAAGATTATAAAAAACTCCGGTTATAACCCGGAGTTTTTTGTTAAACTTTTTGGAATAACATTACATATTCGTGTTTAAAGATATAAAAACCTCCTGCAAGTGCTCTGTACCGCCATAGATTTGCGGTTTTGCCCTTTGCGCGTTCGTTGCCCTGCATATCTTTTACAATAATGGATTTTGTGATAAATCCTACGTTATTCATCCTTCTCATACACTCAAACCCTAAAGGAATCAGCTGGGAATTTGCGTATTTATCTCCGATAATCAGAGCTGCAAAACGTCCTTTTTCTAACAGGTCATATCCGTTTTGGGCAACTTTTTCAAACAAATCATAAAATTCTTCTGTAGTTGCACAATTCGAAAGATCCTCTTTTTTATCGGAAAATTTAATAATATCATCATAAGGCGGATGAAGAATTAATAGCTGTGCCTGTTCTTCTCCCATAATATCAAGTCTTGCTTTGATTTTTTCTTTTGCAAGTTCAGTTGTGCTGTCGGCACAAATAATGTTAACATCAGTAACTAACTGCTTAGGGGTGAATTTTTCGGAAACACTTTCCGCCAAATCTTCTTTTAACTCGACACCGATACAGCGTCTGTTCATATTTATAGCTTCAATGCCTGATGTACCTGAACCAAAGAACATATCAAGAACAATGTCATTTTTTTTCGTAAATCTTTCATATAGCTGCTGGGCTATCTGCGGTATATAATTTCCGTGATATTCGTTGGAGTGTCCTCCCTCCTTTAAACGTGTAGGAAATTCCCAGAGGGTATCAGTTTTAATGTGGTCATAATTTTTCCATTCATTTAAATTTATATCGCTGTATTTGGTGGTTTTGACAGGTTTTACGACCTGCAAATCGGCCTTTTTAAGCGGTTTTAATTTGGTATTGGATTTCAATTTTGCCACGTTATCCCTCTTTCCCCGGTTAATATTTCTCTACGCTAATATCTTATAGAAATGTTTCAAAATTGTAATCAAGCATTTAGATGAGATTTTATTTGATGTAAATTGTAGGTAATAAGGGGAGAATATATGGCTCGTATAAAACAGTTATCAAAACATTTAATAAATCAGATTGCTGCGGGAGAGGTAATAGAACGCCCGTCTTCTGTTGTTAAAGAACTTGTAGAAAATTCCGTTGATGCGGGAGCAACAAAGATTAGCGTGGAGATTACGAACGAATGCCGTAATATTCGTGTTGCGGATAACGGCTCCGGAATTCATCCGGATGATATTATGCTTGCGTTTTCAAAACATGCAACCAGCAAAATTTCAACGGATGAAGATTTGTTTTCTATTGAAACAATGGGATTTCGCGGAGAAGCTTTATCCTCTATTATTTCTATTTCAAAGTTAAGCTGTACAACGCGTACAAAAGATTACGATTACGGGACAAAAGTTATTTGTGAAAATTCTGAAGTAAGTCAGGTTAAGACAGGCTGTGCTGTCGGAACGATTATGGAAGTAAAAGATTTGTTTTACAATATTCCTGCACGGTTGAAATTTTTGCGTAACCCGAATACCGAATTTTCGTATATTCAGGAGATAGTTCAGGCAATTGCAACTATACACCCAACAATTGCATTTGAACTCAAAAAGAACGGTAAAACTGTATTAAAAACAACGGCACAATGCGATTTGAAACGAAATTTAAAAGAGATATATTCTGCTAATGTTACGGATAATCTGAAAGAAGTTTTAAAAACTGATGAGCTTGCAGGGCTGAAAATTTCCGGTTTTGTAAGCACTCCTGATTTTACGCGTTCAAGTAAAAAGGATTACCATATCTATATTAATTCAAGAACCGTAAAATGCCCTATATTTCAAAAGGCAATAGATACGGCATATAAAAACCTTATTGCCGGCGGCAGATATCCTTTTGTGGTTTTAAATCTTGAAATTCCGCCTGCGGATATTGATATAAATGTTCATCCGACAAAAAAGGAAGTCAGATATAAAAATCCAAATCAGATATTTAACTTTATAATTGCAGGAATTCTCGGCGGATTATCAAATTCTAAAGAATCTGCACCGCAAAATTCTCCTGTGCCTCAAACTATTCCGTCTGTAAGTGAAAACATTATAGAGTTTCTGCCGCGTGAAAAAACTCTTGATGTATTTTATGATAAATCTAAAGACGAAATGTCTGTCAGCGACGAAGCCCTTATTTATACTCCGACAAATACCTACAATGCAAAAAGCAGCACAGAGCAAATTCAGTTTTTTGAAACAGAAGAACCAGCCCCGGAGCCGGAAGATATTATTATCGGGCAGTATAAAAACACATATATTCTCATAGAACTTGAGGACGGGTTAGAAATCGTAGACCAGCATATTGCGGAAGAAAGATATTATTACGAAAAACTCCGGGCAGAAAAACAGGTAACATCTCAGATGCTTTTTATATCAGATGTTTTGGAGGTATCTGCAACGGAAGCGGAGCTTATTAAAGAAAATTTGGACAAGTTTGAAAAATTCGGTTTCGGAATTGAATTTACCTCGGAAAATGAGCTGGTGTTTAGAAAGGTTCCGCAGATGATATCTAAAGTTAACCCGAAAGAAATTCTGAGCGACATTTTAGAAAATATAGAAGGCGATATTGACAATCTGGAAGAAAATATCTTAAAAACAACGGCTTGCAAAGCCTCCGTTAAAGCCGGCCAAAAGCTTTCTATGTGGCAGATGCAGGAAATTATAAAAAAATGGAGAGCAACAGAGCTTCCGTACACCTGCCCTCACGGTCGTCCGATAAACAAAATTATTCCGCATAAAGAGCTTGCTGGCTGGTTCCAAAGGAATGCCTAGTTTATAATTTTGTTGTTTCGTCAAGTTTAAAATAATCTATCAGCGCGATAATTGATGATAATTCATCAAAAAATTTCGTCATCTGTTTTGGATTATGCAGACTGCAAAACAGATTTCCTATTTCAAAAAGATTTTTGCGTGTTGAAATCGCAAACATCAAGTCATCTCCGTAAAAAGAACACTTTACTTTATTGGTTCCGAATGCGGTTTGAATATTCTTAAAACGCTGCATAAATGCCGGTGTAATAAGGTATCTGCCTTCTATTTGATCTGTTGAATAGGCTTTATATTTTTTTGTAAATTCCGGATCCTCAAGCTTTATTTCATCAAGATCCATTTCATTAGTATTCTTATTGAATCTGTCAATAAGTGCAAGAACAGCAAACAAAGCTATGGCTAATACAAGGAACCAGAATATTGTTCCAGATGTAAACTGCATATCATTATCAGCGAAAAAACAAGCAGCCCAGCCTGATACAATACATAAGATAGGCAGCGAACATCTGTTTTTTATATTATGATCCCCTTTTGTTGCAATAATAGTTGTAGCTTTTATATCCTTATTTGCTTTAAATTTTATTATGACTCCTCTAAAAATTGTCACTACTGTTCTGTTTTTTCCTGAACCTGATTCATGATACATTTGAGTTTCGGATATTTGAAAAGTAACATCTTTGTATTTTCCTTTAAATGCATCAAGTGCCGTACGCCTGTTATAGAAAGCAAATAACTGACTTTTGGTTAATTCGTTATTAGTAATTAGGTCGCAGCAATCATACCATTTTAAATTGCCAAAGGCCTTGATAACTTTGTCCATACATTGCAATTTTAAAGTTTGTATAAACTTGTTGTTAAAATGGAACGGCAGCCATATTGCTATAGTCATTGTTATAATTAAAATGACGGGGATAAAAGGATTTAGTATACTTTTATATGCATCTCCTGCCATTATTGAGCTAAAAAAGGAATAACAAAGCCAAAACGCAAATCCACATATTAAAAACTCAATAAGAATAAGCGTTATGAGTTCTTTCTTCCGCTTACCTTCAAATTCGTTGAATATCGGAACAATATTTGTATGATATATGTTATAAAAATTTTGTCTGTATTTTGAAATAGTGTTATTTATTTGTGCTGTTTTACGTTTCATAAAAGTTATTTTATCATATTTTCAGGGATTTTACATAATACATATACATGAAAAAACACGGTACTTATATTAGCACCGTGTTTTTAAATTTTAAATTCTGCCTTGAGAATTATTCATCGCGGCTTATGCCGTTGTCATCAATAGTCAAATCAGGGGCACCAAACATTCCTTCAATTTCTTCCAAAATTGCAGAAGGTTTTCTTGCCTGATTTCTTTGTGCAACAGCACGTTTTCTGGCTTCGCGTTCCTTTTCTTCATTAGCATTAGAAAGATGATGGAACCCGGTTCCGGCAGGGATTAATCTACCGATTATAACGTTTTCCTTCAAGCCTCTAAGCATATCTTTCTTGCCTTCAACTGCAGCTTCTGTCAGGATTCTTGTAGTTTCCTGGAATGATGCTGCTGAAATAAAGCTTTCTGTGTTCAATGAAGCTTTTGTAATACCAAGAAGCATATATTCGCAAGTTGCAGGTGTTCCGCCGTTCTTTTCAACTTCTTCATTTTCTTTTTCGAAAATCTGAACTTCAACAAGTTCACCAGGAAGAAGTTTTGTATCTCCGGCATCAACAACCTTAACTTTCTTAGTCATCTGGCGGACGATAATTTCAACGTGCTTATCGGCAATTTCTACACCTTGAGAACGATAAACTCTTTGAACTTCGTCTACCAAGTATTGTTGTGCAGCTTCAGGACCGCAAAGTCTTATTACGTCATGCGGGTTCAAAGGACCGCTTGTTAAAGGCTGACCTTTTTGGATTTTTTGCTTATCCTGAACAACGATATTTGCGTCAATTGCATACTTGATTTCAGTTCTGCCGTTTTCTGTTACAAGATACAATCTAGGCAAATCTTCATCTGTTTCAATTTCAGCAACACCGTCTTCTTCTGCAAGAATTGCACAATCTTTAGGTTTGCGGCCTTCAAGAAGTTCTTCAACTCTCGGCAAACCTTGAACGATATCACCTGTTTTTTGTCTTTCGAATACAAGTGTTGCAATCATATCACCGCGAAGAACCAATGCGCCTGCATCTACTATTAACATTGTACCAGGGCTGATTAAGTAAGGTCTTCCGTGTCTGATGGTTATTTCACCTTTATTGATTGCAATAACCTGACCGGAATTAGTTGATTTTTCTCCGCTTTCTGCAAGAAGTTGATCAACTTTTACAAAGTCACCTTTCTTAACGATTGCTTTGCCGCTTACTTTGACCGTTGATTCGTACAATTCGCTGGTTAACAACAATCTTCTGGTTTCTTCTTCGGTTTCTTTTACGGAAGCAACACCGTCATTTATTGCAAGAACTTGTGTTTTTGCAATAGGTGTTTTCGGCTTAATAGTTTGACCGTCTTTTACAAGAAGTTCTGTCTGTAATGAAGATAACAGTTTTGAAGACCCTTCCATTTCACGGCGGACAATCAGGTTTTCAAGAACAACAATTCTCAAATTGCCTTTGTCATCAAGTTCTACCATACCTTTAAGGTGTGATAAATATCCTTGCATTTGAAGAACAAGACTTGTTCTTGTGATTGTTGAACCGTCAAGGTTGCGAACTCTTGCGCCGTCCTTGTATTGAAGTTGTGTTACAGGAACAATATCAATCAATCCGTCTGTTGTATTGAATTTAATAGATACGTCTTTTTGGTCAACTTCTAATACCTGAACCGGTCTTATAAGGATTTGTATCGGTTGATTTGAAATGCTGTCTTCGTCCAAAGATAAGCTTGTATCAAGTTCTTCATCCAAATCATCAATATCCAAATCATCCATTGAAGAATCCATAATTGTTACAATAGAAGTTTCTTTAGCTTTTATACCGTCAGCAATTACGGTGCCTGCTTTTACAACTTCGCCTTCATCAACTTTCAATGCGCCGACGTTGTTGAGAGTATGAACTTCTCCAGGTCTGATTGTAATTTCGTGAATAATATCATTGTATTCTTTAAATTCAACGATACCATCCAAATGACAGTAAACATCTTTTACAACTTCGGTACCTGCTGTAACATATGTTCCGTTATCTACCATTTTCAATGAGCTGTCTTTTGAAATCTGGTGAATTTCTTCCGGAATAAATACTACAGAACCAGGTTTTGTAATAATTTGGTTTTCATCAACTTCAACATCAACGTAACGGATTTCGCCTGAAGAAGAAACCGCACATTCATCGTCGATTAATTCGGCAATAATCATACCGTTTTCTACAGGAGTATCAACAGGAGCTTTTACAATATATTTTTCACCTGTTTTGTTTACCGTCCACAATTGTTCTTTCTTAGTTTGTTCGAATGTTGCGTTTTCAGGGGTTAAAGATGCGATTACAATTGTAATTTCTTTACCTTGAACAATCTTTTTAATGTTCTTTCCTTCAAACTTAACATCTTCAACAACAAGGTCGTCACCGAAGCGAACTTCCCCGCCGTGTTCACAAATAGTTAAAGTTTCAGCAAGTTTTTCGCCGGATTTAACTTTTTGTCCGTCTTTTACAAGAACTTTTGAACCGCCAGGAAGGTTGTAAACATCTCCGCCTAATACCCAAATAACACCTTGTTTATTTGTAGTTCTTGAGATGTTGCCTTGTCTGTCTTTCTTTTCATCTGCAACAAAGTCTTCAAATAATACTTCACCTGACAAGTCAGTTGTAATATCTTTTGTAGCTTTTTCTGTCAAACGGGAACCGTCACCCTGAGATACCGGTTCGTAAGTTGCAAGTTTGAATCCTTTTTCAACTTTCATACCGTTCGTAAAGAAGATTGTAGAACCTGCAGGAATATGATATTTCTCAGTTCTTTTTGCTCCTTTAATTTCGATATCGGTTTCATAGTTTGAAACTTGTACAACGTCACCGTGACGGGTTCTTAATTCTCTTGTTCTTACGTTAGATACTACTTCACCGGCAATATTTGCTTCTATGGACTTCATTGCACCTGAACCTTTAAATACACCGCCTGTGTGGAATGTTCTCATTGTAAGCTGTGTACCAGGTTCACCGATTGACTGCGCTGCGATAATACCGATAGCCTCGCCAATATCAACAAGTTTTTGGGTAGTCATTGCCCAGCCGTAGCATTTTTGGCAGATACCGTATTCCAAACCGCAAGTCAAACCTGAACGAACTTTCAATTCTTGCAAATTCAAATGAGAAATCTTCTTGATATCGTTTCTGTCAAGAGTTTTTCCGCATTCAACAAGAACTTTGCCGTCGTTATCGACGATATCCTGAGCAATTGTTCTGCCTAGTAATCTGTCGATTAACGGAACAATTACGGTATCACCGTCGCAGATTGGTTTCATGTTAATTGATTTTGTTGTATGGCAGTCATCAGCTCTGATGATTACATCTTGCGCAACGTCTACCAAACGTCTTGTCAAATAACCTGAGTCTGCTGTTTTTAACGCTGTATCTACAAGCCCTTTTCTTGCACCATATGATGAGATAATGTATTCTGTAACGGATAAGCCTTCTTTGAAGTTTGCTTTAATAGGCAAGTCGATAATCTGACCTTGTGCGTCAGCCATCAAACCACGCATACCAACCAACTGTGATACTTGTGATAAGTTACCTCTCGCTCCGGAGAATGCCATCATATATACCGGGTTTAGTCTGTCAAAATTTTCTACTACGCTTGATGTCAGTTTTGCTGTTGTTTCTGACCAGGTGTCAATAACCTTTGTATATCTTTCTACTTCGGTAATTTCACCTTTCAAATATCTGTTAGTAGATTTTTCAATTTCTTTTTCAGCATCCTGCAAAAGTTCTTTTTTAACGGCCGGAACCTGCAAATCCGCAATGGAAATAGTTGTACCTGATTTTGTTGCGTATTTGTAACCGAGGTTTTTCAAGCTGTTAGCCAACTCTGCAGTTGTTGCACCGCCGAACTCCAAATACATTTGTGATAAAAATTGGTTTAGAGCCTTTTTATCCATCTGTTTGTTTATGAAGTCCAAGTGCTTCTTTGAATTAGTATAAGTTGTTTCCATTCTTTTATTTCCTCAATATTATTAATTTACATTTGTTGAGTAACTGTTATAAGGTAATCGCTTTTCTTACTGTTTCGTTGAAAATAATTCTTCCTACAGTAGTTTCAATTCTGTCACCTTTTTCATCTCTTACAACGATTTTGTCGTGTAATTCGATTACACCGACTTCAAGAGCAGAAATTGCATCTTCAAAGTTGTAGAAATATCCTTTCACATCCATATCAGGATTTTTCATAATAGTCAGGTAGTACATACCCAAGACCATATCCTGAGAAGGTGTAATAATAGGCTTACCTGTAGCAGGAGCGAGGATGTTGTTTGTTGCTAACATCAACATTCTTGCTTCGGTTTGAGCTTCAATTGATAACGGAACGTGAACAGCCATTTGGTCACCGTCGAAGTCAGCGTTGAATGCTGTACATACCAACGGGTGAAGCTGTATTGCACGGCCTTCTACCAATTTCGGTTCAAATGCCTGAATACCTAATCTGTGAAGGGTAGGTGCACGGTTCAATAATACCGGGTGTCCGTCAATTACCTCTTCCAATATATCCCAAACAATTGCTTCGGAACGTTCAATCTTTTTCTTTGCGGATTTAATGTTTTGAACATATCCTCTTTCAATAAGTTTGTTTACAACAAAAGGTTTAAACAATTCAATTGCCATTTCTTTCGGCAAACCGCACTGGTTCAAGCTCAATTGCGGACCTACTACGATAACTGAACGGCCTGAATAGTCTACACGTTTACCGAGTAAGTTTTGTCTGAAACGGCCTTGTTTACCTTCAATAATATTTGATAATGATTTCAATGCTCTGTTGTTAGGGCCTACAACGGTTCTTCCGCGGCGTCCGTTATCAATCAGGGCATCTACTGCCTCCTGTAACATACGTTTTTCGTTTCTTACGATGATTTCAGGAGCACCCATTTCCAAAAGTCTTTGCAAACGGTTGTTTCTGTTGATAACACGTCTGTACAAATCATTCAAATCTGATGTTGCAAAACGTCCGCCGTCCAGCTGTACCATCGGTCTTAAATCCGGAGGAGTAACAGGAAGTACATCCATTATCATCCAGGTCGGATCTGTTTCTGAAGAAATCAGAGAATCCAATAATCTCAATCTCTTAATAAGTTTGGATTTTCTTTGAACAGAAGTAACATTGCCGTTAAGTTCTGCTCTCATTTCTTCAGCCATAGCTTTTATATCTAATTCAGATAACAATTCTTTTATGGCTTCTGCACCGATACCAACTTTTAATTCGCTGTCTTCGTGTTCTGCCATGTAATCTTCGTATTCTTCTTCGCTCAAAAGCTGTAATTTTTTGAATTCGCTGTCTGCCGGATCAAGAACTACGTAGTTATTAAAATAAATAACCTGTTCAAGATCTTTCAAAGTCATATCCAAAAGCAAGCCGAGGTATGAAGGAATACCTTTTAAGAACCAGATATGGGAAACAGGAGCCGCAAGCTTAATGTGCCCCATTCTTTGTCTTCTTACTTTTGAGTCGGTAACTTCAACACCGCAGCGTTCGCAGATAATACCTTTGTGGCGAACTCTTTTATACTTACCGCAATAGCATTCCCAGTCTTTTGACGGTCCGAAAATTCTTTCACAGAATAAACCGTCTCTTTCAGGTTTCAATGTACGGTAGTTGATTGTTTCCGGTTTAGTAACTTCACCGTAGGACCATTTTAAAATCCTTTCCGGGGAAGCTATACTAATTCGTATATAGTCAAAATAATCAATACTTGTTGACATTTATAATTTCTCCTTTTATTTTGTCTTGCTCGCTCGCGCTTAACGGGTCTTGCGGCAATGCTTATGCCTTACCGCAGCCCTCAGCTCGCTCGCGCTATAGGTCACCGAATGTAGTCGGTGTTTCAAAGAAGTTAATATTTAACAACTCTGAATCAATATCGGAAAGTGTTCTCTTTGGAGCAGACTTTCTCAAATCGTCCATATCTGTCATTAAATCAACTTCGGCACCGTCTTTCTTCGCTACCGTAATATCCAAACCGATACTTTGCAATTCTCTTACAAGTACCTTGAATGACTCAGGAATACCCGGTCTTGGAATATTATCACCTTTAACAATTGCTTCGTAAGCTCTGTTACGTCCGTTTACATCATCGGATTTGATAGTTAACATTTCCTGTAATGTATAAGCCGCACCGTAAGCTTCTAAAGCCCAAACTTCCATCTCACCGAATCTTTGGCCGCCGAATTGGGCTTTACCGCCTAACGGCTGTTGTGTTACGAGTGAGTAAGGACCTGTAGATCTTGCGTGAATCTTATCATCAACAAGGTGAACAAGTTTAAGGATATATGAAAGGCCTACAGCAACAGGTCTGTCAAACGGTTCACCGGTTCTGCCGTCAATCAGTGTAACCTTACCGTCTTCGTTAACCCAGTCGCAGCCTGATTCTTTTATACCTTTAAGAAGTTCTGCTTTTGTTGCTTTTTCTGAGGTATTTTCACCGTATCTTTCATCGAATGAAGGAGCCTCGTAGTAATTTCCTGTCAAGTACGCAGCCAAACCGAGAAGCAATTCGTAAGTTTGACCAACGTTCATACGGGAAGGAACACCAAGAGGGTTCAATACGATATCAATCGGAGTACCGTTCGGCAAGAACGGCATATCTTCTCTAGGAAGAATTCTTGATACGATACCTTTGTTACCGTGACGTCCTGAAAGTTTATCACCAACTGAAACTTTACGTTTTTGAGCGATGTAAACTCTGATTACTGTATTTGCGCCAGGCGGTAGTTCATCTCCTTTTTCTCTGTCAAATACCTTAACGTCGAGTACTCTTCCGCCTTCTCCGTGAGGAACTCTCAATGAATTGTCTTTAACATCTCTTGCTTTTTCAGCAAAGATTGCTCTTAACAATTTTTCTTCCGGCGGATGTTCGGATTCACCTTTAGGTGTAACTTTACCTACCAAAATATCATCAGCGTAAACTCTTGCACCGATACGAACAATACCGCGTTCATCCAAGTGTCTTAAAGCGTCTTCGGAAACATTCGGAATTTCACGTGTAATTTCTTCCGGTCCAAGTTTTGTCTGACGTGCGTCTATTTCTAATTTTTCGATGTGGATAGATGTAAAGATATCATCGTGAACACATCTTTCAGAAATCAAAATCGCATCTTCGAAGTTATAACCTTCCCAAGGCATATACGCAACTAAAACGTTTTTACCCAAAGAAAGTTCTCCGCAGTTAGTTGAAGCACCGTCGGCAATAATGTCGCCTGCGTGAACTTCGTCGCCTTTTCTTACGATTGGTTTCTGATTTATACAAGTATCCTGGTTACTTCTTAAATATTTAACCAACGGATAAATATGCGGTTTATTTTGTTTATCTCTGATAACGATTTCTTCGCCGACAACTCTTTCAACAACACCGTCAACATCAGAAACGATTACCATACCGGAATCTTTTGCGGCACGGGCTTCCATACCGGTACCAACAACAGGTCTGTCGGTAATCAAAAGCGGTACGGATTGACGCTGCATGTTTGATCCCATCAATGCACGGTTAGCGTCATCGTGTTCAATGAACGGAATAAGAGATGTCGCAACTGAGATAATTTGAATTGGGGAAACACCCACAAAGTCAACCTTGCTTGATTGATCCATTGTAAATTCGGATCTGTAACGAACCGGAACATATTCATCTTTGAAAGTGTTATCCGGATTTAACTGAACGTCTGCAGGCGCACAACGATAGTTTTCGTCTTCGTCTGCTGTCATGTAAACAACTTCATCCGTTACCTTGCCGTCTTTTACTACGAAGAACGGAGCTTCAATAAAGCCGTAATCGTTAACTTTTGCGTGTGTTGCCAATGAACCTATCAAACCTGCGTTAGGACCTTCCGGAGTTTCAATAGGACAAATACGTCCGTAGTGGGAAGGATGGATGTCACGAACAGCAAATCCTGCTCTTTCTCTCATCAAACCGCCAGGTCCCAATGCTGAAATACGTCTTTTGTGAGTTAATTCAGCAAGCGGGTTAATCTGATCCATAAATTGTGACAACTGTGAACTTCCGAAGAATTCTTTCAAAGAAGCCACCAAAGGTTTTGTGTTCAACAAGTTCAGCGGAGTCAAAGTTTCTGAATCCTGAAGAGTCATTCTTTCTTTGACAATTCTTTCAATTCTTGACAAACCTACTCTGAACTGGTTCTGAAGCAATTCGCCCACTGAACGTATTCTTCTGTTTCCTAAGTGGTCGATATCATCAACAGTTCCTTCGTCGTATGTCAAATTGATTAAGTATTCAATTGATGCAACGATATCTTGAACAGTCAATGTTCTTTGGTTTTTCGGAATATTCAAGTTTAATTTTTTATTTAATTTATAGCGGCCTACACGACCGATATCATATTTTTTCTCATCAAAGAAACGGGCTTCCAAAATCTGTCTGCCGCCCTGAGGAGAAGCAGGATCGCCCGGTCTTAATTTTTTATAAACTTCAATTAAAGCATCATCAGTTGTTTCGGCTGTATCTTTGTCCAAAGTTTTCTTTAAGAAATCAAAGTGAGTGAACAAAGATTCCATTTCTGAAACAGTGATACCCATAGCTTTCAACAATGTTGTAGCCAAAATTTTTCTGTTTTTGTCGATTTTAACGTAGATTAAATCGTTTGAATCTGTTTCAATTTTCAACCAAGCACCGCGGTTAGGTATCATGGTTGCGTTGTATAAACGTTTTCCTGCAGGGGAAATTTCACGTTTGAAGTAAACACCAGGAGAACGAACGATTTGGGAAACGATAACACGTTCCGCACCGTTTACGATGAAAGTACCCTTGTCAGTCATTGTAGGGATATCACCGATGTAAACTTCCTGTTCTTTAATTTCACCGCTGTCACGGTTAACTAATCTAATCATAACGCGAAGCTGTTTTGCATAAGTTGCGTCATGGATTCTTGCTTCTTCGACTGTATATTTAGCGTTGTCGAAGGTATAATTCGGCAAAAAGTGCAATTCAAGTCTTCCGGTGTAGTCTTTAATAGGTGAAAAAGAAAGCAATTCTTCTTTCAAACCTTCTTTTAAGAACCACTCAAAAGATTTTTTTTGCACCTCAATAAGGTCCGGTAAATCATCCAAACGAGTATGCGGTATACCCATAGGAGTTACTCTTTTAGCTATTTTTGTCTTAGACATTAAATCACCTCGTTAAATAAATGGTGTACGTACTATAAAAAATGGTTTTCTAAATTCTAACTTAAGGCTGTTAACCTTTTATCTCTTAAAACTTAAATTCCAATGAAAAGTTTTGGTATTAAACGGTTTCAGGGTGATAAACTTTTTTATAAATTTCGGAGTTTCCAAATATGGGCACACTTACTCCTACTTTAATTTTGCATGTTCTTAAATCATATTCTTAACAAAATTCGTAGTCAAGAAAATTTCTCATATAATAATATGAAATGTTAAATTTTCTTTACATTTTTTAAAATTGTCTGAAACTATTGCAGGATGAAGCATATCACATTAAGTGATGGGGTTTGTATTGATAATAGATAAAAAGCTGAAAATGCTGTTATAAGCAATTTTCAGCTTTCAACTCTAAAACCATGGATAGTCGTCTTTAATTTCCCAACCATCATATTCAATTAATGCGGAACAGCCACCGCCCATGTGATCTGCAGTATGATTTTTGCAAAGCTCTAACAACCTGTCTCTGTCTTTCACCCTATAAGTTCCATTGCTGCCCGTATAAAACCTTGAACTTTTTCCGTTCGTAGTTGATATAACAAAAGAAAATTGATCTTTGTCCTCTTCATTTGGCTTGCCTAAACAGTTGTAATCATACATGATATGTATCATACTGCCATATTCGCTAACTCCTCCAAAGAACATTGTAAAACAACTTCCGTCACTGAATATATAAATTGACTGTTTTTGTTGAGTATTGCTTGTTGGAAATAATGTTTTTCCAATACTCTCACATTTTGGATCACTAATATCACACTCTTTTATTCCAGTCAAATATGGAAAAATATATTTTTGTATATATGCCGAAACAAATTTATCTTTTTCTTCATCTTGTGCTGTTGGAGTAATCCAATATTCTGAAGGGCCATTATCAATGGTTGACACATTTATGGCATTTTGCATTGTTGATGAAAATTTTTGCAATCTGACGCAAATTTCTTTTTTTCTGTAATGACCAATTAACATTGGCAGTGTTATTGCTGCAATAATTCCTATAATACCCAGGGTAATTAAAACCTCCGCAAGTGTAAATCCTTTCCAAAAGCCATTATTCGAAGAGGCTAGCCCCCCCCCCTCTCGAAAGTATTACTATTATTGAGTTTTAGCATATATACCTCCTATTTTTCTGCTAACATACATAATTATACATGTGTTTATTGATTTTTTCAACTTCTTGAGAGTTTGAATTTATATGGAGAGGTTAATAAAAAAAATTTAATAATTTTGGTAATGTATAAACAACGCTTTTTATATAAATTGATTGTAAGAAGCTGCCTGTTGTGGTATTATTTATAAAAAATACCGGAGTAATTATGTCGAGATTAACTGAAAGAATTGAAAATTTTAACCGTGTATTTGCTTTGTTTATGAATATGCAAAAAAACTATATTAGTGATAGAAAAAATGACAGTAATAAACTGGCGCTTACGCAGAGTTTTGAAATAACTTTTGAATTAGGCTGGAAAATTTTAAAAGACTATTTATACACCAAGGATATAGAAGTTTTTACGCCGAGAGATGCTGTCAAATCTGCATTTGAAGCTAATATTCTTCCTTCCGCGCAAATATGGATTGATATGGCGAAGGATAGGAATGCAAGTTCACACGAATACAATATGGATAAAATTGACTTGATGCTGGAAAGAATAAGTACTGTATATTTCGATGAATTATTCAGATTTCAAAAAAGTTTAAGGGATTTTAATGAGTAATTTTGGGCTGCCAGAGAGGACAATCCAAGAACTATTGGATTA
Source organism: Candidatus Gastranaerophilales bacterium (assembly GCA_944324365.1). Lineage (GTDB taxonomy): Bacteria > Cyanobacteriota > Vampirovibrionia > Gastranaerophilales > Gastranaerophilaceae > UBA1221. Next base: position 48,960 of record CALUWA010000003.1, read on the forward strand.
TTTTTCAAACAAAGAAGATATTGAAAAAGTTTTAATCTTCGGATCCAGAGCAAAGGGTACGTGCAGAACCGGATCCGATATTGATTTTGCAATTTTTACCGATAATCATAAAGACTTCCACAGGATTTCCGGAGAATTGGATGAGCTGCCAACTCCATACAAGTTTGATGTAATAGATTATAAATTGCTTACGCATGAAGGTATGAAAAGAAGTATTGATAACGACGGCCTGATTTTTTACTTAAAAAAAACTAGCTGAAATTATTGCTATTAAAGCTTTTGTGTCAAAATTTCCAATCAATAATATTTATGCTATAATCTATTAAAAAAGGAGTGTTATGAAAAAGTTTTGTGTAGTAATTGCAATAGTTTTGGCCTGTTTAACGGGTAGTGTATATGCGGAGGAAACTAAAACCCTCACCGCAGGTGTTGAATTTAACTGGGTTAATATGCTTCAATTCCAAAGGGATGAAGCTATTGAACATTACAAACAGGCAATTTTCAGTAATGAAGATGTAAAATCTATCAAGAAAAAAGAATTTCGTAAGACTTACGAGGATTTTTTGAAAGATGAAAAGCAAAAAACTCATTACAGATTAATTTCAAACGGTGCAACCGAAACTAAAGAAGCAAGTTTATGTGGTTTTTTCATTAACGATGATATTTTATACAGTTATGCTATACAATACAAAGATAATCCGCGGTTTGTTTATTATTATACGGCATTCGGTAAACTTGCTTATGTAGATATTTCGTCAGAAAAATATCCGGAATACCCTTATTACTCAAGGCAGTATCGGGCGAATGGAAAACTTTCCGGAGCAATATATTTTGTGTCAAAAGATCTTCAATATGTTTATGAACCGGACGGAAAATTTAAGGGAGTCTGGTATAAGGAAAAAATGTTTGACAGAAACGCAAAACAAATACTTACACGAAACAATTGGTAAGGTGCCTGAGTCACGACAATATGGCACTGCGCTGTGTAAAACGCGCAAGAGATAATATGCAGAAAAGGAAATAATCAAATGACAAGAAAACCAAACATTGCAATACTTGGAGCAACAGGAGTTGTCGGAAGAGAAATTTTAAAAGTTATGGACGAACTTAAAGTTCCGTTTAATGAAATAAAGTTCTTATCAAGTGCGAAAAGTGCGGGAACTAAAATCGAATTTCAGGGAAAAGAGTATACCGTAGAAGAAGCAAAGCCTGAAAGTTTTGACGGAATAAATATTGTGCTTGCTTCTGCGGGAGGTTCGACTTCACAAAAATTTGCTCCGGAAATTGTTAAACGCGGCGGGGTTCTCATTGATAATTCAAGTGCTTTCAGGATGGATAAGGATGTCCCGCTAGTTATTGCGTATGTTAATGATGAAGATTTAAGAAATCATAAAGGAATTATTGCAAACCCTAACTGCTCAACTTCGCAATTGATGCTGGTTTTGAAACCTCTGCATGAAAAAGCTGTAATAAAAAGGCTTCTTGTCTCAACTTACCAGGCGGTGTCGGGAGCCGGACTTGCTGCAATTAATGAGTTAACGGAAGATACAAAAGCACGCCTTGAAGGAAAGGATTTTGAAAACAAAGCTTTCAAAAAACCAATCTCTTTCAATGTAATTCCGCAGATTGATGTGTTTACTGAAAATGGTTACACAAAAGAAGAAATGAAAGTTGTGAATGAAACTAAGAAAATTCTTCATCTTCCGCAGGATTTGCCGATTTCATGCACTGCCGCGAGAGTTCCTGTGTTTAACGGGCATTCGGAAGCCGTAGATATAGAATTTGAAAAAGAAATAAGTCCGGATGATGTAAGAGAAATTTTGAAAAATTCGTTTGGGGTTAAAGTTATAGATAACCCTGCAAACTTTGAATATCCGACAACACGCGACGCGTCAGGAGTAAATCCGGTTTTTGTCGGAAGAATCAGAAAGAACCTTGCATTCAAAAACGGGATATCGCTCTGGTGTGTGGCGGATAATCTTAGAATTGGCGCAGCTTTAAACACTGTTCGTATATGCCAAAAAGTTATAGAAATGCAGCTTTATTAGTTAATAAATATTAACAATTATACTTTTGGGGGCAATTTTAACTGTTCATTGACTTTATAAGGGTACTATGAACGGAATAAATTGCAGCGTAAATTTTACAGGTTATATAAAAGCTTCTGACCTTAAGGGGCGAATTCCGACAAGATATGATGACATTATGAAAGAAATTGCTCTTGCCGGAGAAGATATGTATTACAAAGAAAACGAAGTTTTGCACAGCAATCCGAATGAAACATATAATCTTGGGGAAAAGTTTAAAGACACATTTTTGAAGCTTAAAGCTTCTCTTAATAATTCGCAACAAAAGCCTCGAAAAAAAGCAATTTCCATAAAATAAAATCCTTTATATATACAGAGGAATTATAAGGGGGATTAATTATGGAACAAAAAAATCTTGAAACTGTTGTGAAAAATTCAGGGAAAAAGTTAAGTTTTTTGGAATGGTTGTTTTTAAAGCATCCGCACAGTATTTATCTGGATGTCCCAAGAACATCGTTTGACTATTTAAATGACACGGTTCAAACCGCATAACAAAAATCCGCTAGTAATAGCGGATTTTTTATTACTTTTTGTAAAAAGCATTATGTTTTCCGGCGTTTTTTCGGTAAAATTATTTCAAACTCAAAGGAAATTGTTATGGGAAAAGTTATAAGAAGAGAAGAAATTAAAAAACTTATTGATACTTTGCACAGTGAGGGTAAAACTGTTGTTGCTACAAACGGCTGTTTTGATATATTACATATCGGGCATGTGAGATACCTGCAAAAGACAAAAAGTTTTGCGGATGTTTCAATAGTTCTTTTAAATTCCGATAAATCAGTTAAGAGTATCAAAGGCCCGACCCGTCCAATTAATAATGAAAATGATCGGGCGGAAATACTTTGTGCGCTTTCCTGTGTCGATTATGTGGTTTTATTTGACGAAGATAGTCCGCGTAATCTTTTGGACGAAATGAAACCCGATGTTTATACAAAAGGGGCCGATTACACGATGGAAACCCTCCCGGAAGCGGATATTATGATAAAAAACGGCATACGCGTGGAATTTATAAGTTTTGTGGAAGGAAAATCCACTACGAATATTATTAATCAAATTAATCATCATTAAAATTTGTTACAACTGCGGAAAAATTTCTAAAGATTTATGTTCTTTGTACCGATAGCCCTGATATATATCTTAAGCTAAGAGGTTAGAAATGTCTAAGGATGTAAATTATAAGAAGTTTGATTTGAATGAAATTCAGTGGCACAGAATAAAAGGCGGGATTTCAAAAGAAGAATTTTGTAAAGGCGACAAGAAGCTTGAGCGGATTTTTGATGCGTTGGACAGCGACGATGTAAAAGGCCGCTTAAGCGGTGCGGAACTCAGGGCATTTAGTGAAGCTTTAACCATTTTTGCGCAAGATAACACCCTAGATAAAAAAGAAGCAAAACAATTACGTGATGCTAACGGTAAAAAATTAAATTCCAAAAAGGTATTTGAATTTTTAGAGCAGCTTAAAGAACTTCAAAGTAAAGATCTTAATCTCGTACGTACCTATAATACGGTTATAGATGGCAGAGAAGTTGAATTAACCGAGTATGCGGACGGGAGTACCGAAGAAGTTTCCACCGATGGAAAATGGCGAGCCGAAAGCAAAAATACACCTGGCGGTATTGTTAAAGATATATATGAAAACGGGTTTCATATACAGACAATTACAAAATCCGGAGGTGCCACGACAATAGAAGATTTTGTAAATGACACTGAAACCAGAATTGTTGATCTGGGAAACGGCTTGCAAAGGAAAACTATTAAAGAAAAGGTAGATATTAATACAACGAGATATACGAGCATAAACTATGACAACACAAAAACTGTCACCGAGTATAAACATTTGGACAATTGGTTAAATAAAGTAACAAAAATCAGCGAAGATGGAACAATTAGTGTTAAATATGAAGGAATGATAAATGCTCCTGGTCATTCTTATCTATTTGATATGCGAAGTATTGATGAATATATTAATGACAATGAGGATTACTCTTATCTGAGCCCGGATATAATTCGGGCAATATTAGAAAGTCCGATAGATGCTGAAAACCAGAAAAGTTATATAAGCGGAATTATTAACAGAACTATACGTGATGCTTCCGAAATGGAAGGGTATTCACTTGATAACCTCAAAGCAGAATTTGACAAATTTTTAAATGATGAACTTTCTGATGAAATATATTTGGAAGCTTTTTATAAGGATGCGGTAAAACAGCTTGAAATTATTGCTAAGTCCGGATTAAACGGAAAAATAGATAAAGATTTCGAGCAGGGGAGCGTTGGAGATTGTTATCTTTTAGCCGTAATCAAAAGTTTGTCGTTAAACCCTGAAACTTTGAAAGAACTGAATGACTGTATAAATATTGACTCAAACGGAAATGCCAGAGTCACTCTGAAAGGTGTCGGAAAAACATATACGATAACCAAGGAAGAATTGAGTGATTCAAATTACTCATTCGGAGATGATGATGTTCGGGCTATTGAAATTGCCGTGGAGAAATACCTGAAACAATATGGCGATCCTTTTGATAAGAGTGATTTTACACTTGACAGCGGTTATGAAAAAAGTGCATATTTTCTTTTGACCGGTAAGCATGCGTTTGAACATATAGGACAGATTAATGACCGGACGATAGATAATCTTATGCAAAAAGGTACTTTGGCCTGTGTATCAATACAAGCTCCGGATAATAAGTCAGGAGAAATTAAGCTTCGCTCAAGTTCAAATGATGAGGAGCTTATTTTGGATACATATCATTCTTATACCGTGGCAGGAGCAGATAAAGATAATGTTTATTTGATTAACCCTTGGGATACTTCGACTCCTATAACGCTTACAAGGGAGGAGTTTAAAAAGCACTTTAATTATATTACGCTGTTGTCTGTGTAAAATTTTACAGGTTGCATTTTATTACTTTTTGTTAAAACCACGCGACAAAAACGATTGTTTTTGGTAAAATTCTTTTATAAACAGAGGATGGGAAGATAAGGAGTATAAAATGAAATCTTTTACTGTAGAAGAAATCACACAAATTGTCGGCGGAATGCTTACAAAAGCTCAGGATGCGAAAATAGAAAGACTTGCACCGCCGCTGCTTGCAGATGAAAACACTCTTGCATTGGCGCTTGGCGAAGAGGAAATTGCAAACCTTGCAAAATCTAAAGCAAAAGCTGCACTTGTTCCGCTTGGGGTTCAAATTGACGGTTTTACTACTATTGAAGTTGAAAGACCTCGTCTTGCAATGATGAAGCTTTTGAATTTATTTTATGTTCCACCAAGAATTAACGAAGGCGTTCATCCGACAGCCGTAGTTGATCCGACAGCAAAACTTGGTCAAAACGTTCAAATCGGCCCGAATGTAGTAATATCTCATGATGCTGTTATCGGTGATAATACTAAAATTATGGCAAACTGCTACGTTGGCGGCGGGGCTCATATAGGTACAAACTGCTTGTTCCACCCGGGAGTCAACATTGGTGACAGAGTACAAGTCGGTAATGATGTAATTCTTCACCACGGAGTTTCTTTGGGTGCTGACGGATTCAGCTTTGTTACAGAAAATCCGGATAATATTGAACAGGCAAGAAAAGACGGCTCAATTAAAGAGGAAAATACAAAACATGTAATCTTTAAAATTCCTTCTATCGGTTCTGTTGTAATAGGGAATAACGTCGAAATCGGAGCAAATACCGCTATAGACAGAGGTACTATTGAAAATACAACAATCGGTGATAATACAAAAATTGATGACCTTGTAATGATTGGCCATAACTGTCATATCGGCAAGGGATGTCTGATTGTATCACAAGTTGGTATTGCAGGAAGCTGCGTAATCGGCGACAGAGTTGTTATTGCGGGACAAGCCGGGCTTGCCGATCATATTGAAATCGGTTCTGATACGATTATTACCGCAAAAGCCGGTGTTACAAAATCGTTCCCTGAAAAATCTATCGTTGTCGGTATTCCTGCCGCTCCGAGAAAAGAATTTATTAAGCAGCTCAAGACGATGAAAGATGCTCAGGAAATTTTTGCGAAATTCAGAAAACTTGAACCTATGCTTGATGCATTTGTAGAGGAACATCATTAGTGGTTACATTAAAAAAAGAGATATCTATATCCGGAAACGGTTTGATGAAAAATAAGCCGTGTACCGTCAGATTTTTCCCTTCAAAAACAGGTAAAATCAGATATTTTCTGAACGGAGAAGAATTTGAGGCAAAGGTCGATAATGTCCTGTCTACTGAACATTGCGTCGTTTTAGGCAAAGATAACAAAACAAAGGCAATGCTCACGGAACACTTGACTGCGGCTTTGGCGTTTTGCGGAATAGATTCTGTCGATATATGTATGGATGAAGGCGAGGTTCCGGCACTTGACGGAAGTTCAAAACAATGGGTTGAACTTTTTAAACAGGCCGGAATTGATAAGCCTTTGTTTTATAAACCGCAAAAATATACGGTCAAAGAACCCGTTTATTATTTAAACGGCAAAACCAGTCTTGTAATTTTGCCGGCGGATGAGCTTTTTATTTCTTATGCGGTAAATTACAACCATCCTGACTTAACAAGATGTTTTGTAAATTACAATCCGAAAAATCAGGAAGAAATAATTGAAGCAAGGACTTTTGGATTTTATAAAGATTTGAAAAAGTTTCAGATGCTTGGATTTGCGCAAGGCGTGACGATTGAAAATACCGTGGGACTTACCGATGACGGGTATACTACGGAGCTTCGCTCGGAGAAGGAGCCGGTTAAGCATAAGATGCTCGACTTAGTCGGGGATTTGTACCTTACGGGTGTCAATCCGCTTGATATGAAATGCCAAATTCTTGCTAAAGAAGCCGGGCATGCCGTTCATATAAAAGTTGCAAAAATTTTAAAAGATAAATTAATAGAATGTAAATAATAAGGAGAGAAAAATGACAGAAGAACAAGTTTTAAACTTTGATGTTATGCAGATTATGGAAATGATACCGCACAGATATCCGTTTCTTTTGGTAGATAGGATTACTGAGTGCGTACCGGGAAAATATGCTAAAGGCTATAAAAATATGACAATGAACGAAGGATTTTTCCAGGGACATTTTCCTAACAATCCGATTATGCCTGGCGTATTGCAGTTGGAAGCTTTGGCGCAGTGTTCAGCTCCTGTTTTAATGACTATGCCTGAATTTAAGGGTAAATTAACCTTGTACGCGGGGGTAGATAATGTTCGTTTCAAAAATATTGTAAGACCTGGCGACAGATTTGATATGGAAATTGAACTTGTAAAAGTAAAAGGCCCTATCTGCAAAGCTCACGGCAAAGGCAGTGTTGACGGTAAAACTTGTGTTGAAGCAGATATGACTTTTGCATTGAAGTAGTAATTTTTTAAATAAAATCGTTAAAAACGCGTAGGATATTTTATCATGCGCGTTTTTGTATATGCTGATTATAGTTTTTCACAAAATCCGAAATAGCAAAAGCATCTATTGTTCCGACAACGATTTCAAAATCCTTAAGCTCTTCTTCCAATTCCTCTTTCATATGCGCGAGCAATCCGGGAATAATTATTTTTCTGTTTTTTACTTTACTTGCAAAATTCCATTTTTTTAAAGTTTTTGCAACCATTTTGGCCGTAAATTTCTCTGCAGACCAGGCTGTTAAAACGCTCATACCGTCTGCGGGGGTTACTATCAAGTACGACGGAACCGGCAGGCTTTCGAGTTCGTTTGCAACAGCAAAGAATGTCAGTGCAAAGTTTGTTGTCATAAATATCAGAGAATTTTCATCCGGATTGTTAAACTCATATATTTTTGCTTCTACCTGCAGAGGCTTTTGCGGATCAGTAAAAATATTTTGTCTTAGTGTCATAAGTGTTGTAAAAAGAGCTTCATCAAAATTTTCAAATACAAGCATATTGGCATATTTACATATGTAAAAAGCCGCTTTTGCACAAAGCTCTTGCAGGTTGCTGCTCTTTTGCATTACGACACACACAGGGTTGCTGAACTGTTCATCTTTTTCTTTAACAGCCTTGTTTCTTATGTTTATCAATTCCTGTGCAGTATCAACAAAAGTTTTGTCATTAATTCTTATTAGTTCAAGATTTAAAAATTCATCATAAGGAATAACATTTGCGTTTTCACAATTTTCGGGCTGAAAATCTTTGGTAATTATTAAATCAACTTTCATCGTTTCGTTTACGCGTGTAATTTCAAAGTTTTTTACCCGTTCAAATTCCTCTTGTGATTTTACGATAACCGCAAGGGTAGTTTTATTTATAAAAGTTTTTTCGTGTCTGTATAAGACATTTTCGCCGCCGATTTTTAAATTGTTAATTTCAACAGTCTTTTGAGGCTGTTTTGCGGCCTCAGTATAGAGTTTATTCAATTCTTCCGGAATATAAGGGCAGGAAGCCAAATCCGCCTGATGTTTAGCAAGTTTGAGTGCGTATGCCATACAGGTCGGAAATCCGCATTTTTTGCAGTTTGAGTTTTCGGATTTTTTGGCTGCCGGCAGATATTTAAATATTTGCAACCCGGATAATTCCATTACTCTAATCCTTTCATTGTGCTTATATTCGGCGGATAATTCATAACAACAACATCCGCCCCGGCTGCTTTAACGGCACTTGCGGATGACAGCTCAAAAAATACTGCGCGATCTTTAAGATTGCCAAAACTTTCAGAAAAGTTTGAAGTTTTGGCTTCTTTTGTTTTTAAAGATTCTTCGCAGGCAAAACTTATCATAGGCATGTTCAGGTATTTGTCGCCGTTAAGTCCTTCAAGTTTTATTTTTTCCATAATACTGTAACCGTATTCCAGCCCGTAGCCAAGTCCTCCGATATCCGTATCTATCAGAATTTTGTTCAAATCAAGTCCCATATCGTTGGATAGTATGTTTAATTCTTTTGCTAAGTTTATATCGATAGGACTTCTTAGCACAAGAATATGATTTCCTTTTACAACTTCCGGAACTATTTTTTTATAGGTGTTGTCGTTTGCAAAAGCTATTATTGCCGGGACTTTTAAGACCTTAATTAATTCCGGTAGAAGTTCGATATCAATGCTGTTGTTATTAATCCCCTGTATCATCAGCGGCTTTTTGATATACGGCAAAAGATTATCCAGGAGTTCTGCGGCTTTTGGAATTTGCTCCGTTTTTTCTATATTAAATTTAAGCCCGAGAATATCCGCTTCGGAATTTTGTGCTTTTTGAATAATTTCTTGCGGAGAATTTGTTTGGTAGTAGTTTTTTACTATTTCGAAGTTTTCGTCAGGATTGAATATCGGAATATTTAGAACGTATATATGCTTAAAAATCGGGAAAGAGGTTTCTCCCCCGATTTTTAAATTATTAAAATTGATTGTTCTTATTTGATTAGGCTTGTCGTTCACTTTTTACCTTATTCATAATTTCTTCAAATTCTTTTTCGTCGATAGTTTCTTTTTCAAGAAGTTCTCTGGAGATAGCTTCCAGCATATCGCGGTTTTGATTTAAGAGTTCTTTGGCAAGCGCATATCTTTCATCGACTATTTGTTTAATTTCTGTGTCAATTTCATATGCTACCTGTTCGGAATAATCTCTCTGGTGTCCGAAATCTCTGCCCATAAATACGTTTTCTTCGTTTTTACCGTATGCCATTGTACCGAGTTTTTCAGACATACCCCAGGCCGTAACCATTTTTCTTGCGATATTTGTTACGTTGATTAAGTCTTGGGATGCCCCTGTGCTTACTCTATCCGGGCCGTATACAATTTCTTCCGCCGCACGGCCGCCAAGTGAAACCGTAATTTTCGCAAGAAGTTTCGCCTTACTTACGTGAACTTTTTCATCTTTAGGTCTTGTCCAGGTTACACCTAATGCCATTCCTCGCGGAATAATTGAAACTTTGTGCAGTTCATTCGCATCTTTCAACAATTTATCAATCAAAGCGTGTCCGACTTCATGGTAAGATGTAAGTTCTTTATCTTCATCTGTTAAAACTCTGCTTTTCTTTTCTACGCCTGCAATTACCCTATCTATGGAGTTGTCAATGTCTTCCATTGAAATTTTGCTTTCGTTATTTCTTGCAGCAAGAAGCGCAGATTCATTCAAAAGGTTCTGCAAATCAGCTCCCGTAAATCCCGGGGTGCGTTTTGCCAAAACTTTCAAATCAACATCCGGTTCAAGCTGTTTGTTTTTGGCATGAACTTTTAAAATTTCTTCTCTTCCTTTTACATCCGGAGCATTAATATAAATTTGTCTGTCAAATCTGCCCGGTCTTAAAAGTGCGTTATCCAAAATATCAGGTCTGTTTGTTGCTGCGATAACGATAATATTTGTGTTTTCATCAAACCCGTCCATTTCAACAAGGAGCTGGTTTAAAGTTTGTTCGCGTTCATCGTGTCCGCCGCCTAATCCTGCACCGCGTTGACGTCCTACCGCATCAATTTCGTCTATAAAAATTATACAAGGCTGGTGTTTTTTAGCCTGTTCAAACAAATCTCTTACACGGCTTGCACCAACGCCGACAAACATTTCTACGAAATCAGAACCGCTGATAGAAAAGAACGGAACCCCGGCTTCTCCTGCAACAGCTTTTGCCATTAAGGTTTTACCTGTTCCAGGAGGGCCTACAAGAAGTACGCCTTTTGGTATTCTTGCTCCTAATTTTATATATTTTTCGCCGTTTTTTAAGAAATCGACAATTTCCTCAAGTTCTTTCTTTTCTTCATCTATACCGGCAACATCTTTAAATGTTGTTTTTACTTTGCTGTCAAGAAGCATTTTTGCCTTGCTTTTGCCAAAGCTCATTGCCTGAGAGCCGCCTGCCTGAAGGCTTTTTGCAAGGATAATTATGAATATAACAAACATCAGCGGCAAAATAAGACTGCCTAAAATTCCCAGCATCTGGCTTGATTCCGATGGCTTCTTGACTGCAATTTCAACATTTGCCTTTTCAAGTCTGCTCATAAGATTCGGGTCATTCGGCGTGAGCACTTTATATTGAATAAGCGGTGCCTTCTTTTCTACTGCAAACGGACTTGCCGGAACTTCCGGAGTTTTATTTTCAGCCTGCGGCTGCTCTTTTGGTATTGCAATCAGAAATTCATCAGCCTTTTGTATACTTTTAAATTCCCCGTTATCGAGTTTTTGCAAAAAGTCAGAATATGAAATTTCTGAAGTGCTCGTGGCAGGGCCTGACATAAAAACTGATGAAATAAAGACCAAAGCTACTATCGCTAAGACAATATACATACCGACTGATTGATTTTTATTCATATTTTCCCTCTCTATTATCTAATGGTTACATTTATTATATCATAAAACAAGTTTTATGTTATAATTAGTATTATGAAAAAGTATTCTATTGGAATTGATCTTGGCGGAACAAAGATTTTAACGGCTCTTGTAGACAGGAGTTCCGGGGAAGTTGTACATTTTGTTAAGAAAAAGATAAAAAAGGAAAAAGGTGCGGAAAATATTGTTAACAAAATGGTATGCAGCATCAACGAACTTCTTGAAGAAAGCAAAGTTAATATAGAGGATATAAATTCAATAGGGGTTGCTGCCGCGGGGCAGATAGACCGTGACCATGGCATAATTTTAGGGGCTCCTAATTTGGAATGTTTTGATTTGAATATTCGTGATATTTTGGAGGGTGAATTTAAACTTCCGGTATATCTTGCAAATGATGTCGAAGCTGCAACGCTTGGCGAATTAAAATTCGGTGCCGGAAAAGGGGTTGATGATTTAGTTTGCGTTTTTGTCGGCACAGGCGTGGGTTCCTGTATTGTGAAAGAAGGCAAGATTGTAAGAGGAGCCACGGGAACTGCGGGTGAAATAGGACATATAATTGTGGATTTAAACGGACGTCAGTGTGCTTGCGGAGCCCACGGATGTCTTGAAGCGTACGCGTCGCGTTCAGCGATAGAAAAAAGGATAGAAGGTTCTTTGAAAAAAGGCCGGCATTCCGTTATTTTGGATTATTTGGAAGAAGGAAAATCTATTACCTCAAGTATGATTAGAAAATCAATTGAGCGCGGAGATGAACTTGTAACCCATTGTGTGGACGAAGCATCCGCTTATCTTTCGGGCGGGCTTGCGAGCGTTATAAATTTGATTAATCCGAAGCTTATAATTCTCGGAGGCGGGCTGATTGAAGCAGTCGATTATTTTTACCAAAAAACCATAAAGGATGCAAAACTTAAGTGCTTGCCCGTTCCCGCGACAAAAATTGAATTTAAAAAAACTGCTCTCGGAGATTTTTCCGGAGTAATCGGAGCTGCATATCTGGACGATAATCGTTAGTATTTTTTAACAATCTGCCAAAATTTTTCAAATATAGTGTATAATATAAAAGTCTATTTAATTAGTTTGACAGGTCGCGATGGGATTCTTTGATAAATTTAATGAAATCAGAAAGAAAATTTCCGAGGTAGAAAATAATATTTACCTCGGGAAACAGGATTTTCTGGAAATTTATGAAAGAAATTTGCAATTAGAAAAAGAAATTGAAGAACGTACTCACGAACTTAACATCGCAAATAAAAGAATGCTCACCCTGCAGCATATTTGGGATATGATGAATTCTTCAAAGCCGTTGAATAATGTTCTTGAAACTATTGTTAACAGTATCCAAGGAGAATTGGGGTATGTTCACAGTTCAATTATGAGAAAGCAGAAGGATGAAGAAGGGGAATACCTTTCTGTTGTGGCGGAAGCTGTTAACCAGACAATAAAAAGAGCTGACGATATTTTGCAAACTCCTATCCAGGCAAGACGTCTTGCTTATACTAAGGGCGGAATGTTTGCCGAAGCTCTTGAGAACAGAAAAATTGTGCAGTCAAAAGACATTGCGGCATCTTTGCATGCAATAATGCCGAATGTTGAGCAAAGTGTTATTGATGAAGTCTTGACGGACAAATCAATCCGCTCAATTATTGTTATTCCGTTGTATACAATGGAAACTCCGTTCGGTCTTTTTTGTGTATTTTCTTCAAGAGAAGAACTTGCCGAATCTGAAACGGATTTTCTTTCAATGTTTGCGCAGCAGATTGAACTTGCGATAACAATTGCGGATTTGTTTGAAAAGGTTAAAGAGCAGGCCATAACGGACGGGATGACAGGACTTTATAACAGAAGATATTTTGAAGAGTATCTTAAAAAAGAAGTCACAAGGGCAAAACGTATCAATCAGCCGTTTAGTATTATCGGAATTGATCTTGATTTTCTCAAAAAAATTAACGATAAATACGGGCATGCATACGGTGATTTGGCGATAAAATCAATTGCGCAGGTTCTTATGTCGAATGCCCGTTCCATTGATACGGCGGCCAGAATGGGTGGAGAAGAGTTTAATATTATTTTGCCCGGTGTAACCTCGGAAGGTGCTATGGTTGCTGCGGAAAGAATTCGTAAAGCAATTGAAAGTACTGAACTTGAAACAATCGGACATATTACGGCAAGTATTGGTGTTGCAACGTTTCTTGAGCATTCGGATAATATAGAGGATATTCTGGAATTAACTGACCAGGCAATGTATCTGTCTAAGCGCAACGGTCGAAATCAGGTTACGCTTGCAAAACCTATTGATGAAACTTCTTGGCAGGAGCTTGCGGTCAGTGCGTTTTTAGATATATTGAATAAGCGAAGAATCCCGCTTGCAGAGAATTTTAAACAAAATTTATCAAATAAATTAATAAGCAACAGTTCCCAAAGTGAGGTTTTATATTCCGTTGCGGATTTACTAACGCAGACATATAATCCGCTTCATAAACAGGGTGTTGTAAAATCGAAAGTTCTCACTGCAGTGAGCCTTGCAAAACGTTTTGACTTGCCTAAGGAAGAAGTTGATAATTTAAAAATCGCAATGCTTCTTTATGACATAGGAAATTTGCTTGTTCCTCAGGAAATATTTAAAAAAGCTGCTCCGCTTACTGATGATGAGCGTAATATGATAAAAGAACATCCCGTAATTGCGGCTAAAAAGATTTTGACACCTATTTCGTACATTCAGGATGTTATTCCGATTGTTGAATATCATCATGAAAATTGGGACGGAAGCGGTTATCCCGCGAAATTATCTAAAAATGAAATTCCTATGACCTCACAGATTGTGCTTATTGTTGATGCTTATTATGCACTGACGGAGCCCCGTCCTTATAGGGATAAACTAGCTCCCGAGCAGGCTTTGGAAGAGATTAAAAAAGATGCGGGTAAAAAATGGAATACTGCTTTGGTGAATGAATTTACAGCTCTTATAGAAAATGATTTGAAATAACCATGAAAGAAAGAGAATTTATAAATATTATAAAAAATACCTTAAATTCAAAATATATCGGAGATGATTGCGCGTATTTGCCTGAATTGGGTATTGTTGTGACCCAGGACAGTTTGGTTGAAGGGGTTCATTTTTTAAGAGAGAAAATAGCTCCGTATGAATTAGGTTTTAAATCTGCTGCCGTAAATATTTCAGATGTATGTGCAAGCGGGGCTGAACCAAAATATATGACATCTGCAATTTCTCTTCCAGATAATACGGATGAAAATTTTATAAAGGAATTTTACAAGGGAATGCAGGATGGAGCTAAAGGTGTTGAAGTTATCGGGGGAGATATCACGGGCGCGGATAAAATTTATATTTCAGTGACTGCAATAGGGACAACTGCCGGCCGCAGAATAGCTTCAAGAAAAAATGCAAAACCCGGTCAGAAAATTATTGTATCCGGAAATCATGGCTCTTCGGCTGCCGGTTTGAAATTGCTTTTGAGCGGGCAAGATAAAAACAACAAATTTATTAAAGCACACATTATGCCGGATGTTCAGCTTGAATTTTCAAAAAGAATTGCAGCCGAAATTAAAGAGGATTATGCGATGATGGATACTTCGGACGGATTGATGGATGCTTTGTCTGCTATTTCATCTGAAAGCGGAGTAATGCTCGAGGTCGATTTTGATAAAATTCCGCATGACAAAGATTTGGAAAGTTTTGATGATTGGGAGGATTTAGTGCTTTTCGGAGGCGAGGATTACGGACTGGTCGCAGCGGCAAATGATGCTTACGGCGGAACTGTTATCGGAAAGGTTCTGCCGGGATGCGGCGTAAAAATTAATTACAAAAATTCTTCCGTAATATATTCAAAAGAGGATGTGGAGAAAAATTTATTTAAACATTTTAAGGAGTAATTATGACAATAAATGCAATAATAACGGCCGGAGGAAATTCCTCCAGGTTCGGGAATAAAAATAAACTTCTGGAGAAAATTAACGGTATTGAGGTTATTAAATATACTGTAGATGCTTTCAGGTATTCTAAAGTCGATAAGATAATTATATGTGCGAATGTTTCTATAATAGATGAGTTGAAAAATCTGTTTTCAAGCTACGAAAATGTTGTGATAATTGAAGGCGGGAATACAAGACAGCAATCAGTTTATAACGGCTTAAAATATGAAGAATGCGATTACGTTCTTATCCATGATGGAGCAAGACCCGTTATCACAACAGAAATTATAAATATTTGTGCTGAAATGGTTAAAGAAGTAAAAGCTTTATCTGTTATGACAAAAACCATAGATACAATAAAAGAAGTCGAACACGGCAAAATTGTAAAAACTATCGACCGTTCAAAATTATATAATACCCAAACTCCGCAGGCTTTTGATTACAATTTGATATTAAAGGCTCATCAAAAATTTGAAGGTAAAAACTTTACTGACGATGCCGGCATGCTGGAAGAGCTCGGCGAAACTGTTTATGTAATTGACGGAAGTTACAGAAATATAAAAATTACAACACAAAGTGATATTGAACTTGCAAAGGTGTATTTAACACATATTAATTATTAATTTATGTAAACATGTGTGAAAAAAAGTAGCAAAAATATTTTTTTCGGGCTTTAAGATAGTATAATAAGAAAGGCTCACAAGGAGAAAATATGGACGTAAACAGAATTGAAAGTATAGCTATTCCAACAGCTCTTGCCGGTGTTGCTGCCGGAGGGGCGGGTTTTGTTTCTGCAAAAGCTATAAAAAATGGCGAAATGACTGAAAAATTTACTAATTATATTGCTGACAGTTTTGAAAAAAATGATAAAAAATTAATGAAAACTGCCGATAAGCTTGATAAAATTAATCCTTTTATAACTGATGAAGATGTTATCAAATTAAACGGCGACAGAGAAAAAGTATTGGCGTTTGCTGATAAGAAACTAAAATCAGCACATGCAGCATTGGAAAAGTTTGCAAATAAACATGCCAAAGCTTTGGGTATTGTTCCTGAAGAAGGTCAAACAATGAAAGATGCCGTAAAAGCATTTTTGAAAGATAAAGATGCAGCTGCTGTTAAAGAAATTTTCCTTCCTGAATCTACAAGAAGAATTTTGGAAAATGCTGATTATAAAAAAGCTATAAAAGACGAATTTGCAGAAGCTTTTGACAGTACTAAAAAACAATTTAAAAAAGGCAGTGAAGAAAGTGCTAAATTCTTCAAACGCGCAGCTTTGAATATGAAATTGAAACAGGCAGGTGTATTTGCCGGTTTGGCTTCCGGAGTTGCTCTTGTAAGTTCGGCAATTGCTTCAAAAATTTCTAATTCTTAATAATAATTAAAAACAACAAAAACGAAATTCCAAAAGAAGACATG
Source organism: Candidatus Gastranaerophilales bacterium (assembly GCA_944324365.1). GTDB lineage: Bacteria > Cyanobacteriota > Vampirovibrionia > Gastranaerophilales > Gastranaerophilaceae > UBA1221. The sequence continues at coordinate 65,651 of CALUWA010000003.1, forward strand.
AAAGAAGCAGCCTCTCGAAAAACGGGAGGCTGTCTTTTTGTTTGTATATAAGTAAAAGGAGAAAATTATTGTTCGTTAAATATTGACGGATTGAATGTTGTGATATTTTTAAGGTCATCCGGAGAAAATATTGTTTTGCAATTCATCTCAACAATATTGTTGACAGAGCTGTTTTCTGCGTTGCCCTGTGTTTTGAACTCTTGCCAATAATTTTTGCCAAGATCAGGTGTCCCTTGTTGATACTCATTAAAATTTCCCATACGATAATCCTTATTAACATGGTTTTATATCGTCAAAAACGGGAAATTCTTTAATTTTTTCGTTTAAAAAGTTACAAAACTTAAACAAGTCCCTCTTTGAGTGCTTTTACTGCAGCCTGGGTTCTGTCATCAACTACGAGTTTTTGGATAATGTTACAAACGTGCGCTTTTGCGGTATGTTCTGATATTGTGAGTTCCTGAGCAATTTCATTATTCGATTTGCCATCTACTACGAGCTTTAAAACTTCATATTCTCTTTGGGTTAAATTTGCGTGCTGCTCTTTAAACATTGCACGCGACATGTGTCTTGGCGGAACTATACCGCAATTCTTATCTCTCAATATGGGAACAACCTGCGGGTCAAGCCACATGGCACCGTCTTTTACCGTTTTTATTATCATTTTTAGGATTTCAATATTGATATCTTTCATAACGTATGCCCTGGCTCCGGCATGAAGTGAATCCATAACTTCCTGTTCTGACAGATGGGAAGTTAAGATAATAATTTTTGCCTGCGGGCTTATTTCGATTATTTTCTTTGTAGCTTCAATCCCTGTAATATCGGGCAGACCTATATCCATTAGAATTACATCAGGATGTGATATTTTGTAGTTTTCAACGGCTTCTTTGCCGGTTTGGGCTTCTGATATTACATCCAGTTCTTTATGCTCTTCAAATAAAGATTTCAAACCGACGCGCATCAACTTATGATCTTCTACCAATAATATTCTGACCGGTGATATATCCATATCTCCTCCTGACTTTATTTCTATTGCTATTTAATTTATAAAATACAAGCAGTCAGATTTAATCGTCCTTAAAAAAACTTTTTAAGGCTATATTATTGAAGTAAGATTTTTAAGTATAATTTTGTTTAAAATTTTTAAAGATGTCTTAATATAGGCATTACCAGCTGATCCGCGAGTTCGGATGCTCCTTCAAATTGTCTTGCGCGGACAAGGCTCGCTGCCAGTTCATAATCATATTCGACTTCGCGGTGTTCTACACTGAATGTTCCGTTATTAAAATCTATAATTGCGTAATTTGCTTTAGGAACCCCAGTCATAGGTCTGCCAACACTTCCGACATTTACAACGGTCTGCTTTGAAAGAGTTTGATACCCGCAAGGAACATGGGTATGTCCGCATAAAATAAGATCAGAAGTTTCGCCTTGAATAATTTCAAGAATTTCGGACATTTTCATTCCAGGAAGAATATCTTCGTTGCTTTTTCGCGGAGAGCCGTGCACTAATAAAACCGAAACCCCCTCTACCATTAAAGATTTTCTTTCGGGTAATGACGCGAGATATTCTTTTTTATCTTTTTCAATGATATCAACATCATCCAAAAGCGCATTCGCCATTACCGGGAATTTTGCCTGCAGTTTGTCATACATTTTTAAGTTAAAATCGGTTATCATTTTGTCGGTATTGCCCTGAATAACGACCCAATCTTGCGCTTTGTTCATAAAATAATCAAGAACTGCGCGCGGCTGAGGGCCTGCCATCGCAAGGTCGCCGAGGCACCATACCTGTTCACAATTATTCATTTGCAAATCAGCAATAACACTTTCTAATGCCTGAAAATTTCCGTGTATATCTGATATTACAGCTGCTTTCATATGCACTTCTCTCCTTTTTTTTCTTTATGATATCATAAAAGTATGATTAAGAGAAGAGAGTCAAAACAAATTTCTATAGGAAATGTAAAAATCGGGGGAGATGCTCCAATTAGCGTGCAATCTATGTGTAATACAGATACGCGTGATATAGAAAAAACATGTTCCCAAATAAATGAACTGGCACAGAAAGGCTGTGATATAGTCCGGCTTGCTGTGCTTAATAAAGATGCGGCGGAAGCTATAAAAGAAATTGTCAAAAAATCATCTGTGCCGCTTGTTGCAGATATTCATTTTGACTACAGGCTTGCAATTCAATGTATAAATAACGGAATTGCCGCGCTTAGAATTAATCCCGGCAACATAGGCAAAAGAGAAAATGTTGAAAAAGTTGTTAAACTTGCAAAACAACAGCAAATTCCTATCAGAATAGGGGTTAATGCAGGGTCTTTGGAAAAAGATTTGATAGAAAAAAATATTCCTCTTTCCGAAAAAATGGTAATTAGTGCAATGAGTCATATCAAAATTCTTGAAGATTTGGATTTCGATATGATAAAAGTTTCGCTAAAGTCTTCTGATGTTATGACTACAATAGAAGCTTATCGTGCTATTGCCGAAAAAATTCCGTATCCTCTGCATTTGGGAGTGACTGAAGCAGGGACTTTAAGAGGCGGGCTGATTAAATCATCTATAGGACTCGGAACTCTTCTTGCAGAAGGAATTGGGGATACTATCAGGGTTTCCTTAACTGAAAATCCTGTTGAAGAGGTTAGTGCCGGTATAGATATCCTGAAAAGTTTAGGTTTGAAAACAGGCGGGGTGAATTTTGTGTCTTGTCCAACTTGCGGAAGAACTCAAATTGATTTAATATCCCTTGCCAAGAAAGTTGAAGAACGATTTAAAGATTTAGATAAACCAATAACGATCGCCACTATGGGTTGTGCGGTCAACGGCCCGGGAGAGGCACGTAATGCCGATTTTGGTATTGCCGGCGGCATCGGTGAAGGTTATATTTTTAAAAAAGGCGAAATTATAGCAAAAGTTCCGGAAAATCAACTTTTGGAAAAACTGGAAGAAGCTATTAAAAAATCATACGAATAGTACATTTATTTTAGTTGTAAAGATTTTATAATAATATTGCAAGTGTTGCAAAAAAATGTTAGTATTATATATAAAGCAGAGGTGTTTTATGAAAAAATTTTTATTAGTATTTGGCGTACTGGCAATATCTCTTCCTGCATTTGCCGGAATTGGTGTTGAGGAGTCAACAAGTTCTGAATATTTAAGGAATTACGGATACTCAACTGAAGCAGTTAAGTATATTAATTTGAATAAAGCTCAGGTTAAGGGTGAAAAATTTGTTACTCCAATCAGTGACAGACGCCAGTCAAATTTATATACAGATTCAGCAGTATGGAATACTATTGTTGATAAAACCGTAGATTTCTTTAATTACCTTGATCCTGCGCAGGATAGAGATAAATTTATGCGTCAGGATATTAAGTATTATGCAAATACTCAGGATTTATAGAATCAAGGTTTGTTCTTATCTTTTGTTAGGTACATGGTTGTGTTTTTCATGTGCGTTAGGCGTGTACGCTGATACTGTGCCGACAAAAGAACTTGATTATAATAACAGCACCTCTTCTAGTAATATGCTGAAATCCCCGCAAAAAATAGAACAGGAAGCGGATGCACTGTTTTATAAAGGTGTTGCATCAAAGGATAAAAATTTAAAAGAAGCTTATCTTACCAAAGCACTTGCTAAGTATAAGCTTCTTTTGAGTATGCAGCCGGATAATGCAGTATTCTGTACACAAATCGGCGTTATACTTGAACTTAAAGGGTATAAAACACATGCAAAAAATTATTTTTTCAGAGCAATTAACTTAGAAAAACTTAACCCTTTTGCCAACTATTATTTTGCGGAGTATTATTTCAATATGAAAGACTATCATAATGCATTAAAGTATTATAAGATGGCCTTGAAAAACGGATACGGTTCGTATTACGAAGTACATAATCGTCTTGCAACAGTCTATGAAAAACTTGGCGATTTAGAAAAAGCAAAAGACCATTACACTGTATCCCAAATGCTTAATCCGAGTCAAAAAGAACTGAATGATAAAATTTTGATATTGGGCAATACTTACTATAATAAAAAAGAGTATCAACTTAAGCCTGAGATGGAGTACTAATGAAATTTAAGAATTTAATATTATTAATCTTATTAATTTTCAATATTATGTTTTTACCTGCTTTTGCGGAAGAACATAATATGTATGCTCCTTACAAGCTTGAGCAAAACGAAATTTTATTCAGTCAGTCACGTAAACAGGTTGATGCTGTTAATCCGACAATTTATTCAAATCGTTCAGGGTCGCATTTCCCTGGAGCAAGAGGAGCGGATCAGCTTATATTATATACTTCCGCATACGGCGATAGAACAATGACTAACGAATTTGGTGCGGAAGCAATTATTGTAGGAAATACTGTAACCGAATTGAGCGGGGCGGATTCTTTTATTCCTCCGGACGGGGCTGTTATAAGCGGTCATGGTGTCGGGAAAAACTGGATAAATTCCAATATCAGTATCGGAACAAAAATTTATTATGATGAAAATACCGGTGTTATTACGACATATAACACCTCAAAGAGTCTTATGTTTGAGGCTTTGCAAAAAATAGAAGAAGCTTCTTCTATGATAAATTATTATAAAGCACAAAATCCTTCTTATGACTGGAAAGTTCCGAATAATTTCATAAAAGATGCCCAAAATTATGTGAGAAAAGGTGCAAAAAATCCGGATGAGGTTCAAAAGTATTCTAAACTTGCAATAGAATCAGCAAATGCAGCGATTAAGAGCGTCCTTCCTTTTAAAGTGAACGAATTTAAAGGGGTTTGGCTAAGACCGACTGAAACCAAGGAAATTGAAATTGCAGCTGCAGTAAATAAAATTAAAAAAGCCGGGATAGATAACATTTTTTTGGAAACATATTTTCATGGGCGCACAATTTTCCCGAGCAAAACTATGGAAAGTTATGGGTTTATAGCCCAAAATGAAAAATTCAGAGAATTTGATCCGCTTAGGGTTTGGATTAGAGAAGCACATAAACAGGGTATAAAAGTTCATATATGGTTTGAAACTTTTTATGTAGGAAATCAGGAGCCTTCTGCTTATTATAAAAATATTCTTGCAGTTAAACCTGATTGGGGAAATAAAACTCTGACAGGTTACGAGTCCGCAGTCGCAACCCCGTCATCTTCTGAGCATAACGGATATTTCCTTGATCCGGCAAACCCTGAAGTCCAGGAATTTTTATTAAGACTTCTCGCTGAAATAATTAATAATTATAAACCGGATGGCATAAACCTTGATTATATAAGATATCCGCAGGTTATTTCGCCTTCTGCCTCCGGCAACTGGGGATATACGGATATTGCAAGGTCATTATTCTACCAGCAGTATGGTGTTGACCCGGTTAAGATTGCTACTACTCATCCGTTATGGGTGAAATGGGGAGATTTCAGACGCCAGCAGGTTACGGATTTTGTGGAAAAAGTCGGGAAGCTTGGCAAATCCAAAGGTATTTATGTAAGTGCCGTAATTTTCCCTGATAAAAGTATTGCTTATTCAAGAAAAATGCAGGATTGGGCAACCTGGTCACAAAAACATTTTGTTCAGGCCTTTACTCCGCTGTTTCTTACTTGCAACCCGAAAACTCTTAATTCCCAAATTACAACTGTGCTGAATTATAAAACTCCGGAAACGGATTTGATAGCAGGTCTGTTTGTTACGTTTATGGGCGGGAGTGAAGAAGACTTAATCAGACAAATCCATGAAACAAGAAAAGTTAATGTTAACGGGGTGAGCCTCTTTGATTATGCACATTTGACTCAAAAATATATTAATGCACTTTCTACAAGGGTATTTTCATCAAAGGATAAGGTGGATACCGATAATATAAAACCAAATGCAAGAAAAATAAATTGGAATGCCCCGATTGAGCCTTCTGTCGAAAGTGGTGAAACTTCGCTTGTGATTAAGAAATTTGATCCGGGAAGTGAAATTACACTGCCGTTAAAAGCTCCTTCTCCTGTGCTCTCTGTCAGCCGGAAAAAGTATTAATACCTGCTGAAATTTGCTTTTTTTGTACCTTCGTGCTAAGCTTTTCCGGTAGGGAAAAGTTTTATGAATATAGATAAAGCAAAACTGGTTTCTTATATTAAGAAATTAACAGAGCCGAAAATTCTTGTAATAGGCGACCTTGCAATGGACGAAATGGTCTATGGTGATGCGGAACGGATTTCCCGTGAGGCTCCGGTGCTTATCTTGCAGCATACTCATACAAAACCGATATTGGGCGGCGCGTCTAATGCGGCGCATAACGTTGCTACTTTAAACGGCGGTAAAATATCCGTTATTGGAGTATTTGGAAAGGATTACCAGGCGGAACAGCTTTTTGAGGCTTTCGAGGCTGCTAATATCGATACAAAAAATGTCATACAGGACGAAACCCGTAAAACTATTACAAAAACCCGTATTTTAGGTTCTATTACAACATCAATTACCCAGCAGATTGTAAGAATTGACAGGCAGACAAATGAACCTTTATCAAAAGAAACTGAAGAAAAAGTTATAAAGAATATAGAAAAAGCTATTCCGGATTTTGATTTGATTATTTTATCCAATTACCATATCGGAACTTTGACCAAAAATGTTATTGAGAAAACAATCGAGCTGGCGCGTAAATATAATAAAAAAATTGTTGTGGATGCGCAGCGTGATTTGGCATGTTACAAAGGTATTACTTCTATGACCCCGAATCTTCCGGATACTCAGAAGTCTGTCGGGTTTACTATAAATGATTTATCTGATATGGAAAAGGCCGGAGATATTTTGTTAAAAGAAACCGGAGCGCAGGCAATACTTATTACCTGCGGGGCTGACGGTATGTTTGTTGCCGAGCCCGGGCGGAAGTATACAAAAATTCCTGTATTCAACAAATCCGAAGTATTTGATGTTACAGGTGCCGGAGATACGGTTACTGCAGTATATTCACTCGCGCTTGCAGCGGGTGCGGATCCCGTTTATGCTGCTCTTATCGGAAATGTTGCAGCGAGCATTGTCGTAAGACAATGGGGCTGTGCCACGACGACTGTTAAAGAACTTCTTGAAGCAGTCGAAAAACTCTAGTATAAGGAGAACTTTATGGACAAATTTGAATTTTTGAAAAATCTGAAAGCATTTGATTTAATTGTTATACTTGGGGTTGCAATTGCTCTTGCTGTAGGATTTTTAACTTTTAAGCAGGTCAGACAAACTGCTGACAAGCAAATTGAAACAACTTCCCCTATAGTTTTTGATGTTTTCCTGAGAGGGATTACACTCACGGGTTCTGAAACTCCTTTAAAAGCAGGGGACAAAACTTTTATCAGCATAAGAAATGTGCCATATTCTGATTTGGAAGTTGTCAATGTGAAAACAGAAAGAAAAAAGACTATTCTTCCTGTTTTATCAAACTCAAAAAATGCGGCAAAAAATGTTTTGATTGTTGATGATGTTGCACAAAATAGCTTGTATGATATAGTTGTTACACTTACTGACACGGCAAAAATTACTAAAGACGGCGCAGTTGTGGGCGGAAATAAAATTAAAATGGGACTTCCTATTACATTGGAAGGCGGAAATTACAAATTTAACGGTACTGTCTCCAATATTGTTGTATCCCATGATGATATCAAAGGTGATGTTGATACTAATATAAACAAGATTGATGATGTTCAATAGTTTATTCAAATTTACTCAGTCAAAATTGAATGTATTATATGAAAACAGTTTGTTCCTTCAAAATCTGGACAAACTGATTTTCGCATCTGTTATTTTAGTATTTTTGGCATCGACCTGTTTATCTTCGGATGTGATAGGATTTTTGGCGCTTATTACAATATTTTTGACGGTTTTGCAGCTTTTGACAAAACCAGGTGAAAAATGCGAGCCGGTTAAATTTGAACTGTGGCTGCTTGCTTATTTTATGATTGTAATCATAAGTCTTGCAGGTTCAACTCTTTTTGCTTTGAGTTTAAAAGGGTTTATGAAAACAGTTACTTATCTTGGTTTTTATGTTTCGATTGTTCATTATCTTAAACATAATAAAAATAAGATACCTTATATCCTCGCTGCAATTGGGGTTTGTATTAGTTTTGAAAGTATTATTGGAATTTTGCAAAATTTCGCTCAGGTTAGCGAGATTTCAACCTGGCAGGATGTTTCAAAATTAAATCCGGAAGAAGTTATGACGCGTGTTTACGGTACTTTAAAACCGTATAATCCGAATTTGCTTGGCGGATATTTTGTCGCCGGCATTCCTTCTTTATTTGGTTTGAGCGCTTACCTTTTGTCGGAAAAATATTTTAAGACGGGTATAATTTCATTAGGGTTTGCATTTTTGTCAGTTATAACGCTGTTTTTGACGGGATGCCGCGGTGCTTATATTGGTTGTATGGTTATTCTTACCGGATTGTTTTTGGTTGCGGCTAAATTTTTCTGGCACAAATTTAAAAAATTATTCCTGGCAATTCTTGCTTCTTGTTTTGCATTTGCGACGGCGGCATTGTTGTTTGTAAGCTCATTGAGGGCAAGGGTTCTTTCCATATTTGCGATGAGACAGGATTCTTCAAATTCTTTCAGATTTAACGTTTACCAATCTTCCTGGCAGATGTTTAAAGATAACTGGCTGCTCGGTATCGGGGTCGGGAATAAAAATTTCAGAGAAATATACGGACTTTATATGCGCACAGGTTTTGATGCTTTAAGTGCATATAATATCTTCCTTGAAACTGCAGTTGAAAGCGGAATTTTTGCTTTGATTGCTTTTGTCGGGTTTTTGATCATTATGCTGAAAGAAGGAATTTGTTTCATTATTAAATCAGATGAAATCAAAGATGTTATATTTGTATCAACGGCAGTTATTTCTATTTGTGCCGTGATGGTTCACGGGCTTGTTGATACTGTATTTTTCAGACCGCAGCTCCAATTTGTTTTTTGGACAATGGCAGCTGTTATTTCGGCAGTTTTACAGCAAAAAAGCAGCCGGAGTGAGAATTAGTTATGTCAAAAGAGCGGCTTGACAAGTATTTGACGGATTTGGGGTATTTCGATACCAAAAGTAAAGCTGCTGCGGCTATTCTTGCCGGGCATGTTAAGATTAACGATGAGTACATTACAAAAGCAGGGTTTCAGATTAATCCCCAAAAAGAATATGAAATAGAAGTTAAATCAATGCCGTATGTCTCCAGAGGCGGTTTTAAGTTGAAAAAAGCGCTTGATGCTTTTGATTTTTCGGTAAAAGATAGAATTTGCCTTGATGCAGGAGCTTCTACTGGTGGATTTAGCGACTGTTTGCTTCAAAACGGCGCAAAATTTGTCTATGCGGTTGATGTCGGATACGGGCAGCTGGATTGGAAAATCCGTTCTGATAACCGGGTTAAAGTTATTGAAAAAACAAATTTAAGGATTTGTGAGGTTTCTGATATTTATACGGAAGATGAACCGGTTGCGGATTTGTTGGTGAGTGATTTGTCGTTTATTTCACTAACAAAGGTGCTTGGAAATTTGAAAAAACTTCTTGCGCCTGATTTTCATGAGATGATTTGTCTGATAAAGCCGCAGTTTGAGGCCGGGAAAGAAAACGTCGAAAAAGGCGGAGTTGTGCGCGATAGGAAAGTGCACGCGGAAGTTATCCAAAATATCATCGATTGCGCGAGAGGCCTTGAATACAAAATTAAAGGGTTAACATATTCATCTATAAAAGGCCCTTCCGGGAATATTGAATATCTTGTGTGGCTTTCTACTTCCGGGGAAAATATTAATATTGAAATAAATTCCGTGGTGGATAATGCATTTTTGAACTTGAATTGATTGCGCTCCCTTGCATAACCCATGTTATGTGCCTGAGGCACGACACTATAACGCGTCTTGGATTATTGGCGGCTCGACCGGCTCAACGCAGCTCTCGCCCGGACGAGTTTCGCTGCGCTCACTCTTGCCAAAATCCGCTTCGCTGTGTAAAACGCACAATTAGTAGTATTTATTGTTCATTTTCTCTTTTTTGTTGCGAAGCAAAGCGGATTGTGAGCGTAGAGTGAAGAGCGTTGCCGAAGGGCAATGCTCTGGAACTCGTAATACGCGAACAACCAAGCAGAGAAAGAAGTGAACCGAAGAAAGAGAAAGCACGCAAACGTTCCCTGCATTTCGCTGACGCTCAATGCCTAAATGTTATTTGAGCTTTCAGCTCAAATTCTTTCAAGGCTCACGATCGCACTGCGTGCACGTTCGCCTGACACACTTACGTGAGTAACAGATAGCAGTTTTGCGTGTGCGTAAGCACGATAGCAAAACCCAAAAGATTTTGTGAGCGAAGCGAACAAAACGTACGTCCATTCGGTCAAAGCGATGCCGCAGGCAGCGCAGAAATCTTTTGCGGGTTTTTCTCTTTTGGTTCATTTTCTCTTTTTGCTTCGCAATCAAAAAGAGAAAATGAACAATAATTTACATAACTTATGTATGTGGTCGATAGATGCACATAACATGGGTTATGTATATGTCACGACAAAGCATTAATAATTTGTGAAAATTGCACGAAGAATATACTCTTCCAGCATTTTCTTATCGGCCGGTTTAGATTTTGGATCATTAATCATAATATCAAAAGCTAAATCTCTGCCGTTTCTGGTTGTGATATAACCGGCAATTGCGCTGATATCAGTAAGAGTACCGGTTTTTGCTTTGAGGTTGTCTTTGAAATACAGCATTCTGTTTTCTAAAGTTCCGCTGCCCGGAGAGGCCATTGCCGATTTATAAACATCAAAATTCTCTAATTTTGCTTCCGCAACAAGGAAAGAAGTCATAAAATCAGCTGTCATTAAGTTGTTTTTGGAAACTCCGCTCCCATCAACAATTTTAATATCTTCAGCTTTCAATCCCTGCTTTGAACAAAAATCATTAAACATTTTTACTGCCGACTCAATAGAGCCGGTATTCTTAACAAATTTCCCACCCGCAATTTTAAAGACGGATTCTGCGACCATATTGTTACTATTCTGTAAAATATCAGCCATCGCTATTTTTAGAGGATGGGTTACTGATTTTATTAAATACACATTTTTATCAGGAAGCTTTTTCTCTGCGAACTGTCCATAATACTCAATTTTAGCATTGGTTATAGCTTCTTCAAGCCTTAATCTGAAATATAATTTCATATTAGGTACAGGAATAGTTATTTTTGAGAGTTTTTGAACCGTGCCATCCAGCTGCAGCATACCGGCAGGCAGATTAGTATTATGTACAATATTAATGTTATTAGATTTGCCGGTTGTAACAAGGTTCATAAACCCCATCGGATAAAAAACTTCCGTATAAACATTTGCGGGAGCTCCCATGCCGGTAGGAGCAACAATAATATTAATAAGATTTCTGTCGAGATTATAAGACCCAAACTTCGGCATAAGAGGGTTGAGTGCATCATCCCACTGCCAGCCTTCGCCCCAGTTAACAGAATCTAAAACATAATCATCTATGTAAACCATTTTAGGTGTAAGCACGTTTTTAGTTTTTGCCTCATTGAACAAAGTCTTTAAATCACCGGTTGACAAATACGGATCTGCTCCGAGTTTCAAAAACAATTCATTATTAGTAGATTTGTATAGTGCCGTTTCAAATTTATAATCTTTGCCAAGAGTATTCAACGCAGCAGCAGAAGTTACGAGTTTTTGGGTTGAAGCAGGATTAACCGGCTTTTCGTCATTCAGTTCAAAAACAGTTTTGCCGGTTTGTATATCTTTTACGGATATGGAGATTGCACTTTTGTTAATTTTGGAATCGCTAATTGCTTTATCTATCGAATTAACGGCAAATGCCGGAACTGCCAGTCCCATAACCCACATCATCAGACCAAACATTAATATTTTTTTCATACACATATAACCTCGTAACTTTTTTTGATATCTTTTAGTATAGTACAAGAATTTCTGTACGCATACATATCGTTAAAATTTATTTCACAAGTAATAATACCTTGTTTTTGATCTTTAATTTCAGCAATGGTTTCACCAAGATAATCGATAATCCTGGAATGTCCGATATTCCATTCATCTCCTTTTATATGTCCGGATTGAGTTAAGGCAACCATGTATGCCTGATTTTCGATTGCGCGGGAACGGGTCAAAACTTCCCAAGGAAGCGGTTTTGAAATTCCCCAGGCAGCCATGTTAACAAGAAGATCCGCCCCTGCTTTTCTGTACTCGCGGAAAATTTCCGGAAATCTAATATCATAACAAATCGTAAGCCCTGTTTTCACACCGTCAATATCAACCATAACAGGAGATTTGCCGGTTGTGATATAACTTCCTTCCGTACAGCCGCAATATGAATACAAATGCATTTTAGAATACATTGCAATAAGCTCCCCTTTGCGGTTTATGACAGGGCAGGTATTGTATAAGCGACCGTCAGAGTTTTTCAGGATAAAACTACCGCCAAGAATATTTACATTATAATCTCTCGCAATAGACGCCAAAAGCTTTATCGTGTCGCTGTTGTCCAAAGTTTCTGCGGAGGATACAAAATCTTCACAAGACCATCCGACAGTCCAAACTTCCGGCAAAACAAGAATATCTGTATCTCCCTGAAATCCCTTTGAAACAATATTTTCAACACATTTAAAATTTGCCCTTTTATCCCCAACTACAGATGACATTTGCAAAGCTGCAATTTTTATTTTTTTAGATTGTTCCATAATTTATTTTTCTTAGCCTCCTTATATTCAACAGGAAGTCTTTTTTGAATATCTTCCAAGGCTTCTTTAATCTGTTTTCTTATATCCGCTTCTTTTTCCTGCGGCAAATCTTTCGGAACATAAATAGGATCACCATATAGATTTAAAATTTTGCAGTCACCAAAAGGGGCTGTCATTTTATCCCAGGACGGAAGGTTTACAAAATTCCACTGAGGACAGTACCATCCCATAGGAACAATAGGAGCGCCGGACATTTTTGCAAGCCTTACAGCACCGTTTTTAACGGTATGCAGAGGACCGTGCGGGCCATCCACCATAAGCGCAACACACCCGCCTTTATTAAGCCATTCCGCCATATGAAGGCTGCTTTCAATAGCTCCGCGTTTGCCGGCAGAACCCCGTACGGTTTTAAACCCTAAGCCTTCGACGGCATAAGCAACAATATCGCCATCTAGGGAATTGCTTATCAAAACGGTTAAATTTGCTTTGTTTTGTATTCCGTATATACAAAACTGATCCGCATGCCACATTACATAAATACAAGGCTCAATGTTGCGGTTATTGATTTCCAAAATATGCGTAAAATACTTCTGCATCTGCATATAACCGCTGATAGCCTTTTTAAGAACTATGACATTTTCACTGTTAATCAATCTTACCATATGAAAAATTTAACATAAACAGAACCCGGAAGCAAGATATTTACTACCTTTAGTGGACTTGCACAAATTCTTTTTTGAGATATAATTTGATAAGATATGATACACAAATTGTAAAGGAAAATAAGTTTATGCAAGTTACACTAGAAAATGAAAAAGAGAATGTAGTAAAATTAGACATCACAGTCCCGGCAAAAGAAGCAGCAGATGCTTACAATCAGGCAGTTAAGAGAATTTCACAATACGTAAATATAGATGGCTTCAGAAAAGGAAAAGCTCCAAGACAAGTTGTAGAAAGACATGTCGGAGTGGAAAGAATTAAACAGGAAGCTCTTGAAGGTTTGATGCCAAGAGTTTTAAGCCAGGCAATAGATGAGAATAAATTGGATGTTATTACTCAACCATATATCACATCCTATGACTATACCGTTGGCGAAGATTTAAAAGTTACGGCAAAAGTTGAAACAAGACCTGAAGTTACTTTGGGTGAATATAAAGGCTTAACAGTTGAAGTTGAAGATTCTCCTGTAGCAGAAGATTCAATGGAAAAAGCTCTTGATGCGTTAAGAAACCAACACGCCGAAACAAAAATTATCACAGACAGAGCAACAAAAGATACAGATATAGTTAAAATTGATTTTGACGGCTATGTAAACGGCGAAAAAATCAAAGGCGGAGAAGGCAAAAACTATCCGCTTGACTTAGCTCATTCAAACTTTATTCCGGGCTTTGCAGAACAATTAATCGGTAAAAATCTTAATGAAGAATTTGATATTGAAGTTACTTTCCCGGAAGATTATCATGATGAATCTTTGAAAGGTCAGAAGGCAACTTTCAAAATCAAAATAAACGAAATCAGCGAAAGAGTTGTTCCTGAATTGACAGATGAATTTGTTCAAAAAACAGGTCCTTTCAAAACTGTTGACGAATTAAAAGCTGATATTCAAAAATATTTGGAAGAAGCAAGAGAAAATACAAATAGAAACAACTCGGAAAATGAAGTATTTAAAAAGGTTATTGAAAACGCAAGCGTTGAAATTCCTGAATCTATGATAGAAAGAGAAGCTCAATCACTTACCGCTGAATACAAAAACAGATTGGCTGCTCAGGGCATCAGCTGGGAAATGCTTACAAAAGCTCAAGATGAAAATGAACTTCTTAAAAATATCCATGAGGATGCAAAAATCAGAATTAAAAATTCACTTGTAATAGACAAAATTGCAAAAGTTGAAGATTTAAAACTTGAAAGAACAGATTTGGATAAGAAGTTTGCAGAATTAAGTGCTGCTTACAGAATTTCTCAGCAGGATTTATACAAACAAATCGGTAAAAACCCTGAAATCTTATCTTCATTATCTCAGCAGGCAATGAACGATAAGGTTAGAGATTTTCTTCTTAACAACAACGATGTAAAAATTGTTGCTCCGAAAAAGAAGAAAGAAAAGAAAGAAAAAGTTGAAGAAAAATAAGAATATTCGTATAATGAAATAAGAAAGGGAAAATAAATATGAGTTTTGTACCTGTCGTAATAGAACAATCAAGCAGAGGAGAACGCTCTTTTGACATATTCTCAAGACTGTTAAGAGAAAGAATAATCTTTTTGGGCACTCCGATTGATGATATGGTCGCAAATTTGGTAGTAGCACAGCTGCTTTTGCTGGACAGCGAAAATCCTGAAAAGGATATTATGCTGTACATTAACAGCCCGGGCGGAAGTGTAACTGCAGGTTTCGCAATTTACGACACAATGCAGCATATCAGAGCTGATGTTTCAACTATTTGTTTGGGTCAGGCAGCTTCAATGGGAGCATTCCTTTTGTCTTCCGGCGCGAAAGGCAAAAGAATGGCACTTCCTCATTCCCGTGTCTTAATTCACCAGCCGCTAGGCGGAGCTCAAGGTCAGGCTACCGACATTGAAATCCAGGCAGCTGAAATTATAAGAATTAAAAAATCATTAAATGAAATTCTTGCAGCTAACACAGGCCAGTCTTTGAAAAAGATTGAAAAGGATACAGACCGTGATTATATCATGACTCCTGCGGAAGCTTTAGAATATGGTATGATTGACAAAGTTGTATCCAGAGATGCTATCAAGTAGAATTTCAAAACAGGAGAAATTAATATTATGCCAAAGCATGATGACAGCAGATTAAAATGTTCCTTTTGCGGAAAATCTCAGGACCAGGTAAAAAAATTAATTGCCGGGCCGGAAGTTTACATCTGCGATGAATGTGTAGAACTTTGTAATGAAATTCTTGATGAAGAATTTTTTGAAAATAAGGACAAAGAAGGCGCTGAGGGTTCAGAAGATAAAAAGGATGAAAAACCTATTCCGAAACCTCATGAAATCAAGGCTTATCTTGACCAATACATCATAGGTCAGGATGATGCCAAAAAAGTCCTTGCCGTTGCGGTGTATAACCATTACAAACGCTTAAAACACAATAAGAATACTGATTTAAAGAATAATGTAGAAATTCAAAAATCAAACATTTTACTTGTAGGGCCGACAGGTTCAGGTAAAACTTTGCTGGCACAGACATTGGCAAAAATGCTTGATGTACCGTTTGCAGTAGCAGATGCAACAACATTAACGGAAGCCGGTTATGTCGGTGACGATGTTGAAAACATTCTTTTAAGACTTTATCAGAATGCTGATTTTGATTCTGCAAAAGCAGAACGCGGGATTATCTATATTGATGAAATTGATAAAATTTCAAGAAAATCAGAAAATACATCAATCACAAGAGATGTATCCGGAGAAGGTGTTCAACAGGCATTGTTAAAAATGATTGAAGGCACCGTTGCACATGTTCCGCCGCAGGGAGGAAGAAAACATCCTCACCAGGAATTTATAGAAGTTGACACAAGCAATATCCTATTTATTGTAGGCGGTGCGTTTGTAGGTTTGGAAAAAATCATTGAAAGACGTGCCGATGTAGGTTCTACTGTAGGGTTTGGCGCAAAAGCTGCTATGTCACAGGCGGAAAAAGATGCAAATGCAGCCAAAATGCTTAAAAAACTCCAGCCGGAAGATTTGTTAAAATTCGGATTAATCCCTGAATTTATCGGCAGAATTCCGACCTATGCAGTCCTTGATCCGTTAAATGAAAAAACATTAAAGATGATTTTGACGGAACCAAAAAATGCTGTATTAAAACAATACAAATGTCTGCTCGAGATGGACGGTGTGGATTTGGAATTTGAACCTGACGCAATTGACTTAATTGCACAGGAAGCATTAAAACGCAAAACCGGTGCCAGAGCGCTTCGCTCAATTGTTGAAGAGATCATGCTTGATGTTATGTATGATGTACCGTCAAAAGAACATTCCGATAAAATCGTCATAACAGCAGATATGGTTAAAAACAGAAAGTGTGCGGAATTAATTCCGCTTCCTAAAAAAGAAGATAGTAAAGAAATTTCTGCATAATTATATATAATACAAACAGAAAACAGAGAACCCCTTATTAAGGGGTTCTCTTAATATTTCTACAAATTTTGCCGAAGATTTAACAAAACTTGCGGTATTTTTGTTTTTATATAAGTAATATAAGGTAGAAGGCAGAATATGAGTGTTTTAAAAATATTAAATTTTACGGCAGACTCATCATTACTAAATAAATTTAAAAACCAGCAAAGTGCACAGCAAATAGCACAAGAAGCTGCCCAGCAAACAGCACAAGAAGCTGCCCAGCAAACAGCATCCCAAATTCAGCAGACAAATCCTCTGCAGCAAACATCTCAATCTGAACAACAGGAACAAACACCGGAAAATAAAAATAACCATATTACAAGAAATATAAGTATCGGTGTTGGTGCAGCTTTAGCCCTGATTACTTTAGGAATTAGCGGAAGAAGAGGATATCTTGGAAAAGGGATACAAAAATTTCTTGGCGGAGCTGAAAAGAAAAGCAAGAATATAACAGATGATGTAATTACCCATTCTGAAACAAGAAGCAGCAAACCCGGCTCAAGTAATATACCGGAAGCCGAATTAGTAAAATTCAGGAATAATATCAATGCACAGCTTGACAGAACAGTTCCGAATATTACGGAGCCGTTGCGAATAGAAGTTCCAAAACTTCCGGAAAATTTTGAAGAATTAGAAAAACTTGCAAAAGAAGCAAAAGGACAAGGCATTACAAGCGTAGAACACAATGGAACCAGATATAATATCATCAAAGACAAGGATAATAACTTATTGAGTTTAATTAGTGATAAACGCATTCTTGTTTTTGAGCCCGAAACCGGACAGCTTAAATTGGATAATATTAGCACCAGAGGTTTAACTATCCGGTACGAAAATAATAAAATCCAGTATATAACAAAGGATGTTGGCAACAACTCTTGGTTTTATACCGAAAAAGGCGAGTTAACTACTTTAAGACAAGCTTATATTGCAAACGGCAAAAGTATAGCAAAATGTTCAAGTATCTCACCAGACGGGTACATCAATGGAATAGCGCATATTAATAAAACCGATAAGATAGGGATAAAAGATGATTTTTATGACAATAACGGCCGATTAATAGGCGAAAATTTCTATGATGATGCTGGAAACATTATCGAGGCCATAGAATATTAATCGAATTGACATATCAAAAATAAAGATTCTTCTTTTGTATGTAACAATTCTTGATAAAAACTGTTTTTTATGAAAAAATACTTTTATGGGGAATAGTAAAACATTAATCTTAATTGACGGGCACGCTCTCGCTTTCAGACAATATTATGCACTTGAACGCACAGGGATGAAAACCTCTGACGGTCAGCCGACTTGGGCTGTATACGGTTTTTTTAAGGCAATATTTGACCTTTTAAAAAACCAAAAAATCAAAACGGATGCAATCGCCGTAACATTTGATGTAAGCCATCAGACATTCCGTGTTGAGAAATACGAAAATTACAAAAGCAACAGAGAACAAATGCCTGATACTATGCGTTCCCAAATGGATTTGATATATGACGGGCTGAAGGCTTTTAATATTCCTATTTATACAAAAGAAGGCTATGAAGCCGATGATGTTATCGGAACAATTTCGAAAGAAGCATGTGAACTTGGGCATAAAGTTTTAATTTTGACAGGGGATCAAGACGCGTTCCAGCTTATTGATAAAAGCGGCTGCGTAAAAGTTATTATACCTTCAAAGGGGGAACTAAGAGAGTATGACTGGAATGCGGTATACGATAAACTCGGGGTTTATCCTGACCAAATTATTGACTACAAAGCCTTGAGGGGGGATACCTCCGATTGTATTCCGGGAGTCCGCGGCATAGGAGAAAAAACAGCACAAGCTCTATTAAAAGAATACGGTAATCTTGATAGCGTAATTGCGCATGCCGGCGAAATAAAACAAAATTCCCTAAGAACAAAGCTTGAAACAGGGATAGAAGATGCTAAATTAAGTTATTTTCTTGCAACAATTGTTAGAGATCTTGATATCAATTTTGATTTTGACAAAACGAAAGTAGAACTTCCAAACATATCGAAAGTTACTGAATTTTTAAAATCCATGCAGTTTTACGGTTTTATCAAAAATATCAATTCAATATTGGCTTCATTTAACCCGGATATTGAACCTGTAAAAATTGATACTGACAATCAGGCAAAAACAGCACCCGACACACGCCAAAACCAAATTCAGCTCGGGTTATTCGCAGATGTTGTCCATGATGAAATCAACAAAAATGAAACCGGTGCGGGATTTAATCACAAACTTATTACAGATAATTCGGATTTTGAAGATTTATGCCAAAAATTAAAAGAACAGGAACTTATTTCATTTAACATAAAAGCATATATAAGAAATGCCGTAGAAAGTTATGTTGCTGGAGTTGCGATAGGTTACAGAACCGATGCAAACAGTCCGGCAGAAACATTTTACATCCCGGTTAACCATTCAACGCTGGAAAAGCAGCTTAACATTAAAGAAGTTATGAGCGGGTTAAAACCTGTTTTTGAAAATGAAAACATTAAAAAAACAACATACGATGTAAAAGTCGAATACAGCACATTAAGATCAAACGGAATAAAACTTAAAGGAGTATATTTTGATGTCATGCTTGCCAGTTATATTAAAAACCCTGCAAGAAAACATGATATCGAAATTCAGGCAATGGAAAATCTTAACCATGCGGTATGCGAATATGCAAGTTTTGAAGATATAAAGAAAAACAAAGTTCATATAGAAAACGCGGATATTGATAAAGTTTTGTTGTGTGTGTGCGATGAAATTACAACCATTCTGGATTTAACCGACTATTGGAACAAAAACCTTGCACCGGAAGAGTTAAAAGTATTGAATGAGATAGAACTTCCGGTATCAAAAGTTTTGGCGGAAATGGAATACAACGGAGTCTCCATAGATACAAAATACCTTGAGGATCTTTCAGAATCTATGGAAGAAAATCTGGAAAAACTTGAGCTGCAAATATATGAACTTGCAGGATGCGAATTTAATATAAATTCGCCTAAACAAGTCGGAGAAGTTTTGTTTGACAAACTGGGACTGAAAACAAAAAAACGTAAGAAGTCTACGGGAGCAGAAGTTCTTGAAGAGCTTGCAGGAGAATATGAAATTGCGCAAAAACTGCTTGACTACAGGAAATTTGCCAAACTAAAATCAACCTATACGGATGCCCTGCCTACACTTATAAGCAGAAAAGACAACCGTATTCATACGACATTTAACCAAACCGTAACAACAACAGGTCGGCTTTCTTCGTCTAATCCGAATTTACAAAACATTCCGGCAAGGACAGAAGACGGCAACAAAATTCGTGCAGCCTTTATACCTAAGGACAAAGAAAACTCGGTTTTGTTGTCAGCCGATTATTCCCAAATTGAGCTCAGATTGCTTGCACACATTTCAAAAGACCCGCACCTAATAGAGGCATTTAACAATAATATTGATGTACATACTCTGACGGCATCAAAAGTTTTTGAAGTTCCGATAGAGCAGGTCACAAAAGAAATGCGCTACAAAGCAAAAGCCGTAAATTTCGGAATAATCTACGGGCAGAGCAAATACGGACTTGCCAAAGCAGTCGGTATTAGCAATTCGGAAGCTGAAGAATTTATAAACAAATATTTTGCAACTTATCCTAATATAAAACTGTATATGGAAGCAACGGTAGAAGAAGCTTTAAAACGAGGGTATGTGGAAACTCTTTTCGGGCGCAGAAGATACCTGAAAGCCGAGCTTGAGAGTCCAAATATTATGATAAGAGAATTTGCAAAACGCGCCGCAATCAACCAGCCGCTTCAGGGAACAGCCGCCGATTTGATGAAAATTGCAATGATTGACTTTTCGAAAAAACTGAAAGAAAATAATCTTAAATCAAAGATGATATTACAAGTCCACGACGAACTTGTAATAGAAACATTAAACAAAGAACTTGATCAGGTGAAAGAACTTGTGAAAAGTGCAATGGAACTTAACCAGCCGTTAAGAATTCCGCTTGTTATTGACATAAGCACGGGTAAATCATGGAAAGAATAAAATTGAAAATATTATTAATAACAGCAGTTGTTTTGTGTGCAGTATTTTTAGGACATCCGGCAAAATGCGAAGAAATTCCGGAATCGCAGCTTACAATACCTCAGACAGTTTCGTACGATAACTGTACAAAAACATATTATATTCCTTCGGAAAAGTTGTTTTATCTGACACTTGCAAGCATAAGCGCCAACCGTTTTGAAATAAAAGAGATGCAGTCAAAAACCGGTTACATTTTGTTCAAAGCTGCAGGAAAAGAATTTCTTGCAACAGTAGTTTACTACGGACTGAACAAGAGTATGCTGAAAATTACTCCGACAAACAACAATTACTATTTTGCTCCGGGAATAGTTTTGAATATTTTCAAATATATTGACCTGAACCTTGAAAGTCCTGTTGAATCCATTCCGAAAGAATAGAACTGTTTGCAGAATTACCCTCGTATTCCTTTGCTCTATATTGAGCTTCCGAGAGCTGTATTGCCAGGTTTATCTGGGAATAAAATTTCTTTAATGTAATAAGTTTCAGCCTATATACAAAATGGGATTGCCCGTATGAAAATGACGCTTCACGATGCTAATAGTGTCCGCTATCCGCGGATTTTTCTTGCATAAGACAAACCGGCCGGCAAATCTAAAACCGTGTGCAGATAATCCGGGTGCGCATTAATGGCATTTATATATGTTTGAACCTTTTCTTTATGGGAAAGTACATTGTCACATGTATATATCCCGCCGGCTTTCAAATGCGGGTGTATTAGTCTGAAATAATCAACAGATTCTCTTTTGTTTGCATCCACAAACGCAAAATCGACTTTGAAATCTTCCGGCAAATACTCCAAAACTTTGCATGCTTCACCCGGGCGTATTGTTATAACATCCGCAACATTACATTTTTCAAAGTTTGCCTGTGCTATTGAATATCTTTTTTCGTAAAATTCTATTGTTGTTAAGTGTCCGCCGTTTGCTTTAAGGGCTTTACCAAGCCAAATTCCGCTGTAACCGTTTGAAGTGCCGACTTCAATTCCTGATACAAATCCTTCGGTTTTGATTATTTGATGGAGAAATAATGCCGTTGGACGCGAAATATTCCAAAAATCCCGCTGAGTTTTCTCAAGCTCTTTTAATACTTCCTGCGTTGTTTTGTCAAATTCCTGTATCATTTTCCTATCTTCTTAATTTGGTTCATAATTACTATTGAATTTACAGGAGTTTCAAGCTGATTTACTTTAATTACGGACTTTTTGTCAAGATCAAGTATTGAATAAATTCCCGCTTTTGCATCCGTTACTAACGCAAGATTAGAGTTTCCTATGCGTGTCATTTTTGTCGGGAACTGATTTGAGGTTAATTCAATGGTTTGAGTTCGGGTATCTATCGTTGTATCTATTACGTCAATAGTTTTGTCAGCAGCTCCAAGTACAAATAACGTATCTTTATATGCAAGCATATCAACCGGTTTTTCTGAAATTTCATTTTCTGACATTAAACCCATTGTATCGTAGTCAATTATTGCAAGACGATTTTTTGTGCGGCTTGTGACATAAATCTTATCGTTAACATACGCAATTTTAGACACGTTAGGGAAGCGGCCTATTTCTTTTAAAAGGTAATTATTATCTAATTCCACAGCCCAAATTTCACGAGTCTGCTTGTCGTTATAAAAAAGCTTTGTTCCGTCCTCGCTTAATATAACTTTCTCACACATTCCGTTTAGACGAAGCTGTTTTTTTATTGTCATTGTATTTAAGTCAACAACATAGATGCTGGCATCTTCTCCGCTTGAAACATATGCTGTTTTATTTTTTTCATCAATAACTATTTCATCCGGCTGCGTTTTAAATGAAATTTCTTTTATAACTTTTTCGTCAGCAAGCGAAATTACGTCCATAGACTTTTTATCGTATGAAGTTACAAGCAGAAAATCCTGATAACCTTTTATCGTTATAGGGGTGCTTTCCTGGTATAGTGCATAATCTGCAACTTTTTTTACAGGGTTTACTACTTGAATATTTTTTGTGATGTTAGATGTGATATAAAACATTTTGTTTTGAAGCGGTACTATTCCGCTTATCGAATTAACGGCAGCACTTTCTTTTGACTGTGATACCGGAATCACAAGTCCCGTATCATGAGTTGTTGTAATGTTCAAATTCCCTATAATGTTTTTTAAGTTTGCAGGTACTATAAAGTTTTTAGGAACTAACATATCTTGCGGCAAAAGTCCTGTTCTAAGTTCCAGCGGAGGGATTGTCAGGTTAACAACCGTATTTTTACCCTTGCTGTTTGTCAGCATTTTAAGTAATACGTAATCATTGCTGAGTATTATGGCATCAGGTTTCTGTGCCATAGTTTGGCCTGCCGGAATAGTCGATTTTATTTTAACTTCTGTTCCGTCATTAAATTTTGAAGGAATTAGCGGCAGGTAAACTGTGTTATCCGGTAAAATCACAACCCCGTCAAAACGGAAATTTGTATCAGGGAAACTGGACTTTATAAAATCTTGTATATTATCAGGCAACGGAGCTGCAATTGCGGTTCCAAGCGATAAGCATATCAAAATTCCTAACCCGGTTAATGATTTACGCATTACTGAAATACTCCTTTAACTTTAGAAAGTAGTGATTCCTGCGGCTTTTTACCGCTTCTTAATTCATAGATTTTCCTGTACAGGTCTTTTTCCTGTTCGCTTAATTGTGTCGGAATTTTCACAGAAACAACCACTATATGATCACCGCGTTGTGAAGGACGCGATAATATTGGAATACCCGCATTTTTGATTCTTATGGAATTTCCGTTTTGTATTCCGGCATGAATTTGTACTTTTTGCTCACCGTCGAGAGTTTTAATTGAAACTTCATCTCCTAAAACTGCTTGCTCAGGAGTTATTTGAAGTTTTGTATAAACATCTGCCCCGTCGCGCGTGAAGTAATCGGAAGCTTTTACGTGAATTACGACGAATAAATCTCCTGCTCTTCCTCCGTTTGTTCCGGCATCCCCTTCGCCGGAAACTCTCATTTTAGAAAGGTTATCAACTCCAGCAGGAATTTTTATTTCGATTTTCTTTTCTTTTTCTATTTTTCCGTAACCTTTGCAAACTTTGCAAGGGTTTGAAATTTTTACACCGCTGCCGTGGCAATCAGGACAGGTGCTTATTTGAGTGAATGCTCCAAGTGGTGTCCTTGCAACCGTTTGAACTTGTCCGCTGCCGTGGCAGGTAGGGCAGGTTATAGGTTTTGAACCTTTCTCAGCACCGGTTCCGCCGCATTCCGGGCAGGCCTCCAAGTGGTCGAAAGAAATCTCTTTTGTTGTCCCAAAAACAGCTTCTTCAAATGAAATTTCAACGTCATATCTTAAATCATCTCCTGGCTGCGGCGCATTAGGATCCGGTCTTCCGCCGCCAAAGCCGAAGCCGCCTCCAAAGCCTCCGAAAAATGTGTTAAATATATCATTTAAATCGCCAAATCCGGCTTCAAACGGGCCGCCGGTATTAAATCCTGCATTCTTCAATCCGTCTTCGCCGTAGCGGTCGTATGTAGCACGCTTGTTGTCATCCATTAATGTTTCGTATGCTTTGCCTAACTCTTTAAATTGGGCTTCCGCATCAGGTGCTTTGTTAACATCGGGGTGTAAAGTTCTTGCTTTCTTTCTGAAAGCTGATTTTATCTCATCCTTAGAGGCATCTTTTGAGACACCCAATATTTCATAGTAATCTGCCATTTTTCCCTATTCTTCTTAATGTCTTCTTCTTTTATTATATTTGAATTTTTTTCTGTGTCCAATTTTAGCTTGCTGTTGCAACATTCACCAATGTCGGACGTAATACTTTATCGCCCATTTTATAACCCTTCTGTAATTCACTGATAATTGTGTTTTCAGGGTATTCGTCTGTTGGAGTGCGCATTACTGCTTCATGGAAGTTCGGGTCAAATTCTTCTCCCTCTGCTTTAATTTCTTCCATTCCGAGTTTATTAAGTGCTTCAATAACCTGCTTATGAACAAGATCAAAACTTTCTTTTACTTTTTGGCAATCTTCAATGTTTTCAAGAGATTTTTTGCCTCTTTCAAAATTATCGAGAACTTCAATCATTTTTTTGAGTGCATTTTCCGTTCCGAATTTCAAGAGGTTTTCCCGCTCTGCTTCCTGACGTTTTCTGTAGTTATCAAAGTCTGCCGCAAGCCTCAAATATTGGTTATTAAGATTATCAAAATCTTCTTTTAACTTGTCAAAATCTGAATTTTCAGAAGCTTCCGGCTGTTCGGAGTCTGATGGAGTATTTTCCTGAACTGAATCTTTTGTTTCTTCTGTTATTTCTTCATTTTTAAACGGGTTATGTCCATGTTTATGTTTCATTTCTCTACCTCTTTTACATATTATATAATATAGTAATTATAAAATAACAAAAATGATAATGGAATAAAATTTATTATTTTTTAATATTTGTTCTTCCTCTCTAAGAGAGAAATTCTTACATAACCCATGTTATTGGTACCTTTTTTGATACACAAAGGTTCCCCCTGCATTTCGCTGACGCTCAATGCCTAAATATTGTTTGAGCTTTCAGCTCAAATTCTTTCAAGGCTCACTATCGCACTTCGTGCACGTTCGCCTGACGCAATTTTACTAGGCGTCATTGCGAGGTCGGATTTTCGGTAGGGCGCCGTGGCACGAAGTGCCCCAGCCCGCAAGTTGGAGCCGGACGTTACTCCGGCGACAACCCGAATAATCCGAAGCTTTGCGACGAAGCAATCCAAGATGTTCCATTCCCGGCTTGGGGAGGGTCAAGGTAAGGGACACCAACCTTCCCGAAGTGGAAATCAATTATAATAATTAAGTGATTATGTCATTAAATAAATAATTTAATTGGTTATCTTACCTTGTTCTCTTCCCCTTTTAATAATCTTTGGATATTTGAGCGGTGAAGCCATATTACATAAATTGCTGCCAGCGCACAATATGCGGCATATGCAATATGCCCGTCGAGAAAATACATTAAAAACGGAGATATCGCGAGCGCAATAATCGAACCTAAAGAAACGTATTTTGACAAATAAGTTATAATTGACCAGATAACAGCAATTATAAGTCCGACCTGCCAATTAAGCGCGAGAATTGTTCCTACACCGGAAGCCACTGATTTCCCGCCGGTAAATTTGAGGAAGATTGATTTGGAATGTCCGAGAATTACCGCAACTGCCGCCAAAACCGGAAGAAGTCCTATTCCTGTAAAAGTTGTTGTTAAAATTTTTGCCAGAATAACAGGCAGGGCACCTTTGAATGCATCAAGAAGCAGTGTTATGAAAAACCACTTTTTCCCCATTACTCTTTTTACATTTGTAGCGCCCGTTGAACCGGAACCTATTGTTCTGATATCTTGACCGGTGAAAGCTTTTACAATTATATATCCTGTCGGAATTGAACCTATCAGATAAGCTCCAAGTATTGTTAAAATTATTTCCAGTAATTCCATAATTTCTCCCTAATCTAGTTTTAATAACGTATGGAATTATAACATAATTTTATTTATAATAGCAATATTGCGAAACTTTGTAAAATATGATATTATGCGAATGAGAGTTGGTTTATGAACAAAAGACTGATTATACTTGGAATAGTAATACTGGCAGCTTCTGTTATTTTGAAAATTGTATGGACAGGGCTTACCAAAATAAAGGTTGATAATTTTAAGCCTGCGGCTGTTATGTTTGTTCTTGATTCTTCGGCTTCCAATCAAAAGGATTTGCCTGAGCAGAAAAAGCTTTTAAGACAAATATGCAACCTTCTTGATCCGGAGGATAAAATTAAAATTATAAGAGTGTCTGAAGATGCGTATTTGATTTATGAAGGTGCGCCGTTTAACGGCTCCAATATAAATAAGGTTATGAATGCATTTACTGCTTATGATGAAAAGGATTACGGCACAGCATACGGCAGCGGTTTGAAAAAGGCGCTGAATTATTCTGTTGAAATGAAAAAATTGGGCTATATGCCGGCTGTTGTTGTCATAGGTGATTTGGAAAACGAAGGTGAGACAGATAAGCAGATTAACTGGAACACTCTGCCAGCAGAAGTTAAAAAAGTAAAGGCAACTGCTCCGGATTTAGCTATGATGTTTTTGTATGCTCATCCTGAAAAACTTGATCAGGTAAAAGAAACTTTGCTGCCTGTTTTGGGCGAGGTAAAGCTTATAGTTTCGCCTAAACAAAATTGCGACAGGGCAATAAGACAATTTATACATGCACTTGAAAGATAAGGATATAATATGGCTGCGACAATTACGATAAAATCTTCTACGGGTGAAAAACAGTTTAAAAATAAAAATCTTATAAATGTCGGAAATAATCCGAAATGTGATTTTGTTATCCAGACCGGATTTGATGTAATCATTACGGTTCAAATTAACAAAGAAACCGGAGATTGCTTTGTTTCAAACAACTTTAAAAACGCAGGTGTATTATTTAAAGGAGAAGTGCTTGGCAGGGTAAAAGTTGAAAAAGTCTGCAAAATAACATTTAAAGACAGCAATGAATATATAGAAATCCATGTTGATTCAACGGGGGTTATTGATATGTCATCTGTTGATATTGTGAATTTGTCCGAAACACAATTAAGAGATTTGTACGGAGATGACCCTTCCGTATTGGCTAAGGTTAAGCTTGAAAAATCAAGGGCGCCTATTGAAAACGCAAGAATAGCAATTACAAAACAAATTGCATATCCGATTGCGGAATTAAAAAGCAAAATAAGGGCTAATACAAGGACAAGTTTGTTTTTGCATATAGCGCTTTATATATCATCAATTTTCAGCGCATTTGCCGTGGCAAACTATCTGATGGGATTATCAACCCAGGAAGCTTCAAAACATGTATATCTGGCGACAAATATTCAGGCATGGATTGCGTATTCGTTTATTGTATTTTCAATAGCTTTAATGTTGAAACAAGGAGTTTATTTGTATCTCCAGAGCAAAACCATTAAGCAGTCGATGACTTCTGCTTTGGCTCAAAATTTTATGTTATGGGGTTCGGTAATTTTTATAATCGGAATTTATACCGTAAACCAGATTTACTTTATGTCGTTGAGTAATTTTATTGCTTTTTCGATATTTATAACGTTTTTCTTTGTAGGTATTATGACGGCGCTTGCAATCGGCTGCGGATATTTCAAAAGTAATTCTGCTGAGTACAAGGCTGTTTTAAATAAATATGAGTTCAGAGAAGATTTTGAAACCGTATTAAAATCTTATAGAGTTTGGATAGACAGATTTATAAACTCTTTGAGTCATACAAAAATTAATAATATTAAAGACCGAACATTTATGCTCCAGTTGAAATCTTTCGGAGAAATTATAATCGGGATATTAACGGCACCTTTGCTGGCATATGGTGTTTCAAATACTCTGGCTATGTGTTTTCCGGAAGCTGCCGGATGGGTTAGAATTTCCGGTTTAAGATTCAGTCCTGTATTTTTGGGGCTTGCTACTTTCTTAATCATTTTCGCATTTTTTGCTTTTGTAAGTGCGTTTTTGACCGGCAAAAAAATTCAGGGTTCACAGGTTATTAAACAGGATGGTTTTTCTGATTACCGTCAGCATGGGGTTTTAATTTTCGGGCTTGAGGGTACACGAAAATTAGAGTCAGATATGCGGCTTTATTTGAGTATTGCCTGTGTAATTATTTTTATAGAATTTATGATGAACGTTTCGTACTTTATGAGTGAAACCGGCGGGGATTTCAAAGGGGTAATGCTGAGTGTTGTGGCGGCACTTGTTCCTACTGCCTTATTGATTGCAGAAACTCTTATGCTTTCCCAAACACGTTATGAAGTATGGGCGTGTGATGAATTAATTGCGAAATTAGATAAAGACTAATGATAAAAGCTTTAAGTACATTTGTAATTATAACTGTTTTGTTGCTGACAATATTTTCATCGGCGATAAAACCCGGTTTGCATAAACAATTTATTCTTACACATCCGGATTTCAAAATAAGTAACCTGAGCCAGCGCCCGACTGATTTGCAAAGTGTACAGATGTTTAGGCTTGGCGATGCTCCGGAACCTATTGCGATAGAAAATACGAATCCTGTTGTAGTTGGATCGGAGCCCAAAATTATTCCTTCTGATATAAAGATTATTCCGTCAGATTTTGTACAACCTGTTTCTCCCGGAAATCAGGAGCGTACAACTCAGCAAAAACCTCCGCAGGAGCTTAATAACAGCGATAAAGTACTTGATCAGGTCGAAAAAATGTTGAATTCCGAGATTACGCCGCCTGTAGAGCAGCCAAAAGCTGAACAAAAGAAACCTGATACTAAAAAAACAGAGAACGCAAAAAAAGAAGATAAGCCGTTGACATGTTCTATATGTGATCAGCTGAAAAATCCGAAAATCAGAGCGGAATTAATTGCTTGGAATAAGTGGCGCAGTGATTTGCAGAACAAAATTATGGAACTTTCATACGTGGAAGCTCCGTACGGAACACTTTTTTATTTTACATTTACGGTTGATAATAACAGGCGCATAAAAAATATTCGGATAATTTCAACACGTCCGAATACGGAAGAGGATATAAAAAATATCCGTTCTACTATTGTGAGTTTGAATGGCGACAAGATGCTTGATTTTCCGAAAGGTACAAACAGAAAATCCGTCACTTTTTCTGGCGGATTTCTGATAAGTGATTATGAACAATTCTCTACCCCGTCAGATTTTAAAGATTTTGAGTATGTTCAATCATATTAAAATTTTTCAAGGTAAATTTTTCCAATAGCCTTTTTCTCCTGTATCAGGATTTATGTCATTGACTGCAAAATAGCTGCAACCTATGCCATTAGCTTTTTGGTTTGATTTTGAATTACAAGGGTCTCCTGCACGTTGTATTTGATATTCAAATTTATAGTCCAGCTCTTTCAATTCCTCATCCGTGTAAGCTTTAGTTTGTTTAATGGGTGTTAATGTATTATTTTTAGGATTTATATAAAATCTGAAAATGTCATGTCCTAGCTGATTTGGTTTTTTATATCCATTTGTATCCAGAGTTACATATACCTTACCTTCATTAATGTGGAAATTCATCCAGGCTCCATCACGGTTTTGTCTCATTCGCCATATATTCCCGCCTCCAGCATATGCATCTTTTTCTGTTACTTCCTGTTTATTATTGTATGTTCTTACTGAGTCTTTTCTGATTACAGTATATGCATCGTTTATCCACATACTTTCTGTATTTGATTTGTTTAACGCGTTATATAGTATTCTGTAACAAAAATTGTTATTTGGATAAGGTATGACACCATTACTTTCCCCAGAATCAGGGTCTACTTTATAATTAGGATCAAGGGTCGTACAATATTTTGCAAAATCTTCTCCACCATAATTTGCTACAGCTTGTAATATTACCTGTTGTGCAATTGAATATCCTTTTTTAAACAGGTTTTCCAGAACAAGTTTTCTATAATCTCGTACAAGCATCGGCATTGTCATTGCCGCAACGATGCCGATTATACCCAAAGTTATAAGTACCTCCGCAAGCGTAAACGCCGCTTTCTTTTTGTCATTCTGAGGATGAAATCCGAAGGGTCTTTTTTCCCCGTCATTGTTATATACTTTGTCATCCTGAGCGATAGCGAAGGATCTCTCATTAAAGGAGATTCTTCGGGCTTCGCCCTCAGAATGACGCTTCCCGTCATTGCGAGGAGCTTGCGACGAAGCAATCCATAGATCGCGCAACAAATGCGCGATGACAGGCTTTGGTACATCCTGCCTGCCACATGTCATCGCGGAAAATCTTCGAACTTCACCCTTAGAATGATGATATAGTATAGACTTTAACCTGTCTAAAAGGCTGAAACTATCTCCAAAAGCGGAGAGTCTACCCCCCCCCCCCCCGGAGAATATAGGTATAATCGGGATTTTCAGGTTTTAACATTTGATATATCCTCCATAAATTCGAATAACTGTTAATATTTTAACTTATTTTTAAACCTTTTACAAGTGTGGACGAAGTCCACCCTACATAACTCATATTAACTCCTGCTCATAATACGTGTAGAATTTTAGTACAACCCGAGGAGTTTATATTTATTGAATTCTGCTATTTGAGTGGCTCCGGTCATTTGCTGCGCTTGAATGGTTGTATCATTTTTGAGGTTGTCTTGTGAGGATTCCGCACCTGCTTTTTCAGAATCTTGAGTTTTGCTTACAAATTGTGTATTTTGTACTTCCTGATTTTTCTGAGCCTGTTGTGCTGATTTTGCGGCTTCAAGTTTTGCTTTGTCCGTACTCTTATTCCCGGTCGGTTCAATACCTAATGCGCGTAATTCTCGGATAATTCTTTGGTATTCACTGTCTATCGCCATTCCTGATGCTGTGCCGCTCAATGCTGTAACATTCATTGCCATCGCTCACTCCTCCAATTAGTATATATTATATATATACCCAAATATATAACAATTTAAACATTTTGTTACAAATTGTAATAAAAATGCCGGCATTTAGCTGCCGGCAAGATATATCCTTTTTTCGATTTTCTTTTCCTATATTTCCTATATTCCAACGATTAACTAAGCTATAAAATTGTTTCCGTAGATGTTTGCACCGTGAAAGAATGATTGCTTCATTATTTCGACAAGTGATTTTCTGATAATGTGTTTACCTGACAAATCTACTTCTTTAAGTGCGTTTGCTGTGTTTTTATATGTATCTGTTACCGTATTCGGCATTAAAATTGTCTTAGCCATTTTGTCCTCTCTTCTTTTTATCTCTCGTATATATATAAAAAATTTTGCCTAAAAATTATTGACTTTTTATATAAAAATTATCTATTTTTTGTTACATAACTTAATATTATAAATTAAAGATTTTTGAGGAAAATGCCGTAATTATTGGTGAATAATAACGACTTAAGGAGCATATAAAAGATGGTAGATGCAATAAGTTCAATAAATTTGGCGACAAAAACCTATTTACAAAAGAAAAAGGATGAGGATATTGCCTGGGAGCGACTTACGCCGAGCCAGATTATACAATATATGAACGACGGGGAAGATGTTCCGGAAGAGATTATGCGCTGGGCAGAGGATGTAAGCAAGCTTGAGGACGCCCCGGATGATGTTACTTATGAGTCGGTGAACGGAGCAACTACCCTTGAGGAGATTAACAATATTAATTCCCAAAGCGATGAACCGGATGCGGAGGATGCTGCGGCAAAAACATCTATGACGCAGGCTCAGGCTTTCCGTGAAAGCATGGAAGCGAGCGGAGAAACAAAATACCAGCAGGGCAAAACTTTATCAAAGATGAGCAGCGGCTATGTTATACAGGAAAAAGCAATGGAAATAAGTCTTGAGAACAGTGCTGATGAAGCTGAAACTATAAGTACGGTTGCAGAAATTAAAGCAGAGATGACAGAAAGAAGAACGTCGTCAATGAAGCAGGAGTTAGATAATCTTATTGCAAAAGCGCAAAGTAAAGATAAAAGTCTTACCCCTGCGGATTTAAACAGAATTGCAGAACTCGGCGGGATTTTGAATGCTCTTGGCACTCAGGCTCAGGCTGATTTGGCAGATATCGGAGCGGAATTAAGTGCACTGGAAGCTGAAGTTCAACAATTTACAACTCTTCCGCCGGAAGCCGCTGATTTTGGCACCGAAGCTGTTGCTGTCGGGGCGGAACTTGTAACAGATGATACGGCACAACAAGCACAGATTAACGAGGCTGCCTCTAATACAGACGGTATAAATACTGCCAAAATTACAATGAATATGGCTAAGTATAAGATATTCTCAACTTTATTCGACAGAAATTACAGAATGGGACTTGAGGCAATTAAAAACGGCAGCAATGCAATTGACGCAGGTGCAAGCGGTACAGCGGCACTTGATACGGCGCAATCCGGTATTGATACACAGTTTACAAGAATTGAGGGAGCACAGGCTACGGTTGAAAATGGAACCGGTGTCGGAGGATTTGATATTCCGCGAACCGCCGCGCAACAGGATAATCAAAATGCACAAGATGCTAACTCTGACAGTACAACCTCTGCAAACAACGACCAAACCGCTTCAAATGATGAAGATAAGAAGAGCGAAGAAATCAAGATTTCTTCTGACAAAACCGGAGAAACCGATGTTAAAGACAGTACCTTGGTTGTAGATTCAGACGAATTAAGGAAACGCCGTGAAGAAAAAGGTCTAGCTTAAAAATAATTCGTTTACCTTTTTCTCATAATCTTTAGCTGCAAAAAATCCCGCGGCAAATTCTACGGTATTTTTACCCAACAACTGTGCTGCGTTTACCGGAATCGGAGGTCCGGCAGGAGTTGAACGTGAAGGGTTTTTCGGGTTTGAAATTATTCCCGTTGAACGGAGCAGGGTTATTGAAAGCGAATTTTTATATACCTCGTATTCGGTCAACCCTTTTGTTACAATTCCAAAATTACTCGTGCCGACAAATCTTTGCATAGGCGCGGTGTTAGTCCACACTTCAATCCCTCTGGTTTTTGGCAGATGTTTTCTTATATTGTAATCCGGGTTAAATTTTCGCTCAATAAGAGTGTTCATATCTTCCGATAATGTATGGTAAACGGGCTCTTTGAGGTTAAATCTTACCTGCCATAATCTGTTTTTTAGTCTGTTGTTCCAATCTATTCTGAACCGCAGAATATCCGAATTTTTATCAAGTAATACATTAACATTGAAAAAACTTGTTTTGATTTTTAAGCCTGAACGTAAATTCCCGTTCGTTAGAATTTCGGATGAAATAATTTCAGCGGTTTCTCCGTTGTCGTTTTCAACTGCTCCGAAGTTGTATGTATCCCCAAAATCCTTGTATCTTACAAAATCTACCGTAACTTCACTGTTAATTCTTATTTTTCCGTTTGATACTTTTAATTTTATATGTGAGTTTGATATTTCGGTATTCGAAATTTTTAACTTGTCATCAGACGGGGCGATTTCTCTTATATATTTATAAATTGTTGTATAATCCTCCGTGACGGGTATTCTTTGGGTATTATACAAAATTTCGTCAGGAAAGCCTCTGTGTTTAGATATTATTTGGGCGTCTTTAGGCAAATCTGTATCTTCAAAAATCGCCGTCGCATGATATTTTTTGTTGTATCTTACCCATAATTTATCAAATTTTTCAGGATAAATATTTTTCAATTCTTTCAGAATTGTTTCCGCAGTTTGAATAATTTTTTTGTAGCGGATTGTGTTTTCCATATGGACATCATCGGTGGAACATCCGCAAATGCCATCATGTGCCTGATTCTTTAAAAGGAGTTTATAAGCGTATTCTATTGAACTGTCGTATTTTCCGCCAAATTCTTTTTGAAATTCATCTGCAAGATTTAATTTATATGAGGCCTCTGCATTCAGTTTTTTTATATCTAATCTTGCAGAGTAACTTCCTTGCAGGATAAAAGTTTTGCTGTTGTCCCTGAGTTCATCGTTCCACTCAAATTTAAAATTGTCTTTTACGAGTTCAAAATATTCAAACGGAGTGGATAATTTTATTTCGTAATCGTCCAAAAGTGAATTTACTTTTTCGATTTGATCTTTGATATCCGGCTCTACTCCGAGATGATCCGCACCTATCGGAAGAAGCAGCACATCTTTTGATTTTTCTGCAATTTTATCAAGGTTGCCCTTCAGCCATTTTGCCTTATCTTCAATAGACAATTTCGCAGAAAAAATATCCATATAATAGCCGCGTATGAGATTTATTGTGTTAACTCCGTTGAAGATGAATTCGGACGGAATATCTCCGCATCCGCGCCAGACAATACACTTGTCAATTCCGTATTTTTTAAGCAGGGGCGGAATATTTTTGCTATGTCCGAAAGTATCCGCCAGATATCCTATAAAATCCTGACAGCCAAAATTTTTGGAGATTTTAAGCCCAATTTCCAAATTCTTTTCAAAACAATCCTTATTAGTTAAAAATTCATCCACAAGCGTATAAAACGGGCCTATAAAAAGCCGTTTTTCCGCGATAAATTTTCTGATTAACTCTTCGTTTTGAGGTTTTATCTCTAAGTAATCCAACATGGCCGAAACCTGCCCGTCAAAGTAAAATGCCGGAATTTTGTTCTCTTTGAGAAGTTCAAGAACATTGTCAAAAACTCTTATGAGCCTGAGCCGGAAAACTTCAAACTCTCTGTACCATTCTCTGTCCCAATGCGTATGTAAATAGGCTATAACTTTTTTCTTCTGCATTCTGTCATTATATCTCTTTGATACTTTTGGGGCAAGATTGTAAAGTGCCTGAGGGACTTGAAAAATGATTGAAAATAGTTTATACTGATAGAAAATGGAGGATAGAAGTATGCAAAAGTTAAGTATAGCGCGGAAATACCGGGAGGGGGGTATTTACATCTAAGTCGGGACAAGGGTTTACGCCTATTTGCCATTGCGGCGGTTCCGGTGTTTTACAGGGTTTAATCAGAAGGTTTTATAAAGCAGTCATTCAGAGGTACGCAGCACCGAAGAAGTGCCTGAGGCACAACATTATAACACGTTTTTGTATTACCAATCGTCATTGCGAGGTCGGATTTTCGGTAGGGCGCCGTGGCACGAAGTGCCCCAGCCCGCAAGTTGGAGCCGGACGTTACTCCGGCGACAACCCGAATAATCCGATAAAAAGCGAAGCAATCCAGGAAAAGAGATCGCGGACAAACCTTTGGTTTTCCGCGATGACATATGGCTGGTGGAATGCGTCAAAATATGTCATCGCGCACTTGTTGCGCGATCTATGGATTGCTTCGTCGCAAGCTCCTCGCAATGACGGGAAAAAGAGATTCTTCGGATTCCATCCTCAGAATGACAAAAAGAAAGCTGCGTTTACGCTTGCGGAGGTGCTTATAACTTTGGGTATAATCGGCATAGTTGCTGCAATGACGCTTCCGACATTAATCGCTAACTACCAGAAAAAAGTTGTAGAAACGCGGCTTATTTCTTTCTATTCAAAAATCAACCAGGCATATAGAATGTCTTATGCAGAAAATGGCGATACTGCTGATTGGATTATATCGGATAAAAATTATAGTTATAACGAGATGCTGGATTGGCTGGAAAAATATATATTTCCATATATGAAACATTATGATGTAAAACAATGTAATGGTAAAACTACCGGTCAAATAGGTGTTTGTGTAACAATTCCTGACGGCAGTCTATACTGGTTTTCAATAGATAATAACGGTCAGGATGTTGTTTACTTTGTTAATGGAGTATTTGGAGATATAAATCCCCGAAATAAATTTGGGTTTAATTTCTCAAAAAGAGTAAGTTTTGGCTCTACCTATAAACAGAGTATGGACTTTTTAGATCCGTATATACTCAACTGGGACGGACGAAGAGAATCTTTATTTACCGATGGTACTTGGGGCTGCAGAAAAGGCTGCACAAACTGTGCTTACTGTACAAAGTTAATCCAGCTTAACGGCTGGGAAATTCCGGATGATTATCCGTGGTAGCAAGCTCTGTATTCTCTTTCGTATATTTATTTGTTATATATTTTTTATATTTTAACTTTTGTAAATTTATTCACCAGAATTAGTTCTACAGGATTATATTTTTTATCCTTTTGTGTTATATATTTTCATGTAGAAGCTTGGTTATTATAAGATAAATAATTTAAGTAAAAAGAGAGATATGGAGGCATTAATGTCAGTAGGTCAATTTGTATTTATGTTACACAGCCATCTTCCTTATTATAGAAAAGCCGGTATGTGGCCTTTCGGGGAAGAAAACCTTTATGAATGTATGGCGGAAACTTATGTTCCTTTGTTGAATGCGATTTCCGAGCTTTATGATGAAGGTATTAAGGCAAAATTGACGGTAGGTATTACACCTATCCTTGCGGAACAATTAAATGATGAACACCTGAAACATGGGTTCGTCAAATATTTGGATTCAAGAATAGCAAAAGTTTCAAAGGATTTGGAAAGATATCCTGATCCAAATGTTCCTCATTCTCAACACTTAAAATATTTAGCAAAATATTATTTTGACTGGTTTAATTATATCAAGGATTCATTCGTAAATAAATACGGTATGGATTTGATAAGTGCGTTTAAAAAATACCAAGATTTGGGTTGTATTGAGATTACAACATCAGGTGCAACTCATGGCTTTTCTCCATTATTGGCGACTGACAGCAACCTGAATGCACAATTTAAAGTTGGTTCTGATACTACAAAAAGACTTTTCGGTAAAAAAGCAACCGGCTGCTGGCTTCCTGAATGTGCTTACAGACAAGGTTACGAATATGTTGGCAAAGATGGCCAAAAACATTGGCGTCCGGCAATTGAAGTTACTCTTCAAAATAACGGTATTGAATATTTCTTTACGGAATCACACGTTATTGAGGGCGGCAATTCAATTGGAAACAGACGTGTAATTGGGGTTTACGGAAATATTGAGTACATTCCGCTTCCTGAAAGACCGGCTACAGGTTATGATACTTATTCTGCATACTGGCTTCCTGATGCACAGGTCGCAGTAATGGGCAGAAATGACAGAGCTGGTTATCAGGTTTGGTCTGCGGCTGACGGATATCCGGGTGACGGCTGCTTCCGTGAGTTCCACAGAAAAGATGCTAATTCCGGTATGCACTATTGGAGAATAACTTCTCCTAAGACTGATTTAGGCGATAAGATGCTTTACGATCCGGTATTAGCTTTGAATAAAGTAAATGAAAATTCCGACCACTATACAACACTGATTTATCATTTATTGAATGATTACAAAAAGGCTCACAACGGCAAAGAAGGGCTTGTAATGGTATCATTTGATACTGAATTGTTTGGACACTGGTGGTTTGAAGGTGTGGAATTTATCAAACAGGTTGTTAAAAAATTCCATACATATCTTCCGGAAGTTGAAAGAATGACAGCAGGGGAATATATTCATGCTCATCCTCCGACAGAAGCTATTCAAATTCCTGAAAGTTCTTGGGGACAGGGCGGACACTTCTATGTATGGCAAAACCACTTAACGGAATGGATGTGGCCTATTATCCACTCTTGTGAAAAACGTATAAACCGGATTGTTGACAGATATCCTGAAATTCCGGAAGATAAGCTTCTTCACAGAGCGTTGAACCAGATGGCAAGAGAGAACTTGTTGCTTCAAAGTTCGGATTGGCCGTTTTTGATTACGACTTGGCAGGCAAAAGATTACGCAACTGACAGATTCAGAGAACATGTTGACAGATTTGAAACAATCTGCGATATGATTGAAAGCGGCAATATTGATGATGCTAAGTTAAAAGAAATTGAAAGTATTGATAACTGCTTCCCTGTAATTGACTATAGGGTATATCAATCGTTAGAAGAAGGGGTTATCCCTCAACAATCGAAAAAATTAGCTCCGCTTTATTCAGACTAATTTGATAAACTTATTTAAAGGACTCCGTGAAATTCACGGGGTCTTTTGTTTTTAGTAAAAATTTTAAATCAGGGTATTGCAAAAAAAAATTCAGCATTTTATAATAAAAATTGTCGAAAGGTCTTCGGCAGTTGACAAAAGAATTTATGGGAGCGTAGCTCAGTTTGGTTAGAGCGCATGCCTGTCACGCATGAGGTCGCGAGTTCGAGCCTCGTCGTTCCCGAATTAAATAACCACCGGTATTACCAGTGGTTATTTAATTTTGCGAAGGGTTCGAGGTGAGAACTTTTAAAGTTCGAGCGACCTGCGAGCAGAGGGCGAAGGCTTGTCTGCTTATGGCTTTGGCCATATAAGCAGACAACCGTAGACCCGTTTAATGCGAGCAGGTCAAGACGGCCTCGTCGTTCCCGCCATTAAAAGAAGCCCGTTAGTCGGGCTTTTTTACTAGGAAGTAGAAATGTTTGAAAAATTTACAGAAACAGCACTAAAGATAATCATGGCTGCTGAAAAAGAAGCGAGAATACTAAATAATAACTTTGTGGGTACAGAGCATATCTTATTAGGTTTATCTACTGAGAAATCTCGAGCTTTAGAAATATTAAATAGTTTGGGCTGTAATCTAGATAATATTATGAAAACTGTAGAAAAAGGTTCTGATGTTGTTGGGGTTGAAATTGCATTCAATTCAGAAGCAAAAGAACTTTTTCAGAATGCTTGGGCAGAAGCAAAAAAATTCGGACAACCTGTTACAGAACTACATTTATTAATAGCTTTAACATATTCTGAAGGTAAACATATACAAATTTTTAAAGATTTGAATATAGATATTGATAAAATTAAAACTTTATCAGTAGAAAAAGCAGAAAAAATGGAAATAAAATTAAATTCCAATGGACTTATTGTATCAACTTGTTACATATTGATAGTAGCTTTATTAGTATTATTTTCGTATATTTTGTTGAATAATTTAATATCATCTCTTTCTATTACATATAGTAAGGTGATTTTTATTGTTGGACTTATTATTACAACCTTTTTTGTGCGTAATAAACTTATATTTCATTTTGGAGTTGGGCAAGTCCCAATTAAACTAATAGAATTAATAAGAACCATTTGTTTAGTTATAGGAATACTATTTATTGCTATTTTAATCTTGGTATCAATAATATGGCTTATGATAACTATTGGTAAATATAGATATTCTGCTTAGAAAAACGGTATTTATTCTAAAGTCCTAATGAATAAACATACTTTTTGCGTATGTTTTGATTTTAAGTGTTCATAATATTTCTTAAAAAGTTCGAACCTTGCAACGTCAACCCCGCCATTAAAAAAGAACCTATAAAGGGTTCTTTTTTTAATGGCCGAATGCCATTGGCGAGAAATGCATTTTGCGAGTTCGGCGGATTTGCGGACGAATGGAGTGAACGTAGTGAACAAATCCGGATAGCGAACAGATTGAGCCGGCAAAAGCAAAGCTTTTTTAGGCGAAACTCTGTGAGCGTGGAGCAAATCCAAGACAAGCCTCGTCGTTCCTGCCATTTAAAAATATATCTTCTTGAAAATAGGTAAAGAAATATTAATAACTTAGAAAATAAATTCAAATACAATACCGTAGATTCTTTGTCCCGAATAATTTGATATAACATAAATTGCAGAATTATACGTATGTGAATCAATCGGGATTGTTTTCATTATAATTCCCGGAGAATCTGTAATTTCGTTTTTAATACTTTTCATAACTTCTATATCGGGGTGTTCTTTCATATTTGATTGTTTAAGCAGATACATTTCTACGGTCATTTCTTTTTGCTCAAAAGGATCTGTTACATGTGTCACTTTGATTGATTTTGTGCCATTCGGAATCTCAAATTTTATTGAATCAAATGTTCCTTTTTCAATTTTGGTATCATAAATAAGAATATATTTTGAATGCGGACAGTAGTGAATTTCGTTTAAACTTAATGCTTTTTTTAAATACGGGTAATTATTGTTAATTCTTGCATAAAATTCAGAATTAGGATTTTCATCTATACAAAATGGCACAAGCGGGTTTGAAGCCCCTCTTATGCAGCCTGCCGCCAGATTTTGTTCAAGTTTTCTTTTGTATAACCAGCCGCCTAGTCCGAGCAATGCTGCTCCTCCGATAGAACCAAGAGTTATTGCGGTGACCGCGCCCCCGGATAATCCGCCGCTTTTATTACTGTCTGATGTAGATGCCGCCGGATTTTCATCTATTGCAAAAACGAATGACGGCTGGCCTACTCTTGCCATTGTCATAGGCGAACTTATTGCAAATATAACAAATAATGTAAATAGTTTTTTCAGCATTTTAAACCCGTCCCAGTGTAATTACTAACCTAGCTCTATATGAAGTACATACAGTGGTATCATGTGCAAGTACCTGCGGGACAAAAAAGTCTGTTTCAATTTTGTCGTGCGGATTGTTAATTGTATAAGCTGCGGGGCTGACCGATAAATCTTCATTATTCAGCGGGTATCTGCCGCATGTACTGCAGCAGCTTTCAAATTTTGCACTGACTTGTATCGGTTCGGATAAATTTGTTGTTATTCTTACTGTAAACGGACTTAGGCTTAGCCTGTAACATTTTTCATTTACCTGTTCGGTTTGTTTTATTACAACGTTATGCAGTTCGGCGTCTTTATCGTATTCAACATTTTCGACAATAATTTTTTCTATATGCAGAACTTCAGGGACAACTGTCTGCAGGGTTTGTGAGGAATATTTTTCCGCAAATGCTGTTGTTCCTGTTGTAAAACATATAATAATTACTAAAATAAATTTTCTCATAACTCTTTCTTCATTAAAACTTTATAACTGATAAATAAATTTAAAATTCTCCGATAAGGCAGGAAATTTATTATCCGATAGTATTCAACTACAGGTTATTTTTTTATTTAAAAAAAGATTTTTAAATATTTATGCTTGAGGATTTAAATCAGAATGAAAATAATAATTAAGTTTATCATACTAATATTATTGGTTATTATAAGCCCGTCAGCCCTGGCAAATACATATTTTCGTGCGGAGCTTACGGGTGTTCCCGTTATAACAAATACCTCTATAACTGCAAATGTCGGACTAACTTACCTGCAAGTCGGGTTTGCAAGGCTTTTTGTAAGTTCATTAGACCAATATATAACTAATAATGATAATCCTTTGGTAAAAATTCCGGTCAATAATTTGTATTTAATCTGTGACGGGCAGTCTTTTCAGATAAGCAATACAGGAAGCCAAATGTTTTATGTCGATATGATTGATTTTACGAGAACGGCACAGAAAAATGTGAGTCTGCGTTTGGAAAATATCGGGGAACTTCCTGCAGGAACATATTCTGTTCCGTTAAAGTTTATAAACAGAACAGGAATTACTTTAGATTATGAGTGCGAGTTTTTATTGACTTTTGTTGTTGACGAAAAACAGGCTGTAAGTTCTTTCAGCGGAGATCCTTATATCATACTTAGTGAAGAAGATGTTTTCAATAAACAAATTTCAGTAAAAAACAAGAACGATGTAAGGCTGGATTTAACTTCTAACACGAATTGGAAACTTTGGCTTGATACATCAAATATAAAGGAACTTGAGGGAGAATACTCACTTCTTGTGAAAAATGTTTCCGGAAACATAAGTAACTATGAACAAAATATAGTAAGACTTTTGCCAAATCAACATTATCTGCTTGCGCAGGGAACCTCAACTATTCGCGGTACGGAACTGGGTAATAGTATTCCTACAAATCTTACTCTTGAATATTCATTTAAAAATTCGGAAACAGACAAGTATATAAAAGAAGGTATAAGACAGTATCCGCTGACTTATGTAATAGAGAGGGAATAATATGAAAAATTTATTGAAATTATTTGTGCTTATTTTGACAATTATTGTAAACACCAATTACGGCTTTGCGGCTGTAAAGGTAATGCCTACATTAATAGAGCTCAATGCAAATAAAAGCAAAGGGAATTATCTTACGACATCATTTTTTGTTCAGGCCGATAAAAATGAAACTATAAGATTTAAATTATATCCCGAATATTTTACGATAACCGATGAGGGAAAAATGAGTGCCGTACCGGTTTGTGCAAATAATGACAACCTTATTCCGCATGCGCGCTTCGTTCCTAACGAATTTACATTAAAAAACGGGGTTCCGCAGCTTGTAAGGGTGACGTTTACCGATATAAAAAGCCTGCCTGACGGTGAATCCAGAATGGTTATGTTTATAGAAGACGTTGCGGCAAAAGAGATTATTCTGCCGAATAAAAATAAAAATGTTAATACCAAACTCATTGTAAAAACACGGCTTGGTATACCGATATATGTTGATAAAGGAAAGTTTGTGAAGGTAGGTTATTTTGATGACCTGCAGGTGCAAAAAAATAACCGGAACCTTGTGTATAAAATGGAGCTAAGCGCCGGCGGAAACAGTAAAGTCCGCTATCACGGCAAAGCTCAGATTATTAAAGATAAAAATCTTATAAAAGAGTTTAACTTAAACAGCAACACAATAAGAGCAAATGGTGTCTTTGAGGAGCAGGGGCTTATTCCTGACGATTTAAAAGACGGCGATTATATCTTGAAAG
Source organism: Candidatus Gastranaerophilales bacterium (assembly GCA_944324365.1). Lineage (GTDB taxonomy): Bacteria > Cyanobacteriota > Vampirovibrionia > Gastranaerophilales > Gastranaerophilaceae > UBA1221. The sequence continues at coordinate 108,484 of CALUWA010000003.1, forward strand.
TTATTTTAACTTATAAAAACGAAAAAGGGGAAAATAAAAATCTTATAAGAGAAACCCAATTTAATGTTAGTAATTCAATTTAAGGAGAGAACATGAAAAAAACAAAACTTTTAGCTTCACTTTTGGTATTTGCGGCAACATGTATGTGTGTGCAGGCAGAAACTTTTGACACCCAGATTTTAAGAGCAACACTGCCGGCATTTGTTGATATTAAGGCCGAAACTGATATTCAGACAAAAACAATTGACCCTGCAACCGGTAATCTTGACAGCGGCTTTTTATCTGTTTTTACAATCCAGGCAAATGATAAGGTAGATTTATACCTGACTGCAAAAGCCGATACGGAAGCCGGTTATGACAAAGCATTCTTTAAAAAAGCAGGAGTTGTATATGTGATTTTGACTAATACAGCGAAAAAACCTACAACAGCCGCACTTGCGGATATTAAAACCGGCTCGGCTGTTCCTGCAAACAACCCGAATGCTATAGCTTATCCTGTAACCGGTGTTAATATTGCGGGAGCCACTACTGTAGAACCGCAATACAATGACGGCAAAAACCAGTACGAATTTACGGTAAATCCGGGAGTTACAACTGCCACAACAACAATATCCGCGGCAGTAGATTCAACTACATACTCGTTTGATGATAATGCCGGAACTTATGAGGCATACGTCACTTTGACAGATACTACAACATAGGATATTTTCGGATGAAAGATAACATTATTATTCTTCTTTCGATATTACTTACCGCACCGGCTTGTTCCGGTGCGGCGGTAATGGAGAGCGTGCTTACAACCATAGTGCCTTCTGCGGCTGTTGTTCAGGCAGTTCCAAACTCAAAAAACAATAGTGTAATAAATCCGGAAAACGGTTTTCAATCAGGTTTAGAAGCCGTGTTTAACGTTAAAACCAACGGGGATGACAGCACATATGACTTTGTTATTTCAAGCTCTATTGATACCCTTGGCGGGGTGAAGAGTGCATATGTTATGAACAACGGTAAATTATATCTGATGCTGGGTAATAAGGATAATTTACCTGAAGCAGGAGCCGTTTTGGATATATTATCGGGCAGTCCGGTTAGTAATCCCAATGTTATTGCTTATCCTGTTATTAATAATTCCCCGTATGATATAACACCTCAAACTTATAACGGAACTCTTTGCTGCAAAGTTTTGAGCAAAGGGCACCAGGATATGAATATTTCCCAGTTTATCAGCAGTACACCGCTTGTTAATACTTATTCAATCGGAGAGGATTCTGCCGGAGTTTACGAATCTGTAATTACACTGAATATATACAGGAAACCTTAATGAAAATTTTTATACTGCTGATGTTTTTAATTCTGGGAGGAGCTTGCTGCGCTTTTTCGCAAACCGCATCTACAACTGTGACTTCTATGACCGTAAATGAAGCTGAGTCTTATGATTTGGAAGTTTATATGGATTCTTCAAACAATATTTTTCTGCCGGTAAAACAAATTGCAAAAATTTTTAATATTCCCATTTCAATGAACCACTCTCAGAAAGAAATTATATTTTGTAACTTTGAGGAGAAAAAAGTTCGTATAAATAGAGCCGGTACATTTGTAGATGATAACAAACAGCAGGCCTCTGTGTTTTTTCAAAAAAACGGAATTATTGAGCCGGATGAATTTTATATTGATAAACAGACTGCTTTTTTTATTTTTAATTCTGATTTTGATATTGATGAGAGTTCTTTAGGGGTATCGGTTGTAAATAAATATATAGTAAAGAATGTTGAAAATTCACAGGAAGATGAAGCTCCGGAAAAAGAAATTTTACAGCCGAAGGAGAAAGGCAAATTATCATTTGATACGTTTGAAGTCAACAATTCAATGATGAACGATTCTACAAAACAGGTTTATTTAAATGCGACGCAAAATAATGTAATGTTCAACAATAATACAAGAATGAGCTTAAAAGGTAAATTGTATGATGGAGATTATGCCCTAAACTTTAATACAAATAATTATACTCAACAATTTTTTTCATTTGGCGGGTTAAGTTTTACCTACAGGAACAAATGGCGAGATAAATACTACGAACTCGGGCAGGTCTCAGGATTTAGAGATAATTACAATTCCATTGGTACTATGTTAATCGGCGCACAGTTGTCGGATTACGATGAATACGCGCAAAAGGATAATATGTTTAAAGATAATATCTTAAAAAAAGGAGATTCCAGACATCGTATTTTTGCGGGAATATCCGGTTTTAATAACCGGCTGTTCAGTTCAAACGGCTATATTTATCAGATGACATCAAAAAAACTCGTCACCGGGTTTAACAGGCAATATGGAATTGATGATAATATAAAACTTGATACAAAAGTAATCTACGATAAAATTATTCAGAAAAATAATGATGCATTGTTCTTAACGAATTTATATAACGATTATTCGATTTTGTCGTCAGGGGTTTACAGAAATCCTAATACAATGGAAGGAGCCAGTGTTATAAATACTTTGAGCTTATTTAAGAATGAATTTTATAAATTGAATGCTCTTGCCGGAGTTTCGGTGATGAAAGATTTTAACTATGATTCCGGGAAATACAAGCCCGGATATTCCTTGTCATTGGAAAATATATTGGATTATAAAAATACAACACTTAAGTTTCGCCTGTATCAGCAATCGCCAAATTATTATGTTGCCGGTTCGGATTCCGGTTTTATTTGTGACAGGCTCGGGGCCGAAATAGGAGCAAACTATGCCCGTGACAACTTAAGCGCTAATGTACGTTATACCAGATATCTTTCAAATTTGGACAAAAGGTATCTAGGCGGTACAACTACATTCGATGAAGCCTATATAAATGCGGGAGCGAAAATATTTAATTTTGCAAAAGTCCGCCTAAACGGAAATCTCAGATACGGAGAAAACAGTATCGGGCATAATCTTAACTATTACTACAATTTGAATGTTAACAAGAGTATAAACCAAAATTTAACTTTGGAGGCCGGGCATATGGGAAATGCTTATAACACGGAATACGCATCCGGTTATAATTCATATTCCAGCGGGTTTAAGAGTAATTACGATACTACATATCTGAACGCTAACTACAGATTACCGAAGAATAAGGGCGTGCTGACTCTCGGGCATGATACAGTAAATTATGAATCAGGCGGTGCAAGAAACGATTATAATATGATAAAAGTTAATTACAGATTTCCGGAATTTAAAAGAATAATTTTGGGGCTTGGAATTGGATATAAATATCAAGGACTTGACGGCGGTTGTACATATAGCGTAGCAATAGGCTACAGAACAAAAACAGGCATGATAATCAGCCTGAATTATCAATATAATACGGCAATGGGATATGTTTTTAACAATATGTATATTCCGGCAAATTCAAGGCATTCAATTAATTTTACAATGAATGATACTTTTGCATTTTCAGGCAGCGGGCTTCAATCTATAGGGACTAGTTCTCCAAACGAGGGATTTGTTGAGATAGTTGCTTATATAGATAAGAATAATAATAAAATTTTTGATAAGGATGATATAAAGGTTCCGAATGTTCCGTTTCAGGTTGGCTGGAAAAGCCACTCTGTAAAAACAAAACGCAGCGGATTTTGCCCGCTTCAAAGTGTTGAAAAAGGGTACTATGATGTAAAACTTGACGGAGATAATCTGCACGCAAATCTTTCACCAGCTAGAAAAATGACGCAGCATATCTATGTAGATCCCTTGAAGATTACCAGAGTGGAATTTCCTCTTGTGAGTTCTGTCGGAAATATTTCAGGTAAATTGAAAATAGCAGATGATTTTAACAGAAATATGGTAATATCCGATTTTATTGTTTCTCTTTTCGATATGGAAGGTCATGAAATTTCTTATTCAACGGTGGATTCGCAGGGAAATTATTATTTTTCCGGTATTTCTCCCGGAAAATATAAAATTACTTTGGATGAAAGTTTTATAAATGATTATAATTTAGTACCGGATGAAAATAATGGTGAAATAACCATAGATATTCCATATGTTTATAAAGAATTTGTGGAGTTGAACAATCAGGATTTGGTTTATAAATGTTTCTGATTTTCTTGCAAAGTTATGGTATGTATAGTTAAATATTAAAGAGGTATATGTTTTATGAAAATTATAAACGTTGAAACTTCCGGAGGACTTGTATTAAAAGGTGTTATGTGGAATTCTGAAAATCAGGATACCGTTGTTATTTTGATGAACGGATTGTGCAGCAATATTTTTCAAAACGAGTTTTTTGCGGCAACCGGAGAACTGCTTTATAAAAACAATATCTCATTTATTTGCGCGCAGGCAATGGATGCTTTTTCTTACATGGGCTATTTTGACAGCAAAAAAAGAAAACTGATTAATACGGGAGTTGTAAACACCGATTTCAGCAAAGCGTATGAAGATGTCGAGGCTTATGTAAAATTTGCGAAAGAAGCGGGGTTTAAACGTATAATTCTTGGCGGACATTGTATCGGTTCAAACAAAGTTATTAATTATCTTGCGAGCACAAAAGATGATTTTGTTGACAGCTTCATCATATCTTCGCCGGTTGATTTAACCCACTTTTGGGATACGTTGAAGGACAAAGATATGTATCTTGAAACTGCGGAACGGTTTGTAAAAGAAGGCCGCGGAGATGATATTCTTCCGTTTATATTTTTGAATTTTTCGCCGATGAGTGCAAAAACTCTTCTTGATTTTTATCATGCGGATAACCTTAGAAATTGTCCCGTAATCAGTAATGACGGAGAAACGGATTCATTAGGCGCCATCAAAATTAACGGTACTTTTTTAATCGGTTCAAATGACAGTATGACTGGTGGTGATGCGGAAGGGTTTGTAAAAAAGATTAATTCTTATTGTCAAGAACCTGAAAAAAATCGTATAGTGATTGTTCCTCATGCAACCCATATTTTTTACGGCAAGCATAATGAGTATGCATCTGCCGTGTTGAAAAGTGTTTTATATAAAAATTTGGAATATGCCGGGTAATCTTGGTTTCCTTATGCAAAAAAAAGCCGGCGTATAAAACGCACGGCTTTATTCAAAAATAACTATCCTCTCTTCTTACCCATTATGTGACTATTGAAGAGGTGCTCTCCACAATGAATCACTAAATTTATTTTGAGTTTGGTTCATATCTACAGACAAAGTTACATTGCTTGGTGTAAATACAAATACCAAATCTCCGACTTTTTGCGGTTTGCCGTTTAATGCATGAGCAGCTCCGCATACAAAATCAATTGTTCTTTGAGATTGTTCTTTATCTAACAAGTGAAGATTAAGAACAATAGTTTTTCTATCTTTAAGGTGTTGAACGATTTGAGCAGCATCATCAAATGAACGAGGTTCCATAACAATAACTTCATAACCTCTGTAATTAGGGTGTGTAACTACCTTTAAGTCATTATTTTTTTCTTGTCTTGGTTGATAAGTATAAGCAGGATCCAATGCTAAATTGTCTTCTGTTTCATATTCATCATCAATAATTTCTTCACCCATTTCATCAAATATAGTTTCTTTTGGTTCAAAACCCTTTACCAAAAAATCTACAACTGATTTGATTTTGTCTGTAACTGCTGCCACCGTTTTTCCTCCGTCCTTTTATTAATTTATTACTAATTTCCACTAACTAAACAATTTTCTGCCTATTCTGAGCATTGTCGCTCCCTCTTGAGCTGCAATCACGTAATCTTGACTCATTCCCATTGATAATTCGTTAAGTCTGCAATTAAACATTGTTTCCAATTCCTTTTTGGTATCCGCAACATCTTTAAAAAGACGTCTAATCTCTTCTTCCGGAGCCCCGAGAGGAGTCATATTCATTAATCCCAAAACTTTGATATTCGGAAGTTTCTGAATTTCGCCAAAAGCTTCAAATAATTCACTTTTGGAAAATCCGGACTTTTGAACCTCTCCGGCATTGTTTAACTGCAATAAAATATTCTGAACTTTCCCTAATTCCCCTGCTTCGCAGGAAATCTTTGAAGCAATTTTAAAAGAATCGACTGAATGAATTACATCAAAACCTTCGACAGCACGCTTTGCTTTGTTGCTTTGCAAATGTCCGATAAAGTGAAATTTTGAATTAGCTCTCACTTCTTGCGGCAAATTGTTAATTTTTTCAAGAGCCTCAACGACTCGTGACTCCCCAAAATTTCTCAACCCTGCCTCGTAAGCAGCAATCATAGCTGTCTCGTCAAAATATTTCGTAACTGCAATAATATTTGGTTTATAAGGTGCGATTTCTTCCTGTATTTGTAAAAGATTCTTTTCGATAGTATATTGCATAAATAATCTTACCCTTACAAGAAAGCGCTCAAATCTTTTGAGCATATATCAATTTTAGCGTATCTCTTCGATATGCACAACTATTTTATTTTTTACACTTATTCAGGCTTTATCCTTCCCTCAAAACCATGATTAATTCATGCTTTTGCGGTTTTTAACAATTCTTAATTTTTAGTAACATTTATTAATACACTGTTAAGCGGGCATGCCTGCTATGTTTGTCATATCAATGTACAAAAAATAATTATAGTTTTAAATTAAACGATAATTCATAAAAAATACTCCTCTAAACAGAGGAGATTTTAAAAAAATTTTAAAGTGTAAAATAGTCATTTTATGCAAGATAATCCAGCATTATATCCTGTACAATTTGGTTTATGGATGTTGCGCCGTGTTTAACCTGCGGAGGATAGACTATAGAGCGTGCTACCTCGTTAAAAGCATCTCCGCATAATCTATTAAGATTATAACCGAGAATAACTCCTTCATTAAAATCGTCACTTGTTAAATAATCACTGTTTACCTCAAATTTTTCATTTGGTTTTGTATTAATTGCACGGGTTAACTTAGCTAAAAAAGTATACAAAGATACTGTATTACGCTGGGGAGGCAGCGGTTTATTGTTAAGTATAATGTTTGTGACAATTCCATGATCCGTAATAACTCTCTGTCCGACAATATTTATAAAATTACTGTTAAGAGGGTTATTGTAATTTTCATCTCCGCCGGTTTTGCGCAAAGTATCTTTAAATGCACTTAAATCCTTTCCTTCATAATCGTCTGTAAGCTGAGCATTTAAAACAACTGCTTCCATCCTATTATCGGGGGATGTCACGTTTAATGAACTTACGTTTTTAATTCCTGTAAAATTTATCTGCATAATTTTCTCCTGTAGGCTATAAAAAACCGGTAAAAATATTTTTTGCTAGTTTATCCCCAAAAAAAAGACCTCTGTTTTGTATTATCAAGAGGTCAAGGTTGGTTATTTTGGTTATGTTATAGTATTGTTATGGTTATATGTGATTGTGTTTAGGTAAATGTCATTGTTTTCATCATTATTAATAGCGCTGAATATAAATATTTGCGCCTAATGTTTTTAATATTTACAAAACGTTACAAATTGGCGGTTAATTTGGTAAATAGCGTTTTGGAATAGGTGAATACTCTTGTACAACCGGAATTGTAGTCATTGTACATACGGAAGGATTATTTACGTAACTGTTCCAAAGCTTTTCTGCTGTGGCATCATAAACATATTTTCTGTTAAAAGCCCGCATTGTATTATACAATTCAAAAACCTGCGTATCATCAAATCTGCAGTTAACTTTCAGGGAACCGTACGACGTTGTAATAATCTGTGTATAATTACATCTGCCGTCATAATCTTTGAATATAAATTTTAAGTCATGGAACACTGTTCCCTGGTTATTTAAGTCATTTGTTTCCGCATATATAGAGCAATCTCGGAATTTTTCAATAAACTTGTCCGAAAATCCGTTTTCAGCCCGGACAATTCCCCCTAAAAGAAATAGAACCAAAAGAATTAGAAATTTTTTCTTTTTTGCAGTCTTTTTTAAAACATCAGCAAAAGGAACTATAGGAAGCATCTTGTAGCCGCAGTCATCGGACAATGCTCCTCCCATAGAAAACAGCTCTTCCTGCGGATATCTTCTGCAAATTCCGGGTCTGGTTTTGTGAATTTTGCATTTGTGTGTGACAGGGTCAAGATTTTGGCATTCAAAGACAAGCCCCGTTTCATCCTTATCTATAACTTTCAAATATGTATAAAATCTGTGAAGATATTGAAGCTTTTTAAATTCTTCCTCATCCTGAATAACGTGTTTAAAATGTTTGACGTAAATTTTTGTGCAGCATTTGCCGCAAGCATTACATTTCCCTGTTCGGTAATACTTCCGTCCCAAAATTTTAGACAAGATAAATTTTCTGATACTTAATAAAAAATTTTCCATGCCAAAAACATAATAGCATGGAAAATTCTTTATCTGACGCTTAATTAAAGTGATGTTACATTATAATCACGTTCGGCCTTTGTGCTTGAAGTTTCGCATACAAACTTAAGGCACTTATTAATAAACGCTTCAACTGCGCTCAATTCGTTCTGCAAATTTTCGTAATTAGCTTCTTTTTTGTTTTCGGTAATTAATTCTTCATATCTCATAAATTATCTCCTTAAAAAACTTCACGTGTTCACTTACGGATAATATGCCCAAAAACTTTAAAGAATTAACAAATTTGTTACAAAACGTTATTTCAGCGTCATGACCGGATTATATAAACCAAACAAGAACAGAAGCAACTAAACACAGAGAAAATATTACCCAGGATAAAATCTCTTTTGGGTTCTTTTTAGTTCTTTTCGGCGGTATAGATTGCGAAATCTGTTCAAAGGTGTCATTTCCGCAATCGCAATATAAAACCCTCTGCGGGTAAATCTTTTTACAAATCTTACATCTAAACATATATCCAGTTTAATATATATTTTTAGTTTTTTCAAGATTAATTAATGTAAAAAAATCGAATTTTAGGGTTAAAAAAAGTAGAAAAATAGTTTATACTACTAATGTAGTATGAAGTTAAAAAGGATTCTCAATTAACTTTGCCATCTAAATGGCGGATTGTAAAAAGTTGGTGACAGAGTAAAATATTTTAAGGAATGTTAAATTTCCTGTAATAATTAACAACTAAAATTTTTCACAAGTTTTAATTCAGTGTCAGGCAGGTAGAAATTTGGAAAATAGTTTAGATATAGATAATTTACAAACTGCGGTGGAGAAGCCGAAAAAGAACCGTCGGGCTAATACGGTTACTAATCCTGTTGCAAAAAATACCCCGCCTAAAACTGAGAGTAAAAAAAGCACAAAGAAAAATATTACAGAAAAGAAAATAAATGAACCTGCCAAAAATGCGGCGCCTGTTGAAAACCCGCTTTCAAAGAACAGGGAAATTGTTGCAAGACTTAACCATATCAGTACTGTTAAGTCATCTAACAAAATGTACGGCGGTTACTTAAATAACTCTTTGACATCGGTAAGAAAAGCAATTGACTATACAGAGCTTGTTAAAGATTTGAGCATGGCACTGCAAAACAAAAAAACGTTAAATGATTTATTTTCAGCAGTTCATAATATTTTTACGGATAAATTACACTGTTATTTCACGGCTTTCGGGACATACCACGAAAAATCCAAATGTATAAATCTAAAGCTTACAAATGCAATGGGCAGCACATATTCATCCAAAATATTCCTATCGGAAAGCGACAATCCGGTAATCGAGTGCTTTACAAATATGTCTGCCGTTATGCAGAAGGACAATAAATTCTTAAATATTCCTTATATGAAAAATGCACCGACAATACTTCTTCCGCTGGTGTCCTTAGGGCAAAGGGTCGGTGTAATGATACTTGGCAAAGAAAGCGAAGATTACAACATCGGAATATTGTCATTTATTGCAAATTTTGCGGCAATGTTTATGCAGAATATAGATTTGCAGGAAAAAACCAACAAATATGCAAACACAGATACTCTCACAACCCTATATAGCCACAGAGGGTTCCAGGAAGTTCTTGCAAATGAAATTATCAAAAGTGACGACACGGATACACCGTTATCAATTGTCATGTTTGATATAAACAACATATCAAAAATAAACAGGGAACTGGGACACGCAAAAGGGGACGAAGTAATAAAACTTCTTGCGGAAAAAATAAAACAAAATATCCGCTCAAACGATAAGGCAGGAAGATACGGCGGAGATGAAATTGCCGTAATTCTGCCAAATACAAATACAAATGATGCCAAATATCTTGCGGAATATATTACATACTGCCTGTCGTGCTGCTTTGTGGATGATGTCGGGCCGGTGAAAGTTTCTGTGGGAATTTCAACATACCCTGAAAACACAAAAGATCAGGAAAAACTGCTTATTCTTGCCGAGCAGGCAATGTATATCTCAAGAGCCAGAGGCTATAAAGAAGGGATGTCCGCTATAGTAAGTTCATCAGATTTTAATTTCTGGGATGATGCGGCGCTTAATTCGTTTGCTGAAGTTATTGCAAAACGGCATGCACAGCTTGGTATTAGTTTTGAAGATGAACTTGTACACAAGTTTAACAACGAAGAATTTTTATCTCATAACCACCTGATAGAAATGGTAACATCGCTTGCCGGAGCAATTGATGCTAAAGACCCATATACAAAAGGCCATTCCACAAGCGTTTCCAGATACTCAGAAGCTTTGGCGCGTGCAATAAATCTTCCGGAAGAGGAAGTCCAGAAGATTACGCTTGGCGGACTTTTGCACGATGTCGGAAAAATCGGCATACCGGAAAATGTCTTGAGAAAACCGGGAAAACTTGAAAAAGATGAATGGGAGATTATGAAACAGCACCCTGTAATCGGGGCTGAAAAAGTGCTGGCACCGAATGAAGCGCTAAGTCATCTTATTCCGATTGTAAAATATCACCATGAACATATTGACGGAAGCGGCTATCCGGAGCACTTGAAAGGGGAAGAAATTCCGCTTTCGGCAAGGATTGTTGCAGTAGCAGATACATACCACGCCCTGATAAGCGACAGACCTTACAGAAAAGGAATGTCCGTTGAAAAAGCCTGCGAAATTCTCCAGGAAGGTGCAGGAAAATTGTGGGATGCTGATTTGGTCAGACACTTTATCGCTATCGCGCCGTCACTTTCAACGACTATTTAAGTATTGTTCTACTTCGGAATTTCTATGTGTACACTATCTTGATGCTCAGAAAGAAGTCTGTCAATTTCATCTCTTGCTTCAAGTTTTGAGGATAGCTCTTTTTTCTCAATATTATATTTTTTGCAAAGTTTGTCGTAATAGTAAAGCTGCTTTTTCGTAGGCGGTTCTTTACTCATTTTTACTTCCTGCAAAAATTTTCTCTTTTTCTTTTCGTATTCTTTATTTGCCTGAATGATAGGCTCCTGCTTTTTTTTGTAATCGTAATATCTTCTGCATTCTGTCAAAAATTTTTTGGTATCCGAAAGAAACTGTTCATCCTCTATAATATCAGCTAAAAATTCAAACCGTGAAGCGTTGATTTCAAGATAATATTTCTCGTCCTCCAAAAAATTTTCGAGGATATTATCGACAGTTAATTCCGGAGATTTTTTAACCAAAGCTCTCAAAAAGTTGCACAAAGCGGATTTCTGGTTCTTGGTAAAATCAAGATAAATTTGTTTTTTAATCTCATACATAGTATTTATTTTAACACAACGCGGCGATGCGGCTTGAATTTTACAAAATGTAAATAAATACTTTCAAAACAACATACTTTTTTGTATGATGTGGGTGTATGGAAAGGAGAAGCCAAGATGCCAAAATTTAATTTAATGTCGTATATAATGCCTCCTGAGGATAAGATGTTTTTCCAACTCTTTCAGGACAGTGCGGAAATTTGTTTAAAGTCAGCCAAGCTTTATGATGAGGTTATGCACACACAGCTTACGGAAGAACAAAAAGAAAAAGCTCTTAAATACAGGAAAAAAGGAAAGCTTTCATATAAATTAGTTTTGAAACAGTTAAATAAGAGTTTTATAACGCCGATAGAAAGGGAAGATATCCAATATATCGCTTCTCAGTTAAACAAAATTAATAAAAAAATTATTAAAGCCTGTCTTAATTTGGATGTGTATCATTTGACATCATACACGGAAGAAATGAAAGAACAGGCTTTAACTTTGGTTCAGGCAACGGAACAAATGGGCGAAATCATCAGAAAGTTTAAAAAAGTATCTGATGTTGAGGACATTACAAAAACCAATATTGCAATGAAAGAACTTGAAACACACGGCGATGAAATCCACCATAGAGCAATGTATGAGCTATTTTCCGGCAAATACGATGCACTTGATGTAATTAAGCTGCGTGATATGTATAAAGAGATTGAAAATGCACTTGATGCTTGTTTCAACGTATCAGATACAATTTTGAATGTTGTATTAAAGCAAAGTTAGCTTCTACAGTTATGAAAAAGGATAATTTATGTCATTAACATTATTAATATTAATAGCGGTAATTGCAGTTGCTCTGCTTTTTGAATTTATAAACGGATTCCATGACTGCGCGAATGCTATTGCAACAGTAGTTTCTACAAAAGTTTTATCTCCAAAGCAGGCTGTGCTGTACGGGGCAACTCTGGAATTTATCGGAGCCTTAACCGGAACTCACGTTGCTAAAACAATAGGTGCCGGAATTGTTAATGCCGATATGGTAACATTAACGGTAATTTTCAGTGCATTGCTCGGAGCTGTTATATGGAATTTATTCACATGGTATCTCGGTTTGCCGTCAAGTTCTTCCCACGCATTAATAGGAGGGCTTCTTGGAGCCGCTATCGTTAAAGCCGGCGTTGGCTGTGTGCATTTTGCAACTTTAATTGACAAAGTTATAATCCCGATGTTTGCATCGCCTGTATTGGGTTTTTGTATGGGTTTTACGGTAATGCTGATTATGATAAGAATTCTTTGGCATACAAATCCTCAGGTTGTAAATAAGAGATTCAGAAAATTACAGCTTTTATCATCCGGTCTGATTGCATTAAGCCACGGTTCAAACGATGCTCAAAAAACAATGGGTATTATAACTTTGGCACTTTTGGCATGCGGATATCTGCACAAATCTCCGACAGGAGATTTTGATATTCCTGTATTTGTAATAATTATTTGTGCGATTACGATGGCCGCAGGAACTATGAACGGCGGATATAAGATTATCAAAACAATGGGGCACAAAATAATAAAACTTAAACCTGTACATGGTTTTGCCGCCGAGACCTCCGCAGCTTCTTTAATATTGATGGCGTCGCATTTTGGTATCCCTTTAAGTACAACTCATATTGTATCAACTGCAATTATGGGGGTAGGTTCTACATTGCACGCACACGCCGTAAAATGGAGGGTTGTCGGAAATATTGTAACAGCCTGGGTAGTAACAATTCCGGCTTGTATGATTTTGTCAGCCGCTATCTATTTTGTAGTTGAAAGTTTTAAGTAATTTCTTTTTACAGCTTGTCTTGCAGCCAAAAGAAAAGAAATAGACGTTCACGACCGAATGAAAGAGTGAAGCCATTTTGCATGTTTTGAGCAGAGCTCTCAAATGCAAAAGAAGGCAAGAAAGAGAAAACACGCAAATGTTCCCTGCATTTCGCTGATGCTCAATGCCAAAATGTTATTTGAGCAAAAGCTCAAATTCTTTCAGGGCTTACTATCGCACTTCGTGCATGTTCGCCTGACTCAATTCCTCCAGGTGTCATTGCGAGGAGCAACGCGACAAAGCAATCCATAAAACCATAGAAAATTTCCTGGATTGCTTCGCTTAGCTCGCAATGACGTAAAACGCGCTGCGTTGTCCTTAACAGCGCAGCGTCATATTGATGTGCCTCAGGCACTTGCAAAATTTGCGAACATCGTTTATACTGAGGAAAAAGGAGGATAGAAGTATGCAAAAGTCAAGTATAGCGCGGATATACCGGGGGGGGAGTATTTACATCTAAGTCGGGACAAGGGTTTACGCCTATTTGCTATTGCTGTGGTTATGTCGCTTTAAGAAATTTAGTACGAGGTATTTATAAATTTGCAAGGTCGAAGTGTGAAGACATCCTGGGAAAGATATTGCGCAGCGGAGTGCGCGATGACAGATTTTGGTACATTTTACCAACTACATATCATTGTGAAAGCTGTAAGCCTGTCTGCGATTTAAAGAAGAATGCGGCATTTACTCTTGCAGAGGTGCTTATTACTTTAGGTATAATTGGTGTAGTTGCCGCAATGACAATGCCGATGCTAATAGCTAAATACCAAAAATTAGTTACTGCTAATAAATTGAAAGTAGCTTATTCTTTGATTGCTCAATCAATAGAACGTGCAGAAGCGGATTATGGCTCCGTAAAATATTGGACGTTTGATTCAGAAGAAGCTTTTGTAAATAAATATGTTAAACCATATTTTCAGGTTGTACGTGTATATGATGTTGGTTCTTTGCCGGCAGATTTTCATCATTATTGCAGAACTGGCAATATTTGTGACTCATATGGTTCATTTCGTGCTGCCAGTAAAATTGTTCTGAAAAACGGTATGATGTTGTCTATGGATATTGACACAACTACAAACAACTATGTGTGGTTGACAATTACGGTCGATTTAAATGGTCTGAAAGACTACAGCACCTATGGCAAAGATACATTTGTGTTTAGTTTGGATCCTGATTATGAAAAATTATTACCATACGGTTTAGGAAGAGTAACGGGAGAGTTTACAGATACAATTAGAGATAAGTCGCGTGCTGCCTTGTTATCAGGATCTGATGCCAGAAGTTGTGTTAATAACGGTATATTTTGTGCAGCTGTAATATTTATGGATAACTGGCAGATTAAAGACGATTACCCATGGTAGTAAAACAAGAGCCTCATAACTAATTAATATGAGGCTCTTGTTTTAACTATTCATTGCATAAACTTTAAGCTTGTGATATTTTCTTTGTATGAATAATAAGTGTTTCGGAATTTGTTATAATCCTCAGATTGTAAGAGCTGCCGCGGTTGGAAATTCTATAAAATTTAAGCTTGAGGCTTGCGGGTTTCGGGCGAAAATTGTTGATATTGACAGCTTGTGTCAAGGATTTGATTTTGTCTTTATAATCGGTGGAGATGGCACCATTTTGAAGGCTGCCAGATTTTATGCAAAATCTGATACTCCGATTTTTGGGATAAATCTTGGGAGGCTCGGTTTTCTCTCACAGGCTTCCGAAGATATGCTTGATGAGGCTGTTTCTCGGATTGTAAACGAAAATTATGCAGTTGAAGAAAGAGTTATGCTCCAGGCAGGAACTTCCATAGCCTTGAATGATATTGTTATAAAAGGTTCTTCTACAGGGCGAACGTCAAGATTTTCGTTAAAAATTAATGATAAATCCGTATGTGATTACTTGGCTGATGGTATTATTGTTGCAACGCCGACAGGCTCTACTGCATACGGCTTATCTGCCGGAGGGCCGGTTTTGACTCCGGGCTTGAGGGCTTTTGTAATTGTGCCGATTTGCCCGCATACTCTGACTGCCCGCCCGCTTGTTGTTCCTGATAACGAGAAAATTACTGTCTGTACATCCGAAAAAAATAAAAAATATGTTATTTCTGCTGACGGTCAGGAGTTTTGCGAGGCTTCGGAAGTTATTGAAATAGTTAAGTCGCCGTATTGTGCAAAACTTGCTCTGCTTAATAATTCGGATTTCTATACAATCTTAAGAGATAAGCTGCATTGGGGAGAATCTCCAGCATTCTGCTCCTGAAAATCTCTATCTTAACTTTTGTTCATAATTAAGCTTAAATTATTGTACATTTTTCTTATTTAAAATAGTATGTTATTATATTATTGATAAATTCTAATGTATATTAGGGTTGATGTATGGAAATCAAGTAATATTTAATATAAGAGGTAAAACTAGTGGAAAATTTCGTATCAGATATCTTTGCGAAAAAAGATGAAACAGCGACAGGACAAGCTCCTTCCGCAAGATCAAATGTTAACCCGACAAACATTAAGGTTGTAGGTGTCGGCGGCGGCGGCGGAAACGCTGTTAACAGAATGATAAAGTCAGGACTTTCCGGAGTAGAGTTCTGGTTAATGAATACAGACTTACAGGTTCTTGAATACGGTCAAACCAAGAATAAAATTCAGCTTGGTGCAAAATCAACTGAAGGTCTTGGTGCCGGCGGCGATCCTTCTGTTGGTGAAAAAGCTGCTGAAGAAGCTCAACAGGAAATTACGGAAGCATTAGATGGCGCTGATATGGTATTTATCACTGCAGGTATGGGCGGCGGAACCGGTACCGGTGCTGCTCCGATTGTTGCTAAGATTGCTAAGGAATTAGGAATTTTGACAATTGCAGTTGTTACAAAACCTTTCTCTTGGGAAGGCCGTAAAAGACAAAACCAGGCTAACCAAGGTTTGGAAAAATTAAGAGAATCTGTTGACGCGGTTATTGTTGTTCCTAACGATAAATTATTGCAGGTTGTTGACAGACAGGTTTCTTTAACTGAATCTTTCTTAATTGTTGATGAAGTACTGTTAAGAGGTGTTCAGGGTATTTCCGATATCATTACAATTCCTGGTATGATTAACGTTGACTTTGCCGATGTTAAGAGTGTAATGCAGGCATCAGGTTCTGCATTGATGGGTATCGGCCGTGCTCAGGGTGAAGGCAGAGCGGTTAAAGCTGCTGAAATTGCAATCAACTCACAACTTCTTGAATCTTCTATCAACGGTGCTACCGGCGTAATCGTTAATATTACCGGCGGACCTGACATGACATTGCACGAAATTTCTGATGCTGCAAACATTATTCACGATGCAGTTACGGAAGACGCAACAGTTATTATCGGTACTGCTGTTAACGAAAATATTCAGAACGAAATTAACGTAACAGTTATCGCTACAGGTTTTGAAGTTAAGAAAAATGTTGAAATGCCGAAAACTGATATGAAACAGTTGAGTGCATCTGATTTCTTCGCAGGAACATTCTCAAATGCAGTTCCTGGTGCTTCTACAGCAGCAGCTCCGAGAAGAAGTTCTATGCCGCAGATTTCAACAGGTTTTTCAAATATAGAAATTCCTGATTTCTTGAAAAAGTAGAACTTACAAAATACATATACAAAAATCCCGCGCTGAATTGGGCGGGATTTTTTGTATGTTGAGCTGGTTTAGGTATTTAAGCGTTTAAGCGCATAAAAAAGGCATAAAAAAGGCGGGTCGCAAAACCCGCCTTTTTAGAGTATTTATTGCTTATGCATCTTTGTTAATATCTTTGATGCTCAATGCAATTCTGTGTTCTTGCGGTGTGAATTTCTTAATAAGAACTTCTACACTGTCGCCAACTTTGAATTCGTTAAACGGATTAACGTTTTCATTGCTCATTTCAGATACCGGAAGAAGTGCTTCTACTCCAGGGAAAATGTTTATGAATGCGCCGAATCCGGTTACTTTGTTTACTGTCCCTGTGATAATCTGGCCTTCTTCAAACTGACCTTCAATTTGCTGCCAAGGATCTTCGCCCATTCTCTTTAAAGAAAGCGAAATTCTTTTTAGTTCATTATCTATTTTGATAATTTTAACTTCAACAGTTTCGCCTAAAGAAATAACATCTGACGGGTGTTTAATTCTCTGCCAAGAAATTTCTGAGATTGGAAGAAGTCCGTCAATACCGTTAATGTCAATGAATGCACCGAAATCAGCAATTCTTACAACTTCACCTTTTACAACCATGCCTTCTTCAAGAGTAGAAAGGATGTTATCAACAACCTGATCTCTTTGTTCAGCAACGGCCAGTCTTTGAGAAAGGATAAGTTTGTTTTTCTTCGGATCAGCTTCAAGAACTTTAACTTCGATTTTTGTATTAACAAGTCCGTCGAACGGGGTGCCTGTTCTTAACTGGCTTGAAGGAATGAAACCTTTAAGGTCTGCAACGTCAACGAGTACTCCGCCTTTAACAACTGATACAACTTTTGCAAGGATTGTATCTCCTTGGATTTTTGCATCGTTAAGTTGTGCCCAAGCTTGAGCAAATGCAAGTCTTTTAAGGGACAAAAGCATGCCGTCTTCGTCATTTTCTTCTTTTAATACGTAGAATTCTTTTTCTTCGCCGATTTGCAATTCTTCTTCACTTTCAGTTGAAGAAAGTTCTTTGTTTGGAAGGAAAGCTTCTGTTTTTGCACCGCGAACGCTGATTAGATAGCCTTCATTGTCTTTTTTTACTACAGTGCCTTCTACGATATCAGCTACTGAGTAGCCTTTTGAAAAAGATTCTTCAAGTAATCTTTCAAATTCATCTAAGTTGTTTTTTTCTAATGTTGCTGTCATTTGTTTGTTTTCTCCTTTTTCTATATGTTATTTATTTTTTGCATAACTTTTTCTATTATGTTTTGCGGGGTAGAAGCCCCGGCCGTAATGGAAATTTTTCCTGATGCCGAGATAAGTTCTTTAAATTCATCTAACTCGTTATCATTTTCTATATGTATTGTCTTGGTTATATCTTTTAGGATTTCGGCCAGGTGTGTAGTATTAGCGCTCTTCTTGGAGCCTACTACAATCATTAAATCGCTTTCTTTTGCAAGTTCTTTTGCCTCTGACTGGCGCATTGCTGTGCTTTGGCAGATTGTGTTTGCTATGTGGAGTTCTTTTGAAATCGCTGTTAGATATTCTACAATTGAGTTAAGTGTTGATAACATCTGCGTAGTTTGAACTACTACCCCTACACGTTTGCAGTTTTTAATTTCTTTTTCGTATTGTCTGAGTTGGTCAACGGAACCCGCAACAATTACATTGTCGCTCCATAGTTTTGCGTTTGCCTTAATTCCGATAACTTCCGGATGTTCGGATTTGCCGACTATTACAAGAAAATATCCGTCTTTTGCAAGTTCTATGGCTTTTTGCTGAACTTTTTTTACGTCAGGGCAGGTCAAATCAACTAGGGTAAAACCGGCTTTTTGAATTTTATCAATAATTTCCGGACTTTCCCCATGGCTTCTTACAACGCAAATTCCGTCACCTTGTTCCGGAACTTCTGTTATTGTTTTTATGCCGAGAGTTTCAAGCTCATTAATGACATCAGTATTATGTATTAGCTCTCCAAGTACAAATACATTTTTATCAGGGTTTTCGGCTTTTAATTTTTTAGCAGTTTCAACGGCTCTTTTTACGCCGTAGCAGAATCCTGCAAACTTTGCTAATTTTATATCTTTAGGCAATTAATATTGTCTTCTTTCTCTATGAACTCGCAAAGAAATCTTTGCTGTAATAATATTTGAGCACAAACCGGCTATAAAATCAAGCACAGACTTAAGAAAAATCTTAAGTCTGTGCCAGCTACAAATTATGTACCTTGTCCCTTTTTAGCAAATAAAGTAGCCTTCTTTATCCCGTTTCCAGAATGTTAAATCATTTTTTGTGCTGTTATAATATTCGCGGTTGGAAACTTTTCCACCTGATACTAAATCATCAGGTGTTGACATAAATGCCAGTTCCGCACGCAGACTTTGTTTCAAAACAGGAGATTCAAGCTGTGAATCTTGTCTTTCTACAAGCATTTCCGCACATGTCTGTTTTACGCTGCTGCTGAAGCTGTTTGTGTTGTTTTTGAAATATTCAAGTGCGTCAGCCTGCATATCCGGTACTCTGAGCATTTCAAGCATAATTTTGTTCTTAACTTCCGGTGTCAGCTGCAATTGGAACAGGTCTGACCCTAATGAACTTATTAATGATGAAAGCATTTCAGGACAGTATGTTGCGATGTGTGTGATGATTTCTTTCTGCCATACACCCTGCAGTTTGCTGATCATTCTGAATTTCGTTGCAGCGTCAGCATTCTTAAACATTTCTCTATATTCTTCTATTTTGGTTGTAACGGTATCATTTGACCATTTTTCAGAAGCTGCCGGATCTCTTGCTGCATCCATAGATGTCAGTTTTGTGCCGATATCTGTAGAAATTGCTGCCGTGTGGCGGGCTTCCATAGCCTGAACCTGGGCTTGAACTTCTTTTGCAATAGATTTTACAGCTTCCGGATCGCACTGGCTTAACTGAAGGTTTGCAGCTTCAATTGCTTTGGTGTTTCCTGATTGGTATGTAGCTTTTATTGCATCGGCTTGAACCGATTTGTCATAATTGTGAATATTGGAAGCTGCGTGTTCCTGAACTTCGCTGTATTTGCTGCCGGTGATGGCTTTATGCATATCAAGCTGGTTTGAAACATCACATTTTGCAATCTGGTCTGCCAAATTGTTTAATGACTCAATAGCCTGATCTTTCGGCAGGAATTTTTCCAAGTTCATTTGAACAGCCTTGAAACTGCCTGTCTGTGCTTCTTTATCCAATCTGGTTATGGTTTCATTATCGGTAATAGCTTTAGCAACTCTGCCGTCATATTTGCCTGAAGCTATGGCTATAGTTGTTTCTTGGTTAGCAGGATGGAATTTATCGGCGTTTATACCGAATTCGGTTACTATAACTTCACTGCCATTATTAATAGCTGCATTTATAGCTTCCATTTGAGTATCTTTATTTTCAATTTCAGCTGTACGTTTTTGTCCTATTTGGGCAAGACCTTTGTGATCTGTACTGCTGATGCCTTCGTTGAAAGCTGCGACTTGTTCATCATCTATTGTCTTTGCAAAATCTTCACCTAATATTTGAGTTGTTTCTGGATCAGTTTTACTTATTGAATTTATATTAGCTGCAATTAATTTAACGTTTTCGTCACTATCCGCAACATTTTTATCTTTAGTATTATATGCCTTTTGGTCATCACTTTGCGCTGCTAAAATTCTTTTTAATTTAGGGCTGTTTTTAGCAAGTGTTCTAAGTGCTATGGCTGTCCCAATTTTTCCGCATTCGTTAGCATCTTGAATTAATTCTAACAATTTGTCAGGGTCATTTTTGTATTTTACCCAGGCATGTTTTGCTAATATTGCATTTTTCTGTTCCGGTGAACTTGCATTTGCATAATCTTCTGCAAATTTTGAATCAGACATTTCTTTTTCAACTATGGTCTGTTCACCAAATCTGATACCAAAAGATTCTAATGCTTCTGCTGTAACTTTTTCGTTAAGTGTTTTGAGCATCAGCCTTTCTTCTGCAGTGATAGTTCCGTTCTCTTGTTTCTGGGTTAACAGTTCTTTTATAGCAACGCCAATTTTAATATCATTTTGGTTAACTTGGTGCGCTATATCTCCAAAACTTATATTTTGAGCCTCGGTAGTTAATCCCTGCTTAGCTAACTCTGCCTTTGTCGCTTCTAAAGCTGTGTTTAAGCCGCTTAGTGCCATACGCTGGGAATTAGACAAATTTTCCGGAGCCAGTTTTTTTACATTATTTAGATATTCAGCTACAATTTCTGTTCTTTGAGCTTCGTCAAATGAATAATAGCTGTCTAAGCTTAGCCCATGCTCGTTGGCAGCTTGTAAAGCTGTCATTTTTGATTGAAGTAAATATTTTTTGTTTTCTTTTACATCTTTTGCAAATAATTTTTTAGATATACCTAATTCTTTGCGAACGAGTTTTTTGGCATCTTTTATTAACTGTTTGCGTTCTTTATCACTAAGGTTGTTCCAAGCTTCTATATCTTTATGGTTATTTTTATCTCCATATAAAAATTTGTTCTTTGCATATTCTTCAACATATACATCAAACATTTCAGTTGGTTTTAATTCGCTGTATTTTTTTGAATCAAAGTAATAATCTTTTGCCCAGGAATTATCTTCAGCTTTTGTTGTATTTTGAGTTGAAGAAGTTGTATTAGATGTTTCTTCTGCAGGTTGTGATTCTGTATCATTTACAGCTGATTGTGCAGCAGAAGCTTGCTGGGTTTGCTCTGCTGCTGAGGTATTTGTTGTAGTACCAGCTTGCTTTGCAGCTTTATATGCCGCAATATATTTGATTTGTTCTTCGCTGCTTAAAGTTGAAAATTTAGGGTCTTGTGCAATCTGCAGATACTCTTCCTGAGTTATTCCTAACTTTTTTGCCAGTTCTTCTGCCTTTTTATCAAATACGGTGTTAGGGCTTGTATTTGAGCTTGACTGGGTAGAAGTTGTGCTTGCAGTTGATTGTACTGATGTCCCGTTATTACTTACATATACTTGTGTGATATCATTTTCCAATGACATAGTTACATATCCTCTGGTTTTACTCTCTATACATGTAAAAACATGCCGCAACACTCGATTGCGGCATGTTTTTATAATTGTTACAAATGTTTACATAAAACTATTGACCCAGAAAAGCATTCAATTTTTTAACCATTGCAGTTCGTGAGGTTATATCGTTTGGTTTGGAAATAGATTTTATAGCACCATTATTTTCATTGTTCATTTCAAGAACTGTAAGATACATCAAGATATCTTCAAGATTTCCCTGATTGTATGATTCAGTTTTTAATTCACTGTATACAGATTGTGGTGTATAGTCATTAAGATTTTTCGTTGATAGACCAACACCGTTTAGCCTGAGCATTATTTTTGACCTGTCATCATTTATCTGTGTAAATACTGAAGTGACAATTCCGCGTTTTGAAACAACACCTTCCTGTCCCGGAACATATCTTATTATTTCTACAGCTTCAAATGTTTCAGGATTTCCGTCAAGGTCAAGCCTGTTAAATTTATAGGCCGTGTACTCACCTGATGGCGGTTTAAATATTTGTGTTCCAACAATCCCAGGTTTTTTTACTGCCTGTGTTGTAGAAACCATTTCAATTTCGTTTGTTTCCGGAAAGTCACTTATAGGTCTGTTTGCATTTATATTGTTAAGCGGGCTCATTGCCATCAAAACTATTACAGGAACGGCTTTGACTGATGTCGGAATCCCGGAACGAGCCGGAGCCTGGTAATCTTCTCTGTCGTTTCTTCTGCCGCTGAATGCAATATTGTTAGTGCGAAGCGGCGTCACACCTGATACCGGTTGTAATGCCATAATTTTCATACTCCTTTTTTGTTATGATATGACAAAACACAAAACAAAAAAATTTTGCCATATGTTTTTATTCATTTCCCCTTCAAACCACATTATATCAAAGGAAGCAGGAACATGAAAAAAAGTATATACGATTTTAATAAATGTTTACATTTTAAAAAATATTCCTCTTAAAACTGCTTGTATTATGTTTTTGTTTGTTATATTTTTGTGGTGTGTAATATATGTTTACAAAAAGAAGGAGAACTCTTATGAGTGAAAGAAAATTAGTTGGAACAGGCGAAATGTTCAAAAAAGCTCTTGCAGGCGGTTATGCTATCGGAGCTTACAATGTTAACAATATGGAAATTTTGCAGGGTATTGCAGAAGCTGCTGAAGAAACTCAATCACCTATTATTTTGCAGGTTTCTGCAGGCGCAAGAAAATATGCTAACCAAACTTACTTAATTAAATTGGTAGAAGCTGCTCTTGCTACTACTACTGTACCTATCGCTTTGCACTTAGACCACGGTGCTGATTTTGATATTTGTAAAGCTTGTATTGACGGCGGATTTTCTTCTGTTATGATTGACGGTTCAAGATTCCCGCTTGAAGAAAATATTAAAGTTACTAAGCAGGTTGTTGACTACGCTCACGCTCACGGTGTTTCTGTTGAAGCTGAACTTGGTAAACTTGCCGGTGTTGAAGATGATGTTAAAGTTCACGCTAAGGATTCAACTTACACAGACCCTGAAGAAGCTGCAAGATTTGTTAAAGAAACAGGCTGTGATTCTTTGGCTGTTGCTATCGGTACTTCTCATGGTGCTTACAAGTTCAAAGGCGAAGCTAAACTAGATTTTGAAAGATTAGCTGAAATTAAAAAAGCTGTTAATGACGTAGTTGGTTATGATTATCCGTTGGTTCTTCACGGTTCTTCTTCAGTTCCGAAAGAATTTGTTGCTAAATGTAATAAATACGGCGGCAACCTTCCTGATGCTCAAGGTGTTCCGGAAGATATGCTTAACTATGCTTCTAAACACGGTGTTGCTAAAATCAATATCGACACAGATTTGAGATTGGCTATGACTTCTACTATCAGAGAGTTCTTTATCGAACATCCTGAAAAATTCGACCCTAGAGAATATATGGGCCCTGGCAGAACCGCTGTTAAAGAAATGGTTATGCACAAAATGAGAGATGTTCTTGGAACAGCAGGTCATGCAAAAGACTAATTTATAGTCGTTTATAACATTGAAAGCCCGGGCAACCGGGCTTTTTTGTTGTCTTGTTACATAACCCATGTTATGTGCATCTATCGACCACATACATAAGTTATGTATTCATTGTTCACTTTTTCTTTTTAATTGCGGTGCAAAAAGAAAAAGTGAACCGAAAAAGAAAAAACACGCAAAAGATTTCTGCGCTGCCTGCGGCATCGCTTTGACCGAATGGACGTACGTTTTGTTCGCTTTGCTCACAAAATCTTTTATGTTTTGCTATCGTGCTTACGCACACGCAAAACTGCAATCTGTTACTCACGTAAGTGAGTCAGGCGAACGTGCACGAAGTGCGATAGACAGTAAAGAGATTAATAGCGCATTTTGCACAGCGCAGCGGATTTTGGCAAGAGTGAGCGCAGCGAAACTCGTCCCGGCGAGAGCTGCGTTGAGCTGGTCGAGCCGCCAATAATCCAAGACGCGTCATGTAGATGTGCCTCAGGCACTTGAAAAATGATTGAAAATAGTTTATACTGATAAAAAATGGAGGATAGAAGTATGCAAAAGTCAAGTATAGCGCGGGGATACCGGGGGGGGGGTATCTACATCTAAGTCGGGACAAGGGTTTGTGCCTATTTGTCATTGCGGCAGTTCCGGTGTTTTAAAGGGTTTAATCAGAAGGTTTTATAAAACAGTCATTCAGAGGTGCGAAGCACCGAAGAAGTGCCTGAGGCACGACATTATAACACGTTTTTGTATTACCAATCGTCATTCTGAGGGCGGAGCCCGAAGAATCTCCTTAAATAAGAGATCCTTCGCTAACGCTCAGCTCTGCATACAGGCTCACACGTCCTCACTTCGTTGCGGCGGTTCGCTTTGTAAGGATGACACGAGGCGTCATTGCGAGGAGCTTGCGACGAAGCAATCCATAAAATCCATAGGAAATTTCCTGGATTGCTTCGCTAACGCTCGCAATGACGGGAAAAAGCGATTCTTCGGATTTCATCCTCAGAATGACAGGAAGAAGAAATCTGCGTTTACGCTAGCTGAAGTTCTTATAACCCTTGGAATTATAGGGATAATAGCAGCCATGACCTTACCTACATTAATCGCTAACTACCAGAAAAAAGTAGTAGAAACGAGGGTAAAAGCATTTTATTCAAAGATGAATCAGATTTATTTAAGGTCATATGTAGATAACGGTGACACAGCAGATTGGCTTGTGTCTAAAAGGTATACATATGATGAAACTGTAGATTGGCTTAAGAAATACTTCTTACCATATACACAGGGATTTGATTTGCAGTCTGCAACCACAACGAATGAAACAGAAAGCGGCCCTTGGACACAAAATGTTGTTGTAGTTTGAATTCCGGATGGTACTGCTTATGCATTTTCTGTAGATGAAAATGGTATGGATATTGGATTTTTTGTTAACGGGAATATTAATGATTTAGGCCCAAGAAATAAATTTACATTTCAGTTTTCAAAACGGAAAAATTATTTGACAGATGAGGGCTCAATGGAAAAACAGAGTCTGAATTTTATTGATCCATATATATTAAACTGGGACGGCAGACGAGAAACGCTATTTACTCATGGAACCTGGGGATGCAGGAAAGGCTGTACAAATTGCGCCTACTGTACAAAACTTCTCCAATTGAATGGCTGGGAAATTCCCGACGATTATCCGTGGTAAGGCTTATTATTTTGTTACAAATATCCCATTGTTAATAAAATTTAATATATTAATTTTGGAATAGCAATTTTTTTTTTTCTGATGTATTATTCTAAACATCACTTTATTTATATAAATAATGTGATGGAAAGTGAAAATATGAAATTATTAATAGAAAAAGAATTAAATTCCACGGATAAAATTCTAAAGCCGGATTTTAACTCAAAAACAGGTCGTGAATTTTTGGTCTTTTATCTGCAGACAAAATTCAGGCAAATTCTGGCATACGATAAACGTTGCGAAGCCCCGATATTTATAAGTGTTAATCCTGCATTCATTAATCGTTTTTCAAAGAGGTTAATAAATAATCCATCAAAGCGTTTGCTAATAGGGATTACCGGGGAATCTGCATCCGGGAAATCAACTATCTGTACAGAAATTAAAAAGAATATTGAAAAGCTTTGTATGCCTGTATCAATATTAAGTACAGATAATTACTTTAACGATATTTCAAAATTAATTGCTAAATACGGAAGTTTTGATAATTTACGCGATAATGGTTACGACGTTGATGCACCTACAAGTTTTCAGCTTGATACATTGAAAAATGATTTGTTATCTCTTGCTGAAGGTAATGATATAAAGGCTCCTATGTACCTTCCAAACGGTACAGGAGTTTCTGTACCGCATGCCCAGGATATCTATTCCAGAAAGGTCATTGTTGTGGAGGGTATAGCAACAATGTATGAGGACATTCAGGATATTTTTGATATAAAGATTTATGTTGAAGCTGATAATGAACTGAGAAAAAATCGTTTTATGGCACGGGCTTTGCTCGAAAGAAACCAAAGCAGCGAAAATGCCCTTAAACATTGGGATTACATAGCCAGCGCCGGTGAAAAATACGTAAAACCTTTCAGAAGCCAGGCAGACCTTATTCTCAACGGTAATGCGGATCTTGAATATTTTGCCGAAATTCTAAAATATATTCATGCAATTACAAATAATTTTGAACAAATTCCCGTTTAAATTTAACATAACTTAATATAAAAGCGTTTTTTGCCAAATGTTAGAATATATGATATCATTTTAATTAATATACTACTGTACATTTTTCGACATGTTAAAAATAAATACATTAAAAGATTGATACGTTATTTTAAATGTTTTTATATAATTAGTGTGTCGAACAACTAACTTTAGAGTGATGAGAGAGAAATTGGATTTAAAAAATAGTATGAAAAATGTGGCAGGGATACCTATGAAAAAAAGAATTAAGATTATATTCACGTTAGTGTTTGCTTTTGCTCTGGCGTTGAATCTTTCCGGTTGCGGT
The DNA here is from genome assembly GCA_944324365.1 of Candidatus Gastranaerophilales bacterium. Classification (GTDB taxonomy): domain Bacteria; phylum Cyanobacteriota; class Vampirovibrionia; order Gastranaerophilales; family Gastranaerophilaceae; genus UBA1221. The sequence goes on from CALUWA010000003.1 coordinate 135,499, forward strand.
CAAAAATCGGATACGGAATCCGTTCCTGATGAACTTCCGCAGCAGGAAACAGAAATTCCTCAGGAAGAGCTTCCGGCTGAAGAATCTAAAAATACTATAGAAATTCCGCAGGAGGATGATACTGATAAAATGGTTGCGGTTCCTGTTGAAGATTTAGGCAGGGCAAACCCGTTTTTGCCGCCGGGAGAGGCAGCATTGATTACCAGCGCACCTCAGGAAAAACTTCAATATGACTTGCTGGAACCTTTAGATGCGCCGGTTGCGGATGAAATGGCACAAAAAATTGTCACAACTAAAGTTTCTGGTATCATGTATGATAAGAGTAATCCGTCTGCTATTTTAAATATAGAAGGTGCAGATTATTTGGTCAGATCAGGAGATGTAATAAACGGTTATAAAGTTTTATCTATCGGTAAAAATCACGTTACGGTTCAAAAAGGCTCCAATGTGTATAAAGCCGGTGTAGGACAGCTGGTAACGGAAGGCCAGACAGATGTAACATATAACCAGGTCGCAAATTTGAATAAGAAATTTGGCGGCGGCAAAAAGTAGAGTTAACAAATAAGAAGATAAGCAGGAGCAGCGATGAAAGATACGATTAGAAAATTAACGGTAAGTGCGATGTTGTTAGCGTTTGCGTTGACAACTCCCGTGTCATCTTTGGCAATGGGCAGTACTAATGATCTGCTGTCATACAACGCAGATTATATCCCATCAATCAGAAGCAGTGAACCTTCAGTTGTAAAATTGGAGGGTGACAGCGGTATTACTAAGAAAAATACGGTTGTTAATTTGAGCTTGAGAGATTCTGATGTAAAACAAGTTTTGAGGATGTTTGCAGACAAGGCCGGGCTTAATATCATTTTTAAAGGTGATATAAAAGATACTGTGACAATGGATTTGGTAAATATTCCTCTAAATTCTGCCTTTGATATGGTTTTAACAGTGGCAGATTTGGCCTATACTCTTCAAGATAATACGTTGATTATTACTAAATCGGATGATAAATCAAGTGTTGCAAAACAGGAAATGGCAGTTATTCCGGTTAAGTATGTTGATGCCGGAGCTTTGGCCAGATTTTTGAACGCAAATATTTACGGAATGAAAAAACCGGGCTTGTCTGGTTCTGAGATTGCAACTACAAACCCTGCTACAAATGAAATTCTTATATTTGGCAGTACCAATGACGTTGCTATTGCAAGAAAGGTTATCAGCCAGTTTGACAAGAAACCTGTTGTAACTTCATTCAAAGTTAACCACACAACTCCTGCCCAGATGGCTGATATGATTTGTAAGGTTCTGCTGCCAAGTACAGGTTCTGCTGCAGGCGGTGCTGCAGGTATTTTAACCGGTGCTGCTGACGGCGATATTACATTAGGTGAAGGTACCGTTGCTTGTTCTGGTGACGCAGGGGATACAGGCGGCAAATCTGCTACTCCTCTCGGTTTAAAGAGTTTATCTGTTGCATATTATACTCAATTAGGTACTGTTAATCTCATTGGCGGTTCTCCACAGCAGATTGAGATGGTAAGAGATTTCATTGCGACAAATGATAAACGCCAGCCTCAGGCTTATATAGAATTCTCAATTATAGAATTGAATGAATCCGGTTCAAGAGAATTTAACAATACTTGGAGTTATACAAGTAAGCACTTCTCAGTGACAACTGATAATGAAGGTGTAACTTCTTTTGGCAGCCAGGGTGTAGGTATATTTGGCGGACAAAACAGACCAACTTACCAGTTACCGGTTACCGGTTCTAATTTGTTGGTTTACACATTGCAAATGATTGTTCAGAACGGTAAAGGTCGTACAATTTCTAATCCGAGAATATTGGTTACAAACGGTCAGGAATCCACTATTGATATGACTGGGGACTACGTTAAAACCGTAACTTCTCAGGTTGTTCAAGGTACTTATTCAAGTAACGCTACAACTCAGAGAACATATGAAATCGGTGATGATGAAGGTATTAAAATTACTGTAACACCGTTTATCTCTCCGGATGGATATGTATATTTGAACTTGAAGCCTGATTATACTACTGTGAAAGAACAGATATATGCAGCTGCGGCTGATGAAGAAGCTGCTGCAGCAGGTATGCGTGATTTGCAAGCAACATTGCTTCAAAAGAGAAACTTAGAGTTGAAAAATGTGCGTATAAAAGACGGCGACACTTTGGTAATCGGCGGTATGATGAGAGAGCACGAAACAAAGACTGTTAACAAGATACCATTCTTAGGTGATATTCCGGGTTTGGGTGCTTTCTTCCGCAGCTCCAGTGTGGATAAGGAAAGATCAGAGTTAGTAATCTTGATTACTCCTAAGATTATTGTTGACTCAGATGGAGCTTCCGCCAGCGATTCTTTATAATACTAAAAAAACATGAACGAATTACAAAACAGATTAAAAAATAGTATAAATAAACAGATACTAAATAAAGTCGATAAAACACTGATGGAACAATATAAATTTGTTCCTATCAGTGTAAAAGACAAGTATTTGTTTGTGGCAGTAAATTCTACATCTGATAAAGACACTATTAATGAAAAGGTAAAACAAACTCTGAATTACCCCATTAAATTTATCCAGGTGCCGGATAAGGATTTAGAAGAACTCATTGCTGATATAGTTGCGAGTTTAAGTCCTGAACAGGAACAGCCGGCAGAAAAGGTTATACCGAATGTTGTTCCGCAGCCGCAATCAAAGCTTGGTGAGCTTTTAATTGAAAAAGGCTATATTACTGATGTTCAACTTCTTCAGGCCTTAGCTGAAAGTAAACGTCAGAAAGTTCCTGTTGGTTCAATGCTGTTTAAGCTTGGATTCATTAGTTTGGAACAATTGAAAGAGGCTTTGCATGGACAGACCGGTTTTGATATGGTTACGGCAGACCAGCTGGCTAAGCAGAGTGCATTTATCAACATTTTGCCGGAAGACTTTATTAAAAATAACAAAGTTGTTCCTGTTTCTTCTGATGGTAAAACTCTTGTTTTGGGGGTTGTTGCACCGGTTAAGCCTGATGTTCTTAAAGAAATTATTTATCTTACCGGTCAAAATCCTAAACAGTTATTGATGACTCACTATGAGTTCACGAACTGTATGGAAACTTTCTTTTCCGAGCAAAAGAAAGAAACCCAGCAGATTATAAGACAAATTGAAGATGAAACAGCTTCTTTGCAGGTTGAGAGTTCTCTTTGGGAGCAAGTGGATAGTGAACTTCAGGATTCAAGCGGTTCTATCGCAAAGTTCGTTAACCAAATTATCACAACCGCAATTGATACACACGTGTCTGATATTCACATCGAACCGAGATTAACCGGATATATAGTCCGATACAGAAAAGACGGTATGCTTTCTAAAGTTCTTGATATTCCGTCAAAGGTTGAGACTTCCGTAATATCGCGTTTCAAAGTTTTATCAAGAATGAATATCGCAGAGCACAGACGTCCGCAGGATGGTACGTTCTCTATTAAGTATAAGAACCAATCTTACGATTTCCGTATCAACACTCTCCCTGTTGCCGGAAAAGAAAAGGTTTGTATTCGTGTATTGGCACCGGCTGTTTCTTTGAACGCGGCAGATAAAAATATTAACCTTGTCGGCGGAACTCCTGAAGATATTGAGAAGATTAAGGTTATGACTTGTTCTCCTAACGGTATTATCTTAACCTCAGGTCCTACAGGTTCCGGTAAAACGACAACTTTGTATTCCGTATTAAAAAGTTTGAATAACGAAGATGTAAATATTACGACAATTGAAGACCCGATAGAAATTAAGCTGGAAGGTATTAACCAATCCCAAATTAACGCGAAAGCGGGTATTACGTTTGCATCTTGTATGCGTGCTATTTTGCGTCAAGACCCTGATATCATACTTGTCGGTGAAATTCGTGACTATGAAACATTGGAAATTGCAATTTCCGCTGCATTGACCGGTCACCTTGTATTAAGTACGGTTCACACGAACTCTGCTGCTGCAACTGTTACACGTATGGTGGAAATGGGTGCTAAAGATTACCTGGTTGCATCTACTTTAGCAGGTGTTATTGCGCAACGTCTTGTAAGAAGGCTTTGTGATGATTGCAAGGAGCAATATTTCCCTACAAGAGAAGAAGTTTCTCAGATTACCGTAGATGAGGAAGAAATTCAACGAATTATGAAGACTCCTCTTTATCGTCCAAAAGGGTGTAACAAATGCGGGTTCTCCGGGTATAAAGGCCGTTTGGGACTTTATGAAATTATGACCATTAATAAAGGTATAAGAAAACTGATTGCAACCGGCGCTCACGATTTGGAAATTGAAGAGCTTGCAATTAAAAACGGTATGAGGACTTTGAATCAGTCTTGTATCGGCCACATATTAAACGGGCTTACAACTATAGATGAATTTGTCCGAGTACTTGGTATTGTAAATGAATAGGATTTTGATATGGCAATATATAACTACGAAGCATTAAAAAACGGAAAAGAAGTTGTAAAAGGAAAAGTTGAGGCGGAAGATATACGCGAAGCCCGCGATAACGTCCGTAAACTTGGATTTTTGCCTACAAAAGTTTATGAAGAAAAAATAGGCAAAACCGCAAAAGCTGATGCTGCATCAAATGTTAAACCGGGGCAGATGAAAACTCTCGGGTTGACAGATAAGATGGAATTTACATCTACCCTGCAAATCCTTGCTTCTTCCGGTATTCCGATGATTGAGTCTTTAATGTTCATAGAAAACGATGCCGCAAAGATGAAAATTCGTCTTGTAGCTAAAGAATTAAGACGTCAGATTATGGCGGGTGCTACATTTGCAGATACTTTAGCTAAGTATCCTGAACAATTCGGACAGATTTATATAGGTCTTTGTAAAGCCGGTGAAGATTCCGGTGAATTGGAAAAGACACTGGATCGTTTGTTAGAAATTTTAACCAAACAGGCAAATATCAGAAGCAAAGTTATCGGTACTTTGATGTATCCGGTATTTGTTATTTGTTTGGCTGTTATCATTGTACTTGTAATGTTAATGTTTGTATTCCCTGTATTTAAAGATATGTTCGATAATATGGGTAAATCTTTGCCTTGGATTACACAAACATTAATGGATGCCGGGTTATTCTTAAGAAAATACTGGCTGTTTGTTCCGTTGATGCTTGGCGGTGCCGTATTCTCAATTATGTATTTGTTTAAGTGGCCGCCTAGCCGTAAGCAGATCGACAAACTATCACTTGAAATTCCTTTGTTAAAAGATTTGGTACAGTTTTCAAACTTTGCAAACTTTATTGCGGTAATGCAGGTTGCATATGATGCCGGCGTTCCGATTGTTGAATGTTTGTATCTTGCAAATTTAACTATCACAAACTATACATTGCGTACAAAGGTTGAAACAGCGACAGGACTTGTACAGCAAGGGCAGCACTTGTCTGTTGCATTGCGTGCAACTGATTGCGTCCCGAAAATGATATTATTTATGATTGCAACAGGTGAACAATCAGGTCGTTTGGGTGATATGCTTGAACAGGCAACAAAATATATTGATAAAAAGTTAGACGGTATTGTTGATACAATGACCAAAATGATTGAGCCTTTAATGTTAATCGTAATCGGTAGTATCGTATTGACATTGGCATTGGCACTTTATCTTCCGTTATTTGGATCATATGTGGAATAATGAAAAAAAGAGTTATTGTAATTACAGGTTCAACATCCGGAATAGGCAGAGCGCTTACAGAAGCTTTTGCTGAGGACTGTATTGTTTTTGCCGGGTACAGAAATCCTGATTATGAAATTCCGTTAAAAAAAATATCTGCAAATGTTATTCCGTTTTTTATCGATATGGAGAAAACTTCACTTATTGACGGTGCCTCAGTTTTTATAAAGCGTCAGACGGAAAAAGTTGATTTGCTTATAAATGCTGCAGGATGCGTTATGGCAGGGCCGATGGAGACAATGCCTATATCAAAGTTGAGGAAACAGTTTGAGGTTAATACTTTTTCCCATTTGCGTTTTACGCAGAAGCTTATGCCTTTGTTGATAGGCAGTAAAGTTATAAATATAAGCTCAATGGCAAGTTTTGGAATATTTCCTTTTATCGCTCCTTATTGTGCTTCCAAAAGAGCTCTGGATATATTATTTAATGCTCTGGAAATTGAATCAAATCACAAAATTAAAGTTGTTTCCGTTAAGCCGGGTGTTATAGCTACCCCGCTTTGGAGCAAGTCTATTGAGATAAATAAAGACAGCATAGAAAATAGTAACTCGTATAAAAACGAAATGATTTTTATGGCACAAAATGCTATGAAAAACGAACGGTGCGGTCTGCCTGTTTCAAAAGTTGTGGATTTAATTAAAAAAATTGACAGCCTGGAAAATCCAAAACCTTCGTATGTAGTGGGAATGGATGCCAGACTTGGAGAGATGGCGTCGCATCTTCCGCTTTGTTTGATTAATAAATTGATGGATTACGGGTTGAAATTAAAAGGTTTGAGATAAACCCTGCTTAACATTCGGCAAAAAACTATCGACAAAAGGTTGTCTTTGTTATAGTATTTTTTTACGACAGAAATATAAATAGAAAAAGGAGAATTTATTATGCAGGTTATATTAAAGAAAGACGTTCAAAATTTGGGCGAAGCCGGTGATATGGTAACCGTAAAAGACGGTTATGCAAGAAATTACCTTCTTCCGCAAAACGCAGCGGAAGTAGCAACTGAAGGTGCTGTTAAAAATCGTGAACAAAATATAGCAAGAATTAAAGCAAAACAAGAAAAACTTCACCAGGAAGCTCTTGCTGTTGCCGAAAAGATTGAAAAATTTGCAGAATTAAAATTGAGTGCAAAAGCCGGTGAATCAGGCAAATTATTCGGTACAATAACTACTAAAAAATTGGCTGAAGAATTACTTGCTCAGGCAGGTATCGAAGTTGACAGGAAGAATGTTTCTTTGAACGCACCTATTAACAAAGTCGGTGAATACAAAATGCTTATCAAGTTGACTTCTAAAGTAAAATGCGAATTGGCAGTTACCGTAACAGCTTCTGAAATTTTGAAAGAATCTGTTGAAGAAGAAGAAACTACAGAAGAAGCATAGTTAGTTTTTTACAAGAGGGTTTAATGGGGGCAAATTCGAACAAACTAAAACTTGAATGTTTAGCTATTGGTTCAATGCCGCATGAAAACCTGAACGATGCCATAACGCTTATAAAGGAAACTTTTTTGAATGTTCCTTTCTGGCCGCAAATGGTAAAGATTAGTAAAAATGAAGACATGATTCTCCAGTTTTTGGAGGGTATGCCTTCATTTTTTTATGAAAAATCTTATCTTGATACTGAATATGATGCTTTTTATGATGATTTGGAGCGGTTCTTTGTTGATTATGAGGCTATTGTGTCGGAAGGGGATATGGAACGGCTTGACAAATATGGAATTTCTCCAGATGCAGCTTCTTCGTTTGGCAGTTTTTTAAAGATAATCGCAGCAAATCGGCCGGCTTATGCGAAAGGGCAGATTGTAGGGCCTTTTACTCTTTCTACAACTCTTGTGGATAGAGACGGCAGATGTGCGATTTATGATGAAACCTTAAAAGAAATCATTTTGAAAACCCTTACGCTGAAAGCGCTCTGGCAGGTGAAAAAAATACAGGCGGCTTGTCCCGGGATAACTCCTATTATTTTTATAGATGAACCTTCTATCTCACAGCTGGGTACGTCTGCGTACGTAACTGTTTCTGAAAATGATGTGTGTGAGATGTTAAAAGAGGTTTCTGATGTTATTCAGGCAGCCGGGGCATTGAGCGCTATTCATTGCTGCGGAAAATGTGATTGGAAAGTTCCGTTAAAAAGCGGAGTTGATATGATTAACCTGGATGCGTATTCTTATTCCGAAAATTTGAGTGTATTTTCGCAGGAGGTTGAAAATTTCCTGAATGCCGGTAAAAAAATTGTCTGGGGAGTTGTGCCGACTTTGGATAAGGAGGCTCTTATTGCTTCGGATTTGGATAAAATGGTTGGTAAATTTGAGCAGTCTGTAAAATATTTGACTAAAAAAGGCATTGATGAGAAACTTGTTATAGATAATTCTTTAGTATCAACCTCCTGCGGAGCCGGAAGTTTGACTGTGGAACTTGCCGAAAAAGCTTTCAGGCTGACCAAAGACTTGTCTGAAAAATTAAAGACGATGTATAATTAAATGAGGTATTATGACATTTAAACTTGCGTTAACAGGAAAAAGCGGAAGCGGAAAAACAACACTAACAAAAGCATTTTTACGTATATTTCAGGAGTATTTCCCTGAAAAGTCTATTCTGCTTCTGGATAACGACCTTGCAAGTGAATTGGGGCACAGCTTCGGGATGGATGTCAGAAATACAATTTACGGTATAAGAAGCGGTAAACACGAATATAAAACGGGTATTCCCGAAAATATGTCCAAACAGGAATTTATAGAATGGGCAATGGAGGATATTCTTGTTCCGATTGATGAAAATGTTGATTTGATAGTTTCGTGGTTTGTCGGCTCAAAGGATTGCAGATGCCCTATTACCAAGCAGATTAACGATGCTGTGCAAAAACTTATTGACCGGTATGATATTGTAATTTTTGATTGTGAATTTGATTTGAAATATTTAAATCAGCTTGTGGATACGGAAATCGATACGACAATTATTGTTGCAAATCCTATAGAAGAATCGGCTCATCTTGCAAAGCGTATTGAAGAGTTTAGTTCAAAATATGCTGCCGGAAATCAGCTCGGAGTGGTTATAAATAAGGTTGATAATAATGATTTGACTGCCGTATATGATTTGCTTAAAAAATATGATTTAGATGTTTTGGGCGTAATTCCTTTTGATAAGGAACTTTTAAGAAATTCCATAGCGCGCGAATCAAAAGTTGTACAGGATGCGATTAAGCAGTTTTATTTCAGGTTGAATTTACCACAAGGCGGTGAATAGTATGACAACAATTATGGATGGTAAAAAGCTAAGAGATAAAATTCTCTCAGGCTTGAAGTCGGAAATTCAAACTTTTGATAAAAAGCCTGTTTTGGCGGTTATTTTGGCTGGGGATGATGCGGCCAGCAGAATTTATGTTAATAATAAGAAAAAAACGGCTGAAAATCTCGGGATTAAATCAATTGTAATTGAATATCCGGCTGATGTTGGAGAAAATATTCTTCTGGAAAAAATTGAAGAGTTGAACTTGGATAAGGAAATTAATGCGATACTTGTCCAGCTTCCATTGCCGGCTCATATAGATAAACAAAAAGTAATAGATACAATAGCGCCGATAAAGGATGTTGATTGTTTTACGATAGAAAATAGCGGCAGGCTTTACACAGGGTTGGAGCCTTATGTATATCCGTGTACCCCGCAGGGGATATTGTATTTGCTTGATGAATACAAGATAAATCTTGAGGGGAAACATGTTGTCGTGATAGGCCGTTCAAATCTTGTGGGAAAACCGGCGGCTCAGCTTGCATTGAAAAGAAATGCAACAGTAACTGTCTGTCATAGTCATACGAGAAATCTTTCAGATATAACAAAAACTGCAGATGTTTTAATTTCTGCAGTAGGGGAAGTATTAATAGAAGATGATATGATGAAAGATGATTGTGTAGTTATAGATGTGGGGATTTTTCGTGATTGTAACGGTAAAGTCCGCGGTGATGTTAATTTTGAAACCGTTTCAAAGAAAGCTTCATATATAACGCCTGTTCCCGGTGGGGTTGGGCCTATGACTATTGCCTCTTTGATGGTTAATACTGTTAAATTATATAAAGAACAAAACAAAAGAAGTTCATAGCCGTGCTTTGGTATAAATATACCGGGCACATCACTACGAACTTCTTTTTTGTTTTTGTTATACTTTTAGCTCTTATTAACTGCCGAGCAGGTTCAAGCCGCAAGCCTGTTTGATATTGTTGTTGGTCATTGTCTTACAAGAGTTAATCTCTTCGTTTAGAAGTGTGATTTGTGAATCTAAATTTGATTTTCGTGTTTGCAGCTGCTCTTCCATTTGCTGCAGTTCAATGAAGTACGGATCTTCGTCAGCCTGAGGTGCATCTGTGTCATCGCCATACATTTCATTGTATGTTTGGGTAATAGTATTCATTTGTTTTGTACACCAGTTTACTTGGTTTAAGATTAACATCTGCTCAAACTCTACTTGGCTTTTTTGCAGTGTGAATAAACTTTTTTGTGCGTCAATTGCTAGGAATGTCATAATGCTCTCTCCTTAAATTATGCTCTTCTTGAATATATAAAGTATTTTGAAAAAAGCCGATTTCACAAAGTTATTTTTTTGTTACAAAAGTTAATATTTAGACGTAACATTAGTATGTAGTCTAGGACTGCAGGTGCTTTTAGAAATTTTATGTTATAATGAGCTGCAGGAGGTTTATATGAATAATGAAATCTTAAGAAATCTGTCATACGGTGTTTATGTTGTGTCAACTCTGGATAACGGAAAACCGACAGGCTGTATTGCAAACAGCGCAATGCAAGTTACGCACGATACAATAGCTGTCAGTATAAGCCACGATAATTATACAAACAAATGTATAAAAGAAAGTAAAAAGTTTGCGATTTCTATCCTGGGCGTGGATGTTAACGATAATATTATCCCGGTTTTCGGGTTTACGTCCGGAAAAGATACAGATAAATTCAAAGGGGTTGAGATAAAAGAAGTTGACGGCCTGGATGTTATAGCGGATTCAACGGGATATATAATCTGTGAAGTGATAAACCAGATGGAAACTGAAACCCATACAATATTTTTAGGCAAAATTATTGACGGAGACCTTTTGAAAGAACAAATTCCGATGACGTATGCTTATTACCACAAGGTCAAAAAAGGTACAAGCCCGAAAGCCGCACCAACTTTCATTGAAGAGAAAAAATCCGATGAGAATAAACTTGCCTATAAATGTATAATATGCGGATACATATACGAAGGCGATATTACAAAAGAGCCGGATACATATTTATGCCCGATTTGTAAGCAGCCAAAATCAAAATTCGTGAAAATATAGTGCTTTCTTGCGGTTCTATGTCATCCATACAAGGCGAACCGCTGCAACGAAGTGATGTCACATTGTCATACTGAGCGACAGCGAAGGATCTCTTATTAAATGAGATTCTTCGGGTTACGCTCTCTGAATGACCTTTTATGTCAACATGTCTTACATAACCCATGTTATCGGTACCTTTTTTGATATGCAAAAGTACCGTTTATGTCTATTTCTTTTCTTTTGGTTGTGAGGCAAAAGAAAAGAAATAGACGAAAGAAAAGAAAACACGCAAACGTTCCCTGCATTTCGCTAACGCTCAATGCCAAAAAATTATTTGAGCTTTCAGCTCAAATTCTTTCAGGGCTCACTATCGCACTTCGTGCACGTTCGCCTGACTCACCTTACGTGAGTAATAGATAGCAGTTTTGCGTGTGCGTAAGCACGATAGCAAAACATAAAAGATTTTGTGAGCGAAGCGAACAAAACGTACGTCCATTCGGTCAAAGCGATGCCGAAGGCAGCGCAGAAAATGATTGCGTGTTTTTCTCTTTTGGTTCGTTTTCTCTTTTTTCTTCGCAACAAAAAAGAGAAAATGAACAATAATTTACATAACTTATGTATGTGGTCGATAGATGCACATAACATGGGTTATGTAACAGCTTTTGGTTATTCTGAGCGCAGTGAAGAATTTTTACCATAAATTAAGAAATGTTAAACTGATCTTTTGTACAATATTCAATAATATCAATTAATTAGAAAAATAAATAGCCATGTTTATATATTTCTAATAATACTATATGCATATTTCGTAATTTTATAGTAGCATAGGATATGTAGGTTGTAAAAACAGACTATGGGAAGATATGCTAAAGAAAAGAGATGTGTTAAAGCTTGCGCTGGCAAGTGCCGTGATTGTTGGGAGTATTGCATTTAGTTCGCCTTCGTATTCAGCTGTAGTAAATGTAGATAATGGTAATGATGACAGGCAAACGTATGATACAAGTATAAGAAATGGAAATTTATACCAATCAGGCAATATTATAAACATTGTAAATGATATTGTTTTGACTGATAATTTGCCGACAATTTCCGACAGGCAGGATGTTACAATTCAGAGTTCTGATGGAAACCATTTCACTGTTGATGGAAATACAACATTTGATAGAGATGGTAATATTGATAATTTCAATTACGGCTACATAATTAATAATTCTTCCGTAAATATTAACAACCTTACATTTGACAAAATGGGGCATAGTATTGGCTTGGCAGAGAATGTTTCTAATGTGTATGGTGCAGCTTTAAATATTCAGGATGCAAATTCTGTTGTCAATTTGTCAAATGTAAATATTACAAATTCAAGCTTAAATGCGGTAACAACAACTGCATTTGGTTTAGCTAGAAATGCATATGGCGGAGCCATCTATAATAATGGCAGTGAACTTACAATTTCGGGCAGTAATATTTCAAACAGCAGCATAGTAGCGAGTGAAACCGAAGCTCTTACTTCTGCCGGCAATGCTTTTGGCGGAGCAATCTATAACATTGGTAATGGTTTGCGGATAGATACGACAAGTTTTACCGGAAACACAGCTTCGACAGATGGTGATGGCGGTTCGGCGCTTGGCGGAGCTATCTATAGCAGCGGGGATGTAACCCTTGGCGGCGGGGTAGAGTTTAGTGGCAATAGTGACGGAGCCGGAGCTAATGATATTTATTTTCAATCCGGCGGCTTAATTGTTAACGGGTTAAAGTCAGAAAATGCAAATGTTATCTCAAGCGGTCTTGCGTCTGCTGGTACAAGCAGTGTAACTGTCACCGACAACGGGAAACTTATCTTAAATGGTGATAACAGAAGATTTACAGGTAATGCCGTGGTTGGGGAAAACAGCAGTCTGACTTACGGCGGAACCATATCAAATTCAATTCTTGCCCAAACGAACGTAACCGGTAATAACGGAACTGTTGAATTTGATTTTGATGACCAGCGTTATGACGGCCTTGATGCCGGAATGATTACAACTGCGGCCGGTGTAAGCGGGCATTTTGTAAAATCAGGCAGCGGAACTCTTGTTTTAGATAGCGGAGATTATTCCGGATTTAGCGGGGATGTTACGGTAAACGGCGGAACGCTTGAATTTTCAGGTACAAATTATTTTAGCAATGCTTCTTCAAATACTGTAAATACCGGTGCATCTTTAATTTATACAAGTTCAACAGACAATACAATGTCAAATCTGCAGGGCGGCGGAAATTTTACAAAAAATGGCAGCGGGGATTTAACCTTAACAGGTAATGACACCAATAAGTTTACCGGAAATGCTGTGATTAATGGCGGCGACCTGATTGCAAACTATGAAAACGGAACTTTCTTTGCGCCTTCTGCAACTGTAAATTTAAATTCATCGGGTTTGCAGTATACAACCTTGAACGCAAATAATCTTAGCGGCGGAAATTTTTCGTCAATAAATCTTGCAGACGGTGCCGTATTTAATTATACTGCCGAAGCCGGAACTACAACTATCGGAAACTTCTATACATCCGGAAACGGAAACAACAGCCTTGTATTTAACGGTTCTGATACTGCAAATTTTGTATTAAATAATAATTTTTCAAAAAACGGCACGGGAACGGATACTATAACTTTCAATAATGCAGATATAGCCTTGGGGAATGTGTCGAGTATTTCAAACAATCTTGTCTTGAACAACTCGCTAATTGACCTGATGGACAGCCAAAACAGGTTTAATCTTACGAAACTTGAAATCAATAATCTTGTAGCAACGGGTGACAGCAGATTTAATATTGACATATTCGTAAATACGGAAACCTCAGATAGAATAATTGTTAACGGCGGATCCGGAATTTTAAATATAAGAGAATTAAGTTTTAACCAAGATTTCGGTATTAAGGATAACTTTACGGTTCAGGTTATAGAAAATAATAACGGTTCAACAGTAGCTCTGGCGGCCGATTCTGAGATTAACCCGCAGGTTGCCGGCTGGTCTACAAATATGTATGAGTATGAAATCAATGCGGCAAGATCTGACGGTTCTTCTGTTTATGACAGTTTGAATTTTGAAGCGCAGGAGGCTACTCCTAATTCGCTCAAAATAATGAATAATTATACTCTTGCTCCGACAAGAGGCTTTTCTTTGCTTGAAGGTGCGCCTGTATATAATATTGCACAGGATTTAGAAAAAACTGAACCGGGGACTTTTACAGTTAACGGAATTTCGGCGGAAGAAAGTATTATTTCCGGCTACAGACTTTCATATGTGGAAAATCCTGACGGTACAATTGCATATTACAATCGCGATGCAAACGGGGATTATATAGTAACTCAAGACAGAGGTTCGTTCTTTGAATTAACTGATCAGGATGAAACAACTGATTTCACTCTGGAAAATATTACTATTCAGTATGCTGCAAGAACAAACCAGGATATAAAAGACGGATCGGTTATATATTCAAGCTCTGATTTGGCAAGTATAACAGTTGACAGCACAAACATTAAGAATAACACTTCATCCGGAAATGGCGGTGCGTTTGATATTCAGGCTGCGAATTCGGTTGTTATAAGAGACAGTGTTTTTGATGGCAATTCTTCTACGGGAGGTGCCGGTGGAGCTATACGTTCTTTTGCAGACCTGTATTTAAGTAATACTTCATTCACCAATAACACTGACAGCACGGGGAAAAATGATATAGCATTAGGAGTCGGTGCGGGTATACGTTATAATGTCGATTCCGGTATAGTTTCGGAATTGAACGGCGGTATATCCGGCGGGTCAGGCGGAACATTTGAAAAAATCGGTACCGGAACTTTAAATATTAGCGGTGTTAATGAAAATTATCAGGGTAATATTCTTTTGACTTCCGGAAATATTGTATATACGGCAAAAGATGCGACGGATTCTTTCTTTGAAAACTCTGATATAAGTATTTCAAATGGTACTTCTTTAACAATTGATACATCCGACAAAACAGATTTGGCAGCTTCCGATATTTCAGGTGAAGGAACTTTGATTAAAGCAGGTTCCGAAACTCTTAATGTGAGCGGTAATAATGAAAACTTTAAAGGTGAAATCCGGGTTAACGGCGGTGAATTGGCATATAAGGCTGATACAGATTCTGCCAGATTTTTTAACAGCAGCAGTATAACTCTTGCAGGAGATACAGTGCTTTCTGTTGATACAAACGGTATGCAAAACCAAACCGGCGGAAGAATATTTTCCGAAGATAACACCGCAGTATTTAACAAAAACGGTGCCGGTGATTTTAACTTGGTCGGATATAATGGCGATTTCACTGGAACTGCAAATATAAATGAGGGTTCATTAAGTTTTGAAAAAACTTATGGAAGTGAATATTTTTCGGGGCAGACAAATATTGCGCAGGGTGCAGTTTTAAATTATACAACGGAACTTGTAAATGATGCAATCTCAAATATTGCGGGAACCGGTACCATAAATAAGCTTGGCAGCAATGTTTTAGATATGACAGATTATACTTTTAGCGGTACTGTGAATATTCAAAACGGAAGATTTAATGCAATAAGTTCAAATGAAAATGCTGATGATTTGGATTTTAACGCTAATGTCGGCAGCGGCACATATTTATCTTATACTGCGGGAGACGGCTCCTCGGTAACTCTTGGTGGAACCGGCAGCAAACTTGCATTTACAACTCAAAACTCTAATGCAACTGCAGAGATTTCTGATGCGAATGTAAGACTTGACATAATAGAAAACGTTACAGGCAATAACGTAATAATTAACAACAGTTCTTCAACTACGCTTGCTGTGCAGGATTATACCGGCGGAAATTATACGGTTAACAATTCAACTTTCAAATTACTGAACGATCAAATCAGAGATTACACGTTTTCTAGTTTGACTGCAAATAATGATTTTGCAGAAATTGACATTTCGCTCGCAAACACACCGTCCGCGGATAATTTTACGGTAGAAAACGGTTCGGGTGTTATTAGTATTTCTAATTTTACTCTATATGGTGACAGCAAATTACCGGATCCGATTATCCCTGGTGAAACAACTAAAACTGTACAGGTTATACATAACGGAGCGAATAGTTCAATATCTTTGATTGATACTACAAACCCTGACGATATTGATACAAGTTTAGGCGCCTGGGCAACAAGTTATTATGAGTACAATATCGATGCCGGCAAATCTGATGCCGCAAATGAATATTACGACACTCTTGAATTTTTAATTGCGCAGGAAACCGACCCGAATACATTAAAGAAAATGAACCAATATAAGCTCGGAGCTGATGATGAAGGTGAAAAATTGAGAGGTTTTACGGTAGTTGAAAATACCGATAATCCTTACAATATTGCACAAGACCTTGAAACAACTGCAAAGGGTACCTTTAAAGTTCAGGGTGCCGGTAAAAATGAAAGTATTATCTCAGGACAGCGTGTTGGATATACGGTTAATCCGGACGGTACAGTTCAGTATTCGCAAAATCCTGACGGGACTTATAAACTATCGGACAATTACGGTTCATTCTTTGAAGTTACGCAGGCTTCCACAAATCTGCAGGTCAATGACTTAACAATAAAAGATGCCCAAAGAACGGAACAGAATATAAAAGACGGCTCTGTCTTATATATGACACAATCGAGTGCATCATTTAACAATGTTTTGCTTGATAACAATTATGCTGCCGGAAACGGTGGTGCAATTGCTGTTGCCGGCGGAAACCTGAGTCTTACAAATACGGATTTAATAAATAATGAGGCTGGCGGAAACGGCGGTGCATTATATATAAGTAAGCAAAACGGTGTAACGCCGATATCATCTTCCAGTATAACCGGTAATACTGCAGGCGGTAATGGCGGTGCGATATATATAGTCGGCGGGGGAATACGTTTTAGCGGCACAAATGATATCTCAAGTAACCATGCAGATGGCAGCGGCGGTGCTATATATAATGACTATGGAACATTTGAAATTTCCGGAACTAACACATACTCAAACAATACTTCTGGTAGTGAAGGCGGTGCTATATATAATAATAACGGTACAATTAATCTTTCCGGAACAAATACTTTTAGTGAAAATGTATCAGACGGAACCGGCGGGGCAATTTATAACGGAACCGGCACATTAAATATAGCTGACGGAACTTCTTTTGAAAACAATTCTTCGACAAACGGAAACGGCGGAGCTATATACAACAACGGAACAGGGACATTAACCAATACAGAATTTATAAGTAACAATGCACAAAACGGTTCTGCCATTTATAACGATACAAACGGCAGTTTAACTCTGACTAATCCGGTATTTAACGGAAACCTTGGTAATTCATATCTGTACAACAACGGTACAATCACACTGGATGCACAAAATACCTTAAATCTTCAAAACAATACAGCCGCTGGGATTATCAACAATAACAAGTTGAATTTTAACGGTACAATTAATGTTTATGACACAATTGCTGCGGAAACCGGCAGAGGAACTATTGATGTAAACGGAAATACGTCGCTTTATAATACGGTTACTGACCAAAATATCAATATTGTAAGCGGAAATTTAGCAATAGGTCAAAGCGGTAATACTAATACCGATGCAATTTTAAATAATGTCAACTTGGTGATAAATGAAAATACGACCGCAACACTAAATAATAATTTTGTAAACGGCGGAAGTATTACGACAAACGGAATATTCAATATAGTTAACCCGGATGATATTACAATCTCCTCAAATATGTCGGGTTCCGGCACTGTTAATAAATCTGAAGCCGGGCTTTTGACCCTGAACGGTAAATCAAATGCTGGGTTTAACGGAACATTAAATGTAAATTCCGGAACTGTTTTATTTGAGAAAACTCCGGATAATACCTTCTTTAGCAGCAATGCTAAAATTAATGTTGATAATGCCGAATTTGATTACAACACAACTGATAGTGCATACGAATTTTCCGGCAGTAACTTTAGCAAAACAACCCTTACTAACGGCGGTACATTATCTATTTCCGGACAGAGCAGCAATACAAGCAATTTTGTTTTAAACAGCGGCTGGCTTACATCTGCAAATGCAGACAATCAGTTAATATTCTCAAATGCAAATTATGTAATCCAAAGTGCTTTCCTTGACGAAGGAAATTCGGGAGATATTGCTTTTAATTCCTCAATAGTTGATTTTGCTGCAGATGATAACCAAACTGCGGTTGGAAATTATAATACAGGAAACTTTAACTATACTTTGAACAATTCTACATTAGATGTTTCAAATACTATTGCTGGTGATACTTATAACTTTAACGAGCTCAATTTTGAAAACGGTTCTCAGTTGGGTCTGGATGTTGATTTGGTCTTAGATACCGATAATAATGTAAGACCATATGGAGATATCATTAATGCAAACAGCGGCTCGGGAGTTGTTGAAATAACCAAGTTATATATAACCGACGATAACGGCAGATTTATACAGGAGGGCGACCAGCTTTCAAAAGGTATTATTAAGGTATTTGACGGTACTAATAATCTGAAGGTTGCCGAACAAAATGATGCCAGAATTTTAAGCTGGGCAACAAATGTTTACAGATACGGAATTACTTCTGCCCAGACTGACCGCGAATCTGACAGTATAAAAATTATTGTTGACGGATATTCAAACTTTGATACTCTTCGGGATATGAATATCTATGATCCGGATAACAATGGTGAAGGCGGTAATAGAGGTTTTAGTTTTATCAGCGGATTGGAAAGTACACCATATTATATTTACAGGGATTTGGATACCACTTCAAAAGGTACGTTTACTGTTTTGGGAAGTATTAATGCCGACGGACAAAAAAGTATTTTATCCGGGATTTTGAAACCTCTTGAAATCACTCAGGATGATGCGGGTGAAAGACTTACCGTAAATCCGGACGGTTCAATAACATTTGACGGTGTGACTCTTCAGCAGGGCGAGTATACTACATCAACAAGAACAGGCATAGACGGAACAGTTGAAACTGTTTATAATCTTCCAACGTCGGCTTTCAGCGGAGAGCAGACAAACGGCTCAATGTTTGAAATAATCAACGAAACAGAATTTTCAATGGAAAATGTTCTTGTTCAGGATGCAAAAAGATACGCATCTGATAATATAAAAGATGGTGCTGTAGTTTATGCAAAGAATGAAAATGCAACTGTCAGTCTTAGCGGAGTGGATTTTAGCAACAACTCTGTAGAAGGCGGTTATGGCGGTGTAATTGCAAATTATCTGAGCAAAGAGTTTTCAATTAATGGAAGTACAATTTCTTCTAACAGTGCAGCTCTTAACGGAGGTGCTATTTACAATACTTCTGACGGATTTACGATTATTAATGCCGTATTGGATTCAAACAGTGCAAAAGACGGATACGGCGGTGCGATTTATACAAATAAAGATATAAGAATTGCTGATTCAAGTTTTGGTACAACCGGGTTAAACACTCATCAAAACGGTATTGCAAATGATATTTATATAGACGGCAGTGCAAATGTTACATATGAAGCCACAACAGGTACCACAAACTATATAAACAGCGGTCTTGCAGGAACTGGTTCATTTACAAAAACAGGAGCCGGAATATTAAATTTAGCCGGAAATAACAAGGATTTGACCGGAAATTTCGCGATAAATCAGGGTGAATTGATATTTACGGCTGATAGTGCGGATGATTCTTTTGTGAGTGCGGCTTCTACATCTGTAGATGGTGTGTTAACAATGAATATTGCAGATACCTTGTCATCTTCAATTAATAACCTTTCCGGCGGCGGTACCGTTAATAAAAATTCTACCGGCAGTTTAACGCTTACAGGTGATAATTCCGGTTATAACGGACAATTCAATATTAACGGAGGAACGGCATATTTTACAAAGAATTCCGATACAGATTATATTTCGGGAACAACTTCCGTAGCACAGGGTGCAGTCCTTGATTATATGGCAAATGCTGATGATACATTAAATAATATCTCCGGTGAAGGACTTTTGATTAAAAACGGAGATGCTGTTTTGAATGTAAACGGTCAAAATTCGAACGCATTTGATATAAATATGCAGATTAACAGTGGCAAACTTAACTATACCGCAGCTGAAAACGGTAATATAACCATCGGTTCAAATGTTATCCCGTCTGTAAGCTTTGGCAGCCAAAATACAAATGCATCATTACAGTTAAATAACGGAACATATACTCTTGAAAGCGAACTTGTAAATTCGTTGGGTAATAATATTATATTTGATTCTGCTGAAATCAAACTTACCGCTGATAATTACACAGACGGAAATTATACAATTCAAAATTCCGTAATTAATCTTATCAATGACGGTTTGGCAGAAACAAAAACGTTCAACAATCTGACTACAACGGATTCAACATTGAAAATAGATGTAAACCTCACAGAACCCGCAGATACAACAGACAGGCTTGTTGCAAATAACGGCGGCGGGAATATTCAGCTGGCACTTACGGAAATCAATTTGAACGACAACGACCTTCCGAAATTCGATAACGGTCTTATGGTTCCGGAGAGGGTAATTAATGTTTTAGGCGGAAACCTCACATTTAATAATGAAGATTCTATCAGCGGCTGGGCAACGGATGCTTACATATATGATGTTTCAGCAGTCGGACAGGACTTGATTTTGACGGCTATCGCAGCTAATGATGACAATTCTTTGAAAGCCATGAACCAGTTTAAGCAGAATGAAGGTGGCGGTATCAGAGGTTTTCAGTTTAATGATGAGGACAGAGGAACGTATATTATAAGAGAAGATCTCGGCACAACTTCTCAGGGAACATTTACGGTTAATGGCTTGGCTGACGGTTCAACTGTAATTTCCGGGGAAGATGCGAACGGAGATGCTTCAAAATCCTTCTTTGAGGTTACGCAGGATACTGACTTGACAGTTAATAATGTAACTATTGAAAATGCATACGCGGATGACAGAGGCGGTTCTGTCGTAATCGCAGATAATGAAAATGCGAATGTTGTTTTGAATAATGTCAATATCAATTCAAGTTCTTCTGCCGGTGACGGAGGTGCGATAAATAATACAAATTCAAATAGTTTTACAATATCCGGTTCAAATATGAGCAATATCACTACTGACGGCAAAGGCGGAGCTATTTATACAAAAGATAGTATGACTATTGTAGACTCCAGCTTTGGTACAGATGGTGTTAATACGCATCAAAACGCTGAACAGAACGATATTTACATAGAGGGAACGGATACAACAGTTAATTTTGTGACAAATACTGATTCTGATATTGCAAGTGGTCTTGCCGGAGATGGTATTTTGAATAAGTCCGGCTCCGAAACTCTTAATCTTTCCGGAAATAACAAAGATTTCACGGGGAATTTGAATGTAGCGGAAGGAACTCTTTCTTTTGAACAAAACAGTGCGGATGATACTTATATTTCAGGCAATACAAATATAGAACAAGCCGGAACAGTTAATATCAACGCAAATGAAACAGATATAATTCCGGGAACATTCAGCGGTGCCGGTACATTGAATAAAAACGGGGAAAATAACCTGATAATTACGGGCGACAACTCAGGATTTAAGGGACAGACAAATATTAATGAAGGCGAAATTGTATTTAATGCGGAAACAAGTTCTGATAAGTATTTCAGCGGAAGCACAAATATTACTGAAAATGGTGCATTAACCGTAAATGCCGGACAAAATGTTTCAGTTTCAAATATTTCCGGTACAGGTACTATAAATAAAAATGGTTCCGGAAGTATTGTATTCAGCGGAAACAACAGTGGCTTCAATGGTGATTTGAATATGAATGCCGGAGAACTTGCGCTTGCTTCTGGTGCTCTTCTTGGTCAAATAAACAGCGCAACTTTTGAGGACGGAACTTCGATTAATCTTCAAAATACGTCTGTAATTGATCATGGAAACTGGCATTATACAACAGATCCTAACCCTTCAAGTATTGAGCATTTATCTTTTAACCAGCTTACTTTGAACGGTGATGTTGGATTTAATATTGATGTTGATTTGAAAGCTCAGGCTGCGGATAGTATTTATGCAAACGAAATTCTTGGTGACGGCAGACTGGTAATCGGCGGAAACAGTTTAAATGTAGTGAGTGACACGATTATAAAAGACAGTATTATTCAAATAGCTTCAGGTGCATTTACGGATCCTGCTTTCAGCGACAGAATTATATTGGATCCTTCCGTAACGTCTGTTATGGGCCCTGTTCAAAGGTATGATGTTGCATATTCAAACGGTGCTTTATCTTTCTCAAGGCAGGGAGGTTTACATCCTTCGCTGGATATGGTTAACCCTGCTGCGCTGGCATCTTCTGTTGCAACCCAGGTCGGTGGTTATTTGACACAATTGCAGACATTGCATGCAGGTTTTTATCATATGGAAAGATATACTAAATATCCTTATATGTTGAGGCTTACTGCAGAATCTGTAAATAAAAACGCAATCAGTGATACTCCGGTTTATCAAAAATCCACTTTGCCTGAAACCTCAAGTGCTATGTGGGTACAGCCTTATACTACATTTGAACAGGTTCACTTAAGAGGCGGACTGGATGTTTCAAACGTAGCGTACGGTGCGATTTACGGCGGAGATTCTGATCTTGTTGATTTAGGCCACGGGTTTAAGGGAGTTATATCGACGTTTGTAGGTTATAACGGTGCACATCAGTCATTCAACGGTGTGAGTATGAACCAGCAGGGTGGTACGCTTGGTGTTACCGGAACTTTGTATAAGGGCAATTTCTTTACAGGTTTGACTGTTTCAACCGGTGCAAGTGCGGGAGAAGCTTATACAATGTACGGAACAGATTCGTTTGCAATGATTACGGCTGGTGCTGCTTCAAAAACCGGTTACAACTGGGAAATTAAAGACGGCAGATTAATAATTCAACCGTCATTGTTCCTCGGATATACCTTTGTAAATACATTTGATTATACAAATGTTGCCGGAGTGAAAATGGATTCTGATCCTTTAAATGCAATTCAGATTGTTCCGGGATTGAAAATTATCGGCAACCTTAAAAACGGATGGCAGCCGTATTTGGGTGTTAATATGGTTTGGAGCGTAATGGATAAGACAAATGTTATGGCAAATGATGTCAGATTACCTCAGTTATCTGTTAAGCCTTATGTAGAGTACGGAGTCGGTGTCCAAAAGTCATGGGGTGAAAGATTTACGGCATTCTTCCAAACTATGCTGCGAAACGGCGGCAGAACCGGTGTTGCTCTTACGGCAGGTTTCAGATGGTCGATAGGAAAAGATCCGTCAAAGGAAAACGTAACAAAACCTGTTACAAAGAAAGTTGTAAAATCTTTGTAGATTAATTAAAAAATAATTCAAGCAGGGGAGTGTTACAGCTTCCCTGCTCGTTTATTTGTGCTATCATACATAAAAAAGGATGACGGGATGAAAAATATCGAACAAATTATACGCGTAAGCAAAGGGAGCACAGATGCAGACCTTGTGCTTAAAAATGCCAGACTTGTAAATGTATTGTCGGAAGAAATATATGAAACAGATATCGCAATAACCGGGGATATAATTGCCGGAATTTCAAAGGGATATAGGGGGAAAAAAGAGATAGATTTAGACGGAGCATATGTGTCGCCTTCTTTTATAGACGGGCATGTGCATCTTGAAAGTTCAATGCTTCTGCCGTCGGAATTTGCAAGACTTGTCGTTCCGTCGGGTACAACTACGGTGGTAGCGGATCCGCACGAAATTTCAAATGTTATGGGACTCCAGGGAATAAGTTTTATGCGGGAAGCTACAAAGAATCTTCCGCTCGATGTTTATATGACACTTCCTTCCTGTGTTCCGGCTACGAACCTTGAAACTTCTGGTGTTGAGCTAAATAGTTATGATTTGGCACTTTTGATAGATGCTCCGTGGGTTTTGGGTATTGCCGAGATGATGAATTTCCCGGGTGTGATTGAGGAGGATAACAGTGTTTTAAGCAAAATAAAACTCGGGCTTGAAAAAAATAAAAGAATTGACGGACACGCCCCGCATCTTTGCGGCAAAAATCTTGATGCCTATGTTGCGGCGGGAATAGCCTCTGATCACGAATGTACAACTGCAGAAGAAGCCATTGAGAAATTACGGCTCGGAATGCATATTATGGTTCGTGAAGCAACTGGAGCAAGAGATTTGGAGGCTTTGGCACCGGTTTTGAAAGATTACAACACAAGAAAGTGTATGTTTGTAACAGATGACAGGCACCCTAAGCATTTGAAACAGCATATTTCAAAAATGGTCAAAAAAGCGGTATCTTTAGGTGTTGAGCCGATAAAAGCAATCCAGATGGCAAGTCTTAATACCGCGGAATATTTTAAACTCCAAAATCTCGGTGCAATAGCTCCGGGATACAAGGCTGATATCGCAATTTTTAAAGATTTGCAAAACTTTGAGCCTTATATGGTTTTTAAAAACGGTAAGCTTGTTGCCCAGGAAGGTAAAATGCTTGTTGATGCCGCAGGGTTTAAAATTCCGCAGATAAGAGGTTCCGTCAATATAAGATGGCTTAATAAAGACGATTTTAAGATAAAAGTTCCCGAAAACAAAAAGCAAATAAAGGTTATAAACGTTATTCCGCAGCAGCTCATTACAAAGCAGACTGTAGAGAATGCTTTGATAAAAGACGGAGTTGCAATTTCAGATACAGAACATGATATTTTGAAAATTGCGGTTATTGAACGTCACAGAGCAAGCGGCAATATCGGATTGGGATTTGTAAAAGGGTTTGGAATAAAAAGTGGTGCTATAGCTTCGACTGTTGCTCACGACAGTCACAATATGATTGTAATCGGTACAAATGATGAGGATATGTACCAGGCTGCCGTTGAACTTGTTAAATCCCAGGGCGGAAAGATTATTGTTAATAACGGAAAAGTACTGGCACATCTTGCTTTGCCGATTGCGGGTTTGATGTCGGATAAGCCTTATGAAGAAGTTAACGCGAAGCTTGAAACTCTTGAAAAGGCCGCAAAAGATATTGGATGTATAATTGACGATCCTTTTATGAGTATGGCATTTTTGTCACTGTCTGTAATCCCTGAACTTAAGATAACGGATAAAGGGCTTATAGATGTAAACAAATTTGAAATTACGGAACTTTTTGTATAAGGGCTACAAATCCATACTCCCGCTTCGAAAGCCTTCTAAATCCAGGGTTATATATTTTAAGCCGATATTTTTCAGTGCTGCTGTTATTTCTGATTTTTTATCAATAAAATCCTGAAAAAATTCCGGCAAGATTTCGATGCGGGCAATGTTATCGTAAAGTCTTAAGCGGCAGCACTCAAAACCGAAATGTTTTAATATTTTTTCGCCGTTTTCAACCATTTGTAATTTTTTATCAGTTAAATTTGTTCCGTATGGAAAACGTGTCGCAAGGCAAGGGGTGGAGGGTTTATCGTAGGATGTTATGCCGAGATTTTTGGCGTATTTTCGTATTTCGCTTTTTGTAATCTCAAACTTTGCAAACGGAGAAAGTACCCCTAATTCATTAAGAGCTTTTCTGCCCGGACGGTAGACTTTTAAATCGTCAAAGTTTGTTCCGTCAATTATTATATTGCGGCCGTTTTGATTTGCTGTATTAATAATTTTTTCAAACATCATTTTTTTGCAGTGATAGCATCTGTCCTTCGGGTTAGATAAAATCACGGGATTTTGAAAAATATCTATATCAAGAATGATGTGTTTAACCTGCAGAGAATTGCAAATTTCTTGTGTAAATTTAATCTCTTCTTCTGTTTGCAGATTGGAGTTAAGGGTCACAGCTAAAATGTTTAAATCTTTGCACAGATAAAGTAACAGTATGCTGTCAATTCCGCCGGAAAAAGCAAGGCATAAGCCCTGCCTTTTCAAGTCGTTTAAGTAATTTTGTAAATTTTTAAATTTACTAAGCATCTTCTTGTACAGTCTTTCTTGTTAGCATTATACCTGCAAAATACATTATTGCAGCTACTGCAAAAAGTCCGGCAATACTGCCAAAAGTATAAGGCATACTTCCGAATACGGCAGATTTAGCCTGTAAAGCTTCCGACATATTGTAAATAACCCCTTGTGTCTGCATAACAACGGCATCTGAAATATTTAATAATGACCATTCCAAACCGTCAGGCTTTTGGGAAGCATACGGAGATATAACTCCCGCTAACAAAAGTGCAGCAGCACTAAATGAATATGACAGATTTTTGCTGCTGACGTTTTTCGCAAAAGCAACAATAGCTGCAGTTGCAATACCTTCAGCCAATCCTATCGGCAAATGTATCATCTGCATAAGACCGGTAAAAGTCATAATGCTTGATAATGCAACAGAGCCGGAGAGTGCGCCCTCTGCAACAACGGCGATTGAGCCGAGTTGTAATGCTGCGATAGAAGCTAATACTGCGCCCAAAACGGCTTTGTTTCTATCGGCAAGCGGTTTGTATAATAAAGGATAGGCAACAAAACAAGACAGAATGCCCATATTAAAGATGTTACATCCTAAAGCAAGTAATCCGCCGTCTGCAAAAAATACGGCCTGAACCAATAAAATAGAACACATCGCCAAAAATGCCGCATAAGGGCCTAATATCGCCGCCAAAAGCACTCCGCCGACAATATGCCCGCTTGAACCGGTTGCCGGAATTGCAAAATTTATCATTTGTAAAGCAAAAATCAGACCGGTTACTGCTATTGCCGGAAATATTTTGTCTTTTGAAAAATCTTTTCTTGCTTTTTGGTACGCATAAAATGCAGTTGCCCCCGCTACGGCGAGCATTGGAATTCCCGTAACCGGGCAAATAATACCATTTCCTAAATGCATAATTATTCTCCTTTCTCTTTTATTAACATAACTCTTAAAACCGGATTTTCATACGGACGTTTTCCTGAGCCGTAACCCGTTTTTTTGATAATAAATTCCTGCGGAAGTTCTTCTCCGGTATATAAAGCTGCCGCAATTGCAGCACCTGTCGGAGTAACCATTTCGCCGTTGTTGTCCGAAATGTGCAGCGGCAAATTGTAAGCTGCAGCGATTTCGCACACAGCCGGAACCGGCACAGGCATTTTACCGTGCTGGCATGTTACAAACCCTTGTCCGTCCACAAGTGTCGAAAAATAAACTTTTTCCGGTGCGATATCATCAAATAAAACCGCAAAACTTACAATATCAGCAATAGAATCTATAGCGCCGACTTCATGAAAATGTACGTCTTTTATATCTTTACCGTGAACTTTTGCCTCTGCTTCCGCTACAATTTTGAAGATTTTCTTGGCAAGATTTTTTGCGCTGTCCGTAATATCAGCTTTTTCAATAATAGTGTTAACATCATCTAAATTACGGTGAATATGATGGTGTTCTCCGTGTGACTCATGATGATGCTCATGATGGTGATGATGTTCAGGCAAAATTACATCAAAATCAGTCGCCATTATTGCATTAACGGCTTTTTTAGATATTACGTAATTAAATTCATTATCAAGCTTCATAGAAGCCAGTGCTTTTTCCAGCTTTTCCTGACTTGCACCCAAATCTAAAAGTGCGCCGACAGACATATCGCCTGAAATTCCGGATTTACATTCAAAGTATAAATTCATTTATCTCCCCCTCTCAATAAGCTTATTTATTTGTGCTGCACTATATCCGGCATTAAACCCGTTATCAATATTTACAACGGTCATACCTTCCGCACAGCTGTTTAGCATAGTTAAAAGTGCCGATAACCCTTTAAAGGATGTTCCGTATCCGACAGATGTCGGAACCGCAATTACCGGAATATCGACAAGTCCTGTGATAATTCCGCCAAGTGCCCCTTCCATTCCTGCAACTGCAACAATAACATTGGCTTTTCTTATATCATCTATTTTGTCAAACAGTCTGTGAATGCCGGCCACTCCTATATCATAATATCTTTTTACATTGCTTCCGTAAAATTCGGCAACGCAGGCCGCTTCTTCCGCAACCGGAATATCTCCGGTGCCGCCGGTGCAGACTGCTATTTCTCCGATTTTTTCCGCAGGATTTGTAACTAATGTTAAAACACGTCCTTTTTCGTTATAGTTGATTTGCGGAAAAACTTCCTTTAAAGCCTCAGCTTGTTCTTTTGAAGCGCGGGTGCCTATAACGTTTTGTTTTTCGTTATTAAATTCCGTAAATATTTTTACAAGCTGTTCATTTGTCTTGCATTCGCAAAAAACTGCCTCACTGAAGCCTCTGCGTTTTTGTCTTTCTATATCAAGTTTTGCAAAATCAATATCTATGTATTTATCGTTCATTTTTAGCCTTTCGGTCTGTTAAATTTCGCGGCAAGAAGCCCTGCTTCAAATAGCAGGTAAGTCGGGACCCCGAGCATAAGCTGGCTCACGACATCCGGAGGCGTAAATATTGCGGCTAAGATTAAAATTATTACAATTACGTATGGACGCTTGTCGCTTAAAGATTCATAAGAAATTATGCCGGATCTTACCAGGGCAATAGTAATTAAAGGCATTTGAAACATTGCACCGAATGCTGCTGCCATAACCAGTGTTAAATTTATAATATTGGAAAGCCCGAATACCGGATTGATATTTTGTGAGGCAAAACTCATCCCGAATTTTACAACTATCGGCATAATTACAAAGATACAAAATGCCGCCCCGAGTATAAAAAGAAAGGTGGAAGCTAATGCTACCGTTCTTATGAATTTTTTCTCGTGTTCATACAATGCGGGCAGAATAAAATCCCATACCTTTTTTGCCATATATGGAAAACAGATGATAACATCAAGTAGAAGTGCCGTCTTTAACTGAAGCAAAAAAACTTCCATCGGCGAGAAAAAGTTGAACGATATTTTATCCGAGCCCGCTATTATATCAACAAGACAGTTCAAAACATGCGGAGATAACCACAACGTAAACGGAATAACAACACATAATGCTGTTAAACACTTTAAAATAGTTTCTCTTAATGCCTCCAGATGTGATATTAAACTTTCTTCTTTGTTATCATCCATTCCTTTATACGTCTTTTGGTTTATATTCTTCCGGTTTTTCGGCAGTTTCTTCTATTGCATCTTTAAGTCCCTGTGCTTCTTCTTTCAAAATATTTTTTGCCTTTTTGTATTCATAAGAAGCGCGCCCGAGTGCTCTTGCAATTTCGGGGATTCTTTTCCCGCCAAACAAAAGCAGGATTGCAACTAATATTAGTAAAATTTCAGTTATACCAAGTGACATAAATTTCTCCTTTTAGTTTTATAAAAGTTTTTGCTCCTTAATTGGGAAAATCTCTATTGCGCCGAAATGACAGACATTTTTGCAAGCTCCGCAGCCGATACATTTCATAGCATTAAGTACAGGCGGCTTGTCTTTTTCTTTTATTATAGCATGTACAGGGCAGGTATCAGCACAAACTCCGCATTGGTTGCATTTGTTTTCATCAATCATAGCCATCCCAATTCTGGTATGCTGTTTATCATCTAAAGATAAACGCTTTATTGCGCCGGACGGGCAGACCTCACCGCATTTTGCACAATCAAATTTACAATGAGAGTCTGAATAATCAAGATGAACCGCGCCAAAATCTTTATCAGCCTTTTTAATAATTTTATTCGGGCAATGTTCTACACATAAGTTACAATTCAAACATTTATTTATGAATCGTTCTTTGCTTTCCGCACCCGGAGGTAAAATTACATCTTTAATTTTTTCGGCAATTTTATCTTTTAATTCAATTCCGGCTTTTATCATTCCGCCAAAAAGTGCAAGTGCCGCGGCTCCGATAATTACCTGACGTCTTTTTAAATCAAATTTAACAGGCTGTTTGGGTTTAATGCCGTATTGCATACTGCTTTTCGGACAAACACTGATACATTTTAAACATTTAATGCATGTTTCATTATCAACAGTTTTTTCCTTTGCATCTATACATCCGGAAGGGCAGTTCCTTTCACACATTCCGCAGGATATACAATTTTCATTCATATAGATTTTATTGAGAGAAAATTTTGATATCAGCCCAAAAACAGTTCCGACAGGACAAAAGTTTGTACAAAATATTCTGTCTTTCAAAAGCACTGCTGCCAGAATAATAACAAATGCCGTGCAGCCCAGAAATGCTCCGGATACAGCGGAACCAAACAACGTATAAGGCTCAATATATCTTATTGCAGCTGCACTGCCGCCGATTAGTATGCCCCAAACAATTGCCGAAACAAAATATTTTAACGGGAAATTCTTTTGTTTTGTGCCATAGTTTTTTCTAAACAGGCTTTTTACAAATCCTAAAATTTCCTGTAAAATTCCGAACGGACATACCAGCGAACAGTAAACCCTTCCGCATAACAGTGTAATTCCTGCAAGAATAAGCAATACTATAAGAGCCGCTACCGAAAAATCAATGAAAACTCTCTGTAATACCGGCAGAAGTTGAAAATCAAATATCTTTAAAGGGTAAAATACACCTAGCATCCCTACAATTGCAAGAACAAATATAATACATGCAACCGTAAGTCTTGTTCTGTACAAAATTTTGCCTTTCACTATTTACCCTTTCTTTTCCACTTCTTTTTCAAGAGCGTCAACTTTTTTCAAGAGAGCCGGAATATCAAGCCCCTGCGGACAATTTTTTGAGCACAGGTGGCAGTTAATACATTTGTCAGCTTTTTCGTCTTCTTTTAGCGCATTATAGTTTGCCGTAAACATAAATGCCTGTTTGTTTGACTGATAAACATTGTAAAGCCCGAATATTGCAGGTATATTTATTCCGCGCGGGCAAACCTCCATACAGTAACGGCAAGCCGTACAATTTATTGCACCTTGAGATTGTATAATTTTTGCAACTTCTTTTGCAATTTCTTCTTCCTGCGGCGTAAATTCTCTAAAGTTTGTGAATGTATCAATATTTTCCTTTAACTGCTGGAAGTTACTCATGCCGCTGAGGATAGTGAATAAACGTTTTTTGCTTGTAACCCATCTCAATCCGAAGGAAGCTTGTGTATCATCAGGGCAGGCTTCTTTTAGTTTAGCAGCTGCTTTGTCAGGCAAATTACACAATCCGCCCCCTCTTAAAGGTTCCATAACTATAACCGGAACTTTTGCTTCATCAGCTATTTCATATAGTTCCTGGGCATTAATAACTGTCCAGTCAAGATAATTAATCTGAAGCTGGCAAAAATCCCACTTATGCTCTTTAATAACTTCTCTGAGCATATTCGGATCTCCGTGGAAAGAAAATCCGAGGTGTTTTATCAAACCGTCTTTTTTCAATTTTAACAATTCACCGTACATATCATTATTACGGTAATTAGCAAGGGTGTTTTTATTTATATTGTGAACCATATAATTGTCAAAGTATTCTACCTGGCATTTTTTTAATTGTTCATCAAATATCTTCCTTACATCAGAAGGTGAATTTACAAGATACGCAGGGTTTTTGTCTGTCAAAAAGAAACTTTCGCGCGGATACTGCTTCAAAATTTCTCCTATTGCATTTTCGGATTTTCCTTCGACATACATATAAGCTGTATCAAAATAGTTTGCCCCGTGTTCCATTGAATATGCAACCATTTTGTCGAGTTCGACCATATCAATCTTGCCGTCCCGCATAGGAAGCCGCATACACCCAAGTGCAATTAAAGGCATTTCAAGGTTATCAAATTTTCTTTTGACAACCTGTTTTTCGGCCTTTTTAACTTCTTTTTTCCCGCAGCCTGCAAGAAGCGCTGCACCTCCTGCTGCAAGTGCTGAGTTAATTATAAATTCTCTGCGTTTCATTATTTCTCCTTAAAGTTTTAAACTTTTAATCCAATCTGCAACATCGCTGTCTTTTGCAGTTCTTTCATATGAAGCAAATCCTTGCAAAACTTTAGCGTCAGGTGCAAGTTTTTGCATATCTGAATATGTCATAGAAGCTCCGCCGCCTCCGTGGGTGCAAAACGGAACAATAACTTTTCCGGCGAACTCATTTTTTGCCAGAAATGTTTTGACAGGAGATGCCATTGTGTACCACCATACAGGTGTTCCAACAAATATTATATCATATTCTTTAACATCTCCGTTTGAGATGAGTTCCGGCATGAAGTTTTTCTGTTTTTCATCCTTAGCCTGTGCAACAACAGTGTTATAATCTTTAGAATATGGTACCTTAGGCACAATTTCAAATAAATCGGCATTAGTCATACCCTGAATTTGTTTTGCTAATGCTTCCGTGTTTCCTGAATAAGAGTAGTAAGCCACCAAAACCTTTTTATCGTTCATATTTATGACCTCCTTATTTTGATTTGCAAGAACCTGATAAACTCCGATTCCGCATACTATAAGCAGTAATACCGTTATAATTAAAATAGTTTTTTTCATAATCTCTCCAAGTTATATTTCTGTTTGAATTGTACACCTTAAAGCTGACTCTAAGTCAATACCCGGATTAATCTTCGTTTAAAACTTCTTTTAATGTTCTTAACGCCGCTAAGGTATTCGGGAAACCGACATAAGGCAGGCATTGAATTATCGCGGCAGTAATGTTTTCTTTTGAGTTGCCTATTTTTAAATTTCCTTCAATATGACTTTTCAAGGTAGAGGTGTTGCCTGTTGTTACGAGGAGCCCGATAATCAAGAGTTCGCGGGTTTTCATATCAAGCCCGGCACGGGTATAAAAGTCCCCAAAGCCGACTTCTGTTAAAAACCTTGCTACATCTTCACCCATATTACCCGGCAGACCTTCCATAGCAACTTTTATTTCATCCCCATAAATCGGTTCCTGAATAGCAAGTCCTGCTGCATATCTGTTCTGCTCCTGAACCTTTGCTGTGCTTTGCAGAGGGGTTTGTATTCCGCGTTCTTTAAATACCTCATTAAGTATACCAAGGGCGTTTAATGTTTTCGGAAATCCTATAAAAGGAGCGCACTGGTAAATAGCTTCACGCAGTTCAACAGGTGTTACTCCGACATTCAAAGCAGCGCCGATATGCGATTTTAACTGCGGCAGTGTCTGCTGGGTGGTTAATGATACAACAGTGAGCATTTCTCTTGTTTTAATATCGAGTTCGCCGATTGTAAAAATCTCACCGAAGATATATTTTTGCAAAATA
Organism: Candidatus Gastranaerophilales bacterium; assembly: GCA_944324365.1. Lineage (GTDB taxonomy): Bacteria > Cyanobacteriota > Vampirovibrionia > Gastranaerophilales > Gastranaerophilaceae > UBA1221. Next base: position 168,573 of record CALUWA010000003.1, read on the forward strand.
GCCATCATCTCCGGATCATCCCCTTCAAGACTCAGGGCTTCTCCGTTAAAAAGAGCTTTATAATTTTTCTTGCAAATTTCTGTTCTGTTTGGAGTGTTGTTATTTAATACAGTTTCGGCAGAAAAAGCAAAACTCTGTGATATTGCAACAAGCAAAAAAGATGCTAATAATCTTTTTGTCATTATAAAATGCCTCCTTATTTGTATTCTTTGTCCCCAACAGGTTCAAGCCAGGTTGTTTTGTTATATGGAAGGTTTGGTTCAATTGAGATATGTGCAAATTCATGATTTGGGGCTGCACCGTGCCAGTGTTCTGCGTGAGGCGGAATTTTTACAACATCACCGGCTTTTAATTTTTGGATAGCTTTTCCGCGTTCCTGATATCTGCCTTCTCCGGCAGTTACAAGCAGGATTTGCCCGCCTGAATGTCTGTGCCAGTTTGTTCTTGCACCTTTTTCAAAAGTAACGTTTGCTATTGATGAATTCCAAATTCCATCTCTTGTACACAACATATTAAGATGTGTTGTTCCGGTAAAATATTGGCTGTATGGGTTAACTTCACCTTTGGCAAACGGCTGCTCAAGCTCTTTTTTCTTTGCAAATGCGCTGCTGCCTGCAGCAACAATCATAGTAACAAGTAAAATAGTTAATAATACTTTTTTCATAAATTATTCCTCTCTCTTTTTAAGCCGCGTATTCTTCTTTGTTTAATTCAACCTTACCGAAACAAGGCATTACTGCATCCTGCATTATAATTTCGCCTACGGAATCAGCTTTTATAATACCTGATTTCGGATTTTTAACAGAATCAATATGCCCCTTTATATCTGCTTCCACATCGGAATATTCAAATGCCAAATCTGTATCTTCCATTGTACAATTTATTAATTTTAAATTTTTGCAATAGCATAACGGCTGTGTGCCGATGATTTTACAATTAATAAATGTAAGATTTTCAGAAAACCAGCCCAAATATTCTCCCTTTACGGTTGAATTTTCCACAACAACATTTTTACTATGCCAGAATGCATCTTTTGTGTCAAGATTTGAATTATTTATATGCAAATTTTTCATATATTGAAACGAGTATTTCCCTGTCATAGTAAGATTATTTATTTCTACATTTTTTGATTCAAAAAGAAAATACATTGCATCAATAACGGAATTTTTAATATTCAAATCTTTGCAGCGCCAGCCAAATTCCGGGGAGTTGATTTTACAATCTGCTATCTCAATATCTTTACATTCCCTAAGGCATTTTATGCCGTTTATTTCACATTTTTCGATAAGCCCTTTCTTAGAATACCAAAGTGGTGCACGTGTTTTTTCATCCATTTGCGAATTTATCAGATTAAACTTATTTGCGTGCCAAAGGGGGTATCTTAATGAAAACGAACAGTCCCCGACAGTTATATTTCTGCACTCCTTCAGCACGGATTCGCCGTCTGCCGGGCCTTCAAAACGGCAGGCTAAAACTTCTGTATTACACAGATTATATAAAGAACGTTCTTCGTCAAAAGTTTGATTAATTATTTGCTTTTTCATATCTCAACCTCCGTTACTGCTTTTGTTTGCACAGTAAGTTAAAATTTATCGGATAATGCAATTATTGTTTCTAATATCTCATCCAATTTTATTATTTACTATATTTCAAAAAATAGCAAATACTTATATTGAATGGAGTTCTATGCTTATAAGGTATGATATTTGGTGAAATTTAGCGAAGCAATCCAGAAAATTATCTATGGGTTTTAATAATTCGTGTAATCGGTGCCTTTTTAATGCAAAAGTACCATTTATGTTCATTTCTTTCTCTTTATTTGCGAAGCAAAGCGGATTGTGAGCGTAGAGTGAAGAGCGTTGCCGTAGGGCAATGCTCTGGAACTCGTAATACGCGAACAACCAAGCAGAGAAAAAAGTGAACCTTTCACGACCAAATGAAAGAGTGAAGCCATTTTGCACGTTTCGAGCAGAGCTCTCAACTGCAAAAGAAGGCAATAAAGAGAAAACACGCAAACGTTCCCTGCATTTCGCTGACGCTCAATGCCTAAATATTATTTGAGCTTTCAGCTCAAATTCTTTCATGGCTCACTATCGCACTTCGTGCACGTTCGCCTGACTCACCTTACGGTGAGTAATATTGTGTCATCCTTACAAAGCGAACCGCCGCAACGAAGTGAGGACGAGTGAGCCTGTATGCAGAACTGAGCGTAGCGAAGGATCTCTATTTAAGGAGATTCTTCGGGCTTCGCCCTCTGAATGATGTGAAATGCACTGCGTTGTCCTTAGCAGGGAGGATAAAATAGCTCCTCACGCTTGGGCAAAAACCGGAGGCGCATCTTTAAAAAGTATACTTACCGGTAACGGTATGACATACACGGATTATAAAGTGGGTGAAGAGTTTCAATTTTAGTATATTGGCAAATAAGAATTAATACGGAATTTTGTTCGGTAGGTTATTTTATATTTTGTAATATTGTATATACTAAAATTTGTAGTATATTTTATTTGTATTACTATAAAGATATGAGAGTTCAAAATATACAGTTTTTAGGTTATCCTAAAAATCCCCGTAAAAATACAAAAAAGATTAAAACAGAAACCCCGTTTACCCAGAGCATAAAAACAGCCGGCGCGTGGTTTGGTTTTGGTGTCGGGCTGGATTTTGTCGGCAGAAAATGCGCAGTATTTAAATCCCCGACCAAAAATTCTTTATTTATAAACAGTGTTTTGGCATTTTTGGCTGGTTCTTATACACTTTTTAAAACCTCGCATAAAAAATCATAAAATCTTAACTGAAATATCATAATATAATCGTAAATACTGTTTCTTTGCCCGGGATACTTTCAACGTTAATTGTTCCGTTATGCAGTTCAGCTATGTTTTTTACAATGGCAAGCCCCAGCCCGGTTCCGCCGCTTTTTCTGCTGAAAGGTTTAGCAATATAATCTATAGCTCCGTTTTCAAACCCCTGCAGAATATCTTCTTCCATTTTTCTTGCAGTAAGCATAATTACCTGAATGGATTTCAGGGCGGGATCTTCTTTAATCATTTTACATAAACTGAATCCGTCCAGTTCCGGAAGCATAACATCTAATAGAACAAGATCTGGTTTTTCGTTTTTTATCATTTCCAGAGCCTGTAATCCGTCGTATGCTTTTCTTATTTTGTAATAGCCGCCGGAAATTAGCACAAGTTCAATTAATCTGTTTATGTGTTGTTCATCTTCCACTATTAAAATTTTTGCTTTTGTTAGATCTTCTGACATTGTTATTGTTATTGTTATTTACTCCTTTAATCTTCTGTTGTTCCGCTGTTATCAATCAACAATGTATAAACAAATCCGTCATCAATTTCTATTAGTTTGTAATAAGTATTATTTGAGAAATTTTTTGTAACTACATTGTAGATATTATCACAAAATTCCTCCCTGTTTTTATGGTAATGTCCGGAAATTATGGATATTACATTGTTGTGACGTTTTAAAATATTTAGATAATCGTTTTTCTTATATAAGTTATGATTTTTAGTTTCTGTATCCAAAATTGGGAAATGCTGAAAAATAACGACTTTATTATTTTTGTATTTTGTAAGCGTTTTATCCAGCCAGTCAAGTTCCTTTTGTCTGTAGTAGCCGTTCGGGCCCGGAATAACTTCTTTTACTCCGTTCATGGTTATAAATACTATATCCCCTTTTTTGAAAACATAATTCGGTTTTGAACTGTGATATATACCGAGTTTTTTCCTAACGATTGACATATAGTTTTCGCTTGTCAAATCTTCTTTTCGGTATAAATCATGATTTCCGGGTAAGACGTAGGGTTTAAAATTCAGCTTTTTAATAGTGTTTAAAAATAAAACAAGATCTTTTTCATTTGCCTTGTCGATGTTGTCGCCCGTAAAAACAACAAAATCCAAATCAGTATATTTGCTGTTTATATCGTTGACAAAATCTTCCAGGGATTTTGCGTTATCCTGCGACAGGTGTACATCGGTAACCTGAATAAATTTGACGCTTTTTGCATATTCCGGGGTCCACAATCCTAACAAAATAAAAAATAAAATTATAAGATGTTTCATACTTTATATGATTAAAAATAATTATTAGTTTCGTGTTAGAGGCAAAATATCGGAATAAAAAATTAGTGTTATAATATGTTTAGCTCAAATTTGAAAACGGATAAGAATTTATATGCCAAAAAAACAAGATAAAAATCCAAATAAAATACTCGTGCGCGGTGCGAAAGTCCATAACTTAAAAAATATTGATGTTGATATCCCGCTTAATAAGATAGTCGGGATAGCGGGTGTGTCGGGTTCGGGCAAATCTTCTCTGGCACTTGGGGTTTTGTATGCGGAAGGGTCAAGAAGATATCTTGAAGCATTGTCAACTTACACAAGGCGCAGGATGACTCAAGCTGCAAAAGCCAGGGTAGATGAGATTTTATATGTTCCCGCCGCATTGGCGCTTCACCAAAGACCGGGAGTTCCGGGAATCCGCAGTACTTTTGGTACCGGAACAGAACTGCTAAACAGCTTAAGGCTTATGTACTCAAGGCTTGCACATCATCGCTGCCCGAACGGACACTATTTGGAACCGACACTTCTTGTGGCTGCTGAAAAAGAACTTGTTTGTCCGGAATGCGGGGCGCATTTCTATGCTCCGGGCGCGGAAGAACTTGCTTTTAACAGCCAGGGCGCCTGCGAGAGGTGCGGAGGAATTGGCACAGTGAGAACTGTAGACGAATCAACGCTTGTTCCTGATGAATCTTTAACAATAGATGAAGGGGCTGTCCTTCCATGGAATTCTCTTATGTGGTCGCTTATGACGGATGTATGCCGTGCAATGGGTGTAAGAACAGATGTACCTTTCAGTGAACTTACTAAAGAGGAACGAGAAATAGTATTTCACGGTCCGGCTGTAAAAAAACATATTTTCTATAAAGCTAAAAATTCCAATCAGGCAGGTGAAATTGATTTTACTTATTTTAATGCTGTTTACACTGTAGAAAATGCGCTAAAAAAAGTAAAAGATGAATCGGGCATGAAACGTGTTGAAAAGTTTTTGAAAGAGGATATCTGTCCGGAGTGTAAAGGTACACGTCTGTCAGAAGCGGCACGTGCTCCGAAGCTTAGAGGAATTTCGCTTGATGAAGCTTGTCAAATGACATTATCTGAACTTATAAGATGGGTTGAAGGTGTTCCGGCTTCCCTGCCTGAAGAAATGCGCCCGATGGCGGAATCTATTTGCGAATCTTTTCAGGTAACGGCAAAAAGGCTGATGGATTTAGGGCTGGGGTATCTGTCGCTTGACCGCGCAGCATCAACTCTTTCAACAGGAGAAAGGCAAAGAATGCAATTGGCGCGTTCTGTCAGAAACCGTACAACAGGTGTTTTATATGTACTGGATGAACCGTCTATAGGACTGCATCCGGCAAATATTAAAGGGCTGAATGATGTAATGCATGATTTGATATCTGACGGGAATTCAGTTATCCTGGTTGACCACGATACTCAAATACTATCAGAATCCGACTGGATTATTGAACTTGGCCCGGACTCAGGAGCAGACGGCGGGGAAGTTATTAATCAGGGCACGATACCCGAAATTATTAAAAGCCGCACCTCAAAAATAGGCCCTTTCTTGTCAGGGAAAAATCATAAGTCCATACGCCCGCATATAGAACCGTCTGAAATATTCAGTAATGGCGAAATTTCTCTTGCAACTTCCAAAATTCATACGGTAAAACCGCTTAATGTAAAAATTCCTAAAGGCAGACTTACTGTTATTACCGGAGTTTCCGGCTCAGGCAAGACAACACTGATATTGGAAAGCTTAATTCCGGCACTTGAAAATCAGATTGCCGGTAAAAGCCTGCCGGAGCATATTAAAAGTATAGAAGCAGAAGGTATCAATCAGGTAAAACTGATAGATGCTACTCCTATCGGGATAAATATCCGTTCAACCGTTGCAACTTATGCAAATGTTCATGATGAACTCAGAAAAGTTTTTGCAAAAACATCTGACGCCAAGGAAATGGGTTATAAAGCCGGAGATTTTTCTTATAATACCGGAAAACTACGCTGTCCTGCCTGCGACGGAACAGGAAGTATAAGTCTTGATGTCCAGTTTTTGCCTGATGTGGAAGTTCCGTGCCCAGATTGCAGAGGTTCACGCTATTCAAAACAGGCCGAAGATGTCAAATACATAACTAAAGAAAAGAAAGCATATTCTCTGCCGGAGCTTATGGCAATGGATATAAATCATGCAATTGATGCCTGTAAAGATTTGCATTTGGTAAGACAGCGGCTTCAGGTATTAAAAGATTTGGGGCTCGGCTATCTTACGCTTGGCGAAGCTACACCTAACCTCTCCGGCGGAGAGGCACAGCGGCTTAAACTGGCTTCAGAGATGAGCAGGAAACAGGAAGATACTGTGTTTGTATTTGATGAACCGACAATAGGGCTTCATCCGCTGGATGTACAGTCGCTTCTGGGTGTTTTTCAAAAATTAATTGAAAATAACGCAACTGTTATTGTTATTGAGCACGATTTGGATGTAATAAGCAACTCGGATTATGTTATAGATATGGGGCCGGGCGGCGGAAAAGACGGCGGTGAAATTGTTGCTGCAGGTACTCCTTATGAAATTTCGCTTAATAAAAAAAGTATTACCGGCAAATATATTAAAAAATATTTTAGTTAACTAAAAAGGCAGGAATAATTTTATTCCTGCCCAGATTTATTCGGGGTTATTCTATTTCAAATATTCTTTGTAAAAAGCTTCAATTTTATCGAAAGGAATTTTTTCAAGATTATCATACAAATCAGTATGGTTTGCACCTTCTACAATATATAATTCTTTGTTATCTCCTTTAAGCTTTTTAAAAGCATCTTCAGAGAAGTAACGGCTGTGAGCCTTTTCCCCGTGAATGATTAGAACAGCATTTCTTATTTCATTACTGTAAGCCAGAATCGGCATATTAATCAAAGCCAGAGTAGATGTTTGTGTCCAGTTGCCGTTGGAATTTATAGACCGCTTATGGAAACCCCGCGGAGTTTTGTAGTAAGCGTAATAGTCCTGAACAAACTGCGGTTCTTCTCCGGTAAGTTTTTCCGGTAATCCGGCAGCTTTTGCGTAAGTTCCGTTTTTATAATCTTCTGTTCTTTGTTTATTAAGGTTTTCTCTTAATTCATATCTTGCATTTTCGTCCATTGCATCAAAATAACCGTTTGCACTTACACGGGTCATATCGTACATAGTAGAAGTAACAGTTGCTTTAATTCTGGTATCCATTGCCGCAGCATTTAAACCAAAGCCGCCGAAACCGCATATTCCGAGAATACCGATTTTATCCGGATTAACGTCTTTTCTGTTGCTTAAATAATCTACAGCAGCTGAAAAATCTTCTGTATTTATATCAGGAGAAGCAACATTACGCGGTTCCCCACCGCTTTCTCCTGTGTAAGAAGGGTCAAATGCAAGTGTTATAAAACCGCGTTCAGCTAAAGTCTGAGCATATAAACCGGATGCCTGCTCTTTTACTGCACCAAAAGGGCCGCTTATTGCAATTGCTGCCAATTTGCCTTCACTGTTTTTAGGACTGTATAAGTCGCCTGTCAATTCTATACCGTATCTGTTTTTAAAATGCACTTTTTCTATATTTACTTTGTCACTTTTAGGGAATGTTTTGTCCCAATCATTATTTTTAGCTTCACTCATAAGGTTTCCTCCTATCATTAATAATGTTAACATAGCAAAAATACTAAATACTTTTTTAAACTTCATACAGCTCCTTTCTTTTAATTAGACTGCAGCACAACTCCAATGATGCTCAATACATTCAAGTATAGTTTGTGCGTATTCTTCGTGTTTGCCATAGAAGATGTGCGAAGCATCCGGAACAACAATAACCTGATTTTTTTGCGGCTCTTTACAGCAGGCATTTATTTTTTCCATAAATCCACGCGGATCCTTTTCTGTCAAACTGTCTTTAGCACCAATTACAAACGAGCCGTTAATTTTTATATTAAACAGCGAATTTGTTTCTCCGTCATTGCTTATTATAGGGCAGTTTTTGAGATTAAAAGCATTATAAAAGCCCAGCACTGCGTTTGCCGACATAGGTGAAAAGCCGCCGAACATATAAGGTAAGATATGATTACCTCTGCCTTCCTCAACAAATTGCTGTGCAAGTTCAATACAATCTTTTACATTAGGCATAACATTGAACCAGTGCCCCAAATCAACAGGTGCTGATACAATAAAGTAGTCAACAAAATTGTCAGGTGTATTCCCTAAATAATGGATGATTTTGTTTGAGCCAAGCGAATGCCCTGCTAAAACTATATTTTTGAACCCAAGTTCTTTTGCGTATTTTACATAGCTTTCAACATCCTCATAAACAACGGAAAAATCGTCAAAAACAACTCCTGTGTTTCTCTGTTTACCAATAGAAAAATCTGAATATGCAATACATGAAAATGCATCCATAGCATGTCCCACAATAAAAGCTATATTATTGCGGCTTAACAATTCTCCGGTTGCTGTCAGTAAATCATTCTGAAACACATTAGAACATATTCCGCTCATCATAATAACAACCGTTTCCATTGTGTTATTACCATATATAGCACCTTTTAATTCCAAACCGCGCGGGGTATTTACTCTTATAATTTCCATTTTAAATTCTCCTTTTAAAGTTTATTATTGCAGTCCTTGTTTTGTGCTTGATGCTCAATACTGAAAATTAGATAATCAAGGCAGTCTATCTGTTTTTGATTAATGTGTAATTTATCAAGCAAAAATTTCCTGTGGCTGGATAAGAGTCTTAATTGCTCTGAAAGTCTGCCGTTTTCTTCAAGTTTTAGAAATTTCACGATTAAATCAGCGCTGCAGTCTGCATCTTTTAAATTTTGAAGGATGTTATTTTTGTTGTATGGCATAAATTTCTGTTCCATATTTTCATTATTTACGATTTTACAAAAATAGCAAATACTTATATTACATAATTAAAAATACTTGACAGGCATAATTAAGGGTTCTATTATTGTTATATGGAAATTAGAGTTTTAAAGTATTTTCTGGCAGTGGCAAGAGAAGGGAGCATAACAGGAGCCGCTAATTCTTTGCATCTTACGCAGCCTACATTAACACGCCAGCTTCAGGATTTGGAAAAAGAGTTAAAACAAAAGCTGCTTGTCCGCGGAAAACATAAAGTTACGTTAACCCCGGAAGGAATGATTTTAAGAAAAAGAGCGGAAGAAATTGTTGATATGGTTGAAAAAACCGAAGCCGAGTTTCTTTCGCTAAATGAAACAATAAGCGGGGATATTTATATCGGCGGCGGAGAATCAGATTGCATGAAGCATATTGCAGGTATTATCAAAGAAATCCAAGAGGATTATCCGCAAATAAAGTTTCATATTTTCAGCGGGAACGCTGAGGATGTTACAGAAAAACTTGACAAAGGGCTGCTGGATTTCGGGGTTTTAATCCAGCCTGTTGATTTATCAAAATATGACAATATGCCGCTTCCGGATAAAGATGTTTGGGGTGTCATTATGCGCAAAGACAGCCCGCTTGCCCAAAAAGATTACATTGAATTGGATGATTTGAAAAATCTTCCGCTTATTAATTCCAGACAGGCAATGAGAAAAACTTCTTCAAAAAATGAGTTTATCGAATGGTTTCAGGGTGAATTTGAAAATTTGAATACGGTTGCAACGATTAATCTTGTTTATAACGCAACAGTGATGGTAAAAGCCGGAATAGGATACGCAATTACGCTTGATAAACTTGTAGACACTTCAAAGGAAAGCCTGCTTTGTTTCCGTCCTTTGAAACCTAAACTTGAATCCGGCCTTGATATTGTATGGAAAAAATATCAGGTATTCTCGCCTGCTGCAAAATTGTTTTTGGATAAGATGCAGGAAAAATTCAGTAAAGAAAATTAAATTCTGTCGCCGGGAATTTGTTTTAAGACAATATTTTTATGGAGTTATATCGCAAATTCCACAGATAATATAAAATCCCGTCATTCTGAGGGGTGAAGCCCCGAAGAATCTCGTGTAATATGAGATCTTTCGCTTACGCTCAAGATGACAGATAGCTTCATTGCGTGCGAAGGTTCGCTTTGTAAGGGTAACACTGTTTTAAAATTTTTGGTGGAATTTGCTATATACATCCATATTTTTCAGCTTATATAAAGCCGCCGGCGGAATTGATTTGTATAGGTTAAATGAAAATATTTGACATTCCATTCAAGGAAAATTTGTTTGCTTTGATAAATAATGAATGTTCGGTGTATAATTTTAACAGTGTTTGAATTTTTTAAAAATATTAATGAGAATTGTCTATTTATGAAAAGGATAAAATAATGAACAGATTAAAAGCAACATTCAGATCCCTAAAGTACAGAAATTTCCGGTTGTTTTTCCCGGGTCTTATAACTTCCCAGGTTGGAATTTGGATTCAAAACGTTGCTATAAGCTGGGTTGTATATGATATTACAAAATCCCCTTTTATGATGGGGGGTATTCTTTTTATTAATACAATGCCGTTATTTTTGATTACTCCGTTTGCGGGCATGATAATAGATAAATTTGACAGGCATAAGCTGCTTATGATGGTTCAGGTGCTTTTTGCCATTCAGGCTTTTCTAATGGCAGTTTGTGCAATGACAAACTTCTTGGGATTGTGGAATATAATAGCATTGGGTCTGTTTTTAAATATTGTGGCAGCAATTGATGCTCCGCTCAGACAGTCAACATATGTTCTTTTAGTTGATAATAAAGAAGATTTGAGTAATGCACTGTCTTTAAATGCTGCTTGTTTTAATGTTGCAAGGCTTATCGGGCCTGCCCTGGCCGGTGTTTTAATTTCAGCGGTGGGGGTTGCCTGGTGCTTTACAATAAACTTTTTATGCATACTGCCTTGTGTTTTCCTTGTTATGATGATGAATTTTAAAGACAAAAAATCAGAAAAGGTTAAAAATCAGTCTATTATTGAGGGTGTGAAAGAAGGTATTGATTATGCGTTTCATTCTCCGCAAATTACAACCCTTCTTGCTTTTGTCGGTATTTTTAGTTTTATTGCCTTGACTTACCCTCTTTTGATGCCAATATACACAAAAGAAGTCTTGCATTCCGGAGCGGATATTTTAGGCTGGCTGATGAGTTGTACCGGTGTCGGAGCTCTCTGCTCGTCGATTTTGCTGGCATCTAAAACAACCCTAAGGGGGTTAAAATATATTCTTTGTCTTGGCGGTATCCTTTTAAGTTCCGGGTTTATAGTTATGGGATTTAATAACAGTCCTGTAAATGGTTGTATTACTATGTTTTTTGTAGGCCTTGGGTTTACTTCAGCAATAACATCCGACAGTACGCTTCTTCAATCAATCCTTGAAGATGACAAACGTGGAAGAATAATGAGTTTGTATTCTATTTGTTTTGTGGGCGCAACTTCTGTAAGTAATCTTGTCGCAGGCTCGATTGCTCAATTTTGCGGAGTCGCAAATACGCTTATTATTTTCGGAACGGTTCTTCTGATTTCTACAATGCTGTTTACTGTCCGCTTTTATCATTTAAAATTTATCTCAAAGCTTTCTAATTTGAAATAATATAGACATCAATAATGCGAAAAAATAGTCATCCTAATTTATAAATATTTGTAATTATGTTATAAAAATTATTGTCGGATTAGTAAATCCGACCTACATTACTCAAAATATTACAGTTATAAGAATTTTAAGTGACCCCAACCTACAAGCTTATTTTATATAATTTTCTATCACAATTTTAGCTTTATTTAAATTTTTGAAACCTATGAATCTATGAAATGTTATATTGTCTTTTAACGTTATTATCAGTTCTGACATAAACAACATTTTACACAATTTTATCGATTTTATATTTTCATATTTTATAAAAAAGGTTTCTTTAAACATACCTCTCAATATTTTATATGGACAAATTAACCTAATACCTTTATTGGTTAATATATATGTTATATTGAATCTAAAAAACACTCCATACAATCCAATAACAAAAGCAATTGAATAAATCCACAATGTTGTATATGTAACTTGTTTTATAGAAGTTAGATTATTAAATATATAAAAGGGTAAAATGAATGTTCCTAAAAAAGCTCCTGCCAAGTAGGTTACAACTATACTTGATATAATACCACTTTTAATACAATATATGGGCGTTTCATCTGGATATAAAAATTTACATCTTGCAATTGCTGATTTGCTAGAATTTATAAAAAATGGCAGGAAAATACTAACAATCAATATTCCAGTTATAAGACCTGAAATATTAATGAAACATTCAAATTCCTCTTTTGAAATAAAACTAAAATTAATTTGAAAATCTGAAAGATTTAGCATCACTTCTTCCTTACCCCAGTTTTTCCCATATAAATATTTGTAATTATATTATAAAAATTATTGTCGGATTAGTAAATCCGCCCTACATTATAATTTTGCCAATACAGTTTTTTCGTATAATATTTCACTTGTCATTAAAATTTATCTCCTAAAAGATAAGATATTTTATTGTAACATTCCATATTATTTGGGTAGCAAGTTAATGGAAATACTAAATCATTATTTCCAATTAAAGTTATGTGTTTTTTATTTATCTTTATCTCTTTTATTTCTGATAATAATAAATCTATTTTTTTTAGCATATTAAAGCAACAAATACCTATAATGCGTTTATTTGTTAAAACTATGTTATATGTACCTAAAAAAAGGGCGAATATAAAAGAAAAACTTCCTAATATTAAATAAATAAAAAGAGTTTCTGAAGTTACCATTTTAATTTTATGTATATCAAAAAAGAAAAATGGTAATATATATCCTCCCATATAAACTCCTACTAAAAATTCAATAAATATAGTAATTCTAGTAAGTGGTTGATAAAAATACATAATAACTTCATTTTTATAATAATTTAAGATTTCTTTATTCAATATTTTATAAGAGCTTCTAAAAAATAAAAACGCAAGCGTACTATATAATAATCCTACAATCAAACCAAGTATAAGTGTGATGTAATTAAAATCAAGGGAACTAAAATGTTTAACTATATAACTTAATACTGCTAAGGCAGTATAATAGGATAGTGCTAATACACAAGCAAGTATAATTAAAATTATTATTAAATATTTCATCACTTCTTCCTTACCCCAGTTTTTCCCATATAAATATTTGTAATTATATTATAAAAATTATTGTCGGATTAGTAAATCCGCCCTACATTACTAAATTCATTTTATTTCTCCTTTACTAAAATTATTTTATTAGTTGCACTATTATAAGGACAAAGTTTACCTATTGCACAAATTTTGAATCTTTTTAATGGTAAGAGAAATTGTTTTTCTCCTCCAGATATAATTAAATTATTCTTAAATTTTATAATGTTTGCATAAGAACCAATATCTTGCTCATATATCTTATATACTTTTTCTTCATTTAGATTATAATGATACAAGCCGGATAAAGATTTATTTCTGCTTTTGACAATAAATATTATATTTTCATCATTAATATCTAAAATATTGAAATCATAATTAAGAAGAATTGTATCAGAATTTATTATAAAATTTTTTTTGATTTCAGTGGTATTATTTTTAAGATTGTAAATTTCAATATTATCTTTTAAACGTCCCCCTATTAAAAAAATATATTGTCCTTTTTGAAAAATGGAAAAATCACTTCTAGCTTCTTTAATCTTTCCTACTATCTCAAATCTTTCACTATCTGGATTATATTTTTCTATGAATAAAGAGTTTTCTTTAGTAGTAGATTCTCCACCAAACACATATAAATAATTGTTACTAAAAATCATTTGGTGATTACTTCTTGGTACATTTAAATTCAATTGTTTTAATATTTTATAATTTTTTATATCATATAAATATACTTTTGAAGTTATAGCTTGCTCTTTTTTACCTTTATTAAAATATTCTTTTTGATTAATTTTGCCACCAGAAACAAGAACTATATCATTTGATATTTGAATCCTTTTGGTTTCATTAATATAATTATCAAGACCAAAAGGATTTTCTTCGATTAGTTTAATTTGTTTTTTTGTATTGTCAAATATTTCAATACTACCATTATCAACTATAACAATATTTTTATCAGAATTCATATATATATCTGACATAATATGTTTTTTATTCATTGAAATTAATTTGCATGTTTTATTTTTAAAGTTACAAATTTCAGCATTTAGCAAAATGTTATTTGCAGCTCCATCACTACCACCAACAAATAATATTTCATTTGAATTTGGTAACAGAATTGCTGAATGACCGATTCTGTTTTCCAACATATGCCCAACAGATTCTATTCTGAAATTTTGGGTTTTATTGTAAGTATACATTATTGTGACAAATATAATGCTTAAAACCATTATTGAGCAAAATTTGTATATGAAATTTTTATATTTTTTCATCACTTCTTCATTAACCCAGTTTTAAGTAAAAGATCATATTGTTTGTTTTTGGTTGGAACTAATAAGTTCACATTCTAAAACCTAAAATAATAAACAATCCATTCTACTTCTTAACACCATTATCTCAAAGATACTCTAAATACAAAAAAACGGAGAAGGTGGGATTTGAACCCACGGTACAGATAGCTCCATACAACACCTTAGCAGGGTGCCGCCTTAAGCCACTCGGCCACTTCTCCAAGATTTTTGTACTATTTTGACATAAAACCTATGCCAGTGTTTCAATTTTAGCATAAAAAGTATTTATTTGTAAAGTTTTTATTTCTAAAAATCTCAAATTATATATTTTCAGCGTATTTCATGTAATCTGTACCGCCGACAGCTTTATATATATTTATCGTAGAGATTATGTAATTTATCTTATTGGAAGCCTCGTCTTTATCTGCCAAAATTAGATTTTCTTCCGCTCTCATAAGATCCAAATCTGATAATGCTCCAATTTGTTTTCTGCGAAGCATTAACTGATATTTATCTTTTTCCAAATCATTGCGTTCATTGCTCATGGCATAATTCTTTTTACTTTTAATCGCACTGCTGAGAGAATCGTTTACTTCCTGGATAGATGTAAGGATTGTTTTTTCGTACATTTGCTGTGCTTTTTCATATTCCATTTTTGAATATTTTAAATGTGCAATTTTTGCTCCGCCCGTAAACAAATCTAATGAAGGCATTACTCCGGCCAATGCTTTAAAAGTATGTGATCCAAATATATTCGATAAGCTGTATGCGTTAAATCCTGCCTGACCGTATAGTGTAAACTTCGGCAGAAAATCTCTTCTTGCCACTTTTACGTCAATTCCTATCTTTTGGATGTATTCTTCTGTTTTTAATAGATCCGGGCGATTTTGAATACATTCAGCTGCAATACTTTCAGGAATTTGAGGCATGCTTACTGTGTCGTAGTTACTTCTTTGTATATCCGCTAAATTTCTGTCACCTACAAGTACAACAAGCTGTCGTCCTATGGTATCACGCTGGTTTGCATATATATCCAATAATTCCTGGAATTGGGTGTAAAGCTGCTTTTCAACCAGGTATTCCGTAACGGAACAAAGTCCGTTATTATACTTAACTTCTGTCATCTCTGCAATTTTCTTTTGCAGTTCTACCAGTTTTTCCTGATTTTGAATTAGTTTGTCAAGTTTAATCAGGTTAAAATATTCAGATGCAAGAGCTGATGTCAGTGCAATATATGTCGCACGTTCGTCCTGCTTCATTATTTCGACCTGTTTTTTTAAACTCTTTGTAATCAGGTGGTTTTCGCCCCAAATATCAATTTCATATGTCATTGTAAGGGGTAATACGAAATTACTTTGTTTGTAATCATTAATTAATACGTCGCCAAATCTTACATCACTTGATTGAAAATCTCTAAAGTAGTTACCCGCAAAACCGATATGGGGTAATTCGGCTGCAAATGACTCTTTTACAACCTGTTCGGCCTGCTTGGTTTTTAGGGCAGACATTTTTAAATCCTGATTGTTACTGTATGCCTGCTGCATATAATTTATAAGGTTGTCATCTTTGTATGTTTTCCACCAATTTAGATTTAAATATGCAAGTTTGTAGCTTTCATCCTCTTTCTTTTGTTTGGCATTAACAGGTAAAATTCCGCACAGCAGAATAATTACCAGGGCAAATATAATTTTTTTATTTTTCATGCTTTACTTCCTTTTTTTCTTTGTGTTATCATGATAACACAAAAAGAAAGTCATGGAAAAGAAAAATTTATTAGAAAGCAAAATTGGCTTAAAACTCTCTACTATAGGTAAAAAATCAAAAGTTTTTGCTTTGCAGAGGTTTTCAAAACATAAATACCCTATAACTCCGGCACAATTTTCATTATTGGCGGCACTTGTAGAGCATGACGGAATGTCCCAGACGCAGCTTGCGGCAAGCACAATGAAAGATAAGCCTAATATAACAAGGTTAACGAATATACTGGAGGGCATGGGGCTTGTTACAAGAAGTGCCGGCGTAGACAGAAGAAAAATTTATAAGGTTTTTATTACAGAAAAAGGACGGCAGGTATACAGCGAAATTTTACCGACAATATTAGATATATGGCGGGATACCGTTGAAGGAATTTCAGATGATGAGCTTGAAGTTACCTTAAAAGTTCTGAGCAAAATAAGATTGAATTTAGACAAATATGTAGACATATAAATATACAAGACATTATTAAGAGGATGATGAATATGGCAGACGATGATAAAACCCCAAAAACACATAAAGAAGATTTTGAAGAACGTGCTAAAGAAAGAATAAAAAAACGTAAAGAACGAAAAAAACAAAATCGCCATGAATATGAGAAAAAACGTGTAATTGTTCCGACAGTTACGGCGGTATTTCTTGTTTTTATGGGGATTTTAGCGGCGATACATTCAACGTATTTCCAATCAACAGATGATGCGTTTGTGGAAGGCAGACTTATTACTGTGGCTCCGCGTGTGTCAGGGCCTGTAGTAAAACTTCTTGTTGATGATAATGATGATGTTAAAGCCGGTGATTTGCTGGTTGAGATTGATCCGACCGATTACGAAGTAAAGCTTCATCAGGCGGAAGCAAAACTTGCTCAGGCAAAAGCACAGTTGAATGTGACTGAAAGCGATATTGAAAAAAGTACCTCTAATGTGAGTGAAGCTGCGGAAGATGTTAATTCAACATCATCAAAGCTTGAATTTGCAAAAAAAGACCACAAACGTTATACGGATATGTATAAAGCAGGGATTGTTTCCAAGCAGGATTACGACAAATCCCAAAAAGAGTTTGAGGTGTCCCAGGCAAATCACAAATCAGCAACGGAAAGATCTAATGCCGCAAAGTTCAATTTGGAATCTACAAAGGCGAAAAGCGAATCTGTTCAGGCCGATATAAAGCGGCTTGAAGCGGAAGTTGAGCAGGCAAAGCTTGATTTGTCATATACGAAAATCTATGCGCCTCAATCCGGAAAAGTTTCTGCAAGAAGTGTAGAACAGGGAAATTATCTTCAAGTCGGACAGCCTTTAATGCAGATTGTGCCGAAAGAGGTTTGGGTTGTTGCAAATTTCAAGGAAATTCAGTTAACACATATGAAACCGGGGCAGCCTGTATCCATAAAAGTTGATACATATCCGAATAAGCATTTTGAAGGTGAAGTCCAGAGTATTCAACGCGCAACTGGTGCAAAATCAAGCTTATTCCCGCCTGAAAATGCTGTTGGGAGTTACGTAAAAATTGTTCAAAGAGTACCGGTCAAAATTGTATTTAAGGAAGATATTTCCGATTACAATATAGTTCCAGGCATGTCAGTAGTACCAAAGGTTAAAGTAAAATAATTATGGAAAATTCTACCCCGCAAAAATTTTCAAACCCGTATATTATTGCGATTGCAGTGCTGCTGCCGGCTTTTTTGGCGCTTGCGGCATCTTCTGCAACAAATGTAAGCCAGGCGCATATTGCCGGGTTTTATGGCGCAACACAGTATGAAACTAATACTGTTATAACCTGTTATATTATATCAGGAGGTTTAATGCTTCCGGTAACGGGTTATTTAGTAAGAAGTATCGGGAAAAAGCTTTTGATGTATTGCAGTATTTTTCTGTTTATGCTCGGGTGCTTGTTGTGTATAATTTCACCGAATTTGCAAGCTTTAATCGGCGCAAGAATTATCCAGGGTATTGGAAGCGGAAGTATTTTGCCTTTATGCCAAGCTGTACTGCTTGAAGTATTTCCGCCTGAGCAAAGAGGGGTTGCTATGGGCTTGTTCGGGGTTGCGGCGATGTTTTCACCGCTTGCGGGCCCGTTTTTTGGCGGATATTTAACTGATAATTACTCTTGGCAATGGGTGTTTATCGCAAATATTCCGCTCTGCATGATATCGTTTTTACTTATTAAGATATTTATGCCGAGTGATAAACCGTCAAAACAAAAATATAACAAAAAATTCGATTTTGTCGGGTATATATCAATTGTCGTTGCAATGGCATGTATGCAGATAGTTCTTGATAAAGGGCAGCAGTTTAACTGGTTTGATACTCCTTGGATTTGCTGGCTCACCGGGATTTGTATATTTTCATTTGTTCTGTTTTATGTATGGGAGCTTGAATACAAATATCCGGTAATTGATATAAGAGTTTTTAAGGATAAAAATTTTTTGTTTGGAACATTTACGAGTTCTTTTATAAATGTTGTTATATACTCTACTTTGCTTTTGGTGCCGATGTTTGTCCAAAGTATGATAGGGTATAGTCCGTCTAAATCCGGACTTACAATGTTTCCGCGTGCGATAATCTGCCTTGTATGTTTGCTGGGTGTAGGTGAAATTTCAAAATATGTAAGCAGCAAAATTTTAGCAACTATAGGTTTTTTAATTATGGCGGCATCTCTTTTGATGATGACTCAGATGAACCCGACATCTTCCATAGAGAGCATAATTTTGCCAAACATACTGCTTTGTATAGGGGTTCCGACGGCATTTGTTCCGGTCACGGCACTCTCATTTGCGACATTGCCTGCCAGTAAAAATGCTGATGCGGCCTCATTGCATGCTTTGTTTAAAAATATTGTTACCGCGGTTGCAACATCTGCTTCCGCAACGTTTATTGCAAGGGTCTCACAAGTATATCAAAACTATTTTGTGGGGAATTTGTCAGCTCATAATCATATGTATCAGATAAAATTTGCGGCTTTAAAGAGTAAATTTCTAATGCATTATCCGGAGGTTCTTGCGGCAAGAAAAGCTAACGGAATGTTATACAATCAGCTTTTGTCACAATCAAGGCTCGGTGCGTTTTTTGATGTATTTATTGTTATTGCGACAATTTGTATCTTGATAATTCCTGTAATTTGGATATTAAAAACAACAAGAAAAGCTGCTAAAAATAACTAACTTAATTCATCGTAAGCTTTTTTTACGGCTTGAATATCCTGCCACATAAGCCATTTTGGACTTCCTTTTTCGTGGGAATCGTTTCTTAAAAGATAAGAAGGATGAAATATCGGCATCATTTTGCTGCCAAAAGGCCCTTCAAACCATTGTCCGCGCACCCGTGTTATGCCGACATTTGTATTTAGCATTGAATTAAGTGCAACTTTTCCGCATAGCAGAATAATTCTTGGCTTAAGAATTTCTATCTGTGCGTCTAAAAAGGCTCTGCAGGCATCTTTTTCTTCAGGATAAGGATCCCGGTTGTTAGGGGGACGGCATTTTAACGTATTACATATATAAACATCTTTTTTTCTGGATAAGTCGACGGATGCAAAAATTCTGTCGAGGAGCTGTCCTGCTTTTCCAACAAAAGGTTCACCCTGCTGATCTTCATAATATCCCGGAGCTTCTCCAATAAGCATTAGTTTTGAGTTTGGCACTCCGCCGGAAAAGACGATATTAGTTCTTGTTTGGGCCAGCGGGCATTTGTCGCAAAGTTCGCAAAGTTGTCTGACTTCTTCTAAATCTTCCTCAACTGTCATAAAAATCCTTAATCCTTAAGATAGTATTTATCATGAAATATATTTTAAATCAACGAATTATTTCTAAAACCTTTGTCCAAAGAAACATATCTGCCGATAGATTTAATCTTGTTGATGATATTGTTATGGTAAGTAAGAGAATCCATATCGGAAGAAGCTTTATTCGGATAAATTTCATATTTAAGTTTGTATTTTCCCTGTGTAATATTTGGCATAACAACATTTGCGCCGCTTTGGAGTGCAATTATTCTGCCGTTTGGATTTATGGTTTCCATAGCCGTGGTTGCCGGGATATTGATATTTTTAAGCATCAGCCGTGTAATTGCCATAACTTTTAATGCCATATCAAAATTAGCGGGTTTTAATTCTCCTTTTAACGGTGTTTGCGGATGAGGAATTAACGGCCCGATACCTATCATATCGGCATCAATTTTTTTGAAGAACAAAATATCATCAGCTAAAGAGTCAACGCTCTGACCTGGCAGACCGACAAGACTGCCTGTTCCGGTTTCATATCCAAGCTCTTTTAAATTATATAGGCATTCAACCCGGTTCTCAAAACTGGCATTCGGGTGCAGTTTTTTATACAAATCTTTATCTGTAGTTTCTATTCTTATAAGATATCTGTCTGCTCCGGCATTTTTAAAAGCTTTATAATCATCATAAGAACGCTCCCCTATACTCAATGTCAAAGCAATATCAAACTTTTTTATTTTTTCAATTATCCTGCACATTTTATCCCGGGAAAAGAAATCATCTTCCCCTGATTGCAGAACAATTGTTTTGTAACCCAATTCCATACCGTGTTCTGCAAAGTCCAAAATATCATCTTCAGACAATCTGTATCTTTCGACTTTATCATTCAAAGCTCTGATCCCGCAATATAAACAGTTCCTTTTGCAAATGTTTGAAAATTCGATTAATCCTCTTAAATGCACGGCATCGCCGACGTAATGCTTTCTGACTTTATCTGCGATTTCAAAAAGTTTTTTCCCGTCGCTTTTTAAAAGTTCAACTATTTCTTCTTTTGATAAGTTGTATTCTTCTTTAAATTCTAAATTATCCATGCTGTATAAAATTTAGCATGAAAAGAGATTTTTTTATATCTTACCCGGGAATATCTTTAAGTCGCGGGGCACGTTAAAATACTTATGCTATGATGAATATTGAATGGTATCATACTTTAAATAAGCCCTTTTTAAGTCCTCCGGATTGGGTTTTTGCGCCGGTGTGGTCTTTTTTGTATTTGTTGATAATTGTATCGCTTATTGTTTTTTTGTGGAAAGGTTATTGTAAAAATAAGTCAAAACCGTTTGTTTTATTTGTTATTCAGGTTGGATTGAATTTGCTGTGGCCGCCTGTATTTTTTCAAATGCAAAATGTAAAACTCGGGTTTGTTATTTTGTTTTTGCTATGGGTTGTGCTTATTCTTACAATACAAGCTTTTTATAAATGTTCTAAAATCGCTGCAGTTTTGCTTGTCCCGTATTTTTTATGGATAACATTTGCTTTATATTTAAACTTTGAAATTCTAAGATTAAATTAATTTTATTTAATAGCAAAAAAATATTTTTACGTATTTAAAACATTATATGAAAATTAATTTTAACTTTACAGATAAAACTGCATTCTCTGCTCAATTGGCCGTAGAAGATAAAAATAAATACGCAAGCGAATATAACAAATTTCTTGAACGCAGTATGTCTAACCGGCGTGCGGGGTATATGTCATATGAAGTTTTCAATGCTAACGTGGACACATTTGTAAGTCGTTTTAAAAGTGAAGGAGTTACAACTCCTATGCTGCTGAAAGCTGCTGTAAAGACTCCGTTAATGCTTTTTACAAAGCCTAAAACACTAATCTCAAATGTGAATGAAACTGTTGGCAGATTTTCCAAAGAAGGGTTGACAATGAGGGCTTATTTAAAAGCTTGTTTAAAACAACCTTCGGTACTTCTTATGAAACCGGATACAATTGAGCATAATATCAGAGACTTAGTCAGCTTATATGCTAAAGACGGCTTAACGACGGAAGATTATTTGAAAATTGCGCTTAATCAACCGTCACTGTTTGCACAAACTCCTGATGGAGTATCTAAAAATATAAATAAATTTGTGACAAGATTTTCAAAAAGCGGCATAAATTCCGAAACTTACATTAAATTACTAAAAAGGGTTCCGGCTTTAGCCAGTATTAAACCTGAAACTGCTGAAAAGAATATTACTGATATTGTAAAGAAATATTCTAAATACGGTTTAACGGAAGAAAAATATGCCAGAATTGTATCAATGTATCCTACTTGTATGACAACAAGTGCCAAAAATAAAATTAAACATATCAGTAATTTTGTAAAAATGTTTAAATCTTCCGGTCTGACTGAAGAAATTTGTATTAAAACTTTTATGCGCCAGCCGGCATTATTTAGCAGTAATTTACTTAGAACATCAGCAAATTTGAATTTGTTGTTGTTTATTGAGCGGGAAAAATACAAAGACGCACACAAAAGAGTGCCTGCTGCATCAAAAATTCTTGAAGCGGCATTAAATAAGAATTTAGGATATTCAACCCAATTTAATTATTTGTTTTTATTGAGAAATAAGCTTATGCAGCAGCACAACAAAAGTATAACTTGGAAAAATCTTAAATCTAATATGGAAAGTTATATTAAACAAAACAAAGATAGCGTTGTATCTTTAGAAATAAGTAAAAGCCCATATACAGAAGATTTTATAAAATTTATTGATAAGTATTCAAAAGAAATTACGGGTAAAAATATTTTCAAATTTATTATCCGCTGATTTTGCTTGTTATATAATATAAGGCAAGGAGATAGAAATGCTTGCCGATTATCATATGCATACGAGTTTTAGTGACGATTCCGTCTATCCGATGAGGGATTGTATTGAACGCGCGATTTTGCTTGGAATAGACGAGATTTGCTTTACGGAACATATTGACCATGGGTGTTCAACGTCATTTTGCTGCAATTGTGATGAGTATCTGAAAGCTTTTAAAAAATATAAGGATGTTTACAAAGATAAGATTACCCTAAAATTCGGGATTGAATTTGGTGCGCAGGCTCATCATAAAAAATATTTTGATGATATTTTTGAAAAGTATCCGTTTGATTTTGCCCTGTTGTCTTTTCATCAGGTTGAGGATAAAGAATTATGGAATCAGGATTTTCAGTCCGGAAAAACTCAGGATGAGTATAACAGAATTTATTTTGAAGAGATGTTAAATACAGTAAACGTTTTTGATAATTTTAGTGTTCTTGCGCATATGGATTTGATGAGGCGGTATGACAGGTTTGGCGAATACCCGTTTGAAAAAATTAAAGACATTGCAGAAGAAATTCTAAAACTTGTAATCGAAAAAGGAAAAGGAATTGAGGTTAATACATCTTCTTTCAGATATAAACTACAGGATTTGACGCCGTCAAGAGATATTTTAAAGCTATATAGAAATCTTGGCGGAGAAATTATAACAATAGGTTCTGATTCGCACAGAGCTGAACAATTAGGCCAGAACCTGCTTTTGGTAAGAGAAGAGCTTAAAAATCTCGGGTATAAGTATTTTTGTACGTTCGATAAAATGAAGCCGATTTTCAATGAGCTGTGATTATTTTATCTTCTTCCATATTGTCGGAAGATTTATCTTTTTTAAACCGCTTAAATCTGTTATAGCTTCTTCAAACACCGGTTCAAATTTACCGTTTTCTAAGAGTGCTTTTATCGGAAGCGGGGCTGTTGTGAGCCTTATCCCGCGTTGTTTATCTATTAAAACTGACTGTTCCGGCGGTGTGTATTTATCGGCAATAAAAAAATGTTCCTGAGTGTGATGGCCCATTACAAATATTCCGCCGATATCAAGTTTGTTGTATACATTATCAATTAAATTTTTTATGACAGCATACTTATTTATATTAATATTTGGTTTGTCCCCGTATTTGAAAACTCCGGTTAAATCATTTTGCGTAAGGTGGTATATAGCGTTTCTGAAAAATACTGCGCCGGCCTTGCCATTTTGGGATTTTACCGGAAATGAATTAATATTTCTTATATCTCCCTGAATAAATTGAATACGATTTTTTACTTCCGGTTTGAGTTTGAAGTATTTTTGCATCTCTAGTCCGGGAAAGCTTATGTCATACAGGCTTCCGCTATTTACATTGTTTAATGCTTTTTCTGGTTTTTGAATTTCTTCAAAACTGTTGTAAAATCGGGATTTTAATCGTAGTTGTTCCGGTGTTGTGTCTTTTTGTATTGTGTCTATAATAAAGCTGTCATCGTCAAGTTTGTGGATGCCAAAGCAAGAGCGTTTTGCAAAATCTATTGCTTCCTTAAACGGGTCAATGGATGAAATATGGTATCTTTCGGGATGGTTAAGCATGGAATCCACTGAAATAGCTTCTTCTCCGTTAGAGCCTGCGTAGATTAAAATGTCGGTTCCGTTCGGAAAATCTTTTTCTATTATATCTACGGCCTTTTGTAATGCCGGATAATCATGATAAAAGGAGGTGCTCACTGAAAGATTTGTTTTAGGGTTAACTCTTTTGTAACTTGTGAAAGAAATAGAGTTTCTGCTTATAAAATTGTTTGATATTTTCATAGTATTTATATAAAAATGCTAAAAAAATATTTTGCTAATATTTCCATTCTGAGTTATGCAGCAGTTTGTGTACTTTTGCTATGGCTTTATTTGTGTATTCGCTGCTTGGAGGAGTATTCGTATTTATTCCGAGATATAACAAATCCATTTCCAGCTCTTTATACTTATTTGGGAAAAAATATTTAATTTCGGTATTTTTACAGCCAAGTTTTTCGTAAAATTTTTGGCGGCGGACAGATTGTTCATTTGTCGGTTTCTCAACTTCAAAGAAACAATATTCCATATCCGGATTTTGTTTAATAAAATCTTTTATACAAACGCTTCCATAACCTTTTGAGTGAAATTCTTTGAATATTGCAATATAATCAAGCCATAAAAATTTCATCTCTTCATCCTTAAACCAGAATGAATACCCGATACTTATGTTTTCCGGTTTGAATATATGCAGTTCATATTCCGGAGCGGCAAGCAAATTTTTTAGCTCCTCAAAAGTTTTTAATTCTTCTTTCGGAAACTGCGTGAGCATATCTTCATATATATTTTCCAAATCTGTGTTCATAAAATCTAATCTAACATAAATTTTGTTTAATAAAAAGCCTTTTTAAAAATAATGTTATATAATCGTATTTGCTATGAGAAAACTTAAAAAAGAAACAATAATTAATTTAATTGTATTTGTACTCTTTGCAGTTCTGACTTTTATTGTCGGATTGCACCATGAACCTTGGGCGGATGAAGCTCAGGCTTGGCTTATTGCCCGGGACTGCACAATTCCAGAGATGATTTTTCATGTTTTGAAATATGAAGGGCATCCAATATTATGGTTTATTATCCTTAAATTTTTGATTTTTTTGCATTTCCCATACAAATTATTATTTATAATCTCCTGGATTATGACTTGTTTTGGGGTTTTTCTTCTGTTATTTAAGTCAAAATTACCTAATATAATTAAATATTTATTTCCGTTTACATTTTTTATCTTTTACCAAAGTGCAGTTATAGCAAGAAATCATTCACTATTATTCCCGTTTCTTGCAATAATCGCAATTTTATATAAAAAAAGATTAGAACATCCATACATTTACTCAATACTTCTAATACTTCTAGCAAGTACAAGTGCGTATAGTTTTGTAATTACATTTGTATTATTGTGCTTCTTTATTTATGATCTGGTGAGTCGCAAAACATTTTCTATTAAAAATTGTTTTCCATGGCTTATTGTATTAATTTATATGATATTTACTGCTTTGTCCCTGATTAAACCGGCAGATTATACTATATCCTATGGACTTAATTTAATGCGATTAAATCCGTTTAGGATTTTATACATAACAACAAGAGGTTATTTCAACACCCCTCCGTTTTCAATAATTCTTGTTATACAAATGTTGTCAGTATTAGCTATTTATATTCTTTCTGCAAAAACCTTTTGCAAAACAAAATATCAAACAATATTTTTTATATCAATTAACTTTTTTCTTGCAATAATGATAACGGCTCTGGTATGTAACCCGTGGCATAGTGCATACATGATAATTACACTTATATTTTCATTATGGGTTATATCTGAAGATAACAAAAACTACGAAATAAGTTTTAATAAAAATAAATGTTTGTATATTGTTCTTGCATTAATTTTTACGGTACATATTTTCTGGAACATGAAATGTTCACTCTATGATTATAAAAACAACTACTGTGCTTCAAAAGATGTTGCACAATTTTTAAAAGCAAACAATCTAATCAATCAAAAAATTGACGGGCTCGGGTTCAGAACTGTTGCAATAGTTCCTTATCTCGAGGGTAAGATTTACGAAAATTACAGCGGTAAATCATACTGGGAATGGAAAAAATCGTTTTATGACGAACAAAAAAGAACTGATAAAGAATTTAGCCCTGTAGTTATATTAGATGTAGCAGTCGCTGGTGAATATAAAAATATGATACCATTGCTTGATAACAATTACAAAAGATATAAATTTGAAGGATGTCTGTGTGCAAAGGGGAACCTTATTCAAGCTGAAAGTTTTATAGTATTTATAAAAAAACCTTCTGATTAAACAGAAGGTTTTTAGTAATGTCTTTCCCTATTTGTTTTTAAGAAATAGGTTTCAAAGAGTCTCTGTAAATCTTTTCAACAATATCACGTCCGTTGCCGGTCGGAGCTATAGCAAGCAATCCGTCAAGAGACGGTGTTGTGTATACAAGATTTACCAATCTTTCAACATCAGCTTCGGCAAATCCTTCATCAGTGAGTTTTTCTGTTACATCTACTGATTGAAGCCATTTTTCAACACCTTTGGCAGCTTTTTCAGCTTCAGATGCGTCACCCTTTAACCCCGGAACAATCGGAGCTAAAATATCAGCTAAGATATTTGCTTTTGATGCGTAAATTGTCTTGATTACGGCAGGAAGCAATATCGCGAGTCCTAAGCCGTGTGCAAGTTCAGGTTTTACAGCGCTCAAAGGATGTTCAAGAGCGTGTGTATAGTGTAATAAACCGTTGTCAAAACATACACCGCCCATCATTGCAGCGTACGCAAGGAAATATCTTGCTTCCAAATCTTCCGGATTTTTCAATGCTTTCGGCAGATATTCCGCAACAAGTGCAATAACTTCGCGAGCCAAGGTTACACAGTACGGAGAAAGTACTTTTGATGTTGCAGCTTCAACAACGTGATTTACAGCGTCGATTGATACGTATCTTGTCTGCTTTGGTGATAATTTTGTCATCAACTGCGGATCGTCAATTGCGTACATTGGGTATATGCAATCATAGGCAATTGCAGGTTTGAAGTTCTTTTCAAGATTTGTAACTACGGCAAATCTGTTTGTTTCAGTACCTGTGCCGTGAGTTAAATTGATTGAAATAATCGGTGCAGCTTTTTCAGGAGCAAATTCAAAATCATAAATTTGTTCTGCTGTCTTATCAGGATATTCAAGCAAAATTGCAACGGATTTCCCGGCATCTGTCGGTGAGCCGCCGCCGATTGCGATTACTGCTTTTGCGCCGAATTCTCTTGCTAGTTTTGCAGCATCGTTAACGTGATGGGTTGTAGGGTTTGGGGTAACTTCGGCATAATTTACGTAGCCGATTCCGTTATCTTTTAGTGCTTTTTCTACGTAATCCCAAGCTCCGGTTGCTTTGTAAGCATTTCTGCCTGACATTACTATAACTTTATCTACCCCTTTATTTTTTACAGCCTTAACAATCTCATCAATTTTTTTGATTGCGCCGACACCAAAAAATACAGAAGTACGTGTTCTAATCTCTCTTACTTCGTGGATATCAATATCTTTTTCCCACATAATAAACTCTCCTTTCTTCACAAAATAATTATATTCTAATTGTTAAGTTTTTGCAACAAATTCGTTTAAAAGGGCAATTTTCCGGGATTTTTTACTTTATGTAATTATGTAGTGTAAAAGGAGAAAAGTTATGTTAAACAATCCTATTCAACCGGTTATGTATAACAATACTCAGCCTGCGCAAAATGTGCAGCCTCAAAATGTATCTCAGCCCGCTATGCAGCAGCCTGACAATAAGGCAATCTTGAGAGAACAAAGTATGGCAATCTCTTCTGATGTTTCGGCGGAATATGGGGCAATTGCAAGGTTAAACGATATTCTGGTAAATCTTGCACAAAGCGTAAAAAACGAAAAAGACCCGGAACAAAAGAAAGTTCTTGAGGCTCGTGTAAATACAATAAACCAGATGATTTTGCAGCGCGAAATGAAAATTAATCAAATGGAAATGGCAAGAGCTCAGATTGATGCTCAACTAAAGGCTTAATATAAATTGAAGTTGCACAATTATAATTTGATAAGTAAAAGAGGTTAGATTTTAAATTCTAACCTCTTTTTATTATTTATTTTATGCTTCAGTTTTTTCTGTGTTATCTGCTTTTTTTGCTCGGGTATGATTAATTATACCATCTGTAATTGCTCCTACCCCTAAGCCTGCAAGTAATCCACCGAGTCCAAGAACAACAGGAACTACTTTGAATACTTTTCCGACCATTCTCATACTCATTTCTGTAACTTCATCTATATTAGTTTCAACAGCGGTTCCTGTATTTTGGGCTAGACCACTAAATCTATTCTTGATGGAAGTGAAAGTATCCCCCAAAACATCTTTAATACCATTTTCAAGGTCATTACCTGCTTCATTTATTGCTTTGGTTACATCGTGATAAACTTTTAATCCAAATCCGGCACCGGCAGCAGTTCCAGCTCCCATGCCTATATACTTGCCTGCGTTGGTTTTATCATATTCATTGCCGTTTTTAGTAAGTCTTTTCCCTGAAAAACTAACTGAATTTATTGCACTAATCGACATGTTATACCTTCTTTTCTTTTATACACACACTTTCATTAAAACTCAAAAATAAAATTAATTGCTAGAGAAATCTATAATATTAATTTATTGTTACACAAAAATAAGCCGGTAGTTGAGCCGGCTTATTTTTTATATTTAAAGTAATGTAATGCTTACTTTTCGTCTAAAGCTGCAACGCCAGGAAGAACTTTTCCTTCGATAAATTCCAAGGAAGCTCCGCCGCCTGTTGAAACATGTGTGAAATCTTCAGCTTTGCAGAATTTCTTAGCTGCAGAAACAGAATCTCCGCCGCCGATAACTGATACTGCACCGGCTTTTGTTGCTTCAACAATTGCGTTTAATACTTCTTTAGTACCTTCTGCGAATGCAGGATTTTCAAAAGCGCCTACAGGGCCGTTCATCAAGATTGTTTTTGAAGATTTGATTACATCGGCAAAAGCCTTTCTTGAATCAGGGCCTGCGTCAACACCTTCAAATCCGTCAGGTATTTCGTTGATTTTAACGAATTTGTTAGTTCCGTTGCCTGAAAAATCATCTGTTGCAAGAACGTCTGTTGCCATAACAAGTTTAACACCTTTATCAGCAGCTTTCTTTTCGATAGCTTTAGCAACTTCTAATTGATCGTCTTCGCAAATTGAATTACCGATTTTTCCGCCGTTAGCTTTTACAAATGTATAAGCCATACCGCCGCCGATAATCATATTGTCAACTTTGTCAAGCAAGTTTTCCAAAACTCCGATTTTAGAAGAAACTTTAGCACCGCCGACAACTGCCGTAAATGGGCGAGTAGGATTATCAAGAGCTTGAGATAAGCATCTGATTTCTTTTTCCATCAATAAGCCTGCAACAGCTGGTTTCAAAACTTTAGCTAATTTAGATGTTGATGTGTGGTTTCTGTGAGCAGCGCCGAATGCGTCGTTTACATAAAAATCACCTAATTTTGCAAGTTCGTTTGCAAAAGTCATATCATCATCTTTTGCTTCTTCAGCTTTGTAGAAACGGATGTTTTCCAATAATGCAACCTGTCCGTCTTTCATTCCTTCCAATGCTTTTTCTGCACCTTCACCTACAGGTTCTGATACGAATAAAACATCTTCACCCAAAACTTTTGACATGTATTTTGCAACAGGAGCCAAAGAAAATTCCATGTTCCATTCACCTTTCGGACGTCCGAGGTGAGCCATTAAAATAATTTTTGCACCTTTGTCTTTTAATGCTTTTACTGTAGGAACGATTGCCTGAATTCTTGTATCATCTGTAACATTTTTGTCTGCGTCAAGAGGTACGTTTACGTCAACTCTGACCAACGCTCTTTTACCCTTAACGTCACCTAAATCATTAATTGATTTTTTCATAATTTTCTCCTTATTTAAAATCATAAAAATCCTTGCATACTCATTTTACAAAAAACAAAATCTATAATCAAACATAGATTATGGTTTTTGTGCAGTAAAGATTTTTACTAAACTATTATGCTTCATTTAATTCTCTTCTGATATCTTCTACTGTAACATGGACTACAGGAGAGTTTTCATCTTTTTTAAGAACAACATCTTTAATGCCTGATTGGACAATAAATCTTTTGCAAAGTATGCATATAAAATTATGTCCCCAGATATACATTGTAGAGCCTTTGCATCTGTCTTGTCCTGCCTGGATAATAGCGTTTTGTTCGGCGTGAATTGAACGGCAGGTTTCGTAACAGGTTCCGGATTTTATATTGTGCTCAATTCTGTAACAAGAACCGCGTTCGTAACAAGATTCAACTTTTGAAGGGGTGCCGTTATAGCCTGTTGCTTTAATTTTCTTGTCATCACCGACAATTACGGCTCCAACTTGCGCTCTTATACAGTTTGAACGGCTTGCGCAAGTTTTTGCCAAATCCAAAAAATAATCTTCCCAGCTTTTAATTTCCATAACTTTGTCCTTTTTATAATAACTAGTGTTTATAATTTTTAATCCCGGTAAATACCATTGCTATATTATACCTGTCAGCAAGTTCTATCATGCTTTCGTCGTTTGCGGAACCGCCAGGCTGTATAATCATAGAAATTCTTCCCTGAGCTGCAAGCTGAATGCAGTCAACCGTCGGCAATGTGTTGTCAGAAGCCAGAACTGCATCTTTCGAATTGTCGCATGCCCATTTCATAGCATCTTCTACTGCTGTAAGCGGTGAGATATGCCCCTGTGATATTGCGGAGGTCTTAAAATCTTTTGCTATTACAATAGAATTTGAACGGGCAAATTTCGATATTTTCCACGCAAAAACGGCATCTTCGATTTGCTCTTTTGTAGGTTTCTTTTTGGTTACAATTTGGAAAGAATTCTTTCCGAGGTTACTGTTGTTAAAATCCTGATAAAGGGTGCCAAACGGTGTAACGTGAATATCCTTTTGGATTAACTTTCTGTAATCTTTCAACGGAGTATTAAGTTTTACAACCTTTATAAGCGGATTATCTTTCAGAAGTGCCAATGCTTCCGGTTCATAATCGGGTGCAAACACCATCTTAACTGACATTGAATTAATATGTTTTGCGACTTCAAAGTCTATTTTTTGCGAAGCCCCGATGGCACCAAAGAATGATGCTACAGGATCACAATCAAAAGCTTTGGTATAAGCGTCGGAAATATTTGTTCCGAGTGCAACACCGCAAGGTGCCGCGTGTTTTACAATTGTTACTGCACATACATCAAAAAATTCACTTACGATATTTGCCATTTCCGTAAGGCTCATAATCTCGTTATACGATAATGTTTGGCCGTTTATAACATCAAAATCCGCCATGTTTTCGGATTTAAACAGCATTGCCGCTTGTTGTGGATTTTCTCCGTAATGCAAATGCCATAAAGTTTCTAAAGTAGTTTCTTTTTCAAGTTCATAAATTTTTGATTCATTTTGATTACAAAAAATCTTTAACTCAATCTTTTTGCTCATGCTTTATACTCCTCTTTCAACATAATTTAAACATAAACAATTATGCATGTAAATTTAGAATATTGTTGAAATAATTTTATTTTCCTTTTATAATATTCTTGTTCAAATTCAAACTACAAAGGATTTATCAAATATGAGCAGTAATAGAATGACAGAAGGCGTGGGTAAAAAAATAGTTGAAGCCTTAAAACAGCAGTCAGATATAGAAATTATACCGGTTAAAGAAACCCAGCCAGCTGATGAATTAACAAATTTCAGTTCACTTGCATCATCAAAAAACCTTATTGATGATATGGTAATTCCGCAAGAAGCACCACAACCGGCTCCGGCAGCCACAGCCACATTTAACTTCAATACTCAAAACGATGCGGTAGATGCGGCGTTAAAAGATACTATTATGCATTTTCAAACTCCGGAACAAAATATTCCGGCTGTTGAAGAAATAGAACTGCCGGCAAATGTAGCTGTTTTGCGTCAATTAAT
Source organism: Candidatus Gastranaerophilales bacterium (assembly GCA_944324365.1). GTDB lineage: Bacteria > Cyanobacteriota > Vampirovibrionia > Gastranaerophilales > Gastranaerophilaceae > UBA1221. The sequence goes on from CALUWA010000003.1 coordinate 200,920, forward strand.
TACCAAAATTCCGCCAAGTGTTTCCAAGCAAACCGGTGCCGTAATTATAAAACAGACGATGGAAGCTTTGGGCATTTCAATGACAACAGTTCTTCAAGAAGCTCAGCAAGTTCAGGAAAACCTTACCCAATCAGTAAGAGAATGCCAGACAAGTGTATTGGAGCATAAAAAACAAATTACTATTCTTGAAGCACAGGCTCAAAAATATCAACGGCAATTTGCGGTAATAAATGATATTATAAGCTTGTTTATACAGACGAGCAATTAAAATATAATCAGGTTAGAGTTTTAAGATTGCGCTATGACGGTTGCTCGTAGCGTTCTCTTTTCTGTATGAAAAGAATATATCGTTGTTGCAGCACGTACAATAAGGACAAATATCTATGTCTTTTACTCCGCATTCTTCCAGCTGTCTTGCGTTTATACTTTTCAAATCTACAAATATTTGTTCGTCTTTAATTTTATATAGCCCGTTAAAATCTTTGACTGTGGCTTTTAGTTGTTCATAAACTTCATCTCCGACATTATAGCAGCAAATAGAAATTGCCGGCCCTATTACCGCTGTCATATCCTCAGGATTGCACGAAAAATCATTTACCATTTTTTGAACGGTTTTTGCTGAAATTTTTCCTGCGGTGCCGCGCCAGCCTGCATGTGATACGGCTCCGATATTTTTGTTGTTGTCATATATTATTACCGGCGTGCAGTCCGCAAAATTCAAAAATACAGCAAGACCTTTGTCTTTAATAATCAAGCCGTCTGTGTCCGGATAAAAACCTTTATCTTTTTGAGCTGTTTCTATATGAGAAGTATGGGTTTGGCAGGGTGAAATAAGTTTTTCAACTCCAAGATATTTACAAATAAGTTTCTTGTTTGAAGTTACAATACTTTCATATTCAGCATCTTTTGATTGTATGCAGCAATCGCGAGTTGTAAAGAAATGCTCAGCTTTAAGAAGATCTGATTTTAATATTTTTTTGCCGTTGATTTCATCAAAATAGAACATAGCTTTATATTATAACAAAGATTGTAAAATTGTCTAATACATTTAACGATAAATTCACGTAATAATCTAATGGCAATATTTAATTTTAAGGAGAGAATTATGTCAAACAAATTTAGAAAGTACATTGTGGAATTTATCGGCACATTTTTTCTGGTATTTGTAATTGGATGTGCCTCAACTGTCAGTAACACGGCATTTATAAACGCAATTGCTATAGGATTTACGCTTATGATTATGGTTTATGCCGGCGGACAAATTTCCGGCGGGCATTACAATCCTGCTGTATCTGTTGCTGCTGTATGCAGAGGGGCAATGCCGTCTGAGCAGCTCACACCATATATTTTATCCCAGCTTGCAGGCGGAATTATTGCGGCATTTACTGTGAACTTTTTAGCCGACGGGCCGGCATCACCTTCACCTTTAGGTTATTATCTGCCTGTTATGATAATCGGAGAGTTTTTGTTTACGTTTGCTTTATGTTATGTCGTTCTTCTGACCGCTACATCGGAAAAAGTTGCGGGTAATTCTTACTACGGCTTGGCTATAGGTTCTACCGTGACAGCCGGTGTCTGTGCTGTCGGCGGTACAATATGTATGGCTGCTTTTAATCCCGCCGTAGCGTTAGCAGCAACAATTATGAGCGGCTGCTGTCTTAAAATTGCACTGGTCACAATTATTGTTAATATACTTGCGGGAATGTTTGCGGCTTGGGTATATAAATTAGTCAAAGAGCAGGTATAAAACCTGCTCTTTCAAAATATACTATTAAATTGTTTTTTCATGAATGTTTACTTTTTTACATCGTCCTTGATTACAATAAGATTGTTCATAATCTTCATTGCACAGGTCGGAAGAACAACATGTTCAAGCCCGTCAGCAATACTGATAATTTTGCCGGCTCCCAGAATTACATCTTCTCCTTTGTACATGAATTTGTAATCATCTTTTCTGTCTGAACGAATTGTAACTTTGTCCATTTTTTCCCTTTCTTTTTTAATAATATATATAATCTACATTCTTTTTGTAATACCCAGCGGGTTATAAAAAATCCCTTCGTTTATAACCTCATCGTATAAGTCTTTATCGTTTTTAAATTCTTCTTCCGTATAAGGATATAAATCAATACTTACTTCCAGGTCGGTTTCAATTTTTCCGACAATCGGCCAGATACCGCTGCGTTTTTCCTTATCCTGAGCATCAAACAACGCAACAATTTCGATATCTTCATCTTCGTGCTCCTGACCGTCAAGATAAGCCCCGAACAGATATAACCCTTTGTAATCGTCATATTTTTTTCTAAATGCTGCCGACAGAAGCTTTATAACTTCATGCACTTTTGTAGACATTTTAAACCCCTTATATTAACGCCGCAACTTCATTTGTTTTAACCGTTTTTTGTTCCGATGTTTCTAAATTTTTCACAGAGACTGTATTATTATTTATTTCATCTTCGCCCAGAATAAGGGCAAATTTGGCTGTTTTCGCAGCTTTTTCCAATTGTTTCATAAATTTTTTATTTGCAAGATCAATTTCAACTGTTTTTCCGGCATTGCGAAGTTCTTTTGCAAGTGCAAAAGCTTCCGCCAAATTATTTGAAACAATATATGCATCAAGTTTTTCCTGAGAAACCGACGGGAGTAGAGAATTTAACCGTTCCATACCCATAGCCCAGCCGACAGCAGGCGTATCTTCCCCGCCCAGATTTTTAACAAGGCTGTCATACCTTCCGCCTCCGCATACTGCATTTTGAGAACCAAGATTGTTGGATTTAATCTCAAAGACAGTGCGGTTGTAATAATCCAGGCCGCGTACTAAAAGTTTATTTTCTGCATATTTAACATTCATTTTATCCAGATATGATTTTAATTCGCTGTAATGTTGTGCACATTCTTCGCATATAAAATCGGATTCTATAACTGCTTTGATTTCCGGTTTTTCAAAAATCTCTTTACACGTTTCGACTTTGCAATCCAAAAGCCGCAGCGGATTTTTTTCATATCTGTTTTTACAATCGTCGCATAAGTTGTCAAATTCAGGTTTCAAAACCTCTTTAATTCTCTTTTTATACGCTTCGCGGCATTCAGGACAGCCGAGAGAATTTATTTCTACCAGCAAATCATTAAGTCCAAGTGCATTTAGATAATCTACAGCCAGTAAAATAACTTCAGCATCAGCTGCCGGCTGCTTAACCCCGAACATTTCCACGCCTACCTGGTGAAATTGTCTTTGTCTGCCAGCTTGCGGACGTTCATATCTGAACATCGGACCGTGATACCATAATTTTACCGGAGCAGAAAGCCTTGCCATTCCGTTTTCAATAAATGAGCGAACAACTCCGGCTGTATTTTCCGGACGAAGCGTTAATGAACGGTCGCTTTTTTCGAAGGTATACATTTCTTTATTAACAATATCAGTGGTATCTCCGACACCTCTGGCAAACAACTCGGTTGCCTCAAAAATCGGGGTTCTGATTTCCTTATATCCGTATTTGCTGAATACATCAAGTGCAGTTTGTTCCAGCTTGTGCCATGAGCCGATATCCTGCGGCAGTATGTCTTTGGTACCCTTTATTACGTTAATAATTTTACCCATAGAGTCATTATAGCCATTCAGTTTTGAATTGTCAAACGAAAATTTAATTTCCGGATTTAAGAGCATCAAAATCGCTTTGAATTTCACGGGCTTTTTCATTTAATTTGTTATAGACTTGAGAATTAATTTCTCCGCCGATAAGAATTAAAATAGAGGTATAATAAAGCCAAACCATCAGAACCGCAAATGCACCGATTGTTCCGTATACCATATTATATGTTTTTAAATTGTTTACGTATATAGAAAATCCCCATGAAGCGACGAGCCAGAAGATTACAAAGAAAAACGAGCCCGGAATTGCGCTTTTACGTTTAAACCGTTCATTCCCTCTCAAGTCCGGCAGGATATAATAACTTAAAAATGCCATTAAAAACAGTGCTGCAAATGCAATCGGCCAGCGCAGCGTAAGCAAAACTATTGCAATAATTTTCGATATAAACATATGCTTTACAAGGAAGCCTATAATAATTTTACCGAAAATAATAAGGTTAATTGATAGAAATAAAACCATTACATCGACAAATACCATTAGCAGGGATAATATTCTTGTGTAAATAAGACTTCTTGTTTCTTTAACCTTATACGCGCGGTTAAGTCCTTTTAATACGACAGCCATGCCGTTCATCGAAAGAAACAGTGTCGCAATAAAACCGGCAATAGCCATAATTCCGCCCTGCGAAAATATCATAACTTCGGATAAAACAGTTATAATCAAATTCATTGCCTGATCCGGCATGAAATTAGCCAGAAAAATTATTATCGGATCCATTAACGACTGGTTTCCCATCCAGCCGAAAACCGCCATTAAGAATAACATAAATGGGAATATCCCTATAACGAGCATAAAACCCATTTCTGCCGCCATGCCAAAAAAATCATTTTCTATCACGGATGAAATAAGTTTTTTCAAAGGTTCTATATACTTGTGTTCAGCCTTTATTCTCATAACTTCAAATTCTTAACTTCTTCAAGTATTTTTCCTGCTGCTTCTTTTACACCGGATTTTATTACGCACCCGGCAGCAAGTTTATGTCCGCCGCCTCCGAATTTAGTACAAATTTTTGAAATATCAACTTGTTCACTTCGCATTGATACTTTGGATGTAGTATTAGAAATTTGTTTTACCAAAAATGCAACTTCAACAGATTTGATTGCACGGAGTTTTTCTGTAAGTCCTTCTGTGCAGTCCTCTGCAACATTAAAACGTTCCATATCTTTTTTAAATACTGTAATATACGAAATTTTATTATCATCTGAAAATACTGCATTGTTTAGGCAATATGCCTGAAATAATACATGTTCTTTTGTATTTGACTCATAGCAGTATTTGTAAATATCGGACGGAATAACTCCGATATCAACAAGATTTCCTGCGATTTTTAGAGCTGCTGCGGTTGTATTATTGTACTTAAATGCGCCTGTATCTGTTAATATAGAAGTATATAAACATTCTGCGGTCTTTTGCGAGATTTTCCAGTTCATTTTGGACATCAGAGAATATAAAACTTCTCCGGCAGAACTTGCTTCTGGCGATACAAAATTATATTCCCCGTATTTTTCGTTTGTAAGGTGATGGTCAATATTCACGGTATGTTTTGCTTTTTGGAAAAGTACCGCCGATTCAAACATTCTGTCTGCGGATGCTACATCAACATTTATTGCAAGGTCATATTCTCTTGATTTGTCAAAATCGTTGATATGCTTTGCCTCTGAGATATACGGCAAAAATTTAAAAATTTCGGGACACTTTGACATCAAAAGCATATCTGCTTTTTTTCTGAAATTGTCTTTTATTGCGGAATATAAACCGCACATACTGCCAAGAGTATCGCCATCAGGGTTTATATGAGAAATTATTAGTATATTTTTAGATGATTTTATGATATTATGTAATTGTATCCAATCCATTTCTTTATTCTATCATAAAATCACGGGGAAGCAAATTTGAAAAAAATATTATACACAGATTTTGTATCTACTGAAGAGTTAATGGCTGAACTTTTAGAGCAAAAAGAATTTAAAAAAGCAATGACCCGTTCGAATTTGTATAAATTTTGGGGTAAAGTGGCAGGAGCAAAATTTGCCGGTAAATCAAAGCCGTATTCAATGATGAGCGGCGGAGTTATGGTTATTGCCTGCGAATCCCCGACTGTTGCGCAGGAGCTTATGCTGAAAAAAACGCAGCTTCTGATAAGGTTTAAACCTTACCTTGAATCCTTAAAAATGAATGTAAAAGATTTAAGATTTGATACTAAAAAATGGCAGCCGTGATTTTACATAGCCGGGAGGCGTAAAAATGTATGATGATATTTTTGCAAGATTAGCAAAATCGGATTTTAGAAGCAAGTTTAAACTTAAAGAAAAAGAATTCAAATATATTGAAGAAAAAGGACTGGATGTAATTCGTTCCCATGCGGCGGATTTTATTGCCAAAAGAATTGCTCCGGCATATATAAAAAATGATGGCAAGCAAACTCCTATGAAAGGACATCCGGTATTTATTGCGCAGCACGCAACGGCGACTTGCTGCCGCGGCTGTATAAATAAATGGCACCATTTCCCAAAAGGTGTCGATTTATCTCAAAGCCAGCAGGAATACCTTGTGAATATCATAATGGAGTGGATATCAAGGCAGCTAAAATAATTTTTTATTTTTATATTACAATGAAGGTATAGAGGATTATTAAAAAGAAGGAGAAATATAATGTTAACAAAAAATTCAGCTGTAAAAACAAGTTTTTCAGGTGTTGATTTCTCGAAATATGCTTCAAAAACATCTGACTTTGTAAAAGAATTGGCTTCTCGTGCCAATAAAAAAGGACATTTCCTTAATTGGGTAAATCTACCGTCAGAACAGTTAAAAAGAGTCGACGAGCTTTACTCAATGGTTGAAACGTTTAAAAAACAGACCGGAAATAAAAAACTCAGCGTTATGGGTATCGGCGGTTCTAAGCATACTGTTGAACATATGCTTGGAATTAACGGCTTAAACATTTGCCACGATGTTGTAGATTTTTATTCTGATGTTGATTCAATAAGTCTGAACAGATTTTTGGCAAGACTTGGTGATATTACATCTTCAAACTTTATGATTGCTTCTAAATCCGGTTCTACTTTTGAAACAAAAGACGGTTTTTTGAGAGTTCAGCAAATGCTTATTGATGCTTATATTGCAAAAGGTCAGTCACAAGAAGAAGCTGAAAAATCTGCAGCAAAACATTTCATTGCAGTAACTGATGCAAACAGCGAAAAAAGTGAATTAAGAAGAACTTCAATTGCAAACGGCTGGCTCGGCGATTTGTTTATCCATGATGATGTAGGCGGAAGATTTTCTGCATTTGATGATCATGCGTTGTTTACCTTAATTTGGGCCGGCATGAAAAAAGAAGATATGATTAAAATGTTAAATTCCGCTCAGGAAATTTCCGAACTTGCTTTATCTGATGATCTGGAATTGAATGACGCATTAAAAGAAGCAATATTCTGGGCTGATGCAAAATTAAACGGTATTGAAGCTTCCGTACATCAATATATGGGATCTATGTTTGAAAATACCGTTTACTGGCATGCACAAATGCAAAATGAATCTGTGAAAGATACTTTAAAACAGGTTGCTAAAGTTCCGGATGCAATGCATCACAGTGCAGAAGCTCACTTTAACCCTGCAAACAAACTCGTATTTGCTTTGACTGTTCCTGTAGATAAAGGAGTTTGCTCTGAAAATGCGGATGCTTATATCGGAGCGTTAACAAAATCTTATGAAGTTACAGGCGCATTCTTTAGAGAAGATGTCGAAACTGGTGATATGGGACTTACTCCGGAAGCTGCCGGTGCTATTTCTATGATTAGAGCATACGCAACCGTTTACCAGGAAATTGTTCAATGTGTAATGACCGGTAAAGCTTTACCGGAAGTTTTGGACAGTGTTCTGCAGCCGCATGTTGAATTCTACAAAAAGAATCTCAAAGGCGGAGTTGTTGTTCCGGGCAGAATTTCTAAATAGCTTACATGTTTATTAATAAAGAAAACGGACTTTTTTAAAGTCCGTTTTCTTATTGTTATCATTATTCTTTGTAACGTCCCATAGTAAGTATGAGGTTTGTATCACCGTCAATTAATAGTGGTTGCTCAGGAAGTGATTTGTCTGCGACCGGGGCAAAACAATAATGTCCTTCTGCATCTTCTACTGCTTTGCCGGAGTAATATTCTATTTTTATACCTTTTTCTTCTAATGTTTGTTTTAGATGCTTGTTTATACCGTTTAATAAACGTTTGCATTCTGCAATAATTCCATCCTCTGGAACTTTATCGAGCTTGAATTCCGGTTGAAATCCAATTTCTCTTAGTTTTTTCCATTCTTCCAAATGAAATATGGAATCTACTACTTCACACATTTTTATTCCCGGCAGGCTGGTTTGTGACTTTAATGCAGCTATTTGTTTTTCTGAATGTTCAATAGCTTTGCTAATGTTTTCCGTTTCTGTACCTATACTATGTAACATTGTTTCTTTACCCATTGAAGGTAAAGCTTCTTTCATTTTTAATTCTCCTGATGGAAATTTTAAAGTAAATACATTGTTAATAGCATTCATATAGGAGTAGACAATTCTTTTAATATCTTGAGGAGTCAGCTCTTCCATATTATTTAAATATCCTAATATTTTGGAAATAAAAGGGGCTGTTTCCGTTCCTACAGAAAGTCTTTTTTTGTTGAATTTGTCTAATGATACAAATTCACATTCTTTTGCCCAGAGCGTTTCTTGCAATTCTGTAATTTTGTCTGCGGTATTGCCCGCAGTTTCTAGCGGCTTTGCACCTGCTTGAGCGGAAGTTTCTACGGCAGCATCTCCGGCTTTTTGGGGTTTATTACCACGCATAAATATTGCTTTTAAGTGTTTTCCTTTTGCAAAAATCAGATCTCCAAGGATAGCTATACCTAAAGCCATAAGACTACCTATACCTATTTTTGCTCCGGTAGACAAAGATTTTTTCTCAAAACTGTCGGGCTTATCTGGCTGTGCCTTGAATGAAGGCGTACTGTTTCTATTGACGTTGCTATAAGGATATTTTGTAATGGTTGAGAATGAATTTATTTTTTCTACCATATTTACACATAAACCTTTTCTAATATATAAAAACACAAAATTGCTGTTATTTGCGAGATTGTTGCTAAATATTAAGTTGACATCCTTATTTAGACATAGTAATCTGAACCTATAGGATTGGAAATGAGAGATGGCTGCAAATTTTGATTTTTTGAAAAAAGTTGATAAAAATTTGTTTGAAATTATAAATGAAGCAGAAAATTTGTACAGAGATGAGTATTTCGAACAGTGCATGTCACAGACAAGACGTTTTGGGGAAAATGTTTGTAAAAGTGTGCTGGGTAAAAACCGAACAACGGAAGAAACCTTTGATGAAATGCTAGCTACCCTTAAAGATAAAGGGCATGGCGAAGATCAGGAAAAAGAGTTTATTGAGGATTTATATTTTCTCAAAAAACATGGCAACGAATCGGTTCATTCTTCCAAAGTAAAGAAAAGTGCGATGGATGCTCTTGAATGTCTGCAAAGAGCTTTTGAAGTAGCAATTAATTTTTGTGTGTATAATAAAGGCGCGGACCTTGATGTATTGAAATTAAGATATGATACGGAGCTTCTTATAACCGGGAAAAAATCGAAAAAAACTTTGACGGAGCGATATACCGAAGAAAAACGAAAGACATCGAAAAAAAGTAAAAAATCTAAAAAAGATGTAACTGTTTTTCCGTTAAGTTCGAAAGATAAAAAATCAAAACCGGCAGCTAAAAAATCGAAAAAACAGTACCATACAATGTCGTCCCGCAAAAAGAAACAAGGTATTCCGGTGTTTTGGGTTTTGGTCGGAATATCCTTGTTAGTTTCTGTTGTTATACTTATAATTATGTTTTTGATTAGTCTTTAAATTTATTTTTTACACGTATTTTTAGTGCAGGAAATTCTTTGGTGTCATCTCCGTAATGTGAAAATACAATTTTGCCCGGGTGAGATACGGTTATAAATGTTTTTATGTAACTCGGATTTACACTTTCCGGCTTGTAGTTGTATTTGTAGAATGACAGCGGAGTGTCGTTTAACAGCAAAAAGTTTTTCTTGTGAAAAGCTTTTTTGTAAAGCGTTATTTCATAATTGTTAAATTGTGAAATTTTTACTATTTCATAATCAGGATATAGTTTTTGGATTTCTTCTTCGGTTAAAAGCTGCGGGGTAATTTTTCCGTCCTTATAAATATATTTAAAAAACTTCAAATCGTGGCTGTTAATTCCTATGAATTGCCCGTCGTTTACAAATTCAACATTTGTAACAGGCCCGATGGCAAGTTTACCGTTTTCAAAATAGTATTCGCTAAATCCGCCGGAGCCGACAAATCTTTTATTTTTCAGTCTGATGTCATCAGGGGTTTGCTGCTGGCTGCTCCAGGTGGAGTTTTGCGGATTATAGTATATGTTTTGAACCCCAACTATCCAGCCGAATGCGCTTGACGATATTGCAGATACCATGATTGCGGCAAAAGTAACCAGTAATTTCTTCATATAACCCTCCTTCATTTTAAAATTATATTATAAAAATAAATTTATATTGACAGAATGAACTTTTTTATAAACAATATCGTTATACTGTATATGTGTTTAAAGGCGGGATTTATGAAAAAATTTGTTTCTTTGATGTGTTTGGCGGTTTTATTACTGAATACTCCTGTTTTGGCAGATGTATATAATAAAAACAACTCTCTGCCTGCGGCCGGTACTCAGACAGGGATTGTTACATTGCAGCTTCCGGATTATGCAAAATTCTACAGTATTGACCCTGTTAATATTTCCGTAAAATATATTCCGCCAAGCGACAGGCAGGAAAAACAGCTTTCAAAATCAGAAAAAAAATTGTACAAAGAAGTTAAAAAGATTGAAAAATATGTAGCTAAAAAGGATTTCAAAAAGGCCTTTAAAGAAAACGAAAAATTTTTACCGACCCATATTCAATATATGAATTTTTGCCTTTTTGCGGGGGATTATCGGGAAACGCTCAGCGAAATGCTGATTATCCGAGATTTAAATAAGAAAGATAACATACTTGATGATGAAAAAATTGTGTTTAAAATCGGGATGCTTCATTACTTGAATAAAAATTATTCTACGGCGTTAAATATGCTGCTTCCGTTTCTGAATAAGCAAAACCCTGAAAATCTTTGGTTTGTGCTCGGAGATATCTACTATAACCTTAACGATTATAATTCAAGTATATTGTATTCAAAGAAAATTCAGCCGAGTTCCGAAAACTATCCGGGAGCTTTGGAGCTGCTTTATAATTCCTATTATAATCTCCAAAACTTTAAGCAGGCAAATATTTATGCCAGAGAACTTGTGAAAATTCTGCCTACACCAATAAATTATATGCGCCTTGGAACTACATCATCTGACAATAACACAAAGCTCGCCAATTACTATAAGGCAAGAAATATTTCTGTTGCGGATAAAAATTATCACACACTTTCTCAGGCGGATTCCAGGATAATATCTATTGAACAGCCGAAAATTGATAAAGCTGTTGCCGGGCTGTCTTTGTTTGTTGAAAAACCGGATTGGAATAAAATTTCAAAAGAAAATTCAAAGATGATGGATCCGATAGATTTAAGCAACAGGATGAAGGATTTTTTCCAAAGTACAAATGCTTGTATGACAAAGTTTGGCGGCAGAGAACTTGTTAAGTGTTTTGAGGCCGTAAATACTGAACAGGCTAAGTTAACCCAGGAAGCAAAAACCAAATATCAAGAGGAGCAGCAGAAAGCATTGGAATTACAACGGCACAGAATGCTTTTGGAGCAGCAGACCTATTATGAGCGTATGTATTTGAATGACTTTTTCTATTTGCGCCATCCGTACTTTTTCGGGTTCTGGTAGTTTACTGTGAGAGCCGGCAACAAAAAAAAGACCCGTTAAGGTCTTTTTATAACTGGGCGATACAAGGGTCCCCTGAATCGTAGGCGAGCGTCACGAGCCATACGAGTCAGGATGCCCTTTAGGGTAGAACTTGGTAAGATTTGTTCATCAAACAAATCTTACTGTGAGAGCCAGCAACAAAAAAAGACCCGTTAAGGTCTTTTTATAACTGGGCGATACAAGGCTCGAACTTGTGACCCCTTGAATGTCGTTCAAGTGCGCTACCAACTGCGCCAATCGCCCATTCTAAATATTAAATTTTAAGCGCTCTTATTTCAAAAACTTCGTTTTTGAGAGTGCGCTACCCCTTTCCTTGAAATGTCCCCCGGACATTTCTTCGTCGGCAGAGTGCCAATCGCCCCCGCTTTTTTGAAAAAAAGCTTGGCAAAAAACTTTATCATGCCACCAGTCACTTAGACTGCTTCGCTTTTATCGTATATATGAAATTGTCAATCTTGCGTTTGAAAAGCTTGGCAAAAAACTTTATCATGCCACCAGTCACTTAGACTGCTTCGCTTTTATCGTATATATGAAATTGTCA
>CALUWA010000004.1 GCA_944324365.1 Candidatus Gastranaerophilales bacterium
GGCAATACTGGCCGCTGATAAATCTCTCATTATAGGACTTTCAAATTCTCCTGTTTTTAAACCTCTGTTTGCTTTTGTATAAATTAATAGGACAATGATAATAAGGGAACAGGGGCTGAAAGGTAAAACGTGTTTAAGATAGAGCCTAATTTTTAAAATTGACAAAAAAGGAGCAAACTGGACTTTATTAGGTCATCATTGTCCTTAAAAATTTTTGATTTTGAAATTTGCTATGCCTGAAAGCTAAATATAACGGTTAAATTCGGATGTTTTTCAAAAGTCCTAATAAAAGACAATAAGTCAAGGGGGAACTTAAGGAGGAACTAAGTTCCTTTATAATTTCAAACTCATTCCGATTTTAAGAACCGAATTAAAGTCAATAATCAAGTAAAAATAAAAATCAAAATAGCAATTTGAGGCAGATTTTACCTATAAAAATACAAAAATATAGAGAAGAACAGAAGAAAAAAGAGAAAAAATTTAAAAAATATCTAAATTGTCAAGACAAATAGACATTAATTATTTTTTTCACATCTTTCTACATAAGCTTTGTAATAAGCATTTAAAACTTTCTCTTTATTCGCAAAATCTTTTTCTAATATACTTTTTAGTTCTTTACGAGTTTTCAAAACTCTATCACATTTAAATAAATCATTAAAGAAAAGTTCTTGAGTAGCTCTTATTTTATCCCTTATTAAAGCTTTCGGGTGTTCTGACTCAATAATCGGAAATACTGTTTCCAAGTAAGTTGAAAACGCACCTAATATACTTGATACACCTTGTATATTATCGGTGTCACTCAATAGGTTGTTTGTAATCGTATTATCGTTTATAAACATGCCACCTTTATCGCAAAGTAACCAATCAAGAGAAATTCCGTAATTATTACATAACATAGTAGCTTTTTCTTTACTAAGTTCGGTTATTCCGTTTTCTACTCTGCTAAAATATTGTTTACTTACTCCTATACTGTCTGCAATTTCCTGTTGAGTAAGATTTAAAGATTTTCTGATTTGTTTAATTTTTTCATTTTCGTTCATTTGGTAACCTAATCGATTGACAAATTTTATTTAATGTTTTATACTTTGTGTAAAATATATCATAAATTTTATTAAAAATCAACTTAAGCATTTACATTTGTTTAATAAAATCTATGATACGAAAATTAAATAAAACACCTTTAAAACTCCAATATTAAGGACTTTCGAGCTAATGTTGTGTGTGATTTATGGTGCAAATTTTGTATACCAAAATAGGAGAATAACATGAAAGACTGGTTGACAGTTAATGAACTTGCAAGAATACAAGGAGTAACTCCACGTGCTATCAGAAAAGGAGTTGCTAATAATAAATATGTTGTTCGCCAAGTCAACGGTAAGAAGGGTTTGATGTATGAAATATTTGTTCCTGCATTAAATGAAACGACTCAAAATTTAATCGATTTCGAGAAAAGTAAATGTGAAATTGAGAAAAATAGGGAACCAGTTTTAAGAAAAAACTCTATTACACCTCCTCATGCTCGACAAATTGCCTTAGCTCGATATGATTTAGTAAATCTATGGGTTGATTATAAGAAAATTTCTAAGAATAAAACTCAAGCAGGGAAAGAATTTATTGATATTTATAATGACGGAAAAATATATTCTTATCTGTTTAATATCTTAGGAAAAATCTCTATTGGAACTATTTATAGGTGGCATAAAGCTATTAAAGGAAATGACGACTATACAAAACTTATTCCAAATTATGATTATGGAGAAAAAGAATCTAATCCTCAACTTACTCATGAAGAAGAATTAGTTTTCAAATCCTTATTATTAACTCCCAATAAAACAAATATAGGTAAAGCAACCAAACTTGCCAAATATATACTTGAAAAGAAAGGTTTGGAATCTCCAAGTAGTGAACGAAATTTCAGAAGATATGCAGAGAATTTTAAACGTAATAATTATGATAAATGGATACTTGCAAGAGAAGGACAAAAAGCTTTAAGAGATAAAGTTCAACCATACATAATAAGAGATATTGCAAAATTAGAAGTCGGAGATGTTTTAGTAGCAGACGGTCATAGATTATCTGTTCAATGCTTAAATCCGTTTACGGGAAGACCTTGTAGACCAACTTTAATCGGTTATCTCGATTGGAAATCAACAGCTTTAGTTGGCTATGAAATTATGCTTGAAGAAAACACTCAAGCTATATCTTCAGCTTTAAGAAATTCTATTATTAATTTAGGAAAAATTCCTAAAATTTGTTATCAGGATAACGGGAAAGCTTTTCGAGCTAAATTTTTCACCGGAGATTTACACGAAAGCGGTATTAACGGCTTATTTAATAAACTTGATATTACACCAGTTTTTGCTCAACCTTATAATGCAAGAGCAAAGGTTATAGAAAGATTTTTCAGAGAACTGCAAGACGGGTTTGAAAGGTTATTACCTTCATTTGTCGGCTCGTCAATAAAAGACCAACCTGCATATATAAAAAGGAATGAGAAATTCCATAAAGAACACCATATTCAATTTATACCTACGATAGAAGAACTGTCACAAATGTTAGAAGCATACATGCGTTTTCACCGCACCCTTAAATGCCCTAATGTAAAAGGCAAAACCATTGTCGAAGTTCTTGAAGAAGGAAAAGGGAGCGGTGTTGATTTAGAAAAACTTGATGACTTAATGTTGAGTTGCGAAATTAAAAATATACAAAGAAACGGAATCAGGTTCCTAAAAGCTGATTATTACAATGATTGTTTATACGGTTTAAAAGGCAGAGTAATTATTAAATACAGTTTATCAGACTTAACAAAAATAAAAATTTATACGCTTAAAAATGAATTTATTTGCGAAGCTCAAAGAGTTATGCCAATTCACCCTATGGCAAATTATTTAGGAGATATCAAAGATCAGGAAGAATTGAAATTTAAACTGCGACAACAAAAACGCTTGGAAAAACAAACCGTAAAAGAACTGAAAAATTATCTTAAATCACAAAATATTAAAACATTGGATTGGCAAGAAATACCTAAAATTGAAATGGTTCAACAACCTAAAATAACAAGAAATATAGATCCTGAACCAACAGATGGCAGACCAAATTTTGAATTTAAGTACCAACGCTACGAATGGCATTTGCAAAACGGATTTGAAAATGACAAGGATGTTGCTTGGTTTAAAGAATACGAATTAAGTGAAGAATATAAACAAATTTATAGAAAGGAG
The DNA here is from genome assembly GCA_944324365.1 of Candidatus Gastranaerophilales bacterium. Lineage (GTDB taxonomy): Bacteria > Cyanobacteriota > Vampirovibrionia > Gastranaerophilales > Gastranaerophilaceae > UBA1221. The sequence goes on from CALUWA010000004.1 coordinate 3,222, forward strand.
AAGAATGAAGCCTGTATTTGTTAATACAAAGAACGTGAAAAATTTTATCAGCACCATAAATAACCTGCAAAACAGAGCACAAGGTGTCCCAGGGATGGCATTAATATATGGAGAGCCGGGTCTTGGAAAAACTCGAGCTGCTATTTGGTGGGTATCAAATCACCAAGATGATGCGATATTTGTGAGTGCAAAACAATCTATGTCAACAAAATGGCTGCTGGAAGAAATAGTAAAAGAACTCGGTGATAGTCCTTTTTATAGAACAGCGGATATATTTGAACAAATAACACGTGAATTGATTAAAAGACCACGATTAATTATTGTTGATGAAATTGATTATTTAACCCAAGAAAAATCAACAATCGAAATGCTCCGAGATATCCATGACAGAACACATACACCTATTATTCTAATCGGTATGAGTTATGCTGATAAAAAAATAAAACGCTATAAGCATTTGTATGACAGGTTGTCTGAAATATTACAGTTTCAAAAATTTTCGATTGAAGATATAAAAAATCTTATCAATGAGTTGTCAGAAATTAAATTTGATAATTCCGCTATAGAACACATACAAAATACGGAAAACAGATTTCGACAGATAGTTAAGATTATAGATAAAGCCGAAAATTATGCCAAAGCAAATGATTTATCAATTATAACCTTAAAAGATATGCGGTTTTTATTGAAATAGAAAGGAGAACAAATGGAAAAACTTATTTATCTTGCAAGAAAATTAAAAGCTTTTACTTACAATGAAATTTTTATGCTTGCAGAAATGCCAAAAGAAGAATTAAACCAACTTCTTGAACAATTGATTACAGAAAACGTGATTAAAAAAGATACACAAGGTTATCTTTTTATCAAAGATTTTGAAAACTTTGAACCGCCTAAAACAACACGCGTAAAACCTTTTATTGAAGGAAGCGAATATGATAAATTTAAACAAAAACAGAAAGAAAAAGAGAAAAAAGAAAAGTCCGACAAGCCTAAAAATTACGGATTTTTTGTACCACATAATGAACTAAGCGAAAAATTTTCTTTTTATGAAATCATAAACAATTTTCTTGAAAAATATGCTGCAAAATTTTGCACTCCAAGTACCATACAAACTTATCGCTCATTATTAAAGAACCATATTTTACCGTACTTCAAAACAAAAAGACCTGAAGAAATTGATGATTCTGTTATAAAAGACTTTTTTAGATATTGCGAAGAAAAGGATTTAAGTCCGAGAAGATTTAAAAATACAATGGCATTATTAAAACAAGTGCTAAGCTATGCAAATAATAAAGGTTTTACAAATAACAGTTTTAGTTTTCAAGTCAAAAGACTTACTCCGAGAAACGAATTCAGTTTAAACAGAATAGTGTTTAACCAAGGAGTTTGCTGATGTTTCTTAAGAAAAGAATGGAAAATATTAAAAGAGCCTTGGCATATAAAAGAATTACTCAAAAAGCTTTATCTAAGAAGTTAAAAATGTCGGAGTCATACATTACAAGACTCATAAATGGAGAAAGATATAACAAGGATTTTGAAATTTTCATATTTTATGAGCTTGGTGTTAATTACAGAAATTTAAAGTAAAAGAAAGGAGCTTATATGACAGATGCAAAGGAAAAAATGGAAAGAGTATTTTCAGAATGTAGAAAATTTTTTGGCGAAATAAAGGCAATGGATGAAAGAAAGGAACAAGCACAGGATAAAATCAAAACCCTGCAAGATGAAATCGTAAAACTAAAAGAGGAGCGTCCTGCTTTACTTGCAGAAGGGAAAGATGTTTCTAAAATCAATAAAAGACTAAAGAAAATCGAAGAAGAAATAGAGGTTAATCAAGATTTAATTAAAGGTGTAGATAATAAAAAGAAAAACCTGCAAATAAATATATATAATGCCAGAGTAAAGAAACAAGAAGCATTTCAAGATTACATCAAATCAATAATGAAAACAGTTGCTAAAGAATATATGGAGATAGCTCCAAAATTTGCGGAAGTTATAACCAGATACATCCTTTTGGAATTTATGTTGCAAGGCTCAGATAAATCTTATGTTCCTGCAATAAGTTATAAAGACATAAAAAGAATACCTTGCCTAAACAGCGACAAATCATTTTTTAACTACAAACTCTATGACCTTTATATAAATTACGAAGATGACATAAGAGAAAAATATCAAATTCCGGAATATGAAGTTCGCAGGATATCAAGATTACAAGATGTATAAAACCTTCTATCAAATAGCCTCGTTTAAACCAAATTTAAGCAGGCTATTTTTATTTTATAATAAAATCCTTGTATTTTTAAAATAAATTCAATACAGAGCCTTTTGAACACTTTTTGAACGGAGTTTAATCAAGCTCACAATTAATCATTTTTGAATATAGCATATCTGCTTCATTTTTTATGAAATTAATTATACCCGATATATTCGCTATTTCTTCTATTTCATTATAGTTACTGCAAAAATAATCTATTACAACCAACGAATGGTAGATTCTTTTGCTTTTAGCGTACAGAAATTGAAATTCTTCATTTGTAATAATTCCACTTATTTCTTTCATCATAGCCTCCTTTTATGCACAACACATTAGCGTGAAAGTAGATAAAAAGCATTTAAACCTTTACATAGCAACACATTTAGTTGATTTAAAAGATAAAGCAATCAATTAATGTAAATAAAAAGGAGTATATTATGCTTGAAAAAGATCGTACTTTATTTGGAACAAAAATTTTAAATTTAAAAACACAAGAGATAGGATTACTTATTTGCTTATGGGAAAATAAATTTGCCGATAAAATAATAGATTTTGCTACTTGTGTTGATATAAATGGTAAAAGATATAACATAGAACTTGATAATATAAGAGGTTTTGAAGATGATTTTGAAAAATAAAAGAAGCCGAGAAACGTTAAATATCACTTTATCTGATTTCAAAATAAGTTTTAACAAAGAACTCAAAACTGCACTTGAAAGTTATATCCGTTCTGAAAAGGTAAAACTATACTATAAAATAAAAAAGACCTATGAGTCTGATTTTTATTTAAATTTACAATGGAATTTTAACCATCTTGCTTGTACTGATTGGTATATAGAACAGTTGTAACTTATTAGATATATTTAAGCTTAATAAAAAATTTTATGGTAACATATAAGAACAAAGGAATGTTTTAATGTTGGATGTAAAAGCTTATGTCGAACAATTGAATAGACTTGAATTAGATTTATTAAACAAATTTTTTACAAATTGTAAAATAGATAATAAATTTGCTAAAGATGATTTACAGTATTTACTGATAACAATTGATAAAAATAAAAATATTCGCTTTCAAGCTTATTTATGTGTATTAAAAAAAGTATTTGCTTATTATATAAAACACTATATAGATACAAATTTTAATGAATATTTATTTGAAAATATAGAACTTTTTACCAAATTTTCTAATACTTATAACTTTTCAATAAAAGATGAAGTTATAGAAAATATCTTTAATGAAATTAATCCAGATATCATAATGCAAATATTGGAAGATTTTCATAATAAGTTTTTAAATACAGAAATAATAGTAAAAAATGGTATATTTCAATTTGAAGCTTCAAAAATAAATTCTAAAAATACAGGTTCTGTATACACTAAAAATAATATTTCAAAAGAAATTTGTGAAAAAAGTATAAAAAATAAGTTAATGACAATAGGAAATTCAAGTGATGTAAAATTGCTGGATTTTGGTTCGGGAACAGGTCGTTTTTATTTTGAAGCACTAAAAATATTAGAGTCAGTTATTTCTAGGTCAAAACAAGAAATTATACTAAATAATTTATATGCTATAGATATTGATGAAGTAGCAATAAACATTTTGAGATTAAAGGCTTTAGGTTATATTGAAAAGCTGAATATAAATAAAATTACAAAATTATTTAATAATACTATTTGCAGAAATATGCTTATGATCCAAAAATTAATGTTATTTAAAGCAAATGATAATTTATTAAATATGAGTAATGATTTCCAAGATGTAATATCAAATGGAGGGTTTGATATAATAGTTTCAAATCCTCCATATGCAATATTAAAAGTAAATAAAAAAGAAAATAAAAAAGAAGCATACCGAAAATATTATGATGAATTAACTGCAAAAATTAATAATGAAGTCAGTTATTTTAATAAATCAGAATATTATCAGTATTCAACAGAGGGAATGCTCAATTATTATAAATTATCAATTGAAATGATGTTAAATCTTGCAAAAAAAGAGGCAAGTTTTGGAATAATATGTCCTGCAACACTTTTTACTGATTGTAGTGCAAAAAAGTTACGCAAATTTCTATTGCTAAAAAATAGAATTTCAGAAATTAATTATTATCCTGAAAATGCGAATCTTTTTGATAATGTATCTCAAGCAACAGTTATTTTCTATTTGACAAAAAACGAAAAAACTACCGATATAAATATAAAAATTAAAAATGACTCATTTATTGTTAATATTAAAGATATAGAAAAATCATTTTCAAACTTAGAAATACCTTATATAAATAAAATTGGATGGGAAATCATACACAAACTATCAAAATTTAAGAAATTAAAAGAAAATGGTAATATAAGAAATAAACGAGGAGAACTTGATTTAACCTTATATAAAAAATTTATTACTAATACCCCGACTAAATTCCGTTTAGTACGTGGTAATATGATAAGTGAAGAAAAGGGTATTATTGATAAAAATAATGAATTTGTTATGGAAGAATTTATTAATAACAAATCTGAAGATTATTTGACAAATGATTTTAATCAATCAAGGTTAATTTGTCAGCAAATATCAAACATAGATACATTAAAAAGATTAAACTTTACCATATCGAATAAGAATGATATTATTGCAAATTCTTGTAATTACTTGACAATTAAGAATAAAAAATCAATAAAGCCATTATTAGCAATTATGAATTCATATTTATTAAATTGGAGATTTAAAATATCAAGTGGGAATAATCATATAAATAATTATGAACTTGATGAACTTCCAATATTAGAATGTAATCAAGATTTTAAATCCAAAGATAAACTAGATTTAAATATTGAAATTTGCAAAAAATATACTCTTACAAATGAAGAAATTAAATATATTCTTAAAGATTATTATAGCAAAGACGAGCTATCAGATAAATTAGGGGAAGTATTAAATGTCTAAAAAGAAAAAATTATATAATCATATATCTCCTACGTTCAGTGATTTAGAAAAAAAAATGGTAGTTTGTATTCCACCTGGTGGAAACTGGAAGGATATTCCTGAAAGTATTCCTTCTCAAAGATTGGCACAAATTCGAAAAAGTGGTGGTAGAACAACCTACTATGGTAGATTAAAAAAAGATGCTCCAAGTTACACTATATCAACATATTTTAATAGGATGGGCAATGGATGTTTTATTCATCCTTCACAAGATCGCTTAATTTCTATTAGAGAAGGTGCGAGATTACAATCCTTTCCGGATGATTATATTTTCTATGGTAGCAAAACCTCTCAATATAAACAAATTGGGAATGCAGTACCACCTCTTTTGGCAAGACAAATAGCCAGTTTATTGGAACCTTATATAAAAAATAAAACTTTTGTTGATTTATTTGCAGGTGCAGGAGGTATGTCTTTAGGTTTTTCAATGCAAGGTTATAAATTATTAGGAGCAATTGAAATAGAAAAAAACTTTTTTGAAACATATAAAATGAATCATCCTGAATTAACTGAAAAACATTTAATAACGGGGGATATTTGTTTAGAAGAAAACAAACAAAAACTTGTCAATAGTTTAAAGGAAAAACCTGATGTCATTGTTGGGGGACCACCTTGTCAAGGATTTTCAACTGCTGGATGGAGAAATCCAAATGATAAACGTAATCAGTTATTTAAAGAATTTGTTAATATTGTAGATAAATTAAAACCTGATTTCTTTGTTATGGAAAATGTTCCTGGAATTCTTACTATGAGAAAAGGGGCAGCATTTAAAGAAATTATTGAGTCCTTTGAAGAAATAGGTTATTTTGTAAATGAACCTATTAAATTAAATGCAGAAGAATTTGGAGTTCCCCAAAAACGTAAAAGAATTTTTATAATTGGTTCAAAAAATGGAATTATCATAAAACAGCCAAAACCTATTTTCTCTGCAAATGCAAATTTACCCAAACCTGTAACTGTTGAAGAAGCGATTTATGATTTACCTGTACTAGGTATTGCTGACGGAAATTATTGCATTGAATATGATTCAAATCCTCAGTCGCCTTATCAAAAACTAATGAATGGATTAATCAATTTCAATGAATTCGTCCACCTTATGAGTAATAAATGCTCTTTGGGTAATATTGGATAATTCTTCAATAATAGAATTCATAGTTATTTTTGCTTCTTTATATTTCTTGCAACTTAATTCTTTATATAGAACTGTAAGAAATTTTTCTATTTTATCATTTATAATATTTTTAACTTTTCTATTGTCTTTCTCTTTATAATTAGCGAGTTCTTCAAAGGAAATCCTTATATATCGTTGTGCATTACTCGTCTTATTTGCAGAAGAACATTCTTTAGTTATCGGAATATATGTGCTTTTATCCATAGGATTAAAGTTGGGAAACTTATGATCATAATATGAATATTCAGGATGTAAATATGTTTTTAAAAACTCTTTATAACCTTTTTCATAAATATCAGATAAAATAAGTAAAACATTATGTAAATGTAGACGCATAACTTTACTTAAAGCTAAAGCTTTATCTTCGGTATCAATAGCAGTCTTTAATTTATCCCATAATGGTTTTGTATGCCACGAAATAACTTGTTCGCCATTTGCTTCGTCTTTAATTAGTTGTTTTACATCACTTAATGTTATCCTATTATTTTTTTTACTGTTACAAGATGAACACATTGGGTTAAATTTACCCCTATGAGTAAAACCTAATGAAATAGGACCTATGTGATCAGCACTCATTCTTGCCTTTTTACCACAAATCGGACAAATTTCTTCTTTTGTATAACTCTGAAAAGCACCCATAAGACGATTTGCTAATGTATAATCTCCTTCTGCCCAATTTTCATATGCTCTTCTATCTTGAGTATATCTTGCTAAATTTTCTTTGTGTCTTCCTGTATCTTCTTCGCTTCTGCAACATGCGTTGTAAGTGTGAAATCCATCTAAACGATCAGGAGGATTACACATAACTCCTGGACTGAGTTTACCCTTTGCACACTTATTAACATAATTAATACGAATATATTGTTTGTATTGACTTATATCAATATTACTTGGAATTTTAAATATTCTTTGAAAAACATTTTTTGCTGTTTCAGGATTTTTTCCGTATAAATCATCAAAAATTTGAAAAATATCTAAATCATATATTTCATAACTAGAATTCGCCAATTCATTTATTTTTTTAAGAGTATTTTTATTTGGATAAACATAAAAAATACTCATTTCTCTTCCACATATTTGACAAGGTTTCATACCTTTTAGTTCTTTTGGGTGGATATACCTTGCAACATCTGCTCTACAATTGAGCTTAAGTTTTTTTACCATATCGTCCCACCATTTTGTTAAAACCGGATCAGACTTTCCTGTTCTCACCCAACGAATATTGCCGTTATCGTCAAATTTATTAGGCATATCTTTGTAATTAGGATGTTTTACAATATATTCCATATATTGTAAAAACTTTTCATGCCATTTTCGTTGGTTTCTTTTAGCCATACATCCTCCTACTTGGAAAGAGAAAAAGCCTCACATGGGCTTTTATTAATATTATATTATAAAAAGTTACAAATTTATTGTTAATTATTTTTGAAGTATAATAAATCCCTAGAGAGTGGTATTTTCAGGAAATTTGTAATGGAAATAATGCAAAAATATGTTAAACCATTTAACATTTATTGTTATGAAAATAACAAATATACTTTCTTTCATATTGATATAGCAAATAAAGAGATTTTTTATTCAAATCTCTTTGATTATTTTTTCGATGAAAATAAATTAATTCAATATATTGAAAATCAAAAAGGTATTCATTTTAATCCTTCAAAGAAACAATATATTACTTTATATAAACATCTTAAAAATTATATTGATATTGAAAATATTGAAATAACAATTAATATGCCCGATTGTCAAGAATTTATTCAAACTTTATCCGAAGAAACAACTATACAAAATGAAAATAAAAATTTAAAGGTTCGGCTTGATAAATTTGGAAAAATTGGAGAATATTTTTTCAGTATAATACTATCTATTTTTTTTAAATTTGACTGTATTATACCTAAAGTTCATTATATTACAGATAATAATATGAATGTATACGGAATTGATACGCTTTTTTATTCAAATCAAGATAATTTATTATTATTTGGGGAGTCTAAGTTTTGTATTAATCTTCAAAATGGTATAAATCTAATAAATGAATCTTTGAAACAATATGAACAACAAATAGAAGAAGATTTCAGATTAATTCTTAGTGGAGGATTTAAAAATCAATGCAATAAGGTTTTTAATGAAAAATTTGGAACAATAAGGGATATAAGCTTGACAATGAAAGATTTTATTGAAAAAGCTAATATAGAAAGAATTGGAATCCCTATATTCATTACACATGGAACAGAAACTGACGAAAAATATATTTTAAAAAAATTAAATAATATAAAAAAATATTCATTTTTTGATATTGATACTACGTATTATTATATTTCTTTGCCCATTATAGATAAAGAAGAATTAATAAAAGTTTTTATAAAAAAAATAAATAGCAAATTGGAGTATTATTCGAATGAAGCAAAAAAATAAAACCATTCAAGAATTAAGAGAAGATTATATTAGGGCATTAAACCCTGATTGCTCTACAGCAAAGAGTAATGCTTATCTTGCTGATGATTTATATAATTTAGATTTAACGATGTACTCAGAAAATGAAACATTTTCATCTATTATATATAATGCATTTGCTCAATCACATGTAGATGAAAACATTTCGTTACATCCTGAGCAAATAAAAATACTATTTCAAATAGAAAACAATGATGCGACTATTATTAGCGCTCCAACAAGTTGTGGAAAAACTTTCTGCATTTTTGAATATATCGCAAAACATAAACCTCAAAATGTCGTTTTAATTGTTCCGACTTTAGCTTTAATTGAAGAATACTTTAAAAAAATTATTAAATTATATAAAGATAAATTTGAAGAATATAGAATACATACAGGTATTGATGAAGATAAAACATATGATTTTTCTCAAAAGAATATTTTTATTTTAACTCATGATAGAGTTGTTCAAGAAGAAAGTTATGAAAAATTAGAAAAAATTGATTTTTTAGTTATCGACGAAGTGTATAAATTGAAAACAGATAAAAATGATCGTGTATTAGTTTTAAATATGGCATATTATTATTTATCTCAAAAAGCAGATAAATATGTGCTTTTAGCTCCATTCATAGATGATGTTGATGGAAAAGAAAAACTGGAGAAACAGCCATCATTTTACAAAACAAACTATTCGCCTGTTGTAAATGAAGTAATACCTTGTGAAATTGATAATGAAAATGATCGATTTAAAAAATGTGAGGAAATACTTTATAATGATATAAATGATGCAGATAAAACTTTAATATATTTTCCTACTGTTAGGAGTTTATATCAATATGTAAATGAAGTTTTGATTCATAAACCGAAATGGTCATCTCCGCCTAAATATATTGCTACATTTTTAAAATGGGCAAAAGAAGAAATTCACGAAGAATGGTGTGTGGTTAAAGCTTTAGAAAGGGGTTACCTTATTCACAATGGGCAAATCCCTTTAGGCGTTCGCGTATTTCAATTAGATCGTTATGGTGATATGGATTTATATAATAGAATGCTATGTACTTCTACATTGCTTGAAGGTGTGAACACTACTGCCAAAAATATAATTATTATAAAACCTTCTAATGGTACAAATAAAGAGGGAGAATCTTTTACTGCTTTTGATTTCTATAATTTAGTAGGCAGAACTGGAAGATTAAGAAAACATTATGTCGGCAATGCTTATTATATTAAAAGTCCTTATGATCCAGACTTTTTAAAATCTGATGCTACGATAAAAATCCAATTTGAAATAAATGACGAAAGCAAAGATATTGATATTCAAAAAGGAGAAATAGATAAACACAAAGATGTAAATGATTTTCTTGAAACTTTGGGAATTGATATAGAAAAGTATAAAGAATTTATTGGTACCAAAGCTCGTTTTGAAACAGTAAAAAATTTATATTACAACTATTGTAATTATAAAAAATTATTAATTCAGTCTTTAATTAAAATTATAGAACACCCTACAACTACAAGTAAATTTGAAATTGTTAATGTAGTATATGCTATAATTTATGGAAAAGAAAATAAATATAAAGCCTCATTAATAACAAAATTAATAGATCAACGAAGATTAAAAGTAAAAGATATAATTAAGGACACATTAAAATATAGTAGTCAGAGTGTTGATGAAATTATATCTGAAATTATAAGACTTAAAAATAGTATTATTGAACATACTTTTTATAATCAAAGTACAATTATAAAATTCTTTATGCAAATAGATCAAATTAATAATAAATTAATTAATGTTTTTAATAAAAAAATATTAGAATCTATAGAAATTTTATATTTTTCTAATGAGAAACAAGAGAAAATGCTCTTAGAATTAGGTATTTATGAATATGATATTCCTAAAATTATACGAATTATCGGAAATAGTTTTGATGATGCATTTGAATTAAAAAATATCTTAGCGAAAAATTTAAATAATATTCAGAGTAATCCAAGTATAACCTTTTTATCTAAATATATAATTGAGCAACTTTTATAAGTTATTTTAAATTTTTCTCAAACTCCCCTGTCACTTTTTCTCAAACTTGGTGTCACCTTACAATACCATAATTATAGATGAAGAAAACGACAGGGGAATTATCTCATTTCGTTATAATGATGACAATAATGGCACACGAGAATTCTCAATAAAAAACACATTCGATGTGTTCGAATGTGTTTCTTATGGTGGAGAATAGGAGACTCGAACTCCTAACCCCCTGCGTGCAAAGCAGGTGCTCTACCAATTGAGCTAATCCCCCACGAGGGTTTATTTATTCCCGAAAAAATTATCGGGGTATACCAGCAATTTGCGGTTACTTCTTTATTTTACATGCTGATTTTTTTTTGTAAACCCCTTTTTTATATTTTTCTCTAAATTATATTTAATTTATTAAATTTACTTAAATATGATTTTATTGTGTGCTTGCTTACACCGTATTTTTCTGCGATTTCATCAATACTCAAATTTTGTTTAACAAGTTCCAGAATTTCTTTTTCACGCTCGTTCAAACTATTTTCCATCTATACCACCTCAAATACACTTAAAGTTTAATATAAACATACGGCTAAATATAGTAGCCACATGGCTATTTTTTATCAGATGGAAATTGCGGAAATTATTCAAATATTTTAAATATCAACGATGTATTTATCCCGCCAAAAGCAAAATTATTTGACATAACAAGGTTTGTAGCAATCTCTCTGCCAGAGCCGGTTATGTAATCAAGTTGACCGCATGCGTCATCTACTTCATTAAGATTTAATGTAGGACAAAACCATTTTTTCCTTGCCATATCAATTGTAAGAATAGCTTCTACAGCACCGCATGCACCAAGCGTATGACCCGTATAACTCTTTATGGAACTCACGGGAACAGCACGTTTAAATACATCATATGTTGCGTTGCTTTCTGCAGCATCACCTTGTATAGTAGCGGTACCGTGGGCATTTACATAACCGATTTCATCAGGAGAAATATTCGCATCTTTCAGGGCAAGCTCAAGAGCAGTTTTCATTTTGTCCTGATTTGGGCTTGTAATATGAGTTCCGTCAGTGCTTGTTCCAAATCCGATAACCTCGGCATAAATTTTTGCTCCGCGTTTTTTGGCGTGCTCATATTCTTCCAATATTAAAGTTCCTGCACCTTCTCCTATAACAAGTCCGTCCCTGTGCTTGTCAAAAGGCGACGGGGTTAATTCCGGGGTATCGTTTTTCTGGCTTGTCGCATAAAGCGTATCAAATATTGCAATCTGTGTCGGGTGAAGTTCGTCCGCGCCGCCCGCAATCATAACTGTTGCATAACCGTTTTTTATAGCCTCATAAGCATAGCCTATTCCCATAGAACCCGATGTACACGCGGTAGAAGAAGGAATCAACCTGCCGGTAGTTTTAAAATACAATGAAATATTGACGGCCGATGTCTGCGGCATCATTTTTACATAACTGCCTGATGTAACTGTCTTTACTTCTTTTTCTACCATCATTGAATAAAAATCAATAATACTTTCCAAAGACCCGGAGGAAGAACCGTAACTTACACCAGTTTCACCGTTTGTAATAATGTCATCTCCAAGCAATCCGGCATCTTTAAGGGCATCCTCGGCACTGGCAACACTCATAACAGCAACACGCCCCATTGTTCTGAGAACTTTTCTGGTGTAATGTTCAGGGATTACAAAATCATCCGCAATTGCGGCAAGCTTAGTATTTAAACGCGTAAATACTTCGAGTTCAGGCATATATTTTACACAGTTTTTTAAGCTTAAAAGCCGCTCAAAAGCTTTTTCCCTTGTTGCACCAAGAGGACTAATTTGTGCCATGCCTGTAACTACAACACGCCTCATTAATATAATCCTCCGTTAACAGAAATAACTTGTCCCGTAATATATCCGGCATCTTCACTCATCAGATAATTAACAAGACTGGCAACTTCTTTCGCAGTACCGAAACGTTTCATCGGAATATGTTTTTTTATTTCATCTACAGGCAAATCCTGCGTCATATCTGATTCTATAGCTCCGGGTGCCACACAATTAACGGTAATTTTACGCTTTGCAAGCTCCAGTGCAAGAGCTTTGCAGGCACCGATAATCCCGGCCTTTGAGGCGCTGTAATTTACCTGTCCGTAGTTGCCGCGAAGCCCCGAAACTGATGACATCGCAACAATTCTGCCCTGTACTTTATTCGTAATCATCGGCATAACAATAGGTTTTAAAACATTATAAAATCCGCCCAAATTTGTATTCAAAACGCTGTCCCAATCTTCATCCTGCATTGCCGGAAAAACAATATCTTTGGCAATTCCGGCATTTAAAACAACTCCGTAATAAACCCCGTTTTTTTCAATATCCTGCGTAATAGTTTCTCTGCATTGTTCTCTGTTGGTTGTATCAAACTGCAAGATACGCCCTTTCACACCGAAAGATTTTACTTCATTAAGCACTTCTTCCGCTTTTTGGATATTTTTGTTGCAATGCAAAACGATATCAAATCCGTTTTTTGCAAGATAAATAGCTGTTTCTTTTCCTATTCCGCGGCTGGAACCCGTAATAAGTATTTGTTTTTCCATAAATTTTAAACTCCGCTCTTCAAAAATTCCGTGGCATCTTGCGGCTGATAAGCGTTTACTGTTGCTTTTGCGCATTCTACATCATCATTATAAATTAAACATTCAAATGAAACAAGTTCATTATCACAAAAGATTTCTTTGGCTTTAATTTTATAACTTTTATTATGTTCAAATTTTGGAATAGAACATTTATACGAACGCGTTCCCAGCAAAAAACCTATCTGGGGAGTTTGATTATTATGTTTAAAATGTGCATAAACGGCAATAGTTTGCGCCATAAATTCTATCCCCAAAAGATATGATACTCCGTTCAGTTCTTTTTCGAAAAAAAGATTATCTTCTTTTATTGTGACATTTGTGAAGATGTATCCTTCTTCAAGGTTAACTTCTTCAATTTCATCAATAAGTATCATCGGGTAATTATGCGGTAAAATCTTTTCCAATTCGTATTTCATATCATTTCCCTAAAATTATTACAGCATTTGTGCCGCCAAATCCAAACGCATTACACATAACATTTTTTACTTCATTAACCTTAGTATTTTTGCTAACAAGGTTAAGCTTTGGAATATCCGGGTTATATTCGCCGTCATAAATATGCGGCGGCAATATATTTTTATTATTGCTTAAAAGCTCATAGCATATAGCGGTTTCAATGCTTGCCGCAGCACCGAGACAGTGGCCGGTAAGCGGCTTGGTTGCACTTACAGGTGTTTTTCCATCGAATATTTTACTTACGGCATTAGCTTCCATCGTATCATTAGCCAGGGTTCCGGTACCGTGAAGATTTATATAATCAATATTCGAAGGGTTTAAATTTGCTTCTTTCAAGGCATTCAGCATTGCTTTTGCAGCTTCTTCCCCATCGGGATTTGGTGTCGAAATATGATACGCATCAGATGTTTCTCCCAGTCCGAGAACCTTTATCCCTTTATTTTCTTTTTCAAGTACAAATAATGCTGCAGCTTCCGAGATATTTATGCCTGTAACATTTTTGCTAAACGGGTTGGAGCGTTTGTCCGAGAGAACCTCCAGGGATTTAAACCCTGCAAGCGGAAATTTTGAAAGTTCATCAGCTCCGCCAGCTATGACGGCATCACAAAGTCCGCTCTCTATCCACTTTTGAGCAATTGAAAATGCCTTAATCCCTGAGGAGCATGCTGTCGATACTCCGCAAAAAAGACCTTCCAGACCAAGATATTCTTTTAAAAATTCTGCAGGATTACTCATTTTTAATAACTCATAATTATGCGTTATTTCAAATTTATCAATACCGGTATTAGTTGTTGCAATGACAACTCCTATCTTCTTTTTACCGTATTTTTCTATTAAACGGGATATATCAGGTTTAATTTGATTTAAACAATGAAGAAGCATTCTGTTGCATCGGATATTATATTTTTCAGATGTTATTTCGGGCAAAGGCGATGTAACTTTAAAATCAGTCAGTTTTCCGGCTGTGAGATTTTGAAATATTTCATCTAAATTGTCGCCCAAATTGCATATAGCGGCTGCATTTGTGATTGTAATCATCATTCCTCTTCTTGCAGAATTGTTCTATCAATATTATACTAATATTATCATGAAGGAAATAAATTTTGACATAAAAAAATATTCGTACATAAAAGACGAAGAATTTGATGTATCTTTTATCCCGATGATGACAAGGAGAAAGCTGAATAAATTCGGTCGTGCAGCTCTTTTTACGCTTTATAACGTATATGAGGGCGGAAATCCTTATCTTGTATTTGCCTCCGAATACGGCGATGTGGAAAGGGTTCTCCAGTTGATTGAACAGCGTAATGAGGAAGGGGAAGTTTCTCCTGCGGGATTTAGTTCTTCGGTACATAATGCTTCAATCGGATTGTTTTCATTGCTTGAAAAGAATAAAACGGGTTATAACTCAATTTCCGCAGGTAAAAAGACAGTTACCGCAGGGTTTTTGGAAAGTATTTTATCCGGGGATTCTGTTTTTTGCTATGCTGAAAGCTGTGGCGGGTTAAAAAGTCTTTCTGGCTCAATTCAGATAACACCAAATGGCCGGTATCTTTTGTCTGAAAATTCCGGAAATTTACCTGCGGCAGACAGTTTCGATGATTTGGTGCAATTTTTAAGCGGACAATGTGATACTTTTGTAAGTGATAATTACAAAATACAGAGGATTGCAAGATGAAATTTTGGCGGGCTTTTCTCGTATTTGTTGAGATGGGATTTTTCGGTATAGGAGCTCTCACAATCGGCGGAATTATTTTTCCGGTATTATCTTTGTTTGTAAAAGAAGAAAAACGAAGGGAATGTTTTTCCGGAATTATACATAGCTCATGGAAATTTTTTATATGGGTTATGGAAGTTACCGGAGAAATAAAAGTCAATGTTGAAGGTAATCTAGACGATATAAGAGGAAAAATTGTTGTTGCTTCTCATCCGAGTTTGATAGATATAATTCTTCTTATAGGGCAGATGCCGCGCTCTCTTTGTCTTGCTAAAAAAGAATTGTTGAAAAATCCCGTAATGCGAAATATCGTAAAATCGCTTTACATAATTAACGATGTTGAGCCGGAAATCTTTCAGAAAAATGCGCTTGAAGCATTAAATGAGGGGTATAATATTGTAATTTTCCCGACAGGAACCAGAACTTTACCGGGTGAAGATATAAAAATCCATAAAGGCGCGGCCCAGCTTGCAATAATATCGGGAGCGAATATTGTTCCAATTAATATTAAAACCGACTTCCCATTTCTCAGAAAACATCATTCCCCGCTTGATGCCGGAGAAAAAACCGTAAATTACTATCTAAAAATTTTGCCGGAAATCGACACTAAAGATTATAATATTGATACAGTAGGCGAAATAAAAGCCCGCAACCATATATCTGCTAAAATTAAAGAATGTATAAATTGACTTTATGGAATAATTAAGTTATAAAATTAATATAGGAATTAAGCACATGACACTGGAAAATAATATTAAAGAATTAATAATTAAATCACTAAATTTGGAAGATATCAAACCATCTGATATCAATGATGAAGATCCGCTTTTTGAAGACGGTCTGGGTTTGGATTCAATTGATGCCCTTGAACTTGGCATGGCATTAAAAAAGAATTACGATATTGAACTATCCACTGACAAGAGCGAAAATTCAAAGTATTTTTATTCTGTGAAAACAATAGCCGATTTTATCAGGAGTAGTAAAGGTGAATAAAAGTTTTACATATGAAGAAATTATGGATAAATTAAAAGAAATTCTCGTTGATGATTTTGAAATCGAGAGTTCTATTATAACGCCTGATGCAAATCTTTTTGAGGATTTAGAACTTGACAGTATAGATGCTGTTGATTTAGCAGTTAAGCTTCAATATTTCACCGACAAAAAAATCCCGCCGGAAGATTTTAAAAAGATTAAAACAGTGGAAGATGTTGCCAGAGCCATTGAAGAACTTGTAAAATGAAATTGAAATTTATTTTTCCGTTTATAATTACCCTGATGGTAATTTTGTTGTTTCATTTTACGCAGATTTATCTTGTAAAGTTTTACCCTGTTGCTGCGAATTTAACGGCTTTTCTGGTATTTTTTATATCCTCGTTTTCAAAAGAAACCGTAATACAAAAATTTGCCAAAAAGCTGGAAGGCGGAGTTTTGGACGATTTTACAAGAACTTATACAAGAAATCTGACTTATGTATGGTGTGCTGTTACATTTTTAAATCTCGTTATCTCAATAGTTACGGTATTTCTGCCGGAAAAATGGTGGGCATTATATAACGGATGTATTTCATATTTTGCAATCGGTATGGTGTTTGTGGTTGAATATATTGTAAGAGTGGTTTTAAGAAAGAAGTATAGAGGATGATATTAGAAAAATTTCAAACGGATAAGTATGATAACTGTCTTGTCTTTACAAACCCTGATATAACTTTAGGCGAACTGAAACGTTATATAGTTTACCAATGCAGAGAGTTTGAAAAATCGAACGTTAATAATGTTATATTATTCGGAGATGATTATTTTAACTTTGCCGTAAACTTTTTTTCAGCGGCATTTACCGGGAAAGAAATATATCTTATTTCTGACAAAGCCCGTTTGAAGCAGCTTGATGTAGACTATATCATCCCTGAGCAGGCATACCCGGTTGACGGGGAAATCAATGCCGCAAACCTCAACCCAAAAGATGTTAAAATAAACTTTTTCACATCAGGTTCAACAGGCGAACCGCAGAATATACAAAAAAATCTCTATTACCTTGAAGTTGAAGCCCAAACAACAATTGATGAATTTGATTTAAAACCTGATAATATTTATGTTGCAACAACTTCACTGGCGCATAGTTTTGGAATAGTGTTTAATTTTATTCTGCCGTTTCGATACGGTTGCCGAATTAATTATAAAAAAATAGACTTTCCGGAGCAGCTGAATTTTAAAGACGATTATATTTTAATTTCCACTCCGACATTTATGGAAAAACTTGCCAAATATGATTTTGTTTTTAACAAAGCACCTGAAAAAGTTTTTCTTGCCGGAGCAAAATTAAAACCGGAAATTATGGATTATTATAAAAAATACACCGATATAATCGACATTTACGGAAGTACCGAAACAGGAAACATCGCATATAAAAGAGGACATACAAACTTCCGCGCATTTCCTGATGTAAGTGTATCCACAAACAGCAATAGCCAAACCGTTGTTATGTCTGAATATTTTCCGCAGGAGAAAGCCGTGTTATCGGATATTATTGAATATGTAAATGATAAAGAATTTGTTTTCAAGAAACGTTCTGACAGGATTGTAAAAGTTTACGAAAAACGGATTTCTCTTGATGAAATTGAAAACAACTTAAAAAAACATGCCAAAATAAAAGACTGCTACTGCTTTATGTACCATGACACCCTGGCATGCATTGCAGCAACTGATGATATAGATGTTGAACAGTTTGAATTAAAGCGTTTTCTTATGAAATACGGTGATGTAGTGCCTAAGAAGTGGCGCATTGTTGATGAGCTCCCAAAAACCGCAACGGGTAAAATAAGCCGTACAAAACTATTTAAGCTGTTCGGGATGAATACATCCATGCCTTTTGTAAAATCCAGAAACGTTATGCAAAATGAAGCGGAAATAGAATTACTTTTCAGGAAAAATTGCAATTTCTTTGAAGGGCATTTCGATGTTATGCCGATACTTCCAGGCGTGGTACAGCTTTATTTTGCAAAATACTTTGCAGATGATATTTTTAATATAGAAATTCCGCCGACAGAAGCCAAGAAAGTAAAATTTTCCAATATAATCAGACCTGATACACCTGTAACTCTCAGACTTAAAAATTTGGAAAAATCATTGGAATTTACCTATCTGGCTGATGACAAAACATATTCTTCGGGTATATTTGTAAAGTAGATTAAAATTTGAGGTGAAATATGAAATTTGAAGCAGAAACTATTGTAACGGTACAATTTTACGACCTTGACCCGATGAATGTTGTCTGGCACGGGAATTATATAAAATACCTTGAAACCGCAAGATGTGATCTGCTTGCAAAAATTGGCTATACCTATGATAATATGGCGCATGACCGTGTTATGTACCCGGTTGCAACAATGGAGCTTAAGTATATCAAGCCATGTAAATTTCAGCAAAAGTTAAAAATTATCTCTACATTGGAAGAAATTGAACCGGGCATGGTTATAAAATACACAATTTTTGATGCCCAAACAGGTGAAAAACTCTTCAAAGCAAAGACCATGCAAATTTGCGTTAGCACGGTAACTAAAGAAAGTTTATATTCTGCCCCCGATGGTTTGAAAGAAAAGCTTGCTTGTTGTAAGCTTTAGTTATGATGAAAATTTTTAGCACTTTTTTATTAATTTTTTTGGCTGGAAGTATTGTATTTGCAAAAGATACTATATTTCAACACCCTGCAAATATTTCAAATGTACAAATGCCTGAATACAAAAATGTTTCCTGCAAATTCACACAGACAAAAAGTATTCCGAATTCCGATGCTTATATAAAATCAGGCGGAAACTTCAGATTTGATGTAAAAAGCGGAGTTATATTTGATACACTTTATCCGGTAAAATCCACAACCGCCTATACAACAGAGCAGAGCAAGCGCGTAAGTGACATTATTATTGCGATTTCGCGTAAAGATTATTCTTACATAAACAAAAATTTCGATGTTTTTTATCTTAAAAACCCGAACAGCTGGCAAATAGCATTGAAGCCAAAAACCTCCTCCAAAATAAGCAATGTAATGAGCTCCATTATAATTGACGGAAGCACCTATATTAACAGGCTGGAAATTAACACACTAAAAAGCGGAAGTACTAAAATAAACTTTACAGAATGCAAATAGTTATGAAAAATTTTTTGAGAATTTTATATATTTTATTTTTTATAATAGCCGGCATGTGGGTTATTTTTCATCCCGCCAAAACTGAAACAAACCTTCTGCGGGCTGTATATTCAAACAATTTTTCAGATGAATTAATCGTAAAATTGAGCGGACGGTATTCTTCCAAAATTAATGTTCTGGTCGAAGCATCTTCCCCGGAAAAAGCCTCACAAACTGCGGAGGAGTTTTTGGCTTATGTCGACAAAAATTCTTTTGATATACAGGCATTTGATTTTGCAAAAATTTTTTCAACATATAAAAAATACAACAATAACCTTTTGGCAAATTCAACCGCAAAACTTCTTGAAGATAAAAAATATGACGAAGTTGCGGCAGAAGCTTACAACAGACTGCTGGATCCTTTCGGGGTAATGCTTGTGCCGTTGAATGAAGATCCGTTTATGCTCTTTGAGGATTACGTAAAATCTTTGGGCAGCGACAGAACCGACAGCATTGAATATAACGAAAAATATTACAAAATACTCTCTTTGGAAGTAAATAACGAGCTTTCTTTATCTCCGGATGTTATAAACAGTAAAATCAAAACTCTTACGAATTTGCAGGCAGAACTTTCAAACCAGGATGTACAAATTTATTTGACCGGAACCCCTATACATTCGTATTACGCAAGTTCAAGGTCAATGGTTGAAATAAATATAATCTGTGTTTTATCATCACTTTTTATTCTCGGAATATGTTATTTTTATTTCAGAAATCTGAAACTGCTGCTGCCCATTGCAATAAGCCTCGGCGGAGGTATTCTTGCCGGATATCTCTTATGCGCAATCCTGTTTTCATCAATTCATGTTTTAACATTTGTATTTTCAACTACTTTAATAGGTATCTGTATAGATTATTCGCTGCACTATTTTATAGAAAGAGATTTGGCAAAAATATTTAAAAGTCTGACTGTCAGTATGATTACAACTGTCAGTGCATTCGGTATCCTGCTTTTTTCCGGGGTGGAACTTTTAAAACAAATAGCAGTATTTACTATGACGGGATTATTTACGGTTTATCTGGCGGTTGTTTTGTTTTACCCGCTGTTAAAACTTGATTTAAATCCGCGCAAGATTAATTTTTCCGTTAATGATAAATTTAAGAAAATCTTTGCGGTAATT
Source organism: Candidatus Gastranaerophilales bacterium (assembly GCA_944324365.1). Lineage (GTDB taxonomy): Bacteria > Cyanobacteriota > Vampirovibrionia > Gastranaerophilales > Gastranaerophilaceae > UBA1221. The sequence continues at coordinate 24,172 of CALUWA010000004.1, forward strand.
GTGCTTTTGGTATCTCTTGGCGGAATTTGTTGTTTTAAATTTAATGATGATATAAGAAATTTGTATGTGCCTTCAAAAAAACTTCTGAAGGCGGAAACACTCTTTGCACAGGTTACTGGCGGCAACGTAAAAACATCTTTTGCAGTCGTTGACGGAGATAATATGCAGGAAATTCTTGAAAAAGAAGAAATTATTGCACAGCACCTAAACAACAAAGATTACCAGGCACTGAGCAAATTTGTACCGTCAATTAAGCAGCAGAAAAGAAATTTTGAATTAAGAAAAGAACTGTATAAAAATGAATTGAATAAATTCGGAGAATTTCTCACACCGGCAGAAAAGCAAAAACTCATAAATGCAAACCCTCCGGCAGATTTTCTCGAGTATACGGCACTGCCTGCACTGTCAGAATTTTTACCGGCAGAAAATACTTCAATTATGGTGCTTTATGATATAAAAGACCCGTCAATTATTACCCAAAACGGCGGACAGTTCGTTGATGTGACCAAAAGTATCACCTCTAAGATAAGAAATTGCCGTATAAGCTGCGTAAAGATGCTTTTACCGATTTTTATAATCCTTTTTGCACTTCTGGCATTTATTTACAAACCTAAAACCGCATTAAAAATAATTACTCCGTCTGTTATGGCTGCAGTATTTTCCGTATGCCTTGTTTCTCTTACGGGGCAGGAAATAAATCTGTTTCATATTCTTGCAATATTTCTTATAGTTGGGTTTGGGCTTGATTATTCTGTATTCAGGGCAAGCGGTATAAAATCATCTTCCGATGCGGTTTTGCTGTCTTGTTTAACAAGTATTTTATCATTTTTGCTCTTGGCATTTACAAGCTTTAAACTCATAAGTTCTCTGGGTTTTATATTATCAGCCGGGCTAACTGTTTCATATCTCGGAAGCCTCTTGTTTGATTACAAAAAGGAGAATGCCCAATGAAATGGTACCAGCAAAAAGAGCAGGCCGCAGGTGAAAAACGACTGATTATTTTGTGGAATATTTATAAATTTTGCGGACGAAGATTTGTAAAATTTCTCGTATTTTTTATAACTTTCTTTGCATTTCTCGGAGCTAAAGAACCCCGAAAATACTCAAAAAAATATTTGTCCATAATGGGGCTGAATTCCGGTATTATAAACCAGTTCAAACATATTTTGATGCATTCTTACTCACTCCTTGACAAAATGGAGGTATTTGCCGGGACATTTAAACCTGAAAACGTATTCTTTGATAACGAAAATGACAAAAATAATTTTATAAAAGATTTACAAAAGGGTGTATTTATAATCGGTTCGCATTTGGGCAATATCGAAATGATGCGTGTATTCCTGCGCACAAGTATCAAAAAACCTTTGAATATATTTTTATCAGTTGACCAATGCAAGATTTTTAACAATTTCATTAAACAGATTGAAATCGAAAGTCCTGCCAAGATATATCCGGTAGAGGAAATAAATATAAATACTTCAATAGAAATCAAAGAAAAAATATCTGCCGGAGAAGTTGTCGTAATGGCAGGTGACAGAATTTCTAAAAACAGTACAAATATAAAAGTTCCGTTCTTAGGTAAAACAATTCAGCTTCCGTCAGGCACATTTAAGTTTGCATATCTTATGGAACACCCTGTATATTTTGTATGTGCGCTTAAAGAAGGCGAAAAATACCGGATTTACCTGAGAAAATTTGACTTCACAGGACCTAAAACAGAAACCGTAAAACAAATGCAGCAAGAGTATCTGGCCTTTTTGGAAAATCTTGTGCCTCGCTATCCATTCCAGTTTTACCATTTTTATGACTTTTTTGAGTAAAAGATTTTTTTATTGTAATATACTGCTATGAAGATTTATTATATAAATTCCGAAGAATTTTTAAAACAGTACGATACAGAATTTTTAAGGCAATATGCCTCTGATATGGAATTTAAATCCGTTAAAAGATTTACCCAATATACAATCGGCAGATACCTTGTAAAAGCTGTCGGCATACGGGATTTTGGAATTGCCGATACAGAAATTGAAATCGTAAATGAAAAACCGAAATTTAAATACAGTGATATTTGTTTCAGCATAACCCACTGCGGAAAATATATTGCAGCAGCGTTTGATAAAGCAGAATGCGGTCTTGATATTGAGGAGATGAAAGAACGCGACTTAAATGCATTATCCAAACGTTACGAACGTGATTTTAATTCCGTGGAAGAATTTTATACGTTCTGGACTGAATATGAGGCGGAAATAAAACTTCAGCAGGAAATGAAAGGCAAATATTCAACTGTTTTCAAAAACAATTATATACTTACCGCCGTTTCGGCAGACCCTACTTTTTCACAGCCATCTTGTATAAGTTGTTTTGACGCTTAATTATATCGGGATTTTGAAGGTAATCCTCGTACTTGCATTTTGCACTTATATAGCCCTGAGGAGAAATTTCGATTATTCTGTCAGCAACGGTCTGTATAAACTGATAATCCTGGGATGTAAAAAGAACTGTTCCCGTATAATCAATCAGGGCATTGTTTAGTGCCGTAATAGCTTCCAAATCAAGATGGTTTGTCGGTTCGTCAAAAATCATTACGTTTGATTCTTCTACCATCATTTTTGCAAGAATACAGCGGACTTTTTCACCTCCGGAGAGCACCTTGACCTTTTTGTCGGCATCATCGCCGGAAAACAGCATTCTGCCAAGATAACCACGTAAGAAATTAACATGCTGATCCGGAGAATACTGCGCAAGCCACTGCATTATAGTTAAATCGGAGTCAAAATAGAAGTTGTTATCTTTCGGAAAATATGATTTTGTCGCGGTAACGCCCCATCTTACTTCCCCCGCATCAGGCTCTGTTTTGCCTGTGAGAATTTCAAAAAGTGTTGTTATAATAAGCGGATCTTTTGAAATAAACGCTATTTTTTCGCCCTGATAAACTTCCAGCCGGAAATTTTTAAACAACAAATTGCCGTCAATTGATTTTGTAAGCCCTTCTGCAGTTAAGACATCTCTGCCCGGGATTTTCTGGTAATTGAAACGTATACGCGGATATTGTCTTGAAGAAGGCTTAATTTCTTCAAGCGAGAGTTTATCAAGCATATTTTTTCTTGATGTGGCTTGTTTTGCTTTGGACGCGTTAGCACTAAATCTTGCAATAAAGGCTTTGAGCTCTTCCATTTTCTCTTCGGTCTTTTTATTTTGCTCTTCTTTTTGTTTTTTAATAAGCTGGCTTGCCTGCGACCAGAAAGAGTAATTCCCCGTATACAGCTGAATATTTTTGTAATCAATATCCGCGATATGCGTACATACGGTATCAAGAAATTTTCTGTCGTGAGATACAACAATTACAAGATTAGGAAAATCAATCAAAAAATTTTCCAGCCAATTAATAGTTTTTATGTCGAGGTGGTTTGTCGGTTCATCCAAAAGTAATATATCAGGGTTTCCGAAAAGCGCCTGAGCCAATAGTACACGGACTTTTTCACTGCCATCCATATCTTTCATCAATGTATGATGAAATTCATCTTCTATCCCGAGTTCCGATAATAAAGATGCCGCCATGGATTCGGCCTGCCAGCCGTCAAGTTCCGCAAATTCTTCTTCCAAATGCGCAGCCTTTATACCGTCCTCATCGTTAAAATCGGGTTTTGCATACAGGGCATCACGCTCTTTCATGATGGAATAAAGCTTTTTATGCCCCATAATAACGGTATCCAAAACCATATATTCATCAAATTCAAAATGGTTTTGTTTCAAAACGGCAATACGCTGTCCTTTGCTGATTGTAACCTCTCCCGATGTAGGTTCAATTTCGCCCGACAAAACTTTTAAAAGAGTACTTTTGCCGGCTCCGTTTGCACCGATTACACCATAACAGTTTCCCGGGGCAAATTTTATTGAAACATTTTCAAAAAGGGTCTGTGAACCGAATCTTACGGTTAATTTATTTGTAGTTATCATATTTCTTCCTGTTCGTTATTCATAATCCATTTTGGGTGGTAGTATATTTTTACAACTTTTTTGGGGTTAATTCTGGCATGTCCGCCTTTTATAAAGTTAGTTAAAGAACCGGTAGGCGGCAGGAAAGTAAGCGCCCACTTAAGCGGAAATACCAAAAGACTTCTGTCCTGGCCGCGAACTTCATATCTATCGGATATCAGGTGCTTATTAATTCCTTCAAATTCAAAATTCCCGAAGATTATGCTTGCAGGAATTCCGTTCATACCGCTTCGGATTATAACATCAACCTTAGCGGGAACAATTGTATTGCGTTTGATTATTACTCTGCCCTTGTAATGAACATCCGATAAAACCCTGAACTTTACGGGCTGGTTTTCATATATATCGTTTTCCGACTTAATTGCATCAACAATCGCAAGTTTAATTTCCACAACATCAGTATTTTCGTAGTTGTAATTTAAAAAAGGTTCCGGCTTTTCAATTTGCTTGTCAAGAAGAAATTCTTTAACCAGCTCGTCCTGAATAATCTCCGATGCAAAAACGGAGCAGCCGGCAAAACACAATATTCCGATTAATAAAATTCCAAATAGTTTATTCATATTTTACCTTTTCAGTTGAGCCGGATTTTATCTTCTGCATCAAAAGCCGTCTGTTGCTTTGTGAATTGAGCAAAAAGTTTTGATAATGTTCATTTTCAATATACTCATTATTTACAAGAAAATACGGGTATTTGTTGTAAATATATTCATAAATAAATGCAAGTCTTTTTGAAGCAAGATTTTTATTAGAGATAAAATCATATCTTCTCTGCGGAACGGTTTTGTTGATATACGTAATAAGCCCCAGCGGATTATATCCCGCATTAACCATCAAATCAACAGCTAATTTATCAGCTATTACCTCGTATTTTTTAGGTGAAGCCGCTATCTCAAGAGAATTAAGCCCGCCTTTAAAAGCTTCGTCAAAAGATTTTGCCGCAATGACAATTTCACGTGCCAAAAATGCGGCTATTTCATCATCATTTTCAGTGAATTTGTATGCGCCGTCATACAAAAATACTCTTCTGCTTGTATGTTTTGTATCAAGCTTCAATAACGATTTTTTATCAGCCTTATCATACACAAACATAATTCTTTTCTGAATTTTGTTCGCATTCAAAAGTTTTGTACCTATATCGTCAATTTTATTTTGTACAGTCTGCTCCTGCACAATCTCGTTATTATCAGCTCCAAATGCAGGAATAGCTAAAAATACTACGGCAAGTAATAAAATCCATTTTTTTATCATTCTTTTTCCTCTTCCAATTTTATAATAACATGATAGAGCAACTGGTCTTTACCAAATTTACAAAAATTAATATCCCTGAATAAAACTGTTTATGTCAAATCAATTTCATTGATATATTTTCTGTAAGTTTCTTTCAATTTTTCGGGTGAGAGAATTTTTACATCTTTTCCCCATTTAAAAAGGTGCCAGATAATTTCCAGCGGGCCGCTTGCCTGAAATGCCACAAGAACCGTACCATCCGGCTGTTGTTCAATACGCTGGGTCGGATGGAAGTTATAGCATAAAATATCTTCTGCAACCTGCGCCGAAAATAAAAGCTTTACATCCATAATTTCACCCTGATACACGCCGAATGAACGCTTTGAATGTTCTTCCAGGTTAAAATCACCTTTATCAAATGTTTTATCCGTAATCTGCAAATTTTTTAGTTTATGAAGAATATAGTTGTAAATTCCATCCCCTTTTGTATCTTCTTTTGCTACAAGGTAGGTTTTTTCCCCGTAAATAACCCCGAGCGGCTTTAATATACGTTCTTTATCGTGATAAATACCCTTTATAATTTTAGAATTCTGTATGGCGTCCCGGACAACTGAAAGAGTTGAAATATCTATATTGTAATTCGGCTTCTGGCGGATTGCAAAACCTTCCGTATGCAATAACATTTCTATTTCATCCTCAAGAGTTGTATGGTGTTTTGTTGTAAGGGCTTTTAGTTTTTCAATGGTTTTTTCAAGTGTATCAAGAGTTTTTGTATTACTCAAAACTTCTTTAATCTGTTCAAGATTTGCAATTTCCTCAGGATTAAACGACACAAGCCTGCTGTAAGCTCTGTTTGAAAACCCCCAGTGTTTATAGTCATCCTGAATATAATCCAGCTCCTCAAAATCCGGAAAAATATTAAGCAGACTGTCACGCATTCTCTCAGCGGTTCTTCTTGATACGTTATACCGCTCCATAATATCTCCCAAAGTTACTCCCTGAACCCTGGAAAGTATAAATGTCATTAAGTCTAATATATCTGAAACCCTTGAATACCGAGGTTTTACTTCCATATCCTCTCCCTTTAAATATTAGTCTATCATACAAACTCTCTTCTAGCAAAAAAATTCCGGCTGTTAACCGGAACGAGGTGGACAGATTATAATAATCAGTAAGGGTTTAATTATATTTTTTGTAGAGGTTTTTTTGATAATTAATAACAATTTGCGCAACCAAAAACAGTGAAAACATGTTCAGAAAATTGTGATACCCGTTAAAACTCAGCCAGCACATTATCCCTAAAATTACCAGCACAAGAAAGTTGTGGTAATTTCCAAATTTTATCTCGGTATTGCGTAAAATTTTATTGTAATTATATCTGTAAACCCTGTTTTCCGGTGCAAGCCTGCAGGCCTTATACAAAAGCTGTGATGCCGTTATATAATCATTTTTATATCTGTACAAAAACATTGCATAATCGTTATACAGTTCGGCATTTTGCGGATATGTTTTTATTGCTTTTAAAAATTCTTTTTCAATTTTATCTGTTTTGTTCATTTTACTCTCCTTAACTTTCCTTTCCGTTCACAGTTTAAAAATACAAAACCAATACGACAAAAACGGGTGTATACAAAAAATATTAAATTTTGTTAATATTTTTAAAATGAACATGCAAATTTTTCTGTTTACGTGCTTTAAAGCAGTTAAAATAAAATATTTGAAAGGACTGTAGAGATGTTTCAATATTTAAGCAGTTTTAGAAATATTTCCCCGCTTGGTCTTAAATATAACCCTAATATTAAAAACAATAATAATCCTGCGCCAATATATAAAGCAGGGAATTTGGCCCCGCTTAAGCATGATACGGTATCGTTTACCGGCATGTCTGCCGCTTCACACTACAAATCAGTATTTGATTATCTTGCGGCTGACATTTTGAGCAAGAATAGAAAATTTCAAATAGACGGCAGTATGCTTTCGGCTTCAAATATAAATAAGGCCATTGATAGATTATTTGATTTAAACAGGGTTTACGGGCCATATACTACATGCAGTTACGAAAAAATCAAATGGAAGTCATACATTCCGCAAGATATCAGAGAATTTTCGGTAAATAAAATTAATGATGCGCGAGCTTCCCGTCTAAAACAATGGCAGAATTTTTTGGAAGCACCTTTTTTGGATGAGGCATCAAGAAATTATCCCAAATTAGCAAATACTATCCACTCGAATAAATCATTGCGCTTTGTAATATGGAATGCCGTAAACAGCGAAATAAAAAGCAATAACAGACATATTCCGGTACCGTTTGACCCGAAGGCATTGTATAAAACCATTTTGGGTTATGAAAGGATTGAACCTTTTGACAGGGCCGTAAGATGTGCCTCTCCTTCGTTTATCGAAATCTATACGCACAGGCTCCGCGATATATTGTTGGAAGCAAAAGGACTATCCGATAATAAATCCGTATGGGTAAAAATTCCTTCCATAAAAAGAGAACCTTTCAATAAGGAAGAAAATGTCAGAACGTTAGAAATTTTATCTAACAAAAACTGGTGTACACGCTCAAGTGTGGATAAAGCCGAAGCCGCTCTTGAAGACGGCGATTTTTACGTTTATCTCGAAAGAGATAAGAACAATCTATGGAAAACGTTAGTCGGAATGACGACTTCAAAAGGCAAAATTGATCAAATTCAAGGAGCGGATAATAACAATATAATTCCGCTTACCGAATTGGAAAATATTAAAAACTATATAAAATCACAGAACTTGAAATGCCAATCAGATATTATTGCAGAAGGGCCAAAGGCGCTGCAGCAAATTTTAATTGCCGAAAAGCTTGCGCAGTACGATGAAACTTTAGGCAAAACGCTTGATAAAGCTATTAAAGACGGAGATGACTATGCCGTGTTTAAGTTTATGACCGGAAAAGTAAAAAAACTTGAAAACGGCAAGCTTGAAATCGGAACATACAGGCCAAACTATAACGCTTCTGCTACCAGCGGAATATCTATTCCTTATTCAATGATGAATATCAATGAAGATGCCCTGCTCCAAAATGTGGAAGTAATTAACGGAAACCTTATCCTTGATAATAAAAATTCATTATTTAATTCATCAATTACGGTATTTCCGCCGTCACTGAAAAAAGTTACCGGCAAAATAAGCTGTACAAAAGAGCAGTATCAGCGCTTTGGGGATGATATCAGAAGAGTTGTTGATAATAATCTGTCAAAAATTATTGTACATGATGTTTAATTATCAGATTATCTCTAAATGGCAAAGCTGTTTGTATTCGCAATATTTGCAGGCGTCGCTCTTGTCGTTGCATACTCCGTCAAACTTTAGTGCTTTTATGTTTGAATAAACTTCTTTTATTTTGTTTTCAATATATGCCGTATCTTCCGACGTAAGCTGCTTGTATACATTTTTTTCAGGGTTTTCAACATAAATGAGCCCTGTGCGGGAAACTTTTTTGCCCGTAAGTTTTTCGAAAGCGTATTTATAAAAACAGAGCTGGTTATAATATCCCTCTTTTTCTTCTCCCGGAGCTACTTTTGCTTCACTGACTGGCATGCCTGTTTTGTAGTCGTAAAGCTCATAAGTTCCGTCTTTGTTAACTTCTATACGGTCAATTTTCCCGGAAATAAAATCATCTCCGACCTGAACCGCATCGAGAGAAAGCTCTATATTTTCTATTCTGTCAGACGGAATTTCGACAAATTTCGGATAGTAATTTTTAAGTGCCGTTTCTCCGCGTTTTAAAAACATTTCTCTTTTGGCATCAGTTGAAAAAGCGACCTTTTCCATTAGTGATTTAAATAGTTTCAGAGCCTCTTCAAATGACGGATACTGCCCGGATTTTTTAGCAATTCTGACGGCATTTTCAAACACGGCATGCATTGCGGTACCAAAGTTTGCATTATCCCATTCTTTATCTTCAATGTCTATGCCCATAACTTTTATGTAGAAAAATCTTCGCGGACATTTGAGATAGTCATTTAATCTTGAAGGGCTAAGAACAATTTTTTTGATTTGTTCTTTTATTGCATCTTCAAGAACTTTCCGGTTATCAAGGGTTTCTTTGGAAACAGAACGGACAAATTCCTGCATAAAATCGTCGTCATTATATTCAAACTGTTCTTTTTCAAAATCAAAATCTGTTACGGGAGCAAGAAATTTTGTAATCTGCTGCGCTTTATCGCCGTCATTGTCGGCAAAAGAGAGTGTAAGCCCGTATTTTGCACGTGTAATCCCGACAAAAAGAAGCTTTAGAAGTTCTGTATCTTTTTTCAGCTGTGCTTCTTCTTTTGAAAGCGGAATATCGGTTATAAATTTATATTCGCCGGGCATTCTGAAATCTTCCCATATACGTGATGTGAGGTTTGGAAGATATACATGCTCAAATTCTCTTCCTTTTGAGCCGTGGTATGTCACAAGCTGCACCGCGTTACGCACCATTGAATTTTTATCTACGGTAATTTCAATTTCATTATCCAAAGTGGAATCCAGATATTCCAAAAAATCCGAGAGGCTTGCTGTAGGATTTGTGGAAACAAATTCTGCGGCTTCGTCTAAGATTTTCTTTAACCCGAGAATATTTTCAGATTTATTTTGTTCGGATTTCATAAAGAATAAAAGCATATCTGTCCGATTGATAATTTCGACAACTGTTTTATGGAGATTATTTGTTGCCGAAAATTCCGTCAAATAATCAAAAGTGTTAAGGAACGCTTTAATTTTCTGCGGATTATGCCATTTGTCAATATTGCGCATATTGGTTATAAAATCTTTTCGGTTGATTTTTCCTTCTTTAAAGAGGGTTTTGTAATCTTCGTAATCAATATTAAAAGGTTCCGCAAGCAGCAGTCCGAAAAGTTTGTCGCTGTGCATTACGGGATTAAACAGCGCTTTCATATAGAAATACAAAAGAATAGACGAGCGAATTTCAAAAATACTTTTTCCTTCATCAATTTGATACGGAATATTACGTCCTTCCAAAAGTTCTGCAAATGCCGAAAGCTCTGCGCGTTTTTTTGAAATAATTGCAATCTGTGAAAGCTTATTTTCGCCGGTATCGTCTTTCGGGCAGTTCGTTTTAATAAGATTTTCAATATCACTCACTATGTGGTTATACTCCTGCATTAAATCTCCGAACTGCCAGCGGCGGATTTTGCGTTCCTTCGCAATTACATCCGCATTTTTGGCGGTTAATTTTTTAGATATGTTGTAGTTTTTGAATAACTCGTTGTTCTCAAGTCTTGTTTTATCCTGTGAAATTATTTCATAGCTTAAATCAAGAATATTTTGCGCAGAACGGTTGTTTTCTTCAAGGCAGATAACTTTTGTATCCGGATATCTTGTAAGAAATTTTTCAAGGTTGTCACTGTTTGCACCCTGAAACCCATAAATTATCTGGTCATCATCCCCGACAACGAAAATATTTTGCTCATCTACCCCGTCAAGCAGGTTGAAAATAATGGCGTTTTGAAGAGAGTTTGTGTCCTGATATTCATCGACAAGAAAGTATTTGTATTTTGAGGCAACTTCCTTTAAAAATGCACTGTCAGACTCAAACTGATCAAGAACGAAATTTATCATATCCGAAAAATCAATAAAGTTATTCTGAAACATTTTTGTTGAATAAATTTCATAAATTTCCCAGAGTTCTTTTGCTTTTTCTATATTGGTTTTAATTTTTTCTATTTCATTATAGCGGGTTTTATTTTGGGTTTTGCCGGCCTGTTCGCGTTCATAAATTTCGCTTTCAAGCTCCTTTATGCGCGGTTTCAGGGAAGGATTTGTTTCGATATTGGAAAGATAAGTTTCTTTATCAATCCTCAGAGATTTAAGTTTTGGTATATAGTTTAAAAAATCTTTTACAAAATGGTATTTATCGGCGCGCGGAGCAACAAAAAATTCCGGCTTAACTTCATCAATAGTTTCTTTCATAAGCTGGATTGCGTTGGTGTCGGAAATCAGCTTTACATTTGCAGACAGGTTAAACTGCATGGGATTTTGCTTAATGATATCATTGCAAAAAGAGTGGTATGTATAAATATCCACAGCCGATGCCAAAACACCCATTTCCCGGATGAGGCGTTCTCTCATTTCACCGGCCGCCGCATCGGAAAACGTCAGGCAAAGAATGGTTTCCGGTTTTATTCCCTGCTCAAGCATTGCTTTAATCCTTTGGATTACGGTAAAAGTTTTGCCGGTTCCGGGGCCTGCAAGCACCATGACTTTTCCGTTAATTGTGTCTATGCATTCCTGCTGCTTTTTATTAGGAATTACTTTTGCCATTCTCTACTCCTTTTTATTTAATATTATCGTATAAAAACCAAATTGTTAATAGTGATATTAGTTTTATGCTATAATCTAAGTATGAAATATGAAGAGAAACAATTAACATCCGAATGTGTATATGACGGCAAAATCATGACCGTCCAAAGAGATGAAGTGGAACTTGCCACAGGGAAAAAATCTTTTCGCGAAGTTGTAAGACATTCAGGCGGAGTTGTGATTTTGGCATTAAAAGACAAAGATACCATTCTTATGGTAAAACAGTTCCGCTATCCGATTGCCCAAACCGTTCTGGAAGTTCCGGCCGGAAAGCTTGAAAAAGGAGAAAATCCCGATGATGCCGCCAAGAGAGAATTGGAAGAAGAAACAGGCTATAGAGCCGGCAAATGGACTTCTTTGGGGTATATAAATACATCCCCAGGGTTTTGTGATGAAAAATTGTATTTGTACAAAGCGGAAAACTTGACATACGCGGGAGAACACCCGGATGAAGGAGAAATAATTTCCGCAATAGAGATGAAAATACCGGAAGTTAACGAAAAAATCAAAACCGGTGAAATTAATGATGCCAAAACGCTTTGCGCAATTTTGAGAGGTTTAAATTTATGATAAAAATGGTTGCAACTGATATTGACGGAACCATATTGGGATATGATTTTGTGTTTCGTCCTGCCGTGAAAAAGTGTATAAAGGACTTGCAAGAGTCTGGAATAAAAGTAGTGCTTGTGACAGGCAGAATGCATTACGCAACGGAAAATATTGCAAAAACTCTCGGAATTACTACCCCTATTGTTTCATATCAGGGCGGATTGATTAAAGAACAGGGAGAAAACGGCAGGGTTTTATATGAAAAAACGCTTTCTCCAAAACGTGCAAAAGAAATTATCAGATGGGCAAAAGAAAATAATATTCACATAAATTTGTATATGAAAGATGTTTTATACGTAGAAAATGACGACATTGCCGTAAGACGCTACACCGGAGAACGTGCAATTCCTTATAAAGTATGTAATTTTGACGATTTAAAAATAGAACATGTAAACAAAATTCTTGCAATAGATTTTGATGATGCCGAAAGAGTTACGGGATGGGTAAACTATCTGCGGGAAAAAATGCCCGAACTTTACATCGTTAAATCTACCCCTTATTTTTGCGAAATTACGAATAACGAAGCTAAAAAATCGTGTGCAGTTAAATTTTTGAGCAATTTGTGGGGTATAAAAAAAGAAGAAATCCTGGCGATTGGCGATCAAAACAACGATATAGAACTTTTAAAATCCGGCGGTATTGCAGTTGCAATGGGTAACGGAACTTCGGAACTAAAGAGTTGCGCAGACTTTGTAACAGATACAATAGATAATGACGGATTTGTAAAAGCTGTTGAAAAATTTTGCAAAATCAAAGTGTAAGGAGGTTATATGAGCGAATTTAATATACCGGAAAATATTATCCCGCAAGCCAAAAAAGAGCTTGAAAAATTATTAAAAGGTAACAGAAATTTTGTAAACGGCACCCCGACTGCCGATAATATGTCGCTTGAACATTTAAAAAAATATGCATATCATCAGGAGCCGTATGCTGTTGTTTTAAGCTGTTCCGATTCAAGAGTTGTGCCGGAAATCATTTTTGACTGCGGTATCGGAGAACTTTTTGTTGTACGTGTTGCAGGTATTACGGCAGGCCCAAATGTTATAGAAAGCATTGAATATGCCGTTAAAAAATTAAAAACTCCGCTTTTAATCCTTCTCGGACACGATGACTGTGGAGTTATGAAATTTGCAAAAGAGCATTACCCGGAAATTACGGAAGATTTTCAGTCAATTGTAAAATGCGTTTATCCTGTATTGGATAAGGAAGAGGATGTTACATGCCACAACTACTTTGCGCAGCAGCATACCAAATGGGTAGAAAATGTCCTGCTTGAAAAATCAAAAATTATTAAAAATGCAGTAGATAATAATGAACTTTATATAGCAAAATGCCACCTTGACCACGATACAGGGCTTGTTGATTTGATTGACTAAAATTATTCAGGTGCTAGAATTTAGGCGGAAATAGAAAAGGAGAGAAGATTATGATAAATGAAAAAATGGAAAAAGCGTTCAATGATCAAATTAACGCCGAATTATATTCAGAATATTTATATCTTTCAATGAAAGCATATTTTGAAACACTAAATCTTCCTGGATTTGTAAACTGGATGAATGTTCAGGTTCAGGAAGAACATGCTCATGCTATGGGAATGTTTGATTACGTAAACAGCCGCGGCGGAAAGGTTACACTTAAAGCTATTGACGGCCCTAAAACAGAATGGTCATCCCCTTTGGAAGTATTTGAAGATGTTTTGAAACATGAAGAACTTGTTACTTCATTAATCAATAAAGTTGCAGATGTCGCAGAAGAAGTAAAAGACCGCGCAGCTTTGAATTTCTTAAATTGGTATATTAAAGAACAGGTTGAAGAAGAAGATAACGTAGGAAAGGTTCTTGCAACATTACGACTTATCGGAGATGACAAACACGCACTTCTTGCAATGGATAAAGAACTTGCAACAAGAACATTTGTCGCTCCGGTTATCGGATAAGTAAGTAAAACTTGTAAGCAGAAAAAAGAGGCAATTTTTATTTTGCCTCTTTTTTGTTATTTTTCTTCTCTTGTTTTTCAAGAATTTTCAAAAACTCTTTATATGCGCTTCCCCATTCTGCCATTCCGTCAAGTACAACTGCAAGACTATAGCCGATATCTGTCAGAGTGTATTCAACTTTAGGAGGTGTTTGCGGGTAAATTTTCCGTTCAACAAGTCCTTTTTCTTCCATTTCGCGAAGATTTTTAGTTAAAACTTTTTGTGTAATACTCCCTACAGCCTTTTTCAATTCCAAAAAACGCTTTGTCCCGGTCAAAAGTTCACGGATTATAATAAATTTCCACTTTGAGTTTAAAAGTGTTAAGGTAGTTTCTACAGGACATTTCGGAAGTTCTTTTGCTTTCATATTTCCCCGTTAAAATTCTAAATCCGCAATCATTTTAACATAAAAAGAATAATCTTTTATGCAGCATTTGAAATACGCACAAACTCATCGGCTTCAATATTTATCTTGGATGACCCGGAATTAAGACCTGCAAGACGTTCGTTAATTTCATTTAACAAGCTTTCATCCTGCGCTTCCTGAGCAAATTTTTGTGCTTTATTTAAAAGACTGCGTGCTTTGTTGGTACTGTTAAAATCAATCATAATATCTGCAGCGCTTACGTAATTCTGTGCAGCTTTCAGAGGGGAAGAGGCTTCCGTGTAATTTTTTACGGCCTGAGAGTATGATTTTAAAGCTTCCTGCGGCTCGCCGAATTTTTCGTATGCTCTGCCAAGACTTGATGCAACAAAACCTTTAACTTTATGGTTATCCGTTTCATCTGCAAGTTCTTGTGCGGTATTCAAATATTCAAAAGCATCATCTTCATACATATCTGCGAAAATATTTCCCATTCTTGTCAAAGAGGTGGATTGTGCAGCCAAATTATCACTTTCACCACCGTATGCGGCAGACACATAGTAATGATCCAATGCCGGCTCAATCTGGTTTACATCATCGTAAATCTGTGCCATAGAGTAATGTGCTTTTGTTTTTATGTTGTTGTCCGTTGTTCCTTCAAGAGATTTGTGGTAGCTCTTTAAGGCCTGGGCAGCGTAATCGTAGTCATCATAAATTCTGCCTATTTCAAAGAAAATTTTGGATTTTGTTTCGGTGTCGCCGACTTCATCCGCGCGGGTAAGTGCTTTTTGGAAAGTTTCTATAGCTTTTTTAGGTTCTTTCGCATAAGCAAGCTTTTTGGATTGGATAAACAAAGATTTTAATTCCGAATCTTGCGGGATAAATACATTAGTTTTTGTTTCCTGCTGTGCTTGCGGAGTTTGTGCCGCTTCTTCAACTTGTGCTGCTTCTGCCTGAACAGTTTCACTCTCTGCTATTGCCTGCTGTTCTTTCTGTTGTATTCTTTCGGCAGAACCTTCAGGGAATTTTACGAGAAACTGCGGATTGATATCTTCTTCGTTGTATTTGAAGTCAATATCCTGTAAAAACAGTGCATCCACCCAGTTTTCTACAACTTTTGAATCTTTGTTCAGAGTTTTGGAAATATATTCATCCAAAATAGATGAAGCACTTTTTAAGTCGGTTTTAATTCTTTTTATATTGGGATTATCTTTTGAAACCTGCTTTTCAATTAAGCTAAGATAGCTGTCAACTTCTTCATTTAAGTCATCCGGGGTTCCGATTGCAATTGCGGTGTTTCTAAAATCTTTAAGAATTTGCGCAATATTAATGGAAGAATTTCTTCCGCCAGCCATTTGCTGTGCAACGGCTTGTGTCTGATGAGCCTGCGCATTTTGGTAAAGTTCTTTTTGCCAAGGCTGTGCTTCTATGTGGGAAGTGCTTCTTGTAAACCCGTCATTTTCTATATATTGAAGCCCTTTGCTTCTGGCATTTTGATTAGCCTGCTCTTCTCTTTGGGCTTCGCGGGCAGCGGACTGAGAGGCATCTTCGTCTTGTTTCTTTTTAACAAGATTTCTGTTGTCTTTTGCAAGATATGGACGTTGATAAATACTGCTAAGATTCAACCCCATTTTGTCTGACTACCTCTGCTTACTACTACTCTCACGGTACAACTATATAATAAATCAGTCTTCCCGTGCTCATACTTTTGTATGAAATCTACAAAAATTATTTAAGGAAATTTTTTGAAAAGTCATGGTATTTTGCGTAACATTCTTTACTAATTTTGTTTTTTTGAATATAATTCAGATGGGTGAGGAAATTTGTGAGGTGACAGATGAATTTAGAAAATATTAAAAAAACAGACCCTGTTGTAGCAGAACAGATTGAACTTGAATTAAAAAGACAACAGGAAACAATAGAACTTATTGCAAGTGAGAATATCACCTCAAAAGCTGTTATGGAAGCCGCCGGAAGTGTTTTGACAAATAAATACGCAGAAGGCAAACCTCACAAAAGATTTTACAATGGCTGCGAACACGTCGATGTAATAGAAGAAATCTGCCAAAAACGTGCTTGTGAACTTTTCCACATGGATCATGCAAATGTTCAGCCTCACAGCGGCGCTCAGGCAAATATGGCAGTATTTATGTATGCCTTAAAACCGGGTGATCATGTTTTAGGTATGGATTTGTCAAACGGAGGACACCTTTCCCACGGTTCGCCTGTTAATTTCTCAGGACTGTACTTTAACGTAAAAAGCTACGGTGTTGATGAAAACGGAAATATAGACTATGACAACGTAAGACAAATGGCTCTGGAACATAAGCCAAAACTTATTATCTGCGGAGCAAGCAACTATTCAAAAATTATAGATTTTAAAAAGTTCAGAGAAATAGCTGATGAAGTTGGAGCATATTTATTGGCTGATATTGCGCATATAGCAGGTCTTGTTGTTGCAGGGCTTCATCCGTCGCCTGCACCTTATGCGGATTTCGTCACTACAACTACCCACAAATCACTAAGAGGTCCTAGAGGCGGTATTACTATGTGCAAAGAAGAACACGCTTTGGGTATTGATAAGGCTGTTTTTCCGGGTATGCAAGGCGGGCCTTTGGAGCATATTATTGCCGCGAAAGCCGTTGCGCTCCTTGAAGCTTCAAAACCTGAATTTAAAGAATATGCCGCTCAAATCATTAAAAATGCAAAAGCCCTTGCGCAAGGACTTATGGATGAAGGACTTGATATTGTCGGCGGAATGACAGAAAACCACCTTATGACATTGGATTTGAGAAAAACCGGCAAGACCGGCAAAGATATGGCAAATGTTCTTGAACGTGTCGGGATTACGGCTAATAAAAATACGGTTCCGAATGATCCGCAGAGCCCGTTTGTCACAAGCGGTATAAGATTAGGCACCCCGGCTGTTACAACACGCGGCTTTAAAGAAGATGATATGACTGAAGTTGCCAAAATTATTGCAGGTGCGATATATGCATCTGACAATGAAATCGGATTGCAAAACTTAAGAGAACGTTCTCTTAAGCTGTGCAAAAAATATCCGCTATACGAATAGCGTTAAAAAGGATAAATAACAAATGATTATAAAACTAACACATGCACATATTCTTGGAACGATTATAGCTTATATGTTCGGCGTATTTTTGGTTCCGCTTGTTATAAGTTTTTCTAAAAAAGAAGGACTTGTCGATGTTCCGAATGAAAGAAAAATTCATACCAAACCGATTTCAAGAATAGGCGGTGTCGCAATTTGGCTGAGCACAATGCTTACTTTTTTGTGCCTTGTATTCATGAGTTACTATCCGGAAGGAAGCCTTTTGTCAGGTATTTTGCTCGGCAGTTCTTTAATGTTTTTGCTCGGATTAGTGGATGATATTTATAATCTCCCTGCAAAATTCAAACTATTTTTGCAGCTTTCAATTGCAACTTTGGTATATTTGCTGGGTATCCAAATAAATACTATCCCGTTTTTCGGCGGCATAAATCTGGGTTTTTGGTCTTATCCGATAACAATTTTATGGATTGTCGGAATCAGCAATGCTCTGAATTTTATTGACGGAGTTGACGGGCTTGCGGGTTCTGTTACAACAATAAATTCCATTACACTTGCAATAATTGCGCTTGCAATGACACCTCCAAATCCGATTATCGCACTTATAGGCTTTATTCTGGCGGGTTCCATGCTTGCATTTTTGACTTACAATTTTAACCCGGCAAAAATTTTCATGGGGGACAGCGGAGCTTTATTTTCCGGATTTTTGCTTGCAACAATATCAATTACCGGTGTCATGAAAGCGGCAACTCTTGCTATTTTACTTCCGTTTGTCGTGTTAGCCGTTCCGATTATGGATATTACCTATTCCAGTTTGAGAAGAATATGCAAAGGTAAGTCGCCGTTCGTTGCTGACGCGGAACACATCCATCATAAGCTTTTGCATGCCGGCTTCTCTCAGAAGAAAACCGTTGTTATTCTTACATCATGTGCCATTATTGCCGGTGCGTTCGCTACATTGTTTATGGGTGAAAACACAATTAAATTGTACTTTTTCGCCATATTTACCGTTGTCATCATAATGTTGTTACTTAACTTTATAAAGGTATTGACAAAAAAATAATTGTATGATAAAATTCCAAAGGATTTGATTACTCAGTTTTATTTAATTATGTTTAGGGGTAATTAATTAAAATATTTAAGTGCAGATCCACCCATATACATTCCAATTAAGATTTTTTAGTGTTAAATCTTAATGAGAGAAGCTATATGGTCATATGTAGAAAGGAAATTAGTTAAGTAAAGGTTTATTAACTATGAGTATTGATGCTATTGAAACACAGGATACAAACAGATCTCCATTTGGATTGATTGCAAGAGGCTCTATAGGAGGAGCTGTAGTAGGCTATGCCGCAAAACATATGCTTCCGTTAAGCGAAAGTGAAATGGACAGCGAATTTAAAGGTGCTATGGCAATTATCAGAGAACAGTCTAATAAGGCCAAAGCCAGCGCTATAGAAACTATAAGAAATATAAAAGATAAATCCCTGGCGCAAGACACATTTATTAAAATGGTTGATGCCCAAAAAGCTGCCGGGGCTAATGCAAACGTAATTAATATGAAAACAGCTTTTAATATGCGTAAAATCATAAAAGATGCAAACCTTAAACAAGGTGATATGATTGAATTAAAAGGTATTATCGCAAGTGTTAACGAAAGAGCTGTTGATATGTTCAAACGCTGCGCAAAAGGATTTAAAAGTGCAGTAAAAGATAAAAGAGTTACACCTGCTTATGTTGCAGGCGGTGCTGTTTTAGGTTTCTTTGTAGGGCTCGGACAGAGCGTGTTCAGAGCTTCTTCCAGAAATGCATAAAAGCTATCTTACGTTTCTATAAAAAACGGGAAATAAATATTTCCCGTTTTTTTATTATTTAAACATTTTTGAACGTTCTGTTTTTATTTGTTTGATTAATTTTGGGTAATCACCCGATGTAAGTTCTCCGACAGCTTTATATAATTTCAAAACAGAATTTTCGATATTTTTATGATTTAGTTCAACCATATCTTTTGCCATTTCTTCATTTGACATGGCAAGGCGTGTCATATCACGGAACCCGCTTGATGCCATCTCAAGCGCAAGAGGGTTTTCGCTTGCAGCTAAAAACAGTGCCTGCGATATAAGCATAGGCATGTGCGAAATCATAGCTGCAGCCTCATCATGTTTTTGCGGAGTTGTAAAAAGAGGTTTTGCACCGAACTGCTTTATAATATTCGTAAGTTTCTGAACAGCTTCCTCAGGTGTTGTATTAAACGGTGTTAAAACCCATGTCGCATCTTTAAACAGTCCTTCAAAAGAGCTTTCATATCCTTTATTTTCAGTTCCGGCCATAGGATGGGTCGGGATAAAAATGTACGGTCTAAATTTTTTGCATACAAAACTCTTTAAACTGCAAACATCAGCAACTATGGTGTCTTTTGAAACATATCGCTCAAGTTCATCCAAGACATCTATTGTTTTGTTCATTGCAGTGCATACAAAAATAATATCGCAGTCTTTCAGACAATCATAAGATTTGTATATCCCGTCACCTTCTTGTGATTTGGAAACGGCAATAACGTTATACCCAAGGCGTTTCAAATCCTTAAAAATCGAACCGCCGATTAAACCAAGACCAATAATACCGATTTTCATAATAAACTACCTCGTATAAACCCGCGGCAAACGAACTTTCAGGCGGCAGGTTAATTCGTAATTAATGGTATTCAAAATTTTTGCCCATTCGTCGATTGAGTTTTGTTCATCAAGCAGAGTTATGACATCTCCGATTTCGGCATCAACTCCTGTTATATCAAACATCATCTGATCCATGGTAATATTGCCGACCTGCGGAACTTTATGTCCGTTTAAAACTCCGTAAATCTTGTTGGACAACCCTCTTGATACGCCGTCAGCATATCCTATCGGAATTGTTGCAATTGTTCTTGTGCCTTTGGCACGGTAAGTATGTCCGTAACTTACACCTTCATGGTCTTTTGCTTCGTGAATATGAACAATTCTTCCTTTTAGAGATATAACCTGTTTTAAATCCGGATGAAATCCTTTATTATCAGGCGGCAAATCAGGATATAAGCCATACAGAGCAATCCCGACCCTCCGCATATTAGAAAGCGGGATTTCGTAACACATCGTACCTACAGTATTTTGAATATGAAGCAGCAGTCCCGTTGTATCAATATTTGAAATTACACTGTTCCATCTGTCTATCTGGATTTGTGTTTCATCTCTTTCTTCCGCTGCAGCCAGATGAGTAAATATCCCCTTTAATTCAAGATAATCTGCGGCTTGAACTTTTTTGATAAAATCAACTGCTTTATCATAACCGATACCGATTCTATTCATGCCGGTATCAATCTTTACATGAACTTTTGGTTTTTGGCCTGTTCTTAAAAATGCCTGTCTGCAAGCTTCAAGATGTGCATCCGAAAATACCGGAATAGAAATATCTTCCTGCACTGCTGTTTCAACAGCCCAAACAGGAACTGCGCCAAGAACAAGAATTTCAGCATTTATTTTGGCTTTTCTTAAATCTACACCTTCATCAATTGAGGCAACTCCCAGCATATCAAAACCGGATGCCAAAAGTGTCGGAGCAAGCATAACAGAACCATGCCCGTATGCATCAGCTTTTACGACAGCAAGAAGTTTTGTATCGGCCGGAACGTTTTTTCTGATTTCCTGCGCATTGTGCGCCAAATTCCCTATATTGATTTCAACCCAGGAATCCCTGTGTATATTTGCGTTGGTTTGTCTGATATTTTTCATAAGCCTAATAATTATATAACAATTGTAAATGTTTTTCAAATAATTAAAGAAATTATTTTTAGTGCCGTAACAGAAAAAAAGGTTAGCATATGGAAAATTCACATAACGGTATAAATATTAATATAAAAGCTTTGCAAAATATCTTAAAATCAAGCGAAGATGCTGATTTTTTAAGTAAATATGACAAAGATAAAAACAGTATTTTTTCTAAAGAAGAAATTGCCGAACTTTCTGATGATTTAATCAAATTTGCATCGAAAGACGGTAAAGCAGATACTCTGTCTGCAAAAGAGGCCTTAGATTTTTACAATTACACAATGTCAAAAAATGATAAAAATTTTAAGCCGATAAAATCGTTTGAAGATAATAAAAACCCTGTTTTGGACTGGCTGCAAAGTGTTAATAAGACATTTGAGCTTAATAATATGTTTCAAACCGAATTTGGCAGAGATTTCGGGGAGGATATAAAACTATTTATGGAAATGGATGATAAAAGGCTCCAAACAGTCAAAAAGCTATTGAGTATGGACAAAGATAAAAGATTACAAGGGATACATTTAGCTATACTATCAAGAGCAAATGAAGAGAAATTACAGAAAATAGAAAAACTCATGAAAATGGATGGTTTAAACAGAGGGTTTGATTTGGGAATATTATATGATAAACTGTCCAATCTTACGGAAGAGCAAATAAATCTGCTGCCAAAACTGATTAATATTCCGGACAGAAATTTATCTTTGTCTATGAACGAATTATTTTTTGCCGCGCAATTACCTGAAGATTATCTTAATAATTTGCTCAAAACAAATCCTAATTTTTCTATATCAAAAAGTACAGCAACAAGATTTGAGATAAACGAAAATCCGGGCGAACAAAATGTTTCAAAAGTTTTCGACACGGAAGCAAAAGAATGGATAGAAACGATTACGCGCGAACATAACGGAAATCTTTTTATCAAGACAATTGAAAACAAAAAACTGAATGTGAAGCAGGTTGTCAAATCAGATGAAGAAACCGGACAGCTTATAAGCTTAACAAATTACAAGTATGATAAAGAAGGAAACCTTATCTCTAAAGAAGAATTTGTACCCGGCACTGGCGGTATTGAGCAAAATATTAGTATTACGGATAAAAACGGTAAAAAATATCCCGTTCAATGGTCTGAATATGATGAGGCAACCGGTACCAGAACAACTCAGAAAAGTTTAATCTCTCCTGACGGAACAAAAACAGATTATTTCCTTGAAGAAACTGCTGACGGCTTGAACATAAGCGAATACGTAATTAAAGATAAAAACGGTAACATTCTTTTGAATGAAAAACGTACTTTTCAGCCTGTTAACGGTAATCCAAACAAATTCATTTCGTCTGTGAATGACAAAATTTATGAAATAGAATATCAGGGTAATTTTGTCAGTGTTAAAGATAAATCAAACAACCAGGAAACCAAAATTGATTTAAGCAAACTGACAGATACAAATTCTCCAGATATAATGAAAATCATAAAACAAATGCCGGGCGACAAGCTTATTCAGCTTTCTACTCATCCGATAAACAAAATTCAAATTGATGATATAATGCCGACCTGGGATCCGTTCGACAAAATTTTGAATATGCGATCAATTGAGTTTGCTTCAAATGAAAAAGAGGTTTTTGGAATTTTTATGCATGAATTCGGGCATTTTCTTGACACAAAATTAGACAGCTCAGATACCGGAGTTTTGTCAGAAGATTCTGAACTGATTAAAACTTTCCGCGAAGAATTTGAAAACTACAAACAAAATTCCACAACCTTTGACAGAAAAATTGTTGATCACATTTTACAATATTATGAAAATCCAGATGTCAATCTAATTGAAACAGTTGCGGAAAGCAGTCTGCTTCTTTATAGTGAATATACATCTATGCGGGCATATATCCTGCAAAAAAATTTCCCGAAAACTATCGCCCGTGTAGCACAATTAACAGAGCAAATGAATACAAACTAGTTGTCAATAGAAATTTTAGAAGAAAATTCAGCCACAATTCTTGCGACATCCGAACCGCCTATGCAGACTTCCAAAATAAGTCCGCTGTGAATAAGCATAGTTTCGCTGAATTCCATATTGTCAACATCAATTATCTGAAATTCTATAAAATCAGAACCTACATAGCGAAGTTTTCCGTATTCGCCGCCTGTAGCCCAACGGATAAACATAAATTGCTGTTCGTATTGTTTTAGTTTGTCTGTCAGTCTCATAATATCCCAATCCTATATACTAATATTGTACTGTATTTTTTATACTAGTCAATATCACAAACATTAAGAAAAAATTAAATATAGAAATTTCAAAGCCGATACTCTATTACATACCACTTTTATTTCATCATAATTTGTGCGATTAATTCAGGATTTTCCTTAATCAAAGTATCTGCAAAAACTCTCGCATCCATCTGGGTAATAACAATTGACAACAAATCATTAGGCAGCTGCTGCAGCATTTTAATCTTTTCTTCCGGCTCAATAACTTCCATGGCTTTAACCACTTCCGGCTGCTGTTTATAGGTATTAATCATGTTTGTATATGCATGTGCATCAATATTTTGGTAAAGCTCGTTATGTTCTTTTGCCAAACCCAAAGTCAGCTGCTGTTTGGCAACAGGCTGCATGGAGAGCATTGCATCTTTGAACTGGAGCGGATTAAGATCGGAAAGTTTGTCAACTATCTCCCTTGAATTCATTTTATCTGTACTTTCGCCGCTTACACTTTCATACATTTGCATCAGGTATTCTTTCGGAATTGACGGCAAATGATTTAATACTTTATTTTTTTCTATGTCAGTATCTGTCAAAAACTTGTCTAATTGGTCTTCCGGAAGGTATTGAACGATTTCTTCCTGGGAAAACATTTCAAATACCGTATTAACAAGCTGTTCAGGCGGAATTTCTTCAAGCATTTTCATCAATTTGTTTTGGGTAAAAAACTTCAACCCCTCGTTAATATCTTCTTCTTCCATCAAAGGCAGAAAGCTTCTTAACTGGTCTGCCGTCATTTCGTTTAAAAATTCAAGTTTATTGTTAGGGTCAGCAAGTTTGAAGATTTTTAC
The DNA here is from genome assembly GCA_944324365.1 of Candidatus Gastranaerophilales bacterium. Lineage (GTDB taxonomy): Bacteria > Cyanobacteriota > Vampirovibrionia > Gastranaerophilales > Gastranaerophilaceae > UBA1221. Next base: position 48,609 of record CALUWA010000004.1, read on the forward strand.
AAGCATATCCGGTGATTGAAACAGCTCTTCGGCATATTTAACAGCCTCCTGGTTCCCGGCTTCCGCTTCTGCTTCAACAATTTCCTCAATAGTCAGGTCGGCATATTCCTGCTCCATTTTGCTTGCAGAAATATTCAACTTATACATTAGGGTGGTTAAATCGGTATCAATTACTATACTCATAAAATAGCCTCATGTATAATAACGGCCAATTTTTTGTCAAAATTCAATATATATAAGATTTATTAACAAATCTTAATAAAATATAATTTACTTAAATGATGATTTTTTTCCGATAAACATTATAATCAGGGTATGAGAAAGTTATGCATAATATTTCTGATAATACTTTCAGCCCCGTTAAACTGTTACGGAGCATTTTTCTCAAAGCAGGCCGACAACGTTGATACGTCAAAAGGTTATGTCGGAACTTTGCCTGATTTGACAAAAGAATATGCGCCAAGTGAAACATCTGTTTCCACCCCGATTTTTGATAAGACAAAAGATTTTAATTCCGCAAACGAAGTAAAACCCGTTCCGCGGGATGATCCCGCCTTTGTGAATATTATTCTTAAACAAGATAAGCTTTCGCCTTACGTCAGCGATTTGCAGGAATTTATAGAAATGCTTGAACAAATATATGATTCAATAGAATCAGGAGAAAATGTTCAGCGATTTGCTGCAAGAGTATATTACTTTAAGAAAAACGCCGAATATTTCGGGGAAAAATATGCAAATGAGCCCGAAAGCAGTTACATTTCGTATGAAAAAATTCTGGAACTAAGTGCACAAGCGCAAAGTGTTGCGAATTTGCGGACAGAAGCCGAAAAATATAAACCGTATCTTGCATATACCGGCTCCGGTGCAATATACAATTCAAACAGTATTGACCAGCAGCTTGAATATTTAAAAACAGAAGTCGAAAGAATTATAAATATACTCAAAGACACGAATTAAAATATACCTAGTAGGGTAATTGTATGGATTATTTTTATCCATACAATTATCATATGCAAAAATATTCAGATAACACGATAAATCCTAAAGTTGCGTTCGTGGAAGATATAAAATCTATTTCTTCTGCACAGGATTTGACATCTAAAAAACTTTGCATAATAAAAACAAATTTTAAAGATCTTAATCCGCTGAAAAAACTTATTCAAAAATACCCTAATACTGAATTTTGGCTTACTTCAAACGATATTTCAAGAAAAAATATTCTTCAGGCAAATTATTACGGGATAAAAAACGTTATTCCTTTTCCGTTTGATATCAAAATCGTAAGAGATTTCTTCCGGAAAAACCAGCAAAAATTACCTGAGGAAAAATATTCCGATGAAACCTATAACTGGATGAAAGGCTTGAAGGTAATGATTGTAGACGACAACCCTATGAATGTTGACCTGCTTGCCGAAACTTTTGCATCTTCCGGTTTGAATATATCTACATTTCAAAAGCCCCAAAACGCTCTTGATATGTTGATGAAAGAAAAGTTTGATTTATTTTTGCTCGATATAATGATGCCGGAGATATCAGGATTTGATCTTGCATTAAAAATCAAGGAGTCCGAATTAAACAAAGATACCCCGATAGTATTTATATCCGCTCTTTCTGATTCCGAAAACAAAATAACCGGTTATGATTTAGGCTCCTGTGCTTATATTGAAAAGCCTTTTGACGTCAATGTAGTACGGTCGCAGGTTTTTAATATTTTAAAATCAAGAAAATTGCAGCAAGCAATGAGCCAGACAAAAGAATCTTTTGTTGCGATGGTTGCGCATGATCTAAAATCTCCTGTTAACGCAGAAATTACTGCATTGGAAATGCTTTTGCAAAAAATACCTGCACAAAACAATTTTGAAAATAACGAAATAATTACTGACCTGCTTCAAGCTGCAAAATATATGAAAAATTTAGTCGACAATATTCTTTATAAATACAAATTTGAAACAAACAATGTTTCTCTGAATAAAGATTATTTTTTAATAAATTCGCTAATCACGGAAAGTATTGCGGAAATGAAGTATCTTGCCGCTGACAAAAAACAACTGTTTGTATTTAAAAATACGGCAAAACATTGTTCTTTGCTTATTGATTATATTGAAATAAAAAGAGTGCTGCATAATCTTTTTTCCAACGCGATTGAGCATGCACCGAAAAATTCTGTAATAGAGGTCTTTTTGAGTGAAAATAAATTCAATCTGCAAATAGCAGTTGAAAATACATTGAAAAATATTCCGCCTAAAAATATTAACGATATTTTTGACAAATTTGTTTCTTTTGCGGACAAGTCAAAATGTGTTAATTCGGGTTTGGGCTTATACGTGGCAAAAAGGATAATTGAAGCGCACAACGGTACGATAAAAGCAGAAATAAAGAATAACAACAAAATCAGGTTTACTCTACAGCTTCCAAAAAACAAATGAATTATCTGACATAAAATTCCGCCTGGGTCAAAACTTTGGTAGGCTTATCTTTTGAATAAACTTTCATTATATAAGCACCTTTTTGGTTTATTACGATGTAATCCGTAAAGTACTTATCTTCTTCATCTTTTAAACGAATATTCCTTGTCATAAAAAGTTCATACCCCAGATATTCCGCGTCGCCCTTTTTTATAATCTGGATATCCAAATATCTTGAATGCTGAACTTCCGGCATTAATATCAGGTAGTATATTCTGCTTCCGCATTCAAACGTGCTTGAATAATCCATAACATTTTCTTTTGTTATCGGACGCTGGTTAAATAATATACTTGCTTTTGGTGTGCAAGCGGAAGTTGAAAGCAAAAGTATAAATGCTGTCAATAATAAAAAATATTTTTTCATTATTTTTTCAAACTCTTAATTCTGTTTTGAACTGCTTCAACGGCATTTTCATCTTTATTATATTTCAGGAAAAGCTCGTAATTTTTTATAGCTTCCGTGTTATTTTTTTCTGTTTCATAAGCAACAGCCAAAGCATAATATGCATACGCATATTCCTTATTCAGATTGATAGTTTGTTCAAAGCATTTTTTGCTTTCTGTAACGTCTTTTTCGCTTGCATATACAAGCCCGAGGTTAAACCAGCCGTCTGCATATTCAGGGTTTACCACTATAGCTTTTTTATAAAAATCTATCGCATTTTTCTCATCATTTTTCAGCTTATATACATTCCCGACTTTCAGAAGTGTAACTTCATCGGAAGGATTAAGAGCAAGCGCCTCTTTGTAATTTTTCAGGGAATCATCATAGAGTTTTGCCTTATAGTGTTCATCTCCGAGCGCGATTAACTCTTTTGTCTTGGCCGCATTATCAGCTGCTGCCGCTGCTGCTGCGGGGTCGGTTAATGTAATTTCCTGAATTTCTCCTGATTCTGAAGTTTTGTTTTCTTTTACGGAATTTATCTCGGAAATAAATTCTGCAAATTCATTGCTGTATTGGGAATTATCCGGGTTCATTGAAATAGCTTTTTCATAGTATTCGGTTGCTTTATCGTTAACTTTGCAAGCTCTGTATGCTCTTGCAAGACCGATATAAGCGGCACTGTCTTTTGAACCTCTGGAAATTGCTTTTATGAATAAATCCGTTGCATCCGAATAATTCTGTTTGTTTAACTCAATCTGTCCTTGCGATACCAGGGCATCTGTAAGGTTATTTTGAATTATTTCACTGTCTTTCACCGCCAAAATTTCTTCATACAGCTTTATAGCTTCGTCGTATTTATCCATGGCATGCATTGCAATTGCTTTATTTGTCAAAGTATCCATATCCTGCGGATCTTTCATCAACAATTCATCATAGTACTTGATGGCATTAGTGTAATCCTTTTTGTAATGATAACAAGCTGCAGTTGATTTTTGGATATCAATATCTTCAACTCCCATAGCAAGAGCTTTTTCATAACTTACAATAGCATTGTCATAATCTTTCATTCTCTGATATACAATACCCATATTTTTATAAACTCTTGTGTCATCAGGGTAAGCCGCAGCATAAGCCTTATATTCCTTAATAGCTTCGGCATCTTTTGACATATCGGCAAGAAGATTTGCATAATCAAATTTTAAAGATGTAAGATTTGGATTTTCTTTGAAAATTACTTCATACTGTGCAAGCGCCATGTCATTTTTGTCTAATGCCTGATAAGATAATGCCAGACAAACTTTTGCCGTCATGTTTTCTGAATCTTTTGCTATAGCTTTTTCCAAAAATTCAACGGCTTTTTCATATTTTTGTGTTTCAAAAAGTGCTATACCGTAATTAGCATAATCATCAAAATGAGAATTATTATTTACGTAAAGATTTTCAAATTCTTCTACGGCTTTTTCCGGGTTATCGTTAGCAAGATATGCGTTAGCAAGGGTTTTTCTGGCTTCCCAATGCTGTGCATAAGTATTCAGGAAAGTATTGTAATTTTCAATAGCTTCCTTGTAATTTTTCATTTGGTATTGAACATTTGCAATATTTAGATAGTTATATTTGTATTCAGGAAATATTTTTAGTGCATTTTCGTAAGCACCGAGAGCTTCCGTGTATTTGCCCTGGGTTTCATAAATACTGCCGAGGCTTATGTAAACAAAAGCATCATTCGGACGCAGTTCAATAACTTTTGTATAAGTTTGAATTGCATCATCATACTTATCCATATCGGTATAAAGCCCCGCAAGCTTAGTATAAAGCATAGCATCATCCGGTGAAAGCTTTATTGCTTCAAGAACCTTGTCAACAGCCTGCTGGTAATTATGCTGGTATTCCAGACTGCAGGCTTCCTGATACAAAGAACTCGCCTCCGGGCTCATTGCGGAATATGCCGGAAGTGTAAACAAAAGAGATGCTATAAATGCCGTTGTTACAATATGCTTGTTAATATCCTTACTCCTTATTTAATAATAACAATATATCAAAAAATCAAATTTGTGTAAAGCTGTGAGAATAAACTGATTTTCCAAGTAAAATACCTGTTGTTTTTATAATTTTGACCTGTTCAATATCATCTTTATCATATTGTACCTCATCTAACCCGGAAAAATTCTCTACCATATGGGCGATATTTATATAAAGTTCATCAATATTTGAATGAGGGGTATTTTCTTTGAGCATTTTTAATATTCTTACAAGCTCTGTATCTTTTGCATCAATAATAGCCGCATCAAGTCCGGCACCGTATGCCATAACTCCGAAAACTCTGTTTATCAAAGGTCTTATCTCTTGCGGTGAACCGTTTGAAATATTTGATAATCCGATAACTGTTTTAACAGGCGGGTCAAAACTTTCTTTTATCATTTTTATTGTATTCAAAACTTCCAAAGCCTGACTCTGTTCAACACTTACCGGAAGAACAAGCGGATCAAAATATATATTACCGTTATCTATACCTTTTTCCATACATTTTTCATATATTTCAAAGGCAAGCTCAAGCCTTCCGTCAGAAGTTTTCGGAATACCGGTTTCTTTGCTCATGGTAAGAGCTATTAAATTACATCCGTATTCTGCCGCCGTATCGGTCAGTAATCCGAGTTTTTCCTCATCACGGGAAGTACTGTTTATAAACGCAGACTGCTTATTTTTTAATATTTCAAATCCGTTTTGTATTTCCGTAAAATTAGATGTATCAAAAGATATACCCTTATCCGAAATGTTTTGTGCAATATCGGTAAGCCAGGACATAACACCCTCTAGTTTTCCTCTTGCAGGGCCGATATTTAAATCAATAAAATCCATATTCAGCTGCATTTTAATAAGACTTTCAATAAAAGCCCTGTTCCTGTTTTCTAAAGCTTCCCGTACGGATTTTGATATAATATGAATGTTTTCACCGATTAACAGCATAAAGATATTTTAACACATATTTTTTAATTATAAAAGGTATATAAAAAATAATTCTTTTTGGTAATAGGCAAAAAAAGGCCGATACGTTATAATATAAAAATTCCAAATGGTGTGTTTATTAGAAGCAAAGTTAGCAGAAAAGGGGTAGACTATGAAAACAGCAACAAAAACAACAAGTCCAAAGAAAATCAAATCGAAATTTAATGACGAATTTGAAAAGTATCTTAAAAAACAATGCATGAAAACAACATTCAACGGTCTGGAATTGGAAACATTTTCTTGGTACAAAAAGGTTTTAGGGTTAACATAAGAAGATTGAGCCTGCTTTTTAAGCAGGTTTTTTACTTCCAATAAACGTTTTTCTTTTGTAATGGCATCTGCCGGTAATATTGCAATGACCGTATTACTATGCTAGTATCTTTTTATGAGCGGTGAGAAATTAAAACTTACAATCAAACCGATGAAACAGACAGACATAGATGCTGTTGTTAATATTGAAGAAGAATCATACGGCCCGCATCACTGGTCAAAAGAATCCTTTTATAATGAGCTGTCAAATGAACTTGCTCATTATTTTTGTGCGTTTAATGAAGAAGGAGTTTTGGTCGGATATACCGGCACCTGGCAAATTCTGGAAGAAGCACATATAACAAATATTTCCGTAAGACCCGCTTTTCGCCGCAAAAAAATAGGAGAGGCTCTGCTTCATACCGTAATAGAAAATTGTTACAAAAACGGGGTTAAATATATTACGCTGGAAGTGAGGGTATCTAACCAAAAGGCAATAAATTTGTATGACAAATACGGTTTTAAATCTCTTGGCAGACGCAAACAGTACTATCAGGATAATAATGAAGATGCCTTAATAATGTGGACAGAAAACATCTTTTACGATAAATTTAAAACTATATATAATGAAAATATCGAAAATCTTAAAAAGGTTGTAACTATAAATGAGTGATGAAAACGAAAACCGTGATAACATAAGCCCTTCCGAAACCGAAGAACAAAATAATTCAGAAATTGTTAAAGTTAAAAAATCACGAATTAAAAAAGTTAAAACAAAAGATAAAAAGAAAAAGAAGAAGAAAAAAGGGGTTCATTTAGGGATTGGCAGTTTAATGCTTATATTTTTCTGTTCTTTTCTGATTGTAATTGCGACCTTTTTGCAATTAAATATCACACATATGATTGTGCCGCTGAAGTTTTGGACAGGTGAGCCGACAACAATAAATGATTTTATTTATTCTATCAAGTATATTCCGCAGATTCCGATTGTTATTTTTATTGTCGGACTTTTGGGCAGACGGCTTGGGAGTGTAAGTATATTATTATACATTCTTGCGGGTTTGTTTTTTGTTCCTGTCTTTGCGCTCGGGGGCGGATGGAGATATATTTTTGAATACAGTTTCGGGTATATTTTTGCGTATCTTCCGGCAGCAATACTTGTCGGAACAATATTGAAAAAAGATTATTCATACAAAAATGTTGCAAAAGCCGTATTTATCGGCGTTTTAACAATACATATTATTGGACTTATATATATGACAGGACTTGCATATTTAAAGCATGCCGGCTGGAGCTTTGTTTGTGCCTGGACTCAGGCTCAAAGCGGAATAAAAATTCTTTATGATTTTGTATTCAGTTATCTTGCTGTGCTGGTTGCGAAATATGCAAGAATTATTTTATGGTTTTATTTGTAATTAAAATCATAAGATTTAACTATTGACGGATTAGATTTTTTAAGCCACAATGACTGCATAATTATGGTATTAACAAAGGAGAGTTTATATGGCATCAACGTTTATTGAAGATATTAGTGCACGTCAAATATTGGATTCCCGCGGCAATCCGACAGTTGAGGCGGAAGTCAGATTATCCGGCGGAATTATCGGCCGCGCAGCTGTACCGTCCGGAGCTTCAACCGGGATTTTTGAAGCACTTGAGCTCAGGGACGGCGATGAAAATTATTATCTTGGCAAAGGTGTTACAAAAGCGGTTAATAACGTAAACAATATTATTGCCCCTGAACTTATCGGCGAAGATGCATCAAATCAGCAGCAGATTGATAATTTAATGATAGAAATAGACGGTACGGAAAACAAAGCAAAACTTGGTGCCAATGCTATTTTAAGTGTATCGCTAGCTGCGGCAAAGGCGGCTTCTTTAGCGTATAAAATGCCTTTGTACAGATATCTTGGCGGGCTAAATGCAACTATTCTGCCTGTTCCGATGATGAATATCATAAACGGAGGAGCGCACGCGGATAACAACATAGATTTCCAGGAATTTATGATTGCTCCTGTCGGGGCGTATAATTTCCAGGAAGCAATAAGAATGGGTTCAGAAATTTTCCATACGCTTAAAAGTGTACTTAAAGGAAAAGGGCTTGTAACTTCCGTAGGCGACGAGGGAGGATTTGCACCTAACCTTAAATCTAACGAAGAAGGTATTGAAGTTATTCTCGAAGCTATTGAAAAAGCCGGCTATGATACCGAACAGGTTAAGATATGTCTTGACGTTGCATCATCTGAATTTTATGAAGAAGGAAGGTATACCCTTGCCGGAGAAAATAAGGTTCTGAGCGCAGATGAGATGGTAGAATTTTTAGCCGGATGGGTAGAAAAATATCCTATTATTTCAATAGAAGACGGTATGGCAGAGCAGGATTGGGACGGCTGGATAAAATTAACCCGAAAAATAGGGGATAAATGCCAGCTTGTCGGAGATGATTTGTTTGTCACAAATACCAGAAGGCTTGCGGAAGGTATCAGACGAAATGTTGCAAATTCAATTTTGATAAAAGTAAACCAAATCGGCACTTTATCTGAAACGCTCGACGCAATAACAACAGCACATTCAAACAGCTATACATCAATTGTTTCACACCGTTCCGGCGAAACAGAAGATACTTTTATTGCTGATTTGGCGGTTGCGACAAACTGCGGACAAATTAAAACCGGTTCAGCTTCCCGTTCTGACAGAATGGCAAAATATAATCAGCTTATAAGAATTGAGCAGGAACTTGGTGCTTCCGCAAGATATCTCGGGCTGCACGCATTTAACGGACAAAGATAAATTTTATATTTGTTATTACTTTTCTTAATAAAAAGGCAATAATTTTATCCTTTGTGTTTTTATTTAACTATGAAGGTTATATAAAAGAAGGATGGATGTTATGATAAACCCAGTAAATGCTGCTCCGTCAGCTGTAAACGTTAATACTAATTTATTAAGCAAAGTAAAAGCTGATAAACAGCAGCCTGAAAATAATTCAATTGATACAGCTCAGGCAAGCGGTGCAGAAGCTATGGCTGCATATAATAAAGCGGCAGTAAAAAGTCCGGTCAAAGCCGACATAAAAGACTTTGAAACTCTCAAAAATTTGAAACCATCTTTGCCAACAGTATTACAGCCGGAAGCAATCAAAATTCTTGACGGAGAAAGAATTAGAAATGCAGACGGAACTTTATACGCAATTGTTAAGAAAACTCCGGAAACAACAACGACTTATTTAATGGATGTTCAGGCTCCGGAAGATGCAATACGAAAAATTATCACAGTCGACAGTAAAACCGGCAAACGCATAAGGGTTCAGGAAAATTATAACAAAATAGAACAAGGCAAATTACCTGTAATCTTTAACACCGAAATTACTGAATTTTATCCGAATTCCGATGACATAAAAAAATTAACAACAACCATAAACGGAAAACTTGACATAGTTGAAGAAAGCATCTATGAAAAAGACGGTTATAAAAAGCATTTTATAAATGATGGCGGCGAATTGATGATATGTGAACAAATACCAAAAGACGGTGTAACAAAACTTACACGATATGATAATGACGGGAAAATCAGTTCGGTTGAAACTTCAAAAAAAGCCGAATATTACACGGAAACCGTTAAATATCGTGACGGCAAGCCGGCAGAAACTATAACCGAAATTAAAAAACCAACCGAAAACAAAACCGGGAAAGATCCGCTGCATGATCCCGACTTAACCCCGGCACCAAAATATGAAATAAATGGTGATCCAAAAACTTTTGAAGGTGAAAAAACAACATATTCAAACGGCATGCTAGAGGCCCTCAAAGTTAAAAACAATAACGGCGGAGAAGTTATCTATATGTTTGATATAGAAGGTGACTTAGTTTCTGTTGATGATAGTTCCGATTTAAACAATAAAAAAATCGTAATGTACCACAAACAACCAGAATACAGTGACAAAAACGGATATTACACAATTGAGGAACCGTTGGATAATGGCATTACAAAACAAACAACATACAGAGATGACGGTTCTGTCGATGTAAAAGTAACAGATGATAAAAACGATTTTGAAAAATATGCCCAATATACAAAAGACGGCTATATGGAAATGTATATTGAAAACGGAACAAAAGATGACGCTTTAAGAATGATGTTTGATAAAGACGGAAATCTTCTTGAATAGTTACAAACTTTTCCTTATAAGAATTTTATAATATAATAACAGTGTTATGTTTTTATATGGAATTTTATCTACAATCGTTTTTATAATCGGAATGCCTTTTGTTTTTGCTGTAAGAAAAATCATAGGCAAACCAAATGCAGGTTTAAAAGCAAAGTTTGGCTTTGTCGAAACTCCTGATTTTGGTGAAGAAGATATTATAATGCTTCACGGAGTATCCGTTGGAGAAGTTATTGCACTGGAAAACCTTGGAAAAAAAATTAAGACAACTTTCCCGCATAAAAAGCTTGTTATAACAACAGGAACAAAAACAGGCCAGGAAATTGCGCAGAAAAAATATGCGGATATTGCAGATTTTATCACGTATTTTCCGTTTGATATTCCGTTTTGTGTAAATAAATTTTTAGACAGGGTAAAACCTTCAATGGTATTTATTGCGGAAACTGAAATCTGGCCGTATTTTGCATATGCCTGCAGTGAGAGAAGTATTCCTGTATCAATTATTAACGGAAGAATTTCTGATTCGACATTCAAATCTTATGAAAAAGTAAAATTTTTCTTTAAAGAAGTTTTCAAAAACTTTACGGCGGTGTACACCCAAAGCGAGGATGACAAAAGAAAATATATTGCAATAGGTGCAGCCCCTGATAAAGTTGAAGTTATGGGCAACCTGAAATTTGATGTTAAACGCCAGGATGTATCTATTGATATCGGACAGAAAGGTTTTCGCGTAATTATTGCGGGCAGTACCCACTCCGGAGAAGATGAAATTATTCTGAATACTTTCAAAGAATTAAAACAAAAATATCCGGATATAAAATTACTGCTTGCGCCGCGTCATCCGAAAAGAGTGCCTGATATTGAAAACCTGATTAAAAGTCTTAAGCTTGATTACGGTCTGCGCTCAAAGGATGATAAGTTCACGCAGTACGATATTATAGTTCTTGATACATTAGGAGAACTTGGCAAAATGTATTCTATATGCCATTTTGCATTTATCGGCGGAAGCTTTAACAAAACGGGCGGGCATAATCCTTTGGAAGCGGCGGTCTATGACAAACCGACCATAACGGGGCCTTCTATTCACAACTTTAAAGATATTTATTGGACACTTGATAAAACCGATGCCGGCAAAATTGTAAGTACCCCTGACGAATTGAAAAATTATATAAATAAACTTTTATCGGACAAAGAGTTTTACACCAAAGCTTGTGAAGATTGTAAAAATGTCTTTGAGGCGCAAAAAGGTGCTCTGGATTTTGTGATAGACAGGATAAACGAATTATCTTAATATTTTTCAAGTATACTATAAGCAAACTCTATTGCTTTTTGGGTAAATAAAAATTTCATTAATTTTCGCGGCAAAAATGAAGGAAGCTGAACCCTCTCTACAACTGTATTACCGTTAAAAAATACAGAAACAAACATTAAGCCGACCGGTTTTTCTTTCGTGCCGCCTGTCGGCCCCGCAATTCCCGTTGTACAAACAGCCAAATCACAGCCGGTACGCTTATGCAAACCTTCTGCCATTGCATAGGCACATTGTTCACTAACAGCCCCGAAATTTTTGAGAATATCATCGGCAACAAAAAGATACTCGGCTTTTGCTTCATTTGCGTAAGTCACAAAATTAGCTTTAATAAACCCGGAGCTTCCGGAAATATCCGTAAATCTTGAACTTAGTAAACCACCGGTACAGGATTCCGCAGTTGCGGCAGTTAATTTATTATCAATAAGATATTTTGCAATTTGTTTTAACTTTTTGTCACACATACTGCTATTTTACAAAAAATAAGAATTTTTAGCATATTGTAACAAAATATAACAAACACTTTAAAAATGCCTGAAAGTACCTTATAATTTGCCATGCAAAATAATATCCGGTCTATCGGAGTAGCAAAAATTATGAGAATTTCTTTTTTATAAATATATAAGAAACAAAAAGGAAGGAATGTGTATGGCAGTAGAAAAATTAAATGCTTTTGGTGTTAATAATTATAAGCAGTTAAATTTTAAAGGGGATACAAACCCCGCACCGGAACAGTTAAAAGTTGAAGATAAAAAATTAAGTGAAGCTGCAAAATGGATGATTGGTGCAACGGCAGTTGCTGCAAGTACAATTGCGGGCATTGCCATTTACCGCCATTTTAATCCGAGTGCGGCCAAAAAAGCTATACAAGAAGGTGCGGAAGCAGTTCAAAATAAGGCGGAAGAAGCCGTAGAAACATTACAACAAAAAGCAGATGAAGTTTCTGAAAAAGCCATCGAAAAAGGTAAAGAAATCTACGCAAAAATAGACAAAGAGCTCCATGCACCAACAAAACTTGATGCTGAAACTTTAGAAAATAATCTGGCACCTAAAACTAATAAAAAAGTTTGGGATAGTGCTGATATGAAATCATATTACACTGACTTGGAAGAGGTTTCGGAAAAAAACATCGAAAGAGGCAAAGAAGTTTATGCAAGAGTTGACAAAGAACTACATACACCGACAAAACTTGATGCTGAAACTTTAGAAAATAATCTGGCACCTAAAACTAATAAAAAAGTTTGGGACAATGCCGATATGAAATCATACTACGCTAATTTAGAAGAGGTTTCAGGCAAACTTTCAAAAATAAAAGACGATTTGGATGGTTTAAAAGATGCCGGAAAAAACGAAGTTGCCGGATTATTTGAACGCGTAAAAAACGGAGAAGAATTATCTGTTGAAGAATTAAACAAATTTGCAGATGATTTTCAACTAAGAATGAATAATAAAAAAGCTGAAATTAGAGCTAAAAGCGGTTTAGACGAAGAAAAATTGCTTGATGAAAATTTATCTTATAAATACAATGATATGCTGAGCAGCTTAAATGGAAGTGTAGACAAACTTTCAATATCGGTAAAAAAAGGTCTGCCTGAAATTATTGAAGCAAAGAAAAAAGGAATAGACAAAACTCCGGAAGCTGTTGCAAAATTTGAAGAAATGCTTAACAAGGCAGTCGAATTTGACAATTTAGGCAATAAAGAAGAAGCTCTGAAAATATTAAAAGAACTTCAAAAACATAATATTTCCAAACAGGCAGATGATTATGCATATTACCTGGCTGCATTTGATGAACGCAATATTTGCACAGGCAGAGGCTTGCAAGATCAAGATATGATGCTTAACGTCGGCAAATACAGAGATTTATCCAAAAAAGCCGATGATTTGGTTGAACAATTTAAAAAACTTGTTCAAAAAGACGAGACATACGTTGATGCTCTGAAAAGCAAAAATTCCACAGCTATTAAAGAAGCCGAAGCTGCAATAAACCCGCTGCAAACAGCAGAAAATTCCATAAAACCTGCCGTTTCTACAGAAGCTCAAAAACAACAAGATGATTTACTGACAATGGCCGCTGTAGACAATTTATACAGTTCAGCATTGCATACCGAAATGCCAAGCGGTAAAATTAGTGAAGTTGTTGATGATGTCACAGATAATATAACAGGCAAACTTACCAGGCTTGATGATAAATTTGATGATATGCTGGCACACAATCCTTTTGATAACAGTCTTGATGATATGATGACTCACAATTCTTTTGATAACGGATTTGATAATATGACATCACATTATGATGACGGAATAGACATCAGTGTAGATAATTTTGATGATTTTGGCGGATTTTAAAACATCATCATTAACATATATTAATTCTCCGGCTTCTCTTAATGAAAAATTTCTTTAAACATGTATCATGTACATGTCAGGAAGGAGAAATCGGGGCATGCCGGCAAAAGAAAAAAATAAAGAATTATCACATCTGTTACCGCAAAATATTGAAGCGGAAGAGGCAGTATTGGGCGCAATATTAGTCAATCCGCGGGTTTTAACAAAAGTTGTTGAAACCTTGAAACCGGATAGTTTTTATAAACCGGCTCACAGGTATGTATATGAGGCAATGCTTCAGTTATTTAACTCTAATGAAAAAATAGATTTAATAACAGTATGTGATGTTTTGAATTACAGCCAAAAGCTTGATGCCGTCGGCGGAAGGTCGTTTGTAAATGATTTGAGTTATAACGCAATTACAACGGCGAACGTTGAATATTACGCAAAAATTATCCAGGAAAAAGCCATAAAAAGAGCGTTAATTAATGCAGGCTCCGAAATTGTATCATTTGGCTATGATATGAATTCAATTGACGCATCTCTTGACAGTGCGGAAAAATTAATATTCGATATTGCATCAAGAAAAGCAACCACGGATTTAACTCCTGTAAAAGATTTGGTTCTTGAAACGTATGAAAAAATAGAATACCGTTACGAACATAAAGACGAACTCCTTGGTATTCCTACGGATTTTTACGAACTGGATACATTGATGAACGGTTTGCAGCGTTCTGATTTGATAATTCTTGCGGCACGTCCTGCAATGGGAAAAACCGCATTTGTTTTGAACATTGCGCAAAACGTAGCAATAAAGGCGAAAGTTCCTGTTGCTATATTCTCGCTTGAAATGTCAAAGCAGCAGCTTGTACAAAGAATGCTTTGTTCAGTTGCGGAAGTTGATACCCAGAGATTAAAAACCGGGAATATGCAAAGCAAAGACTGGGAAAAACTTGCGGATGCAATGAACCAGTTTGCGCAGGCTCCTATATTCATTGATGATACATCAGGCTGTACCTTAACTGATGTAAGAGCAAAATGCCGCAGATTAAAAATGCAGGAAAAAGATTTAGGCCTGGTTATAATTGACTATCTTCAATTGATGGAAGGGAGCAACTCAAAAGAAGACAGATTCCAGGCAGTTTCTACAATCTCAAGAGGTTTAAAAACACTTGCAAAAGAACTGGATGTTCCGGTTATTGCACTTTCGCAATTGTCCCGTGCGGTAGAAAGCAGAACAGATAAGCGTCCGATGCTTTCGGATTTGAGGGAATCCGGTTCAATCGAACAAGACGCCGATATTGTAATGTTTATCTACCGTGATGAATATTACCGTAAGGCCGAAGAAGGCGAAGAAGAAGAACTAGCAAAAGCTGCTTCAAAAGGTGAATCCGAAATCATTATTGCAAAACACAGAAACGGCCCTGTCGGTACGGTTAAATTGCTCTTCCAAGGCAATATTACAAAATTCAAAAACCCTATTAAAACAGATGTATTTTAGAATGTAAATCTTGCCGTAACGGATATATTCGAAAGATTTTCTGTTGGATTGAGTTTGTTATTGAAATTGTTATATCCCACAGAAACAGACTTATTATCCCATTTTGCACCAATAGCAATTGAACTTGCGAGATTATTTTCGGTTTGTTGATTAAATAATCCAGTAGAGAGATTTTGTCTTGTTAATCCGGCTCCGGCAGAACCGAAAATCGTAACTTTCAATACCGCAATCTTCAAGTAGTTGCCCAATAGAATCATGTATTGTCCCACAGATGAAAGAATCCAGCTCATTGCCATCTTCAGTATTCAGAATTTTGTCCCAAACTTCTAATTGATTACTGCCTACTTTTGCATGTGTTTTGTCTAAATCATACATAGCACTAAAATTAGACAAAAGTTTTGAAATTGTATTTTGTATAATCTGTGGATTGTCTTTATTTTCCTTTATATAATTCATTAAATATTCATACGTTTTTACGGTAGAACCACCATTTTCTTTTTGAATAGCTCTTAAATCATCCAAATTTAATCCGGGTGCTGGATCTTTTATTTTTGAAATTGATTCTTCCGTGTAGGTATTTCCCTGTTCATCAGTATATGAAACTGTAGTCACATCAATTTTACCATCTTCAGTAAAACTTGAACTGGTAACAGAACCATTATGTACGGCTTCATCATTTGTGTATGTAATATTAACACTTACATCCGTAGGTTGTTTTACCTTTATATCAGAATCGTTTTTGTTTTCTTTTTTCTCTGGCATTTAACTATTCCTTTAATATACATAATATATAATACATATATAAGTGTTTTTTTGTTTTTACTATTGCTTAATTTTCATTTTTTGTAAATAAATGTTACAATATATATATAATATATACTTTTAGGGGCAATAAATTTACAATATGCTTTTTTATTAATATAAGAGGTATAATGATTTTATGACAGAGCACGAAAAAAGGAATTTAACCGTAATAGACGGAATAAAAACCGACGAGAAAATTGAACCTGCCAAAAAGGTTTCTCATCAGACAAATCCTATACTTAAGAAGTTATTGGATTTTCATAATGAACGTGCCGGAAAGTTTTCTGTAAAAGATTTGTTTAAAAAATAAAAGTGCAATAAGAACTGCAAGCAGAGGACACTGTTGTGCAATCTCATTTAACTTATGCACGCGGGTGTGTTTCGTTATACACATCTTTTAAATGCTGGGATGAAATATGGGTATAAATCTGAGTATTTGAAATACTTGCGTGCCCTAAAAGCTCCTGAACAACCCTTAAATCCGCCCCGTTTTCTATCAAATGGGTTGCAAAACTGTGCCTGAATACGTGAGGAGTTACGTGTTTCGGTAAATCAATTTTTTCTACAATATCGTTTATAACATTTCTGACAGTCTTCGGCTGAAGTCTGTAACCGGTATTATTAATGAATACCGGAGAAGTTTCATCGGTATCTACATGATACCCTTTGGCAACAAGCGGCCTTGCGGTTTCTATATAACGTTTCAAATAAGACTTTGCCCTGTCAGAAATAAGCACTATTCTTTCTTTTGCACCTTTTCCGAAAACTCTGATTTCATTTTCATCAAGGTTTAAGTCCTCAAAATTCAGTCCGCTGAGTTCTGATATACGCATACCCGTTGCCCAGAGCAGTTCCAGGATAGTTTTGTTTCTGTAACCCGCCGGAGTATCTATTTTTGTGTTATTCAAAATCTGTTCTACCTCATACGTTGAGAGGAATTTTGGCAAAGGTCTAATACGTTTGGGGGAATTTAGGTTCATGGCAGGATTTGCCTCTACCCTTTTTTCCTTGAAAAGATACTTATAAAAGGTTCTCAGGCTTGCAATCTTTCTTGCAACAGTCGTTTTTTTGTACTGAAATTTTTGAATAAAATGCAAATATTCCCTGACTTTTGAAAACGAAACATCCTCGCAGGACGTATCTCCAAGCCACAGAAGAAAATCCAAAACGTCCGTACAGTAAGCTTTTGCGGTATGCTTTGAAAAGTTTCTTTCAACAAGTATATATGATTTGAACCCCTCTAAATCACTTTTTGATTTCTCGTTTAAACTCATGTGCGCCTTATTGCTTTTTTCCGATAACTATTATACAATATACTCAAAAGGTTGATAATAGTAAAGGGAAGAAAAACCATGAATTATAAAAAACTATTCATAGCTTCATTGATTTGTACAAGCATCCTAAGCGTTTCATCTGCATATTCACAGGAGCTTCAGGCAAAAGTAGCCAAAGGTGATCCTGTTTATAAAAAATATCAATATATTGATAAGATGATTGAGTACAATAATTACAAAGAAGCTGATGCTGCTTTAAGAGATGCTTTGAATGCCGCTCCGAATGATTTGGAAGCCAAAACCTTAAGAATTATATGGATGGCTCAGCAGCAAAAACTTGCTCCGGCACAAGCTGAATTGGATAAGCTTCTTCAAAAAAATGAAAACTATGCCCCTTTACATTACGCACAGGGTCTTGTTTATATGAAACGCAGAACATCTTCTGACGTTACATATATTCGTGATTCAAAAGAACTTTTGAATGATGCAATAAAAGAATTTGTTAAAGCTGTCAACTTAGACAGCAATTACTACCAGGCATACAATGCAATGGGTGTTGCAACTCTGCTTTTGGGCAACAAAAATGATGCAAAAGACTTGTTTGAAACTGCATTAAAAATTAATCCGCAGTTTGCAACGGCTTACGATAACCTCGGTAACTTGGAGCTTATAAACGGCAATCTTACGGAAGCAGAAAACTATTTAAAAAATTCTTTGAAATACAATTCACATAACCCTACAGCAATGTACCACCTCGGTCAGGTTGCTGTTCGTCAAAAAGATTATAACAAGGCTTTAACCTGGTTAAACCACTCACTTCATATTAACCCGAATTCATCACCTGCTTTGACATTACAGGGTGAATGCTATTTGGTTCAGGGCAACCAGGCTGCAGCTATTAACTCATTCAAAAAAGCTATTACCGTAAAACCGGAAAATTCACGTCCATATATTAACCTTGCAAACGTCTACGAAAAACGTTCGGATGCTGAATTTGCCATTGAACAGTTAAAAACCGTATTAGCGATAAATCCGCGTTACAATGACGCAATTATGAGGGTTGCAGATTTATCTTTGGAAACAAGAAAATATCAGCAGGCATTGGATTACTATTCAAAACTTGTTGATGACAGTGTTTACGGAAACGATGCAATCATCGGGCTTGCAAATACGTATTACGAAATGTCTATGGACAGAGGTCATAACGGTGATGTAAGAACAAATAAAGAACTTTATCTTGCATACGATTATATTAACGAAGCAATTGAACGTGTTCCGACCAGATTGGATTTCCACCTTGCAAAAATTAAACTTGCAAGACTAACCCACCAATTGCCTATGACAAAAGACAGTTTGAATTATATTGTTCAATCTGCCGGCAATACATTAATGGATAATGTAATTAAGGGCGAAGCTTACCTTGCTTTGGGACGTGAAAGTGATGCCGTATACACATTTGAAAATGCCGTCAACTTTGCGGATAACGTTCAGGATGAGTTGTATTTGGCAGAAATTCTTGTTCACAACAAGCAATTTAGAACTGCACGTACAGCTTTGAAAAAAGCTTTAATGCAGGAACCTGACAATGTTATTGCCAAAAACGGCATTGCCTATATAGATATGTGTGAAACTAAATCAAATGAATTCTTTGATATTGCACAAAGACAATTCAAAGAAGGCAATTACGCATCAGCAATTGAATACTGTAACAGAGCAATTGATTTCTACCACAACAGCCCTGCTATAGCAAAATTGAAAGCACAGTCATTTGAAAGAGAACTGAACTATCAGGGTGCTATCAAGTATTATACCGAATACTTGTCATTAAGTCCAAATGCCCCTGACAGAGATTACATCATTTCTCTGATTAATAAATACAAACAGAAAGTATAAACATTTACACGATGGCAAAATTTGATATTCGTAAATCATTTGAAATATTCTGGAGAGAGCCCTTGAGTATTTTAAAAGAGGGCTTGTTCCAGATTGTTAACATAAGTACGGATAATGTTTTTGAACATAAGCCATCTGTAAATATTGATTTTATGAAAGATAAAACACAGATTACCGTTGTAAACAGCGATAAAATGTATAACCTTTTCCAAACTGTTTTGTATAAAAAGCGTCTGAAAGAAAGTCAGGAAAAAGCACTGGTGACAAAGTAGTTATGGGACAGAAATTTCTAACAGCAAAATTTGTAATCAGTGCGGAAAAATTGAGCCAGTGTCCGTCATTTAATTTACCCGAATACCCTTTAATCGGGCGTTCAAATGTCGGCAAATCCTCGTTTATAAACGGTTTGGCAAATCATAAAAAACTCGCCAGAACATCAAATACGCCGGGTAAAACAAGGTTAATCAATTTTTTTGATTTCTCAGATAAATTTATGCTTGCAGACCTGCCTGGTTACGGTTATGCAAAAGTTTCAAAAGAAGCTCAAAACAAATGGCAAAAATATCTTGAAGAATACCTTTTAAAACGTGAAGAGATAGTATCACTTGTGCAATTAATTGACGGCAGACACGAAATTCAAAAGAATGATTACCAAATGAGGGAATGGATTTTAGCATATAATATACCGGTATTTACTGTAGTAACAAAAATGGATTACGTTCCTAAGAGCAAAACATTGAATGTAATTAAGTATGTCGAAAAGGAATTTGGCGGATTGGTTTTGCCTTTCAGTGCAGTTGATAACCGTTACAACGAAAAGATATTAGAAACATTTATGAGGTAAGGAGAATAATTTTGAAATTATATTATTGTGTTGCAGATAACTTTGGAGATGCCTTAAATAGATATATATTTGAATATTGTTTTGGTATAAAAACAGAATTTGCAAACACTTGGGATGCAGATGCAATTGGTATTGGTTCAATATTAGATAGATGTCTGCTTCAGGTGCGTGATACAATGCCTTATATAAAAAATAAACTTTTTCCAACAAATAAAAAATTATATGTTTTATCGAGCGGTTTTGGAGCTCCACTTGAATATTATAAAAAGAAACCTCGTTTTTTTAAATCTACAATAATAAAAAGAAAAATAGAAGTAGTATCAGTAAGAGGACATCTGACAAATGCAGCAATTACGGCACTCCGGGGGGGGGGGGGGTAAACCCTTGTGTTTTGGTGATTTAGGGCTGCTTGCTGATTTATTGGTACAAAATGTCCCGTATAAACCAATTTATGACATGGGCATATGTCCTCATGGTGCTGACAGGAACAGTGAAATTATTGACAAAATACATAAAGCAAATCCTAATAGTATAATTCTTAATACCACAGGAAGTCCTATTGAATTTTTAAAAAAGATGAAACAATGCAAAACAATACTATCTACAGGACTGCATCCGCTGATAGCTGCAGATTCTATGGGAATTCCGAATTTATGGGGAAGAATATCAGAAATTCCAACTTATCATAAATTTAAGGACTACTATTCTGTATTTAATATAGAAGAAGAACTTGAACCTTATTATCTAGATACAAATTCAATTACACCTGATTTTATTATAGATAAATACAAATTAACATCACTTATTGTAGAACAAGTCAAACAAAAGCTATATGATGTGCATAAGAAATTTTTCGAAGAACATAAATTTAATTAAGTTACAAAGCCCGGATAATTGATTTTATATTTTCATCAGTAATTTTGAGCAGGGCGACTGTTTTTGCGGTATTATCCAGAGCGTTTAGTTTTTTTAGAATTTCTGCAGTCTTTAATATTATTGTCTGGTTATTGCATCTCAAAAGTTCTCTGACGGCATCGGTGTCATCAGTATAATCAAGCGCAGTAAAGACAAAAGGACTGTCTTCTCTTAATTCTGCTGTTATAAGTTGTTTTAAATTCTTTTTATTAATACCGCTGAGTAATTTTTTTATATCTTTTATTTCGTTTTGAGTAGCTTTATCCTCGTCAAACAGGTATTCGTCGTTTTCGGTTAAAGTATTAAACTTGTCTTCCGCATTCAAAAGAACGGTTGCGGAAATACTGTCAGCCGGTTTATCAAGAATTTTTTCAATATTAGAATAAAGATTAAAATTTAATACCTCATAAAGTCCTAATATTTCCCCCAGCCCGTTTATAATATTGTTTAAAACAAGCATTCCATCCTGATAGTTATATTCAAGCAAATCATCAAACTCAATCAGATACGGTATAAAGCCCGCAATATTTTCTGCCATTGTGGATGTTTTCATTGTTTCGATAACTTTTGGCAAAGCTTCTTTATTGCCGTAAATTACAAGAAATTTCACAGCTAAAAGTTTTTCAAACTCATCATCACTGTTCAGTTTTTCTATAGCCTCGTCATAGGAAGCTTCATCGCCCAAAATTCCCAACGTTGCAGCACAGTTTGCGTTTAGGCTTTCGTTTTCGGTATAAGAATTATTTCTTAAAAGTTCTATTGCCAAGGAATCCTGAATATAGGAGAAAAACTTTGCACAGTAGCATTTTTCATTCTGGGTGCCGGTTTCAAAAATTTCCAATATCTCATCGGTCAAATCTTCATCCGCATATTTTGCAAGAGCGGAAACAATCGCCTCATCATAGGATGGCGAATAATATTTAAAAAATTTCAAAAGATTTAAGTAATTATTTTCATTAACAGCATTATAAATTCTGTTTGCGACATTTTGTTTTACAAAATCAAACAGATAATTTTCCTGCTCAACCAGTTTTTCAAACATTTCAGCATCGGCATCATCAACCAGATGTTTTGCCGCAGCTTCGTAGTCGTTTTTATTTTTACCCGTAAGCTTTTTAATTAAATCTTCAACCATAAAACACATTATACCATAGAAAAAACTATTTATCAAAAAGTGAATAAGGGGAATTTAAGATTTTCTGCACCACTAAAGACAACGCAATGCGTTTCCCGTCATTACTGTATATGTCAAGTAATTAGTTACATAACCCATGTTATGTGCATCTATCGACCACATACATAAGTTATGTAATTCATTTGTTCATTTTCTCTTTTTGATTGCGAAGCAAAAAGAGAAAATGAACCAAAAGAGAAAAACACGCAAAAGATTTCTGCGCTGCCTGCGGCATCGCTTTGACCGAATGGACGTACGTTTTGTTCGCTTCACTCACAAAATCTTTTAGGTTTTGCTATCGTGCTTACGCACACGCAAAACTACTATCTGTTACTCACATAAGTGAGTCAGGCGAACGTGCACGAAGTGCGATAGTGAGCCCTGAAAGAATTTGAGCTGAAAGCTCAAATAATATTTTGGCATTGAGCGTCAGCGAAATGCAGGGAACGTTTGCGTGTTTTCTCTTTCTTTGGTTCATTTCTTTCTCTTTGCTTCGCAAATAAAGAGAAAGAAATGAACATAAACGGTACATTTGCATATTAAAAAGATACCGATAACTTGGGTTATGTAAAAGTAGTTAAAGATTTACGGTACTAGGAATCAAATTCAAATAAATCGCTTACTTTAAGCCCCAAATTATCTGCAATAATCTTCAATTTAGAAACAGTAAGATCAGTTTTACCTAATTCAATAAGACTTATCATAGAACGTGATATTCCGTTTACACCCAAATCATCTTGTGTCAGATGCTGTGCTTCTCTAAGTTTTTTCAGATATTTCCCAAATTTTTTAAGATAAGCCTCATTCATTCTTTTATTGTTAGCAGGACTAGCAGCATCTACAACTAGTCACACTAGCAATTTATATATTGCTTGCATTTATTATAATAAAATGCTAATATATTTATGCTAGCGGTACTAGCTAAGAATAGTTAGAATTGAAAAGGATCATTTAGCGGTTAATTATGACGAATGTCCATAATATTGATGTATACCGCTAAAAAGCACTTCTTTTACTTGAAGTGCTTTTTCTTTTTAATACTTATAAATTTGGATAAATATCCTGATAACAATTGCTTATTTTTAGAATTATAATCGCATTATCACAAATACGGTATGCAATTAAATATTGACGAGCTATATAAATTTTGACATCTTTAGATTTTATTCTCTCTTTTGTTAATCCGAGATTCGGAAACTTTAATAAATTATTACAAGCTCCAAACAGAAATTCAACAGTTTCTCTGGCTGCTCTTGGATTATATTGAGCTATAAAATCAGCAATTCTGTCCACATCATTGAATGCTTCATCAGTTATTATTAATTTTAAATTATTCATATTTCTTTAATAATTTTTTAAAAGCTGCTTCACCATCCTGATACCTGCCGGCATCATAGTCATCAACACCTTTTTGAATTTCAGAATTTAATGCAGCAATACGCTCTTCAAGACTCCCGTTATCAAAAAACGCAAATTGGATTGCAAAAGTAACTGCTTCATCCATTGTACTAAAGACACCCTCTGCTACTTTTGTTTTCAAAATATTTTCCATATTATGCGGCAAAGAAATATCCATTACCTAACCCTTTATTTAGAAATACCTGTAATCCAATTATAACAAAGGATACCAAATTTTTCAACATTGATAAGAATAACTTATATAACCTAAAAATTATTATTAATCCAAATAGAATACAGTAATAACTTTATGTCCTTCTTCCGCATACTGTACTGCGTTATGCAAAGTTTTACTTGTATGGGACAAGAAGCAGATAAGCTGATTACATTCGTCAATAATTTCTCTGTTGCACACGCGTGATGCATCGGCAAGTGTCATCATAGCTCTGTCCGCGTGTTCAACGATATTAGGCACACCGATAAGCTGATCCTGAACATCGCTCGGCTGCTGACCGATTGTCTGCGGAAGAATAACTCTTAATTTGTCAGGATTTGCCTTCATAGCCCCGCGAATTGCAGCGGCATTAGTTCCGGAAGATCCGCCCGATGTAATAATTGTATTACCCTGCATAACAAGAGCTGTTGCAAGAGTTTCAATCATTTGCTGATGAGTTATAGGAAGATTTCGGCTGCCTATAATTGCAATTTTTTTGGCAGATTGTCTGATTGTTGCCAATTCCTGGGCTAATTCGTCAACTGTATGGGGTGAATCAGCTTTAACAACATCCATATCGTCCATAGGAACCATAATAGAAGGTTGTTGTTCGTTTCCGCTATTTTCAGAGTTCATTTGAATATTTATATTTTCTTCTGCCATTTTTCCTACTTTCTCATTGCAATAATTGTATTTTTTGATTATGCTGATTATAACATAAATTTTTAATTTTGGGAATAGGGATATGGAAAATATATTGGAAAATCTTAATAAAGAACAGAAAGAAGCTGTTCAAACTACACAAGGTCCGCTGTTAATTTTGGCAGGTGCAGGCAGCGGAAAGACTAAAGTACTTACCTCAAGGATTGCTTATTTAATACAAAACGGAGCAAGACCTCGTAATATTCTTGCGGTTACATTTACCAACAAAGCCGCTAAGGAAATGAAAGAACGTCTTGGAAATATTCTTGGTGAAAACACCGTAAAATATATGTGGGTCGGAACTTTCCACGGAATTTGCGGAAGAATATTACGGGAAAACATCGAAAACTACAGCTTTCAATCCGGCAAAAAACTAGATAAGAATTTCACAATATATGATGACAACGACACAAATGCGGTTATAAAACAGGCCATCAAAAAACTGAATTTTGACGACAAAATTTATCAGCCTAAACTTGTAAAAGCTGTAATTTCAAATGCAAAGAACAAAATGCAGGATGCATATACATTTGCAACTTTTGCAAGAGACTTTAAGTCGCAAAAAATCGCACAAATCTTTGAAGAATACGAAAACACTCTTAACAACAATAACGCAATTGATTTTGACGATATGCTTATGCTTACGGTTAAACTTTTTGAACAAAATCCGCAGGTCAGAAAGCAGTATTACGACAGATTTCAGCATATTTTGGTTGATGAGTATCAAGACACCAACCTTGCCCAGTACAAACTTGTAAATATGCTATATACAAATTGCGAAGCCGAAATTCCACCGGAACGTTCGCTTTGTGTTGTAGGTGATGTTGACCAATCAATCTACAGCTGGCGCGGTGCTGATTACACTATCATTATGAACTTCCAAAAGGATTTCAAGAATACAAAATTAATCAAGCTTGAACAAAACTACCGTTCAACCGCAAATATATTGAATGTTGCAAACGCAATTATAGAAAACAACACTGAGCGCGTAGACAAAGTTCTCTATTCAAATAAAGGTGAAGGAGAACTAATAGACTATTTTGAGGCACAAGATGAAGCCGACGAAGCAAACTTTATCGCAAGCAAAATAAAGCAGGACAGCGGCGGAAATTACAACCAATACGCAATTCTTTACCGCACAAATTCGCAATCGCGCGCTTTGGAAGAAGCTTGTATGGCAGCAGGGATTCCGTACAGAATTTACGGCGGCTTAAAGTTCTACGATCGTAAAGAAATCAAAGATATTATCGCATATTTAAAATTGATTTATAACCCTGATGATTCACAGAGCTTCAGACGTATAGTAAATGTTCCGAAACGTTCAATCGGAGATACTACTGTAAAACGGTTACAGGATTTTGCGGACAAAGAAGATATAAGCCTTTTTGAAGCCGTAAAACGTATTCAGGAGGACACGGAAATCCCTCCGAGAACCCGTTCAAAACTATCAGAATTTGCTGAATTAATAATGAAATTTAAAGAAGCAAGTACACGCTACAATCTGAGAGAATTTGTTACTTTGGTAATAGAAAAGAGCGGATATTTGGCTGAACTACAGCTGCAAAACACACCCGAAAGCGAAGCTGACATAGAAAACCTGCAGGAACTTGTAAACGTTGCGGAAGAATTTGTTCCGGAAGATGAAAACAATGTCCTCGGCGAATTTTTAACACAAGTTTCTTTAGTATCAGATATTGACAGTATGGATAACATAGCAAATAATGTTACTTTGATGACGCTTCACGCCGCAAAAGGTTTGGAATTTCCGGTAGTATTTCTTGCCGGGATGGATGAAGGAGTATTTCCGCATCAGCGTACATTCAATATTCCGTCAGAAATGGAAGAAGAACGCAGATTAATGTATGTCGGAGTAACCCGTGCAGAAGAAAAATTGTATCTGACATCAGCAAAACGCCGTCAGATGTGGGGGGAATATAAATATTACAACCCGTCAAGATTTATAGAAGAAATTCCGCGCCAGCTTTTGAACACAATAGGTTTTGAAGGCAGTACAAACGATTCCTCGACATTCAGAAATGCTGTTTCAAAAGCTAAAACCGGAAAATCTGATTATTCATATTCAGCTGCACAATCAGACAGCTACGGATATGTAAAACCTTCAACAGGATTTGGCAGAGGGTTCGTGGCACCGCAAAAACGTTCTACTACAACGGTTCAATCGAACAGAACCCCTTCCCGCACAATAATAGTTAAGTCGAAAGAAAACAAACAGCGCGATGAAGAAAAAGTAAAAGAGTTTTTCAAAGACAACGCTATAAAACGTATGCTCGAAGAAAAACGCAAAAAAGATTTTCAAAAAGCACATGATGAAGAAGAAAGACAACGCAGCATAGAAGGTGCAAGTTCTGTAACTGATGTATTTAATGTAGGCGAGAGAGTTTTTCATGACAAACTCGGCATAGGACATATTTTGGAAGTTATACCTGTAGGCGAAAGTACAATGTACACAATAGATTTCGGCAGACAGGGTAAAAAAGCAATGGATGCTTCTTATGCACATTTGAAAAAATTCTAGATACGGGAAAAGTTTCCGGCTCACTGTTTTTTACATTCTTTTTTTTATTATTTATTATATTAATTAATAATATATATAAATAATCATCATCATAAGCTGCAATTATTTGTAGAAAACTCCGGAAAGCTTGATTATGATTGAGTTTTTAATTTTAAAAAAGTGTAGAAAACTTTGTAAGAAATTTATATTAATGTATAAAACTTCCATAATAAAAAATAATCCTGTAGAAAACTCATGAGTTTTCTACAAAAATACCACGAGTTTTCTACAGAAGAAAAAGGAGTTTTCTATGCCAAGTTTATTCGGGGTTTTCCGGTAATGTTTATTAGAATATCTATAACTTTGGGCATCTGGCATTTGAAAGAATAATTTCCGCCCGAAAGAGAACATTTTTTGCAATCACAATTTATGGAATAACATTCAAGAGCCTGTTCAGTCCAGCTTTTTGTGATAGATGCTGATATATCTCCGTTTGTGTTAGGAGAATATTTGTTTGTTCCTGCAGAATTTCCGACCATCTTATCCCCCAGACTTTATACCTAACCCACTATCATTTTAATTGGTCAAGATTAATTTTTAATCCTTTATTTGTATGATTTTTTCTGGTATAAATTTTTTATGGAGAATGTCAAATTTACGGAGCTTCTTGCTCCTGCAAAGGATAAAGAAACTGCAATTACGGCAATAAACAGCGGAGCTGATGCAATTTATATCGGAGCCCCGGCATTTGGTGCGAGAGCTGCTGCGGGCAACAGTATTGAAGATATAAAAGAGATAGTCGAATTTGCACATATATTTAATGTGAAAGTTCATGTGACGATAAATACAATTTTGAAAGATGATGAGCTTCCTCAAGTTACGGAATTAATCCGAAAGCTTTACGATATCGGGGTTGACGCGATTATTGTGCAGGATATGGCAATTGTTAACCTTGCAGTCGAAAACAAGCTTCCTCCAATAGTTTTGCACGCAAGCACCCAATGTAATAACAGAAGTTTAGAGAAGGTTAAATTTTTGGAAAATATAGGATTTTCCCGCGTTATTTTGGCCCGTGAACTTTCTTTGGAACAGATAAAGAATATTTGTGAAAATACGGATGTGGAAATAGAAACATTTGTTCATGGGGCACTGTGCGTAAGTTACAGCGGACAATGTTATATGAGCTGTTATATAGGAGGCCGTTCGGCAAACAGAGGGGAATGCGCCCAGCCTTGCAGAAAAAAATATACTCTTGTTGATGACAAGGGCAATGTATTGGCGAAAGATAAACACCTGCTTTCTTTGAAAGATTTTAACGCTTCAAAATATTTGTCCGAGCTTGTAAATGCCGGAGTGAAGTCTTTTAAAATAGAAGGACGTCTGAAAGATAAGAATTACGTCAAAAATGTAACTGCCTTTTACCGCCAAAAGCTTGATGAAATCTCGAAAAAAACATCTTCCGGTAAGATATTTTTTGATTTTACCCCTGATGTAAAAAAGAGTTTTAACCGCGGCTTTACAACGTATTTTTTGAATAAAAGAGAAAAATGTTTTAATTTCGCTTCACCAAAAATGCGGGGAGAAAAAATCGGCAGAATTTTAAAATCTTCTACCGGCTGGTTTGAATTGGAAAAAGGTTCTCAAAATCTTAATGCCCAGGACGGAATATGCTATTTTGAAGATGACGAATTAAAAGGATGCCTTGTTAACAAGATTCAGAACGGAAAAGTTTTTATAAATAAGAAAATATCTGTTCCCGAAGGAAGTATTATTTTCAGAAACTTTGATGCCGAATTTGACAAAGTATTATCTAATTCAAAAATAAAAAGACGTATTGGTGTAAGCTTTGAGTATTTAAATAATAAATTAACCGTTACAGATGAGGACGGAAACAGTGTTTCTGCTGATATTTTATCTACAGAGCAGGCAAAAAATCCTGAAAAAATGAAAGAAAATTTTATAACCCAGCTTAAAAAATCCGGAGAAAGCTTGTTCTATGTTGAAAATATAAAAATAAACGGTGAACTTCCGTTTATGCCTGTTTCCGAGATAAATAATTTAAGACGGGATTTATTTGAAAAATTAATAGCCAAACGGCTAAAAAATTATAAAAGAGAAATTCAAAAACCTTTAAAATATTGTCCTTATGTCAGTGATAATACGGATTACAGGGCTAATATTTATAATAATGAAGCCGAAAAATTTTATGAACAATGTGGCTGCAGCGTTACAGAACGGGCATTTGAGGGATTAAGCGATAAATCAGACAAAGAACTTATGAGGACAAAACACTGTCTGAAATATGCTTTTGATATGTGTAAGTCCCCGAAAAGCCTTTACTTGATTGATGATAAGGGCAAAAGGTATAAACTGAAATTTGATTGCAAAAACTGTGAAATGGTTGTAATTTCACAATCTTAAGAATAAATATTAAGTGATGTTACAACATTACGAAAATATTTGTCTTTTTTTCTTGTACAAAATACAATGTAATTGGGAAATTTTGAGGGATTATTAAATATGACAAATGAAGCGCTTAAAGAGAGGACTTTAACACCACAAGAGGTTAGAGCCATTTTGAACACAGACAATAAGGAAATAGTTGAACTTTGTAAAAAAGCATCAATTCTTCCGAGAAAAAACAGCCGCGGAATGACTTATTTTTCTTATGAAGAAGTAAAAAACCTGAGAAAAGTTCAGGCGATGAAAAATAAAGTTACAAATCCTGTTGCGGTTCAAAGTGAAACTGCTGCGATGCCTGCAATGAAGAGCATACTTTCTTCTTTGAAAAATATGGAAAATACCTTGAGTGAAAAAATTGCTCAGGTTATTGATGAAAAATTAGAAGGTATGGACGAAGTTGTAGTTGAATTAATTCGCTGCAAAACTGATAACGAAACCTTAAGACAAAAAATTGTTGACTTAAATAAGGAAGTTTATCAGTTGAAAAACAGACTGAATAGTTACAAATCCGTAGGTTTGGGTTTGTACGTTAAAAAAGAATCACATGTTTGGGAATAAGTAAGGAATTAAAGAATGGCTGTGAAGGAAAAAGATACGGAAGCTGTTTCTAACGCTGATGAAAGAAGTAAGGCTTTAAAATTAGCAATAGAAAAAATAGAAAAAGATTTCGGTAAAGGTGCGATAATGAAGCTTGGGGATAAAGCAACAGTTAATGTTGATGCTATTCCTACGGGTTCTCTTGCACTTGATGTGGCTTTGGGTATCGGAGGTGTTCCGCGCGGCCGTATTATTGAAATTTACGGGCCTGAAAGTTCCGGTAAAACAACACTCGCTCAGCATATAGTGGCAGAATGCCAAAAACGCGGCGGTATTGCGGCTTTTGTTGATGCTGAGCACGCTCTCGATCCCGAATATGCAAGAAATCTTGGAGTACAGGTTGATGATTTGCTTATTTCCCAGCCGGATACCGGAGAACAGGCTCTTGATATAACAGAAGAACTTGTACGCTCCGGAGCTGTTGATGTTGTTGTCGTAGACTCTGTTGCGGCGCTTGTTCCAAAAGCTGAAATTGAAGGTTCAATGGAAGATCAGCAGATGGGGCTTCAAGCACGCTTGATGAGCAAAGCTTTGAGAAAATTAACCGGTATTATCGGAAAAACAAATACTACAGTTATTTTTATTAACCAATTGAGAATGAAAATCGGTGTAATGTACGGCAACCCTGAAACAACAACAGGTGGCAACGCTCTTAAATATTATGCCAGCGTTCGTTTGGAAATTAAACGTGTAGACGGTGTAAAAGGCGAAGACGGTGATATCGGAAACCACGTAAGAGTAAGGGTTTTGAAAAACAAAGTTGCTCCTCCGTTCAGAACTGCCGAATTTGATATTATTTTCGGAAAAGGAATTTGTAAGGTTGGAAATATTTTGGATGTAGCCGTAAATCTCGGCATTGTAAACAAAGCCGGTTCATGGTTCAGCTTTAAAGAAGAAAAACTCGGGCAGGGCCGTGATAAAGCAAGAGATTTCTTAACAGAAAACCCTGATATTTTAGCTGAAGTTGAGACATTGGTAAGAGAAAAATTGGCTGAATAAGTATATTGTTAAGATATATAAACGTAAAAATATAGTCTGAAATTCAATAATAATAATAAAATTTAAAAAAAGAACATGTTTTTTTGCATTATACTAGCAACAAAAAACATGTTTCTTTTTTCTATATCAATACAAAAAAGTACAATCAGGAGGTAATATTCTATGCAAGTTAACGCAATCCAAAGTAGTTTAGGATTCACAGGACGATTCCAAAGAAGTAACAAAAATATTGATGATGCAAAAATTGTAAAAGACGATACATCAAGAAATCCATATAATAATAATGTTTCCAATCGCGCAATGAGAAATGCTGCAAAAGCTGCAATTGTGAGCATGTTTATGGTTCCTATGGGTGCACCTTTAATGACAAGCTGTGATACAGAATCTTATGCTGAAGCTTGGGCAAATGCAGAAGCAAATGCAAAAGACAGCTGCGGATGTAATTATGTTAACGGAAGAGATACCGTAATTTTTGTAATTCCGGGTAAAGACAGTATTGTTCACGATACAATTACACAGATAATTGAAAACAGAGATACCGTTTATATCAAAAAATGTTTTGATTCACCGGTAATTGACGCTTTAAGAGATTTCTTTGAAGCAACAGATATTGATTTAGGTGATGAAAGAATTCCTTTAACAATTTCTTGGATTGATGAACAAAATGTTCCTGCGCGTCCAAAACAGGTATTTGACGGCAGATCATCAAGTTATGATGAATTAAATTATATTTCACAAAGAACTCCTTGGGATGATGAAACCGGTTCATTTGTAATCGGCCAGGGTGATACATATGAAAATATACGTTATTCATTAACAAGTGACGGAAAATTGATGATGTCCCGCTACGTACCGAGAAATCCTTACGTAAAACCTCAATCAAGAGGCGAATGGATATATTCTAACAGTGCTGTATATGATATTAATACAAGAGATAATATTATTAACAGGTATACCATAAATGATGACGGTTCTGAAGAGTATGCAGGTTCATTCCAGCCGGGTGAACTTGATAACACAATTAAAGTTACTAACCCTTATGGCACAGACTGGAGATATTCAAACGTAAAAGTTGTAACCGGCAAAGCTCCTGATTGCGATGAATAATAAAAAATAATATAAATAAACAAATACAGCTCCTTTTTAAGGGGCTGTTTTGTTTTAAGTTTGTAAAACAATATAATTAAGGTTGTTCCTTTTTGATTGATTTTATAATACAATCAAGAAAAAGAGGAGTAAGGATATGAAATTTGTTATTAAAAAAGAGGATTTATATAACGGGATAAAAATTGTAGAAAGGGCAACCAGTGTAAGAGCATTACAGCCGGTTTTATTGAATATTTTGATAGAAACAACAGGTTCAAATTCTTTAAGACTTGTTGCGACAGATTTGGACTTAACCGTTATGGCGGAAGTCGATGCCCAAGTTGAAGAAGAAGGCAAAATAACACTTCCTTCAAAGACTTTGAATGAAATTGTTTCAAAATTGGGCAATAAACTCATAACTTTTGAAAAAGCACAGGATTCTTCAATCGTAAATATAACCTGCCAAAATTCCAAATTCGATATCATCGGAATTTCGGCAAATGAATTTCCGCCGGAAGTATATAATATAGAATTAAATGAAGAAGATAGTTTTGAAATAGAAGTAAAACCATTGACAAAAGCTGTACGTCAGGCAGGTTTTGCGGCAGCAAGCTATGAAACAAGCAACCTTTTATCCGGTATTGTCTGTGATATTTCGGGTCAAACTCTTGAAATTGCATCAACAGACGGCAACAGATTGGCAAGAGTAAGAGAAGTCATAAAAAATCCGGATGACAAGGCTCGCCAGTTGATTATTCCTTCAAGAACACTGAACGAATTTATAAAAATGAGTTCATTTATTGAAGAAGATAGTATAAAAATTTATACCGAAAAAACAAAAATGATTATCAAATCTGAAAAAACAACGACAGTTTCAAGATTGTTGGAAGGCCAGTTCCCGAAATATAACCAGCTTATACCTTCAGAAAGTCCAAAAACCGCAACGGTTAATGTTTCCGAAATGATATCCGCTTTGGAACGTGTATCAATCATGGTTAACGAAAAGACAAGTATTGTTAAGATGGAATTTTCTGAAAACCAATTAAAATTAACGGCTGATACTCCGGATTCAGGTAAGTCAGAAGAAGAAATGGCAATAAATTATACAGGAGAAGAACTTGTTATAGCATTTAACTACAAATATGTTCTTGAAGCTTTGAAAAACATTGATTGCGAAGAAGTAAATATAGGTTTAAACACAAGTCTTTCAGCTACCGTATTCAGACCAAACTGCGAAGAAGATTTTGTATGTTTGATTATGCCTGTTCAGATTAGACAGTAATATAAATTTTGTAACAATAACTTAATAAACCTCCCGAAAATTTAAAGTTTGGGAGGTTTGTTGTCGTATTTGAGTATGTGAAGGTTATACAGAATTTATAAGGAGCAAGAAATGTATCAGTATTCAATGTGGCCGGGAGCATATAGTTTTAAAGAAGAAATAGGACTGTTTTTGGATTATTTCAAAAAACAGCTGCGTTTTCTTATAGAAGAAATTGAAAAAACAGAAGAAGCTATTGAGAAAAAAGCATCTTAGCTGTTTGATTAGGATATGAAAAAGATATCTCTTAAGAGAAAATATTTGATGACCGGATTAATTCCGGTCATTTTGATTTCTAAAAACTGGTTTTTCATGTTATAATCCGATTATGAAGAGATTGCTTTTAACATCTTTTTTGTTTGCTTCTTTAATTTTACCGGTGACGGCAAACGAAATTATAGAAGATTATATGGATATTATATCCAATGACTGTGTCTTAGGTGATTATGCGGATGCTGTCAATTATTTGGATAAAATAATTCAAATGACTCCGAATAACCAGGAATATAAAAAGTTAAAGGATTTGCTTTACCAGCTTGGTACGACTGATCAAAAATCTTTTATTTCAGGTTATAACAGCCAGCTTGATAAGGCTTTTAATGCGAAGCTTGCAGGCGACAGAGTCGGCGAAGAAAATGCTTTAAAAGAAGCAACTTCAAGCGGGAATTTTTGGGCATACAGTTACCTTGGGGATTATTTCAGAGAAAACAAAAGATATCAGGAAGCAATAGATGCATATTTTAAAGCTTATGAGCTTCAACCTTCATTTACGCAGGCACTTTTAGCTATTGCGGTATGTTATTTAGAATCCGGCCAATATGAAATGGTTAACGAACCTATCAGAAGATTTTTGTATCATAACCAGCAGTCTGATGTTGCGTATGCAATAAGAGCAAAAGCTTATATGATGCAAAATCAGCTTGTTGACGCGGAAACGGAAATTGTCACCGCATTAGCTTTGAATAATGATATTGAATATAAGTTAATTCACGGAATAATTCTTACAAAACGCGGAAATTATCAAAAAGCAATTAATATTTTGGAAGAATTAACTAAGGAAGTTCAAACTTGTGATGTTTATAAATATTTGGGTTTTAGCTATCTTGGTTTAAAAGATTACAATAATGCAATGCTGAATATGGATAAAGCAATCATACTCTCTGATGATGATAACGAGCTAAAAACCAAATATAATGAAACAAAAGCTTTGATTAAGCAGATGAACACCGAGCAATTGCAGAATGAAGAAAGGCCGGAAGTAAAAAATATTTATGAGTAAGAAAAAGATAAAAAAGAAAAAACACGAATCAATGTTATCAAGAGCACTCAGCGGAATGTTTACTTTTGTTCTTGCCGGTATTATGGTCTATGGACTCCAATGCTACAGTGCAAGTGATTTAAAGTTTGTTCAAATTTCTGATGTTCATTTTTCTACAAGAAATGTAAACACTTCATTCAAGTTAACTGCAGAATCCGGAAAAATTCTTGATGATGTAATTGACCAGGTTAATAATACTCCGGATGTTAATTTTGTAATGTTTAGCGGGGATTTGATAGACAAGCCTTTTGAAAAAGAACTGCAGGCGGTATTACCTCATGTAGAAAAACTGAAATATCCGTGGTATGTGCTTTTCGGCAATCATGACGTATGTGTCGGCGGATATTTAACAAAATCTCTTTACTTCGATATTGTATCAAAGCATAATGAAAACTTTAATTTTGAAAAGCCTTATTATTCATTTGTACCGCGAAAAGGTTATAAAGTTATTGTGCTGGATACGATTATAGATACAAGGATAACTTCTAACGGAAATATATACCCGGAAGAGTTAAAATGGCTTGATGAAGAATTAAACAAATCCAAAAAAGATATTGTATTAATTTTTATGCATGTACCGATAACTGAACCGTTTCCGAGTGAAGGACACAGACTTTTAAATGCAGGTGCGGTACAGGCAATTATTGAAAAATATAAAAATCCGATAGGTGTTTTTCAGGGGCATTATCACGCAAGCAGAATTACCCAAAAGGGCAATGTGCTGTATGTGAATTCTCCGGCACTGGTTTCTTATCCGAATGCTTTTCGTGTAATTACCATTAAAAAAGAAAGAAAAAAAGTTGTATTTGATATCCGGCAGAAAGATACAAGAGAAACAAATATAAGAAATCTTGCAAAAATGATGGTATTTTCATCAAGTTTGTATACCGGCGATGAAAAAGACCAAAACGGTGTATATGAAATTCAAAGATAAAAAAGGAACAAATATATGGGCGAATTTAAAGTAAAATTCAGAGGTGTACGAGGAAGTTACCCGATAGCAAAAAAAGAATTTTTAGAATACGGCGGGAATACGTCTTGTGTGGAAGTTAATGTCGGCGGGCATTTGATTATTCTTGATGCCGGTACCGGTTTAATAGATGTCGGAAATGAGCTTATCGAAAAATATATAAAATCTTCCGTAAACCCGCAGGACAGAGAACCTGTTAAAGCTGTTGTTTTAATTTCCCATATTCATCACGACCATATTCACGGATTTACGTTTTTCAGACCCTTGCATATCCCGTCAACCATACTTGACGTATACGGTAATGTGAATTATAACGAAACACTTTCCGATGAACTTGCCGGATTGTTGTTTGGAAAATCCTTTCCGCTGGATTTGGGGAATATTGCAGGCAACCTTAATATTCATGACCTAAATGAAACAGACGGTATAATCTTACGTGAAAATGAACCTCCAATAGTAAAAAGGATAGAAAGTGAAGCGGATTTACAAGTTGGTGAAAATGAAGTTCTTATAACCTGTTACCGTTCATATGCGCACCCGCAGGAGGGTGTTATGATTTATAAAATAACTTATCAAGGTAAAACCCTTGTTTATGCAACGGATAAAGAAAGCTATTCCGGCGGGGATAAAAAACTTGCTAATTTTGCGCGGAACTGTGATTTATTAATTCATGATGCGCAGTACACAACGGAAGATTATCTGGATTCATATTCTCCAAAACAAGGTTATGGGCATTCGACATTTGATATGGCTATTGAGTGTAAAAGACAAGTTAATGCAAAGCAGCTTGTATTTTTCCACTTTGACCCGGCATATGATGACGAAAAACTTAACCAGATAAAAGAAAATTACAAAAATGCAGAACCAAATGCAATCCTGGCATATGAAGGATTGGAAATTAATCTTTTATAATTATATAAATTAACAGGTAGTTTTTGTATGAAAAAGTATGCAATAACATTTTTACTATTATGCTCGGTTCTCTTTTCGGGTTATCGTAAGCCGGAAGAGTATGTAATAGAATCTGAGCAAAATGCATACCTTCACAATAACTTGGGATTAATGTATATCCAGGAGCGTGCCTATTATCCTGCCACTCAGGAGTTTAAAATTGCAATAAGCCTATCGCCCGATGTTCAGGCAAGTGCTGTTTTTTATAATAACTTGGGGGAATGTTATATGAAACTCGGACAGCCCGATATGGCCCGTGATTGCTTTGAACGAGCATTACGACAATTCAGTTTGAATTTCAGATATTATAAAAACTTGGCTGAATGTTATTACCAGCTTGGTCTTGCTGATGATCAAATTCAACGTTCATATAATGACCCAAATCCTCTGGGAATGATTTTGCGCGGTTTGCTTTTGGAGCAAAAAGGACAGACTTCTGATGCTATAACTGTTTTGGACGAATTTGTGGCAAAGGAACCTGACTTAATAATATCTTCTGCTGTCAGACAATATATTAGACAACTTGTTTCAAAAATTTAACATGATTTTTTGACGGAAGTAATGACGATAATAACAGTAACAGAGGTCGCCGCTCATATAATAATTCTGATATTTATATTGCATATAAGCAAATTCTTGCAAGTGTAACGTCTTCCGGAGATGATATGATGGAAAACTTTATTACTGTTAAACAATATCAGCTTAAAGTTTTAAAGAGTCTTTTGAACGGTGCACAATATTGTGAAAGTTATAACAAATGTGATGGCTCGGTTCCGATACAGTATACAAATTTAAACGGGAACGCAGTACAAATGGAAGTTGCGGATTTTGATAATTCTGCATTGAAAACTTCAGACGGTATGTATATTTGGCTTGGTGACATAAATAATCCGCAAAGATATTATGTCGACATAAACGGTTCAAAACGTCCTAACAAACTCGGTGTTGACGTGTTTACATTTGATATAACTTCAAAACAAGTAATATCACCTGAACAAAATGATAACTGTACAAAAACAGGAACTCCTGCAGGCGGGGAAGAATATAGAGGACTAGGATGTACCGGTCATGCCCTAACTGATTACAATCCTGATGAAAATGCAAAAGGATATTGGCGGAATTTTAAATAAAAAACTTAATGAATTTGAAAAACACATTTTGTACAATGTGCCTTTGGATGGAGCATTAAATTATCTTCCAAATCATACATTTTTGCAATACGTGTCACTAAAGGTGCGCCGCATTTAGGACATTTTAAGCCGCCGGCACCGTTTAAAATTAATTCTTTCAAACTTTCAATAATTTGTTCCGAAACGAAAGTATTATCAAAATCAATTTCGAGTTTTTTAATCTCTTCCGGAGTGCATTTTAAACCTTTGGCCAAATTTTGTCTTACTGTAACCGACAAAAACAATTCTTTGCCTGCCTCGATTTCTTCTATTAAATTTTGGTCAAGGTTACATCTTGCGGCAAGTCCTTTTGGAGAAAGTCCGAGATTGTCACGTTTTTGCTGAACAAATTGTGCTAAAGTTTTCATAAAATTATTATAGCATAAATTTTTCGCATAACTAAGGTTAAGGTTATGAACACTTGCAAAATGATTTAAAATAGTTTATACTAAAGAAAAATGGAGGATGAAAGTATGCAAAAGCCAATAATAGCACGGAAATACCGGGGGGGGGGTATCTGTATCTAAGTCGGGACAAGGGTTTGCTCCCATTAACCATTGCGGCGTACCTGTCATTCTGAGGGGTGTTAACCCCGAAGAATCTAATAAAAAGAGATCCTTCGCATTCGTTCAGGATGACAACTTATTATGTTGCGACGGTTCAGTCTGTAAGGATAACAAAAAGTCAGGAAACGTCATTGCGAGGAGCTTTGCGACGAAGCAATCCATAAAAAGTGCCTCAAAACGTGTTCAGACCGGTACATCAAAACGCAAAAGAAGCGTAATCTCCTGGATTTCTTTGCTACCGCTCGCAATGACGCCTTTTGACACTTTCAGGAATGACAATGTATTAAAGAAAAAAGCAGCATTCACTTTAGCGGAAGTTCTTATTACCCTGGGGATTATAGGGATTGTAGCAGCAATGACCTTGCCGACACTAATTACAGATTATCAAAAGAAAGCAACTGTAAATCAGCTAAAAGTTGTATATAGTATACTCTCTCAGGCAATAGTCAGGGCTCAAACGGATTACGGTGATATGTCCGAATGGGATTTTGGCTCTGGTATGGATATGCATCCTGGAGAAGGAGAGCCTGTTGATGTTAATGATTCATTAAAAAACTTTGCACACAAATATTTTTTTCCATATATAAAAGTTATAGCAGATTGTGGAACAAATAATGATATGTACTGTAATTACCCTATATCAATTAGTTCTGGAATAACTACTGAGCAGCCTTCTATAAATGATTACCGCTTTATAATAAATAATTCAATGGTGGTAAGACTAATATATGATAATAACGGCGAGACCTATGGTTATGGTATATTTATGTGGGTAGATATAAATGGGCCACAAAAACCAAACAGATATGGTCGTGATTTATTTTGTTTCTACTTAGACAGATCAAAAGAAGCTTTATACCCGTTTGGACGAGGACAAACGAGAGAAAATATGCTAAACGGTTTTAGGGGTTGCAATAAGCCTGGTTCATGGCATGCAGGTCAGTGGTGTGCGGGTTTGATAGAGTATGACGGTTGGGAAATCAAAGACGATTATCCGTGGTAAATATTTTAAAAGAGCGGGTTGAATATTTTATTCAACCCGCTGCATAATTTAGTATTTATTATAATGAACTCTGTTCGGGTCATACCTGTCTACATATTTATTTTCGTCTTCAGAATAACCGAGCGCAATTACAGAAAACGGAAGGATCTGTTCAGGGATATTAAAGTAATCCTGAATCATTTTTACCCTTTCCATATTTGGATAAAATCCCATCCAGCATCCGCCAAGATTTTCTTCTGCTATTTGCAAAAGGATATTTTCCGTGCAGGCACTCAAATCCTGCTGGAACCATTGTTTTAATTCTTCATTTGAAGTGTCGCCCATAACAACTATAGCGACAGGAGCTTTTGCAACCATGCCTGCCCAGGGGCTCATTTTGGAAAGTGCTTCTCTTTTGTCTTTGTCTGTTACGACAAGCAGTTCCCAGCGCTGATTGTTATGAGCGGACGGAGCCTGCATTCCGGCTCTTAAAATTCTTTCAAGTTTTTCCTGTTCTACCGGTTTATCCAGAAATCTTCTTATAGAACGTCTTTTAAAAATTACATTATCCATATTTTTCTCCTTATTTACCACACGACTTTTTCAATTAATTCAATTTCGTTTCCGTCAGGATCTTTTATGAAAGCGATTTTTGTACCTTTACCGTTTAAATCAAACGGTTCATACAGATATTCATAGCCTAATTTGTTAATTTTTTCGGTAAATTCATCTAATGATTTAACGGAAAAAGCAAAATGCCCGAATGCTGTTCCGTTAGTATAGCCTTCTTTTGGGGTTTCATCGTTGTATGTAAGTTCGATTTGACAAGTGTTTTCTTCATCGTTTAAGAAATATAGTTCACAATCTTCAAGTCTTTTTTTGTGATCTAAAGTCATATTTAAGACTTTTGTATAAAATTTTAAAGACGCATCAATATCTTTTACTCTAATCATTGTGTGTAAGAATTTCATTTATTTTTCTCCTTCTGTGTCTGTATGTGTGATAACGCCGTTTGACGCTTCATTGTCTATCATAATTGTATTACGAATAACCGTATGTGACATCAGCAGCATATACGGATTAATTTCCGCCATTGATGACATTGTGACAGATGCCTTTGTCTGCGTGGTTTCTGCCGGAGTTGTTTCTATGGATTGGAAGGAAACAACAGACTGCATTGAATAATGCTTTTCTTCGTTTTTCATCCTGTTTAAAAGCTCATCTTTAGGAAATTTATCGGAACATTCAATGTTAACGTGTACGGAATTTGAAGTTTCAAGTATTAATGTTGCAATAACTTTCCCGAAATTTACCGTACTGATTGTTATAACAAGAATACTGTCATTGTCTTCATTGTCGGGATCCTGCTGAATTTCTATTTCAAAATCTGTTCCTTCCTGCAGCGGGAGCCAAGGAAGATACAATAACAGTATTGTTTTTAGGGTTTGTGCGGAATTTTCCTGCGAAGCGAGAGCGATGCTTGCATTTATAAGTCTTGCTGTATCTTTTAATTGAGTTAAATCTGTTACACCCTGTTTTGCTGTATTTGCCATTGTAAGAATAAGTTTTGTGATTGCATCTTTGCCGTTTGCCTGTATCATAGCCGCAAGATCTGCCAGATTTATCATTCCGCCGGAAAGTATTTGCAAATTTTTTAAAGATTGTGCTGTATTTGTTGTCATTAATTGTGTTTTTAAGGCGGCCTGTAATTCTTCCGCGGATAAGCCCTGGAGCTGAGCTAAAATTTGCGCCTGCGTCGGTGACATTGTGTTACGCTGTGCCCCGTATTGCTGTGCCATAAGCCTGCTCAACTGAATTTGGGTAAGTCCTCTTTGAACCATATAAATAAATTCATTCAGGTTTTTTGGAAGTTTGAGCAAATCTTTTATATAAGCAGCTGTGTCTTCTCCTGCAAGTGATGCCATTTGGGCGGATGATGATGAAGCCGCAGCAGTTTGCGAAGCCGATGAAGACACTGTTGAAGAAGCTTGCGCCGGCATATAAGGTTCCGCAGCAGCTTTTTGGGTACTGATATTTTTTGTTCCGGTTGTCTGAATATTTTTATACCCGAATTTTGCTATAAAGTTTGTTAAATTAAAATCACTCACGCAAATTATATTAATGTATTTTTCATCAAAAGTCCAGATTATTGATGTCTTTTAAACATAATATACCGGAAACCGTCGTCAACATCTTTTACCTGGGTATAATTATCCAGTACATACTGGCAGATATGTGTTGCGTAGCTGTCGCAGATTTTGTCGTAACTGTATTCCTTCATTGACAAACTGTTAAACACAACATATTCAGGTTTGGTTTTCTTTATATGATTGATAAAAGCATGTTCGCCGAAACTGTCTGAATACAAAGGGATAAGCGAGTTATAATAATCATCTGCTTTGACGTCAGCTAAAAAGTTTAAAATTAACCCTTCCGGATAGATAAGTGCACTTTCCGCGTTGTTATCTTTCAAATATGCAATTACGGTATTTGCTGTTTGGGCATTTTTTTCATATGTATAAATTGTACCTTTCGGGGTAAAAACTTTTTCTGTCAGATATGTTCTGGTCATAAATGAATTATATAAAAAGTTTAACCCAACGGAGAGCAAACCTATTGCAACAATTTTCTCATATTTTTTATCCGCAAAAGTGAATACCACAGCCAAAAATGCAGTGAATATAATTGCAATAAAATAGTTGCCGTAATTTAGCGGGTGTAATGCCCAGAAACATTTTGCGCAAACCGATAATGCACAAAACAGTAAAAGTATAACAGGTACGTTATCTTTAAGTTTTAAGCAGCTTCCGACTGCTGTTAAAATAAGCAGCGGCACAAGGAACATAAAAGATATTGGTTTTGTGAATACCGCAATTAATACGGCAAAAATTGCACACACAATATATCCGGCAATCTTATTTTTTTCGGTGAGTTTATAGCCCAAAAGCAGTCCGGCAAACCCAAATCCGGTTTTTAAAATATTAATCAGCCATAAGTTCAGTATTTTTTTATGGAAATATATTCCCTGTATAGTGTAAAAATAGTGCAGAGTCGGCGCATAGACTACATCTTTTATATCTTTTGCAGCCGCAAATAAGTCGTTTAACCGTAATCCTTGAACAAAAAGGGTTAGCCCGCAAATCGCAGGAAATATTAAAAAGCAGGTAAAACAGCTTAAGATTGCTCGTTTATTTTTGGTAAACAGTACGATAACCAGCAGCAACAGCGCATAGATATAAAAATCGTATTTGTTGCAGACACAAAATCCGGCAAGCAAACTGGACAAATACAAATACGGCAGCTTATTTTCTGTTTTATATTTTATCAAAGCCCAAACGGAATAAATAAACCCGACAGTTCCGTATAACATTGCCCAGCTGTACGGGAAAGTAAAAGAGAACAAGTGTGTTGCGCAAACCCCTGTAATAACTGTAAAAATTCCGAGTGACAGGCTTAAAAATTCGGATAG
This sequence comes from Candidatus Gastranaerophilales bacterium, assembly GCA_944324365.1. Taxonomy (GTDB): domain Bacteria; phylum Cyanobacteriota; class Vampirovibrionia; order Gastranaerophilales; family Gastranaerophilaceae; genus UBA1221. The sequence continues at coordinate 91,638 of CALUWA010000004.1, forward strand.
GAATTTTTTTGCAATCAGATATATTCCGGTCACTATCCCGAAAGAACACAAAATTCCCGAAAAATACAATACAGCAAGATTTGGCGAAAATATTTTATACAAAAAAGCATTTAATAAATACGACATAGGGCCGTAAATATTAAACAAGTCTTTATAAAGAATTTTTCCTTCTAAAATTCTTTGAGGGTAATATATTTCTCTTCCGATATCAAGCAAAATATTCCCGTAGTGTCCGCAAAATATAAAAAGCGCAATTCCGCACAAAACCCACAAAATAACCAGGTTTTTGTTCTCAATAACAAATTTTTTCATACCTATAAAACTACCAAACATACATATAAAAATCAACTTTTACAAAACGTAACAAATATTAAAGGAATTTTAGAAGATAACCGTAATAGTACGATGTAGAAGATGGAATTTTACAAAGAAAAATGGAAATAAGCAAAAAAACAACATTAATAGATGCAATATGCCGGCAAAAAGAGTTAAACGGGGAAAGTTTATCCAAATACCGTGCAGAACTGGAAAAGCTCAGTGAAGCCGAGCTTAGTCAAATACTGCGCGGGAAAGAAGCTGCAAACACTTCTAAAGCCGGTGTAGGGCTTGAACATGCTTATGACAATGAAACAGATTCCGTTAATACAGAAACATTCAAAACAGAGATAGACGGCGAGATTATAGACGTAGAGATAACATATAATATTGACGGCTATCCTGTTAAACGTACTGAATACAAAAACGGAGAAACTCTCAAAGAAATAAAATATACTTGGGTTCCGGCAACTAATGAAACTCCTGCACATACAATAGTTCAAGAAGAAAATCCGGACGGAAGCTCCAGAGAAACAATTGCACTTTCTGTAACAGACAGCGGTGAAATAAAAGACGAGGACTTTTTGTATTCTGTAAAATACTTGCAGGACGGGAGTGAAGAGCGGGTATTCAGTTCTAACGGAATGTTCCGTGAAGATAAAATAACTTCTGACGGGAAAACTTCAACAACTATATATTCCGGTGCAAGTTATAATACTTACCTTAAAAACGGGCTGCATAGACTTGCCCAGCAGGTAACACACGGAAATAAAATTTATTATGTAGAATACGACGGCAAAGGAAACACAATAACAACCGTACAAAATAACGAAAGCCCTACGGAAATAGCAAGAACATTCGGGGTCAAACTGGAAACATTGATGAAAATGAACCCTTACAAGGGGAAAAACGGTATTGACCAGGTAGGTGCAAAAATACGTGTTCCGGGAGAATTTGATGCCGATTCAAAGCAGCTTGGAAACCGTTTAAGTCCTGAAGAAAGCGTCGCACTCTATAAGCGTTATTCTTACCGTCAGGCACTGGACAGAGTCTATACATCAAGTGTCGGTACAAAGAAGTTAAATAAAAATTATAACGGCAATTACTGGGAATTAGCAAAGGATCTTCTCGGAGCCGGTGCAACTAACGAGGCAATCCGTTTAAAGGTTCAGGAACTTGAAATTTTGAATGCCGGAAACAACACAAAACTGTCTAATGGAAGTGTTATATATGTCACAGAACAAACTACCAATAAAAAGGTATTAAAAGAATTAAGCAGTTATGGATTTAGTGCCGGACAGGATAATTTCGGATTTTATAACAAATTTAACCGGCTTAACGCATCTCAAAAGCAAAATGTTATAAGTATGCTCAGATATTTCAAGAGCCAAAAAATTACAGACAAAAACAAAATAAAGGCAGAAATATTAAAGGTCTACCCTGATATAAATCTTTTTGATTCAGAAAAAACAATTCCAATGAACGGAACAGGCTCACATTCAAGTGTCCCTGCAAGCGGAATGGCATTTCAGCCGAGCCGCGAGGTAGTATCACTGGAAACTTTTGTTACGGATTATTTGGGAATAAGCTTACAAAGCAGTGACGGTCAGAGAATTTATGAGCGTCTGAACAGTATGGATCAAGAAGCATTGAATAAAATATCTGCAGGACATTTTGTTAAACAATATGCATTTAGCTCACCCCAATTACATTTATATAAAAAGGATTTTGCAGAAGTAGACAGAATACTAAACGGTTATGGGATAACCCTTAAAACAGCAGATGAAATTCATCAGGACAGGATAAGATATAAAAACAGCCCTGAATATGAAAAAGCACAAACCAGAGAAAATGCTGCAAGATGCGTCGGGTTAATGTATGATCAGGCAATTGCTATGATACGCGAGTACCAAGACAGCCAAGGCTGGCTGAATATAGGCTTTTGGCGGGAAAAACTCGGAGGATTGCTTGATTTGGTAATTCCTGATAATGACTATGTAGCACCAAACCATGACGCCGTAATCCGTCGTCTGGAGCGCAACAGAGATTTTGTAGTCAGTGTTTTAAAAACCAACAGCACTAACAGTAATGAATTTAACAGTAAATTTAAAGAATTTACCGGAATGGATTATGATGAAGCAAAAGTTGAAAAATTTTTAGAAATTGCAAAAAATCGCGGCAATAAAAGCGACGAAGAATACGCAAACGATTATTTAAAAGCGTATACAGATGCATTCGGTTCAAAAATAACAGATGAACAGCAAAGAAGTATAAATATAGTAGGATTGATAGACGGTACCGGTGATATAGCAGCAATGATTATTGGAACCGGATGGCTGAGTAAAACGTCAGCATTCAAAAGTGCAGCAAGCGGAACCGCAAATTTTGTCGGTAAATTAGGGTTAGGCAATACTGCAGCAATGAATTTGACAAGAGGATTAGTCGGTGCAGAGTTATTAGGCGGATGGACAGCCAGTACCGGAACCGTAAATCTTATGACCAGAAAAGCAGAAACAACCATAAAAGATTGGCAGGATTTAGGCAAAACAACTTTAATCAGTGCCGGATTTGGTTTTATGGGAGGTATAACTGCAGATAAACTGGCGCAGCTTGAAAGTTATGTATCAAAACAAGCAAGTCGTATGTCAGGAAAATTTACAGGTAAAGATAAAGCGCTGATAACAGCCCAGCAAGCCGCAGTAGATGAAAACACCGCAGCAATGGCAAAAGTTCTTGAAAGCGGCAAAGGGATGAACGGTGTTGAAGTTTGGGGTAAATACCTAAAAAATCTCAGCGGAGTAAATGCAGCCGGTAACATTGCAAAGTTTGCAGCGGAAATCGGAATATTTACAGGTTATGACATCAGCGTTGAAGTGATAAGCGATTTGCTTGATAAAGATGGCAAACTTAAAGATATATTTCAGGAACCGGCAAAACTTGAAGAATTTTTGACAGAAAAACTAAAAGAAAATACGACTAATCTCGGATTAATAAAAACAATAGGAAGTTTTATTCAAATGCGTTTAGGCGGCAAGTACGGAAGTGCACTTGCTGATTATGAAGTACTACAGCGGACAAACGTTAAACAAATGGAAATCAACGGTGTCAAAAAATATATAATTGAAATAGATAACGGCAACCGTATAATAGCAGACAGTCCTGCACAGGTAGCAGCATTTTATCGTACGGCTTTATACGCCGAAACCTTGTCTAAAAACGGAACAGAAGCCGGCGGACAAAGCAGCGGCACAGCCAAACAACAGCCAGGAACTTCCGGCTCTTATGAAGAAGTAAAGCCTGCCATGATTTCGCTGACAAGTCCGGAGTTAAAATCTACACCGGTACAAAACAATGGTAATTTATATACACCTCAGGATATAAAGAATAATATTGAAACCATTGGCATCAGAAATATTAATGGCAGGAGTAATTTAATTTATCTTTCAGAAGATGCAAATACCGCAAAATACGGTATCAATACACTTGATGATTTATTAAAGTCAGATTTGGTTACAAAAGAAGAAAAAGATTTAATAAAGAAATTATATGCCGAAGCTGAAAAACTTGGCTATAAAGATTTATATGATGACAATCTACATGTTTTAATAGGTTTTGCCTCAACTGCGGAAGAAGTTAACGGCAAACTTGTCTCTAAATATGATGACCTGACAAAAGAACAATTTGAGGTAATAAAATATATTACAGATCAATGCCGCAGAGGTGAAATCAGCGATGAACACACTGCAGCTATTCTTTCAAGAATAAATGACCCTATTCCGTATGAAGTGTTCAAATATATTAATGACCCTGAAAAATTACCGGATGAAATTACCCGCGGCCAGATGAGCTGGAGTAAAGAACAGTGTCTTGAATGGATTGACGAAATAAAATCAATGCGGGAATTTTTGAATACACAATCAATTCCTGCTGATATTACAGTCCAGCGAGTTGATGATTATTCTGTTATGAATAATGTCACAATTGACGGCAAGCCGCTCGGTAAAATAATGGAAGCTGCCGTTAAAAACGGAAAGATTGAAGATGTCCTGAAAATTCTAAATGATGATAAATCAAATATAGAAGTAACATATGATAACTTTATCGGGACATCAATGTCTAAAGAAAAAACATTTATAAATCATCATGATATAAAATGGGAAATTGATGTTCCAAAAGGTACAAAAGGAGCATTCTTAGAAACAGCCGTAACATCGAACAGCATCTACGATGAAACAGAATTTCTCCTTCAAATGGGAACAACCCTTAAAATTACCGGTGCGGAATATAAAGACGGAAGCTGGCATATAAAAGCAGAAGTTGTCCGTCAGAATACTCCGGCTTCAAACACGGCTGCCGCAAAAAATTCAAAAGGACAGTTCCCTCCAACTCCGCTTATGGATGAAGCTCATGGACAAAAGCATGGTGACAATCATTTGCACAAAGTTTATAATACGCCTAAATTCCAAAAAGAAATATCTTCCTGTTTGGACGCTCTGGTTGAAAAAATTGACCATGATTTTAAACCGGGAAAAAACCTGCAGCACCCTGTGGATTATGCAGATTATATGATGCCAGACGGCACAATACTTTCAAGAAATTTGCTAAAGGATGCCAAAAACGGGGAAATTCTTATTTACTGCATTGATACGAACGGAAAACAATATTATTTATGCGCAACAACACCGGAAAATATAGCAAAAGCGCAAAAGATATACGATTATATGTCACAGCTGCCGGAAATTCCTGGCAGAAATTATATAAAGCCGCTTCAGGAGCAGATAAAAGCCGGAAAAACTTTTGAAGAAGCAATGAAAATTGTTGAAGCCGATATGGAAAAAGCTCGCATAGAAGCAAATAACCGAAGCGAGCAGGCATTGATTGCAAATAATGCCGTCAAACCTTCTGAATATCTTGTTAAACCAGTTAATTCACCGGAATTTGAAGGCATAACATTATCCGCTCAGGAGAAAATCAAAGCAAAAGTAAAACATCAGGATATGAATGTTCTTTTGCAGGATAAAAAACTTGAGGCAATGTATAAGGCAAATGCCCAGCCTGAAATTCAGGGTAATGTTGCTGCTCACTTAGATCATATTTATTCCAGAATGTCAAAAGAGATGAAACTTGGTGATGCTTCTGTAGAAGTTCCGTACAATACTCCGGTAAAACTGTCTGACGGAACTGTAGTTGTACGACAAAAGGTTCAGAAACTTCATCCGTATTATGAACGCAACGGATATGAAGAAACTCATGGTTTACCGAATGAGCCGAAAGAAATTATATCAATAACAACCCCTGACGGACAGACATATACTCTGCCTGCAGTTTCTATTGGTTCGGTAAACTCTGCCAAACGTGTTCTTGATATGATGGGCAAAGCTCTTGCCCAGAAAGAAAGTTCTGTTCAGATTCCTCAGTATAAACCATCTGCAGAAGATATTACAAAACAACAGGTAAGACAAGCTCAAATTAATCAAGAAATAGATAATATAAAAACAAAAGATGATTTAACCACTTATCTTGAACAGCATTCCGGTTTTGCAGACGGAGAAAAAATGCTTACAAAAACAAACCTTACCGAGTTATTGGAATCTTATAATGAAACAAACATGCAGAACTTAAAAGAGGTTCTTAAATATATATTTGGCGAAAATACAAATGACAGTTATGCCTCAATAAGAGTATTAGATGTTCTCAAAAGCGATTTTATAAAAAATCCTGATAACGTTGATTTCTTAAAACAGTTCTTGTCTGAAAAATCTGCAGACATAGAACATCTTATAGATGTAAAAGTAATAGACAGAACATTTATATTATCAAATCCGGATGCTACAGAGGCGGCAAAAGCACTTTTTGCAATTAAGAATAAAACAGATAACCCTATCTTAAATGTGGATAACATTATTATAATGGCGGATGGTTTTAAAGGCAAAGAACCGCAATTTTACGATAAATTAGCGGATATATTAAACGTTAAAGATGGACAGGGCAATTATGTTATAAATGCCAAAAACTTCCCGCTAGACAATAGCGAAGTTCTGGAATTCTTAATGAAAGATACCAAGCTGGTACATCCGGAGGTAATTAATTTATTTAATACAAAGACGACGGTAACAGATGGCATACCAGTTGATGTAACCGGTCTTAACATTATGAATTCAATCTATAATAAAAATCCAAAGATTTCGGTTGAAGAATTAGTTGCACAAACAAAAGAAATCCTTGTTGATACAAAATTAACAGATCCGAAGCTTATTGCAATAGGTAATAAATATCGTTCATCCGACGTAAACGCAAATTTGTTTGATATTCAAACAATTATGAAAGGTGTTAAAGATGAAAGAATTCTGCAATATGTTAACAAACAGCTTGACGAAATAAATGCAACAAGCCCATCAGCTTGGAATGCGAATAAAAAAATTAAAGAAATTCAAGAAGTATTGGATATATATCATTCTGTTAACAAGGATTACGTAAATATTGGTTCAGATAGTTATAAGCCTTACTATCGTAACTTTATAAATTATGTAGAAGAACATAATCCTGAGTTTGCAGCTAAACTTACAAAAGACCCTACTCTTATTGAAAAGTATATTAAACGACCTGAATATGATACATTACGACAAGATTTCCATAATGATATGCAGTTCGGGCAGCTGATAAATTATTGCAAAGATCATCCTAACAGTGAATTAAGCGAATATTTCTACGAAAATTATTTCCTTAAAAATATAAATCTGCCGCAAGGTGTAAAACAGAAATGTATAGAACTGAATAATAAATATGGTGTTAAAGTTATTCCTTCCGCGAATATCAAAGAAGCTAAAGAAGTTTTCGATTACCTTGATAAAGAATTTACCGAATGGCAAACTGCAAGTAACGGACAAGCAAAACTGCCGCCGGTACTTGATTTTCTAACTTCAAAGCGGGATTACATTGACAATACAAGAGCATATGGACAAGGCACAGCTGGCGGTTTTGCAGAAACATATACCAGCAAAAGTATATCTTTAGATAATATGACATTAGAGTCTGTTCAGTATTCAATCAGACATGAGCTTACTCATATTAATGATAAGAAAAAAAGCTGTCCGATGCCTGAAGGTATTGCAGCACAAATGAAAGTGCTGGATCCGGAAAATGGGACAACATCAACAGAAATAGATTTTCCAAATTGTAAATATAGAAGCGAATTTTTAAGAGCCGGTATAGATCCATATCATGTAAAATATGCATACAATAATGCCGATGAATTTATTGCGGTAGCGGCAGAAGGTGATATGAGCAAATATTCACCTGAATTTAAAAAACTGCTGATAGATTTAGGCATGCCTGAATATATGTTCAGTATGAAAGTAACAAATCCTGATATAATCAAAAAAGTAAAAGATGCAGAAACATTACAAAACATGTACCCTGATGAAACATTAGAAGGAATTTACTATTCATATGAAAAAGATATGCCGGAACCTGTTACGCCGGAACCGGTGAAAGAAGCTGAACCGGCTGCGATACCTGCGGAAAGAAACATAACTTATGCCGGCAATGGTGAAAAAGTTCCAACAGAAGCTGTTAACAATGCAGTTGCTGAAATCAGAGAGCGTTATGCGGGTAAAGAAGCCGATATAAGAAAATATCTTGATGAGGCAGGACTTGGCGAAATCGGCAATATGAAAGGCAGATTAAAAAGCGAACAGAGTCTGTATGACAAGATTGCTAACTATATGGAAGAACATCCGAATGCAACGCTTGACGAAGCGATAAAAGATGTAAGAGATGCCTTCGGAGCGAGAACTGTAATTAATACGGATTATGATTATAAAAACCATCCGCAAGTTAAGGCGCTTCTTGATGCCGGAGATGAACGCGGCGCAATACTGAAAGCTGCAGAACTTCAATCACAGCCTGCGTTAGAAAAATTAAAAGGTATGCTGCTTGTCCAGTCGCAAGGTAAAGAAGGACTTGAAACTGCAAGAATAAGCAACTATGTGTCAGAAGACGGCATTCCGTATTTTTCGGAAGCACAACTTGCTGAATTGAAACAATATGGCGCAAGTATCGGCGTAAATGTAAACTATGTAGTAAGACTTGATGAATCTGACCCTAACTATGCCAAAATGAAAGCCGAAGGCCTTAAACCGGCAACAAAGGCACAGCCTTCCGGCTATACTGCATTACAAGTAAACTTTAAAACAAAAACCGGCGAAACAATTGAATGGCAATACAGAGGTGATAAAGTTGACAGATTTGCGGAAGGTGAACATATTCCGTATGATTTGAGAACGGGCAAAAATATTATTGGCGAACACAAAGAACTTGAACCTTTGTATAACCCGATAAAAGAACTTCTTTCAAAAGATAATATGCCGGAAGCAGCATATAATGAATATAACCGTTATTTAACAGATTACTATACGCATCTGCGTAAATTGGAACTCGGTTTTGAAAGTACAGAACCGAAACTTGCAGATTACGGCAACGGCTACAAATTTGACGAAAGGTTAAATGCAGAAAATCTGATTGCACTTCACGAAGCTGCAGATAAACTTAAAAACGGCAAGATTTCACAGCAAGAAGCAATTAATGAATATAACACTGCTGTTCAGAAAAATACACCTAAAACCTCAACTCAAGAGGCAGCACCTTTGTCTGCAAGAATAGATAAAGATAATCTTACTCCTGAAGAATTTCAAAATATTAAAGATGATTTTATCGCTAAATTAAAAGCAGATCTTGGAAACTCTGTTTCTCACTACACAGAACAAATCAATAAGATAACAGATGTTGAAGATTTGAAAGCTCTTTTAGATGCATATGATTTTCTTAAATCCAATAATATAAAGGTGAATATTTATGGTTCTGTAGATTTTCTGGATCATATTACAAAGGAAAATATAAATGATTTCAAAAACAGATTTACTTTTTTAAAAGAAAATTCAAAATTTGAGGATAGCATTATTACGTGGGTAGCAATACATGCAGCCCCAAATTCAACTGAATGTGTAAAACAATTATTTAATGTTTTGGGTAATCATCCGGCATTAGAAAATGACGATTTGGGATATATGATGTATATGAATCTTACACCGGAAAGCACAGCTGCAAAATTAGATTTTTATAAAACAATAGAAAATGATCCTGATGCATGCAAGACTTATGTATTGTCTTTATTAATTGACAACGTGAATGAAAAGAATCTTGATATAGCAAGAAATGTATATAACAGATATAAAAATAACGAGATAAAAGATATAAGCAACATTGCATCTATTATTAAAATAGATGAAAAACGTCCGCTGGAATTTGTAGAAGAGAATCTTGATTTATTGATTAAATATGAACAAGAAGCATGGCGGATTGGTAAAAATAATATAGATATAGTTAAGGCGGCTGCTGAAAGAAACTTGCCGGCAGAAGATGTAACGCGACTTATTACATTACGCAGAGATAATTCACAAGCATCTGATGAGATACTTAAATTAGTTAAAGAAGGGAAATCTGTTCAGCAAATAGATTTTGCTTTATATAAAAATAATGTTACAGCCAAAGTAACCGAACCTCTTTCATATGAGCCGTCTTTGGCCTATGAACTCGATCCAAACAGCCGCGGACTTGATACGGATAATGTTCAGCAGACAAGTAATACTTATCCTTTAGAAGGTCTAAATCCTGTTAAAAAACCTTTAAAAACACTTAATGTCCCGTCAATGAATGAAATAATGAACGACTTATACAGCAGGCGTACGGTTAGGATAGAAATTCCGAACGAAGGCGGTATGAAACCGACTGCCGGTGATAGTACTATTCATCCGGAAGATGTTTCAAGACTCGGCAAAACAGAAGATGCCGGCTTTGAGCTTTGCTATGGCGTTAAAAGGAATTGGAGCAATTCAAAAATTGCCAGAGATTTAATGCAGAATTTCTTTAACGGTCACAGCGGTACCTTAGAAGGAGTTTCTTTAGATATTCAAAGAGTCGATGGAAAATATAAAATACGTATATCCGGTAAAGGGACTTACGACTATGGGTATCTTGATGCTCTTGGTGCAAGTTCTGGAGATATTAACCCTACAAGTATAGGACGTCAATATGGCGAAGGCGCCAAGATTGCAGCTCTTAGTTTATTGACAAAACAGGGCACTGATTATGTTAAGTTTGCCTGCGGTGAATGGGGTATGACATTTGGGCGTTCATCAGATGATATAGATTCTGCCCATATGACTCAGACGCTTTCACAGAACAAACCGCCTCAGGAAGGGAATTATGTAGAATTTACTACAGATAGTCCGGAAATGGTGAAACAGATTATAGAGGCAAAAGATTATTTTGGACATCCTTATAATAAAGATTTCCAAAACTTTGACTACGAGAATGAATATTTTGGCATAAAGCTTTTGCCGGAAGGTGAAAAAGGCAATATTTATGTTGTACAAAGATATGAAACTTCCGGCGGAATTGAAGATTCTCTTAACGGTTTTTCTATTGTATTTAAGAAAAAACCGGATGACCCTGAATTAACTGCAAAAACAAGTGATAATTTTGCACTTAATGCTGACAGGGACAGAGGACAACTCAGCAACTACGACATAACATATTTGACAAAAAAATATGCAAGCACAATGACTCCTGATGATTTGTCAAAACTGATATCTTCTCTTGAACCAATATGGTCAAAAGACATTTCAAAACTTACAGAAGAAGAAAATGCCATTATTCGCGGTTTAATATTAGCAGCTGGCCAAAAGCATATTAATATTGACTTTTTATCAAAAAAATATGTATATATGGATCAGCGTTCATCTGCGGAAGATTTTGAAATGGCAAGGATTATGGGATATAAACCGGTTAGTTTGGAAAGTCTGACCGCCGTCGGACTCAAAGATTTTAATCTTCTTACCGAAAAGAAAAAAATCCCAATGACTCCTGATGAAGTACAATCTAAAAAAATTCAAATATTAAATGAAGGAGTTCGTGTTATACAAGAACTCCTGCCGAAGGGTAAAGAAAATTTAATAAGTTCAAGAGAAGTTGATGCGCCGAAATTTGTATTTAATAAGGGCGGTTCTCCAAATGAAAGAGCGGAGGCAATAATTGGCTATGGAATATATAAAGGTCATTGGATAAAAGAGTCTGCTCTTTATACAGATAAATTTGTAGATCTTCTTGCAACATGGCTTCATGAAATGTCCCACAAACACGGCGGAGATGTTTCTACTGAATTTACAAACGCTTTAAAAGATATTGAAACAAATATCGTAAAAATATTAACCGATAATCCGGAAGCACTTGCGAAGATTAAATATTTGGCACAAATGTATGATGATGTTGATTCTCAAATGACAGCACCTAAATTTGATGCCAACAGCTATGCAAAACAAGTGCGGGAAACTTTGACAAAACCTTCCGAATATGTTGAATATCGGGAAGGAGCCAATCCGGATGAAATAAAAATATCACTTCCTGCAGGTTTAAGTTCCGGCATAAAATACGAAACCTTGCCTAAAAAATCCGGTGTAAGTAATAACGGAAATATCCCGACAACATCTGAATTAATGTCAACATTAAATACAAAAGGTTCCGTTGAAGTTGCTATCCCTGATGCAGGCGGTCTGCACCCGACAAATTCGGAAAATCCTGTTATTCATCCGGAAGATGTTTCAAAGCTGGGTGTAACCGAAAAAGCAAAAATAAAAGTCAGATATGCTGAAGCTACAAACTGGAGTAATTTTAAAATTGCAAGAGATTTGATGCAGAACTTCTATGATGGTAACGGTCATACTCTTGAAGGTGTAACTATCAAAGTTGATAAAACTCAGGACGGATACAAAGTAAGAGTTGAAGGACTTGGCAACTACGATTACAAGCACCTTCAAAGAATAGGTTCAAGTACAAAACCTTATCTGGTTGAGGATTTGGGTAATTTTGGCGAAGGAACCAGAATAATTGCCAGCAGTTTATTAGCTAAAGGTTCTGACAGCGTTAAATACGGCTGCGGCGAATGGCAGCTGGAATTTGGGCGTCAGCAGGGACGTCTTTCCGGAGATGATGTTGTTCAAACGCTTACACAAAATCCTCAGCCGGTAAATGGCAACTATATGGAATTTACGATAAAAGATGCTTCAATGGTAGAAGAACTGCTTAATGCAAAAGATTATTTCTATCATCCGTATAATGAAAATTTCCAAAATCTTGAATTTGAAAATGAATTTTTCGGATTTAAACACATTGACAGTTCCGAAGAATCCACTATTTATCTCGGACAAAAATATGAGATTAATAAAGATTTCAAAGATAGTCCGCAAAAATTGTGCATAATATTCAAAAAGCTTCCTAACTATCCGGACTTGAAAAAATTGGATTATTACCAGGAATACAGATTATCTACCGGATGTGACAGGGTTGGGCTGGATGAAGATGACGTACAATCTTTAGCGCGAAGATATGCAAAATCCATGACAGATGAAGAACTGCTTCAATCCGTTGCTTCTTTGGAAGATATTTGGACGACTTCAAATCCAAAAGATGACATGATAGTAAGCCCTTGGAGTACGCATTCTTTAGAATTTACATTTGTAAAAGGGCTGATGCAAGAGGTACATTCCAGAAATCTTCAAATCAGCAATAATCCTAAAATAGTTGGGTTAACATCATCTACACCTACTGAACAAATTGAATATTTCCAAAAAGAAGGCTATCGTTTTACGCCTGGTTATATGTCATTCAGCAACATTTTAAACGCTGATGAATTATATGCTCAAACTCATAAACTGCATTCAGTTGAACCAACGGAAACAGAAGCTAAGAAACTTCAATTGATACAAATGGCAGCCAAAATCTTTACGGAAAATGACAGCTATGGAGTTATGCCAAGAAATATCGACTCAACAACGAGTTATGTATTTAATTCGGCGGAATCAAACTGTCCTACGGTTCATGCAAAAATTGAAGACGGTGAATATAAAGGCTTGTTTATCGATAGAAATGCATTAAAAGAAACTGATTTTATGACACTGGTACAAGAATCTATATGCCAGATGCTTCATACAGCCGGCAATGATAAATCTGCAAATTACAGCTATGAACTGACAGATTTACTCCGTACGCAGGTAGATCAATTTATAAAAGACCCTACGGTTGCAAGGCGTCTTAGAATTTTGCAAATAATGTATGACAACTTGGGTGATTAACCGCTGGCTTTTTAGAGAAAAATGTTATAAAATAAGTAAGGACGAGGTTAACAATGAACGAAATTAATCCGGCAAAACTGAATAAAACAAATTTTAAAGGAATGAAAAATATGAACAAAGAAATAAAATCTCTTGAAAATGGTATAAAAAGTTCCTTATCAATGCTTCGGCTGCGTGCAGAACGGGAAGTTGCGGAATACGGCGATTTTGCGCCTGTGTATGAGCAGTTTGCAAACCCTGACAAATCTTTATGTGCAACCGATTTTATGCTGAAAATTTCGAAACCTCCAAAGGGTATAGAAGGTCATGAAAAAATTCGCAACCTTGAAGTTGTGGCATACAAACTTCCGCTCCCTTATAAAGCAGAACGCATTATTGCAACCGGAGATAAAACAGAAATACTGAAACAGCTTAAATCAGATGATATTTATTCAAGAATAGATGCGGCTGCAAGAAGTTTATCCCGTGATTTGGAAGATATATAATTCTCCTATTGTCTAATGTAAAAAACTTTCCTTGAGGTTACAATTCAGGTGACTTTAAGGGGAATTTTTATGAAAAAATTTGTATATTTTTTATTCTGTATTCTTGTATTGGCGATATTTAGCAATACTGTTTTTGCGGACGAAAAGCAGGAAGCGTTAAAATTTTTCAAAAAATATGTTGCGGCTGCAAATGCGTATAGTCCCGAAATAATACAAATGTATTCACCGAAGGCCAAAATTATCCGGCAGGTAGTAAAGCCAGACGGGGAGCTTGTAGATGTCGAAACAGACACCGATACTTATATAAAACAGCTTAAACTCGGGCAAAAAACGGCAAAATTGAGGAAATATAAAAACACTTATACGAATATAACATCCTCAAAAGTGGAAAACGGCTACAAGATATCTTCCCTCCGCCAGCCTTCCGGCGAAAAATACAAACTAAAAAGCTATATGATAGTTCAAAAGCAGCCTGACGGCAAATGGTTGATTGTAGAGGAAATGATGCAGACAAAAGTGCAATCATTTTTAAAATATGCAAGAAACTAAAATTCAATATGTATAATCTGTTTGCCAAACATTACAAGACTTATTCTTGCCGGGCAAATTTTCAGTGAAAATTTCATTCTTCTTTTGTCGCGGTTTTGTTTTTTTATTGATTTTTTCTTTATCAGAGCAAAAAACTTTTCTTTGTCATTAAGCAGGATATCGAGTTCTTTTTTGCTAATTTTTTTGAAGAACTTTTCATCAAGTTCGCCTTCTTTAAAATACTTGCCGAAAATTTCGATAAACTTGTTGGTGAATTCTGTTCTGTATTCTTCGGAAATCCTGAGCAGATTCCAGACGTAATTGTTGTATTCGTTGATAAGTTTTCTGTAATTTATAACCTCTTTAATATCCGGGTGCTCGTCTAAAAATTTTGTAATTTCTTCGTATTCATCGCAAATGTAATATACCTTGGCGGAGCTTTTTACGGAAGAATTTATATTATCTTTTCTGTAATAAATGTAAGGTTTTTCAGTTAAAACCAGCCTTTTTGCGAGTGTAAGTGTTTTAAAATTAAAGGATGTATCCTGAAAACTTGCGCCCGGAGTTTCAAGACATCTGATGTTATTCGATTCAAGAAAATCTTTTTTGAAAATTCCGGCCCAAATCATGGTTTTGTTTTTTAATATTTTGTGATAATCACGGAAAGTAATGACCTTGTTTGCATATTTAGGCGGAATTGTGCCGACATTAATTGCCATATCGGTATCGGTGTAATATTCAAACCAGCTGCTTCTGACGTTATCTGCCTGAAATTCTTCCGCTAAATTCCAGAGATTTTCGTACATTTTTTTATCGGCAAAATCGTCTGATTCAAGAATACCGACATATTTACCGTTTGCATGAGCGATACCGGTGTTAATACTGTTGCCGTAACCGGAATTTGGTTTGTGGATAACTTTTATTCTGGCATCATTTTCGGCATATTCATCACAAATTTTGCCGGAAGAATCTGTTGAGCCGTCATCGACACAAATTATTTCAATATCACTCAATGTTTGATTTTTAAGAGAGTCCAAACACTGCTTCAAATATTTTTCTACGTTATAAACAGGGACTATAACAGAAACTTTTGGTGCCATTTTTCCTCAATTACAACTCACACTCATACATCAACTTAAATCATACTTCAAATAACATTTTTTTACAACTTTTTCTTTCACAATTTTGTATTTTGTGTTATTATTAACCAGTGGGATATTTTATTTTTTGAAGTTAAAAGCTCTGAAAAGCAGGAGAATTATATATGGACAAAAATGTCATATGTATTAAGTGGGGAACAAAATTCGGCCCTGAATATGTAAACAAATTATACAAAATGGTCGAAAAAAATTTGAAAATACCGCATAGATTTGTATGTTTTACGGATAATACGGAAGGGCTTTTGCCGGGAATTGAAACCAGAGATTTGCCTGAATACGTTGATAATGAGGCTATTTTAGATAAAGGCTGGAGAAAGTTGTCGCTGTTTAATTCTCCTCTTGCAGATTTGAAGGGAACAACTCTGTTTTTGGACTTGGATATTGTTATAAGAAGCGATTTGACTCCGTTTTTTGAAGCAGAAGGCGACTTTTTAATTGTCAAAGACTGGGATTTCCCGAACGATATTATAGGAAATTCTTCTGTTTTCAGGTTTGAGGCCGGCAAGTATCCGGAAGTTTTGACGGATTTTTATGCATTAGGGGATAATATTCGCGACACATACAAAAATGAGCAGGCGTATTTATCTTATGAAATGCACAAAAAAGGAATTTTAAAATACTGGGATAAGTCCTGGTGTGTAAGTTTTAAGCGCAACTGCCTGCAGCCGTTTCCGCTGAACTTCTTTAAAGAACCGAAAGAGCCTCAGGATGCAAAAATTATCGTATTCCATGGCAGACCGACACCGGAGCAGGCTTATAACGGTTTTTGCGGCAAAGGCGGTTTCAGATACGTAAAACCTACCAAATGGCTTGATAAATATTGGGATGTGTAAGGAAAGATTTGTATGATTAATATTTGTGTTGCATGTGATAAAAATTATGCAAAATATGCCGGGGTATTAATTGCCTCTATACTTTATAATGCCTCCCAAAATGATGATTTGTTCTTTTATATTTTAGATGGCGGCATTAGCGAAAAAACGAAACAAGAAATTTTGCAATTAAAAAATATCAAAGATTGTAGTATCAATTTTGTTAAGATTGATAATGAATTATTTAAGGATTACACAAATATTAAAACTCACAAATATATTTCATTGCCAACTTTTTATCGTTTAAAATTACCGACACTATTGCCGGATGTTAAACGGGTTGTATATTTTGATTGTGATGTAGTAGTTAATTCAAGTTTAGATAAATTGTATAATGCGCAATTAGACAACTGTATCATTGCAGGAGTAAAAGATATAAACAAAAGGATGCTCAAAAAAAATCCTTCCTATGTAAATGCAGGCATGCTTGTAATTGATATTGATGCAATGCGTAAAGAACATATTGAAGATAAATTTCTTGAATACACACAAAAACATCTGAATGAAATAAAAATGGGCGACCAGGAAATTATAAATGAGGTGTTGAAAGGTAAAATACAAATATTAGATGATGAATGGAATGTTCAGTCAAGTAATTTTACAAATCGCTCAAGTTACACAAACAGACCAAGAGTTATCCATTTTGTTGCAAAGCAAAAACCTTGGCATTTTGGCTCATTCAGCTGGCATAAGCATTATTATTTCAAATACTTGCAGCTTACACCGTGGGCGCTGAATGAAAAAGAAAAGAATTACTGGTACAAAAAAAACAAAATTGCTTCAATTTTGGGTTATCTAAAATATCGTCCTTTATTTATGCTACGTCCGCGATATTACCAGGCTTTATATTACAGTTATGTAAAACCTTTATTTGACTACAAAAAGCCGGTAATTAAAAACAATACTTTTATTGTTTGGGAGCCTTGTTCTAAAAGTCATAGTGAAGTTGTACCGGGTTATACAAAGTATCTTTTGGATTTAGGTTATCATGTATCGGTAGTGGTAAATCCGCAGAAATATAAAGAAGGTTTGTTCTCGCGTTTTAAAGATAAAAATATTACCCTGAACAAAATGTCAAGAAAACAAATTAAAAATTTCTTTAAACATGATGATTTAGAGGATGTGCAGGGAGTACTTGTTACAACAGCCGGGAAATTATGTGACAGCATTCATTACGAAGAATGCTATAATACTTTTAATCAAAATGTTGATAAAAGTAAATTATTTTTTGTTGAACATGAATCAAAGCATGCTGTAGATGCCGGAACCTGGAATGAAAAATTAATAACCTTAAGACAATTGGATTACAAAGGTGCCAGATCTGTAGTGGTAAATCCGCATTATTTCGGGAATGTAAAAATAACCCCGAAAAATGATAAGGTTACTAATTTTATAACAATCGGCGCAATTCAGTCAAAAAAGAAAAATAATGAGTTAATAATAGGGTCAGTTAAGAAACTTTATGACGAAGGATACCGTAACTTTAAAATTACTGTTGTTGGTAAGGGCAGCCTTAAACATTTGCCAAAAGAGTTAAGACCTTATTTTGATATTAAAGGAAGATTACCATTTGATAAGATGTATGATGAAATTGAAAAAGCTGATTTTTTATTGACGTCTTATAATGAAAAAGATCCTATGCATATACGATATAATACAACCGGAACCAGCGGAAATTTTCAGCTTGTATATGGTTTTTTAAAACCTTGTGTAATTATAGAAAGTTTTAGTTCCATAAACGGTTTTAATAATTCAAATTCAATTCTATACAAAAATGATGGTGAATTTGCTAATGCCCTAATAAAAGGAATTAATATGACAACTGAAGAATATACAAAAATGCAAAATAATTTAAAATTATATTCAGATTCACTTTATACAGAATCTTTAAATAACCTCAGGAGGTTAATAAATGCCTAAAATTCCGGTCGTTTTTACTTTTGATAAACGAATAATTCTCGGTGCAGCGGTTGCAATAAAGAGCCTTGTTGATACTGCAAACCCTGACACTGTTTATGATATATATGTTTATCATCCTGATATTGATAAGAAAACTATTAATGAATTTGTAAAAATGCTTGAAGGTACGAGGCATTCAATTACTTTTGAATACATTAATAAAACCAGATTTAAAGATGCACCGATTAACAGGCATGGAAGCTGGACGGAAATAGTTTATTACAGACTTCTTATACCGGAACTTTTGCCGCAGTATGATAAGGTAATTTATGCAGATACAGATGTATTATTTAAAAAAGATCTATCAGATGTTTATAATATTGATATTTCGGATTATGAATGTTCAGCAGTAGCAATGGAATTGAATAACGAAGATATGGTTTGTCATAAATATTTTCCGGAAAATAAAAATGAATTTACTTATATTTCAAGTTTTATTGTTTTTAATAACAAGAAAATGAGAGAAGAAAACTTTGTTCAAAGAGTATTTGAAACTATTAAGAATTTCAATTCCAGATTAAAATTCTTTGATTTAGATACGTTGAATATTACATGCAATAAGATTATGAATTTGCCATATAGATATGGAGTATTTCAGAGTCTTTATTATAATGATGATATTTCAAAAGCTTGGGAATATTCGTTTCTTAAGCATGTGTATACTGATGAAGAATTACTAAAAGAAAAAGCTGAAACGGTTATGCTTCATTATGCCGGCAAACTTGGCAAGCCTTGGCGAAGGAAAAATATCCCGGCTGATTACAGAGAATATATGGACAAAATTCCAAAAAGCCTAAGGCGTTTTACATTCAGAGATATAAGAAAAAGACTGTTTAGTAAAATATAAGTTGGAGAAATATATTGAAAAAGTTAACTATCATTACGCTCACATACAATCAGCTGGAAAGAGCAACCAAACCGTATATAGAGTCACTGTATAAGTACACAAATATTGAAGATTTTGATTTAATTCTTGTTGATAACAATTCAACAGATGGTACGGTCGAGTATTTGAAAGAACTTCAAACAAAATACAATAATGTTACGTTGATTTTTAATGACAAAAATCTCGGTTATGACATCGGTAATAACCAGGGCTTAAAATTAATTGATACAACAGGTGATACCAAAAACAAATTTATCGGTTTGTTTAATAATGACTTGTTGTTTACGCCAAATTGGCTTGAACCATGTTTAAAAGTGTTTGAAAATGACCCGAAAATCGGTCTGGCTTCTCCGCGTTTGCCAAGAAAATGCAAATTTGATGCAACAAATTATCTTGAGCATTATGAGAAATTTTTGGAAAAATATTACAAAAAATTTGGTGAATTTTCACTAAATATAATCACATATTTTTGCGCTGCATTAATACCGGTTGAAGTATTTAAGAAAGTAGGTTTTTTAGATGAAAACTTTTCTCCGGCATTTTATGAAGATGATGATTATGCAATAAGAACTTATTACCAGGGCTATAAGGTAGGTTACATAAACACATCTTTTGTTTACCATAACCATGCAACAACTTCAAAACATCTTCCTGAAAAAGAAGCTTTAATGGAGAGAAACAGAAAATACTTTTTCGAAAAACATCCTATTGCCGAGTATATTTGGAAAAATCGCCGCACAAGTGTATTCAAAGATATGGCTAAATATATAAAGGACAGTTTTTATTAAGATGATAAAATTCACAAACTCTTTAGTAAAAATATTCCTTGAGCTGTTCGTATTTGACAGAAAACTCCGTGCAAGATTAAAAACACGGTTTGCAAAAGCATATTTGAAAAAATATGTTGACTATGGTGTTAAAATAAACACTTTACCGCAAGACGAATACTCAGGAAATGATATCATCTGGCAATATTGGCATCAGGGAATTGATGATGCGCCGGAACTTATCAAAAAATGTTTTGAAAGTGTAAGAAAATATATGCCCGGCAAAAAACAGGTTATTATAACATTTGACACTATCAAAAATTATATTGAACTGCCTCAAAGATATTACGATTTGCTTGAAAATAAAAAAATTCCGATTGCGATTTTCAGTGACATTTTGAGAGTTTATCTCTTGAATAAATATGGCGGCACATGGGTTGATTCAACAATTTATCTCACTGACAAAATTCCTGATGACATTATGAACTCAAACTTTTGTGTACTTCAAAAAAATCCTGAAACAGATAATCACGAAAACAAAATGTCATGCTTTTTTATTCATACTAAAGGATACTCCGAGCATATGGCTGTTATTAAAAATGTACTCGATAAATACTGGAAAGAAAATGATTTTTTAATAAATTATTTTATGTTCGAACATGTTTCAACAATGCTTTCTGATAAAACTCCGGCACTTAAAGAGGAATGGGACAAAATGCCTTACTATGATGCCGAAATAACCGGAGAACTTCAAAATCATCTTTTCGATGATTATACCTCTGAAGGTTTTGAAGAGTTTAAGAAAAAGACGAGTATCCACAAATTATCCTATAAAGTTATCCGCGGACAAACTTCCGGCAAAAGTTACTATGATTATATTTTAAGTCATTAGTTGCTAAATGATTACGTTGTTACAGGGATGATTTCCCGTCATCCTGAACGAATGTGAAGGATCTCTTATTTAACGAGATTCTTCGGGCTTCGCCCTCTGAATGACGATTTACATAACCCATGTTATCGGTATCTTTTTAATGCAAAAGTTACCGTTTATGTTCACTTCTTTCTCTTTATTTGCGAAGCAAAGAGAAAGAAGTGAACCGAAGAAAGAGAAAGCACGCAAACGTTCCCTGCATTTCGCTGACGCTCAATGCCTAAATGTTATTTGAGCTTTCAGCTCAAATTCTTTCAAGGCTCACTATCGCACTTCGTGCACGTTCGCCTGACGTAATTCTACCAGGCGTCATTGCGAGCGAAGCGAAGCAATCCAGGAAAAAAGACGCGGACAAACCTTTGGTTTTCCGCGATAACATGTGGCTGGTGGAATGCACCAAAATATGTCATCGCGCACTTGTTGCGCGATCTATGGATTGCTTCGTCGCAAGCTCCTCGCAATGACGTGAAATGCGCTGCGTTGTCCTTAGCAGCGCTTAACGATTTCGTTTGCGAAGCAAACGGAACGTACGTCCGTTTGATCAAAGCGATGCCGCAGGCAGCGCAGAAATCTTTTGCGTGTTTTTTCTTTTTCGGTTCACTTTTTCTTTTTTCCTCGCAACAAAAAAGAAAAAGTGAACAAATAAATTACATAACTTATGTATGTGGTCGATAGATGCACATAACATGAATTATGTAACTAATTAAACTTAATCACTCAGTTACTTTTTACCTTATTACGGTTTTTTATTCTGTACCAAAAACTATTCTGCTTTTTCATTTCTTCCGTATATGCAGCCTGCGAAATCGGTTGTCCGAAAGGTCTTAAGTCAGACGGTTTCTCTCCTCTTTTGCATACCTGTTCGGCTTTTTTTAAGTCTGCCCGTTTAAGTTTTCTTATCATATTGTATTTTGCTTTTTGATCAGAAGTCAGGATTCTTTTAAATTCTTTATCATATTTGTTTGAAATATTTTTGATATTTTTCTTAACTTGATTTAAATCTTTTTCTGCTGCATTGATTGCTTTTTTGTCACAATTTTTTTCACAAGATAAAGTTTTTACTTTCTTTCTTAAAATACAAAATTTACTAAGTTCAGGTTCAATTGCAGCATATCGGCGAGCTTCAATTTGCTCAGTCTGCTTTAATTGGCAGGGAGTCAAATTCAACGCGTTATAAATAGTCTGTCTTTGCAGTTTAATCTTTTCAACCAATTGCGAAGAGTAATCGTCTTTATTTGCAGCTGAAGATGTTACTTCTGTTTCAATGGATACTCCCTCATCTGCAAATACTGTCGGAGCAGTCATTAAAAGACACAAACCCGCTATTAATAATACTCTCTTCTTCATATACTCTCCTTATATATTGTAAAATCTGTAAACTTATTATTACATGCATATAATTAAAATTCAACAATGCCGGTTTTTTATGTTAAATTAGGGTTATGGAAGAAATGAACTTAAGAAATTATGCATACCTCGGGGACGCGGTCTGGGAAATAAAAATCCGCGAAAAAACTATCCGCATGACTAACAATGCAAAAAATCTCCATAAATTAACAACAGAAAAAGTAAAAGCATCCTACCAGGCGGAACTTTTCCATCAATTAGAATCTTCGCTTACGGAAGAAGAACTTGATATCGCCCGCAGAGGGCGTAACCTTCCAATTCCTGTCGGCCGCCGTCAGAACCAAACAGAATATCGTCAGGCAACTGCGTTTGAAACTCTTATCGGCTGGTGGTATTTACACGATAAAAAAAGATTGGAAGAGATTTATACAATTATTAATGAATGATTAATAAAGTGAATAAGTTATTTATATATGTTGAGTAATTAATTACATAATTCATGTTATCGTTACCTCTTTTGATGCAAAGGTACCGTTTATGTTCATTTCTTTCTCTTTATTTGCGAAGCAAAGCGGATTGTGAGCGTAGAGTGAAGAGCGTTGCCGTAGGGCAATGCTCTGTAACTCGTAATACGCGAACAACCAAGCAGAGAAAGTGAACAATAAATTACATAACTTATGTATGTGGTCGATAGATACACATATCATGAATTATGCAACTAATTATTCTTCATTAAGGCTCAATACTGCCATAAACGCTTCCTGCGGAACTTCCACACGTCCGACGGATTTCATACGCTTTTTACCTTTTTTCTGTTTTTCAAGAAGTTTGCGTTTTCTTGTAATATCACCGCCGTAACATTTATCCAATACGTTTTTGCGCATTGCTTTAATATTTGTTCTTGCTATTACTCTGCCGCCGATTGCCGCCTGAATCGGAACTTCAAACAACTGCCGCGGAATAATTTCTTTTAATTTTGTGGTTAATTTTTGACCGATATAAAATGCACTGTCCTCATGGCATATAACAGAAAGTGCATCTACAACTTCACCGGCAAGCATTATATCCAGCTTAACAAGTTTTGAGCGCTTATAGTCGCAAAACTCGTAATCCATACTTGCATAACCCTTTGTACGTGATTTTAACTGGTCATAAAAATCTGTTATAACCTCTGATAACGGGATTTCATATTCCAAGTCCGCGCGAATTTTGTCGATATAAGACATGTTTTTGAAAATTCCGCGTTTAGTCTGCGCCAAATCCATTAATGTTCCGACATAATCGTTAGGCGTAATTATTGAAACCTTTACATAAGGCTCCTCAATATAATCACGGTACTGCGGAGCCGGAAGATTTGCAGGGTTATCAATTTCTACCATTTCCCCGTTTGTTTTATAAACCTTATATACTACTGAAGGAGCAGTTGTCACAATAGAAAGGCCGTATTCTCTTTCTAATCTTTCCTGGGCAATTTCCATGTGCAGCATTCCCAAAAATCCGCACCTAAAACCAAAGCCCAAAGCCGAAGATGTTTCCGGCTCAAATGTAATACTGCTGTCATTCAGTTTTAATTTTTCCAAAGCCTCTTTCAAATCCTGATAATCATCATTATCTACCGGATACAACCCGGAAAATACCATCGGAAGGGCTTCTTTGTAACCCGGCAAAGGCTCTTGTGCCGGATTTTCAACTGTAGTAATCGTATCCCCGACAAATCTTGTGAGTTCTTTTATGGAACCTGCAAAAAATCCTACATCTCCGCATTTTAATTCATTAACAGAAACTCTCATAGGCGTCTGATACCCAAGTTCCACAACTTCACACTCTTTGCCGGAAGCCATAAACTTAACTTTATCCCCTACCTTAATTTTTCCGTCAACAACTTTAAAAAAGCATAAAGTCCCGAGATACTGGTCGTAAACACTGTCAAATACAAGTGCTCTCAAAGGTTTGTCGGTAGTATCAACCGGCGGCGGAATTAAATCAACAATAGCTTCCAATACATCCTCTATTCCTATCCCTGCCTTTGCGCTGACAGGAATAGCCAATGAAGCGTCAATTCCCAAAACTTCTTCAATTTCTGCTTTAACTCTTTCCACATCTGCCGAAGGAAGATCAATTTTATTAATAACAGGGATAATTTCAAGGTTCTGCTCCGCGGCAAGATATACGTTCGCCAACGTCTGAGCTTCCACACCCTGGGTTGAATCAACTATAAGCAGTGCACCTTCACAAGCTGCAAGTGAACGTGAAACTTCATATGAAAAATCCACGTGTCCCGGAGTATCTATTAAGTTAAGCTCATATTTTTTACCGTTTTTTGCAGTATAGTTCATCCTTGCGGTATTCAGCTTAATTGTAATTCCGCGTTCGCGCTCAATATCCATGGAATCCATAATCTGATCCTGCATATCACGCTGGGCAACCGTACCCGTTTTTTCCAGCAAACGATCCGCAAGGGTAGACTTTCCATGGTCAATATGGGCTATTATACAAAAATTCCTGACGTTTTCTCTATATTTCATAAGCGTATTATATCATAAAGATGTGAAATTTTATTTACAAAATAAAAGCCGGTAATTAACTTTACCGGCATGCTTTACTTTAAATAAGTAAAGAGGTGATGATTATTTATGTATAAGTGTTTTTTAAGGTTCTATAATTTACTGCCGACTGATTTATATAATCCTATATAATCAACCATGCATTCTATATTTTGTTGTGCAACAAGCTTATCTATTGATAACAGATTTTCCTGAACCTGGATTAAATCAAGTCTGGAAATTGTTCCCTGATTGTATCTTTTTTGGTTGTAATCAAAATCGGTTCTTTCCAAGTCAGCTTGTTTTTGTGTTTCTGCCATTTTTTCTCTGTCAAGCTTAACGGCAACAAGTGCATCGTTTACTTCCTGAATAGCAGTTAAATTAGTTTTATAATAGTCTTGTAAAATTCTTTCGTAAGTTGCTTTTTTCAATCTCAAATTAGCAACACGTTTACCGCCGGTAAATATTGGAAGCATTAATCCGGCAGCAAGAGATCCAAGCATACTGCCGGTAGACCAAGCACTGCCAAATTCCGATGCATTAAATAATGCCAAACCGGTTAAATTTATTGACGGCAAAAACTCTTTTTTTGCAACTCTTACATCAATACCTGCTTTTTCAACCATTTTTTCTGCTTTTAAATAGTCCGGTCTTTGATCAATAATATCGGAAGAAATTTCTGACGGTATATTGCCTGTAAAATTAATACTGTCATATGGTGTAAAAGCAAGTTCATCAATATTATCAGGACTTTCGCCTATAAGAACTGCAAAAGAATGGAGAAGCTGCTTATGCTGTTTTTGCAGTTCTATTAAATCTGTCTGTCCGGCAACTAAAGCTTTATTCGCTTTCACCGTATCTGCAGTAGAAACAAGCCCTTCTTTATTGCTTACAAGCATTAAATCATAAATATCCTGTCTTAAATCAACGATTTGCTTCTGCAGTTCAATAATTTTGTTCAGCCTTACAATATTTAAATATGCAGTTCCAACAGCACTCGCTACAGAAATATATGCCGCACGTTCATCAAATTGTGAAGCTTCGTAAAGTTTCTTAACAGATTTTGTTTTATCTCTGTTCTTTAGGAAAAGATCAAGTTCGTAATTTACATAAGCAGGCGTTGCAAAACCCCAATCCCAGCTGCCAGAACCAGGCATCTTTGTGTAATTTGGGGCAAAACCTGCACCAATTTGAGGTAATTCATTTGCAAACTGGGCTCGTGTATTTTGATAATATTCTTCAACTGCTAATGTTGCCATTTTTAAATCGTAGTTATTTGCAATTGCTCTGTTAATATAATCACTTAAGTTTGCGTCATTAAAATTATCCCACCAAGCCATATTTACATACGCATATTTGTAATCATCAGATTTTGGGTCTTTACTTTTCTTAACCATGCTTTTAAATTGTTTCGGGGATTTTGAATTTTCACCTGAATTTGTAACTGCAAGTACAGGCATGAAATTCATACTGATTAAACTTGCCAACAATGCTATAGATATAACCCTTTTCACGTTTTTAATTTCCTTATAATTATCTGCTTGCATTTTTAACAATAATATGTTAGCATACTATTGTTGTAAATGCAACATATTTTTTTTACAACATATAGAAAATAATAATTATAATTATAACACTTATAGGAAAAAATAATGAAATGTAAAGAGTTACATTATACAAATTCAATACATTATGAGCTGGAACAAACGGCAAAATTGATGAGAATTTTAACAGCGCAACTATTTGAAAAGTTGGAAATACGTATTTCGCAAGATGAATATGCTGCGTTAGATACGATTTCCATAAATCCCGGAATTTGTCAAAGAGATCTTGCTAAACTTATTATAAAAGATCGTGCTAACACAGGGCGTATTTTAAATTGCTTGGAAGAAAAAAATTTAGTTACAAGGGTCATCGACACAAAAGATAACAGATTAGTTAAAAAACTTGAAATAACACCAGACGGAATTAAAGAATTAAATTCAATTAATATT
This sequence comes from Candidatus Gastranaerophilales bacterium, assembly GCA_944324365.1. Lineage (GTDB taxonomy): Bacteria > Cyanobacteriota > Vampirovibrionia > Gastranaerophilales > Gastranaerophilaceae > UBA1221. The sequence continues at coordinate 118,612 of CALUWA010000004.1, forward strand.
AAAATTAAAAGTTATATGGATAATGTGACAAAAAAAATTGCTCCTGAAGAAGTCGACAGAGTTCAGGAAATTTTGAGAGGATTTAGGCTTGACTTAGAAAAAGTTGTGGAAATGAATATATAATTATAAGATATAAGTAAAATAACAGCAGAGGGAAAAATGGAAGAAAACAATACTGAAATTAAAGAAGAAACTACTACAGAAACACAACCTAAACGAAAAGGTGTAAAAAGAACAATTACAGCAGTTGTGTTGGTAATTGTAGGGATATTACTTACTATTTTTATAATAGATGTTTTGAAATACCAATCAACAGATGATGCTTATGTTGAAACGACAACAGTTTCAGTTGCACCAAAAGTTAGCGGAGAAATAATCAAGGTTTATATTACTGATAACCAACCTGTAAAAGAAGGGGATTTGATTGCTGAAATAGACCCGATAGATTATGAAATAAAACTTGAACAGGCAAAAGCAAGATATGAAAAAATGCTTCTTAACCAAAAAAATGCCAAAGCAAATTATGCGGCATCCCAAACAAATATAGAAGTTGCTAAAAAAGACTTAGACAGATATACAAATTTGTATGCACAAGGTGCTGTTTCAAAACAAACACTTGATGCCGCTCAGGCAAAATATGATTCTGCACAGGCAAACTTAACAAGTGCAGATCAGGCAATACTTTCTGATAAAGATAACAAAGTTGCAGATGCTGATTTGAAAGAATTGAAAGCTTTGATGGATGAAGCAGCTCAAGATCTTAAATATACCAAAATTTATGCACCTCAGTCCGGCACAATTTCCAACAGACGTGTTGAAAAAGGGATGTATGTTAATGTCGGAGCTCCTTTGTGTGTTATCGTTCCGAACGATGTTTGGATTGTTGCAAACTATAAAGAAAATCAGTTAACACACATGAAACCTGGTCAGGAAGTTGATATTAAGATAGATACATATCCTAATAAAGTTTTTAAAGGAAAAGTTGACAGTATTCAAAGAAGTTCAGGAGCAAAATCAAGTTTGTTCCCGCCGGAAAATGCTGTTGGATCATTTGTAAAAATTGTACAAAGAATTCCTGTAAAAATCGTATTTACGGAAAAAATTGATCCTAATGAATATAATATAGTACCTGGAATGTCAGTTATACCAAAAGTAAGAATTAAGGGATAAGAAGAGAGTATAAACAAAAAACAGGAAGGATATAATCCTTCCTGTACATTATAATTCCCCCAAAGAAGGATATATCAATGAGTGAAGGAATAGTTAATACACAAGGACAACAGGAATGGAAACCATCCAGAAGTCCATGGCTTTTAATATTACCGGTAATGCTTGCAACATTTATGTATGCATTGGATGAAACCGTTGCTAACGTAGCACTGCCCCATATTGCCGGAACATATTCCGTATCAAACCAGGAATCTATCTGGGTTTTAACCAGTTACCTTATGGCGAGCAGTATTGTAATTCCAATGATAGATTTTTTCTGTAAATTTATCGGAAGAAAAAACTTCTTTATGCTTGGGGTTTTGATTTTTACCATAGCATCATTTATGTGCGGAGTTGCAAACTCAATTGGTATGATAGTAATCGCTCGTGCTCTTCAGGGATTTGGCGGTGGCTGCTTGATGCCGATGGCTCAAGCTGTTTGTATGGAAAGTTTCACCGGAGAAGCCAGAAATAAAGCTATGGCAGTATTTGGTCTTGTAGTTGTTGTTGCACCTATTCTCGGCCCTGTTATGGGCGGTTATATTACTGAGAACTGGTCTTGGCCGTATATTTTCTTTATAAACGTTCCGTTTGGATTTCTTTGTATTGCTTTGGCAAAAATGTTTCTTGAAGATCCTCCTTATGCAAGAAGACAGAAGAATGTCCATTTGGATAAATTCGGATTTTTATGGTTGTGCGTATGGCTTGTGCCGTTACAAATCGTATTTGATAAAGGTAATGATGCGGACTGGTTCAACGCACCTTGGATCTGCTGGTTATCGGCAATTGCTTTGATCGGTTGTGTTTTATTCTTTATTTCGCAAATAATAGGGAAAAAACCTATAATTCAGTTGAATGTACTTAAAGATGCAAACTTTTTATTTGGAACAGTTATGCTGATTTTAATTAATGCTGTATTACTTGCTTCGCTTGCAATATTACCGCAAATGCTCCAGAATATGATGGGATATGATGCATTTACAAGTGGGGTTGCGATTATGCCGAGAGGTCTTGGGGCATTTACGGCTCTGGCAATTTTTGGCGGACTTGGCGGCAAGATATCTTACAAAACTTACGGCATAATCGGATTAACATGTCTTGGTGCAGGCGGCTGGATGCTTAGTGAACTTAATTTGCAAATTAGTATGATGAATATCGTTATTCCTAACTTTGTTTTCGGTGTCGGACTTGTATTTACAATGATGCCTATTACAACGTTGTCTTGTATAACCTTGAGAAATGATCAGATGACAAATGCATCAGGATTCCAGAATTTGTTGAAAACCATAGGCGGTGCTATCGGAACTTCTCTTGTAGCGACTATGATTTCAAGATTTTCGCAAGTTCACCAGAATGGTTTAGTCAAGGCATTGCATGATACAAACACTGTATTCCAGGAAAGACTAAGTTCATATGCAAGTTCATTTATTCACCTTGCAGGTGACAGTTTGAATGCAACATATATGGCTGGAAAGATGCTTTATAACCAGCTTATTCAGCAGTCAACTTTATGCGCATATATGACAACTTTTAAAGTTTTTGCTATTGCATGTTTTATTTTAATTCCGTTTATGTTTTTATTAAAGAGTGAGAAGAAAGTAAACGGATAGTATAAAATATAATAAAACATGCCAGAAACAATTGAAACCAGCACAGATATCTCGGAATGGAAACCGTCGATAAGTCCGTGGATAATGATTATACCCGTCATGTTATCTGTATTTATATACGTACTTGACGGAACAATAGGGAACGTAGCCTTGCCGCATATGGCAGGAAGTTTTTCAGCGACAAGAGATGAATCTATGTGGATTCTGACAAGTTATCTTATTGCAGCGGGCATAGTTATTCCGGCAGTTGATTGGTTCAGCAAAGTTTGCGGCCGAAAAAACTTTTTTATCATAAGTATTATGATGTTTACAATCGCATCAATGCTTTGCGGTATGGCAACAAACCTTGAATTTATGATATTGGCAAGAATATTACAGGGGTTTGGCGGCGGCGGAATTCTGCCGATATCTCAAGCAATTATTTTGGAAAGTTTTCCGAAAGAACAACGTGGAGTTGCAATGTCAATTTTTGGCATGGGGGTAATTTTAGCTCCTATAGTAGGACCGGTTCTGGGCGGATGGATTACCGATAACTGGACATGGCCTTGGATATTTTTTATAAATGTACCGTTCGGATGTTTTGCGGCAATACTGTCACAGAAACTTATAGAGGATCCACCTTATGCAAGAAGGCAAAAGGGTGTAACAATTGATAAACTGGGCTTTTTTTACCTCACAATCTGGCTTGTAACCTTGCAGACCGTTCTTGATAAGGGTAATAACGAAGATTGGTTTAACGAACCGTGGATTTGCTGGACATCTGCGGTTTCTGTAATCGCTTGTATATTGTTTTTCCATTCGCAGCTTACAAGAAAAAATACACTGATAGACTTAAGTGTATTCAAAGACAGAAACTATTCTGCCGGGACAGTTATACAGGTAGTTATTCAGGCTGTATTATATGCCTCTTTGGCAATTCTTCCGCAATTTTTGCAAAGCATGCTCGGGTATACTGCTTTTTTAAGCGGTGCTGCCATGATGCCGCGAGGTTTCGGCAGTATGACTGCGATGGTTCTGTGTGCATTGATTTCAAACAAAGTTGATGAAAGACTTCTGGCTATGACAGGATTATTGTTTTTAGGAATATCAAGTTTGATTTTCGGATCATTAAATCTGCAAATTTCGAGTATGAATATTGCAATCCCAAATTATATAATGGGTGTAGGTATGGGACTTGCAATGGTACCGATTATGAACCTTTCAATGGATACCTTGCATAATTCTCAAATGACAAATGCTTCCGGCATTCAAAATTTGTTAAAAAACATAGGCAGTGCAATCGGAACATCACTTGTCGCAACAATGCTCACAAGATTTGCCCAGGTTCACCAGGTGATGATGGTTGGACATTTAAACGAGTTAAATCAAAATTTTGTCGAAAGATTACAAAATACAGCAGCAGCTTTATCTCAGTACGCACATCCGTCTGTTGCAAATTATATGGGACAGTATACTCTTTACAGACAGTTAATTCAGCAGTCTACACTTTGGGCATTTATGGACGCATTCAGAATTTTTGGAATGCTTTGCCTTATTGTAATTCCGCTTTTACTCCTTATTAAAAAACGCCGCCTGTCGTAGTTTCATTATATTTTTTAAACCGTTTAAATCGCCAACAAGGCATTTTAAGTATAATAATTGTTGACAAAAATTAATTTTCATGATATAACATGTGTGGGGTAAATGTATATTTATAAGTCTTGTGTAACAACAAGACTTTCTTTTTCGGAAAAGGGAGTATGGAAGATTTAATAGTAAAACAAGTCAGAGATTGGCTTTTGGCTGAAAAAGAAGAAGCATATAAAGAATTTTCTTCATCACTTTTACCCGGTGTTAATAATGTTTTGGGAATTAGGATACCAAAGTTAAGAAAATATGCCAAAAGTCTTGTAAAGCAAGATTATGAAAGCTTTTTGAGCCATGCCTGTGAATATATAGAAGGAATTATGCTTCAGGGCATGCTTATTGGGCTGATAAAAGAGCCGCCGGAACAAAAATTAAAAAGAATAAAAAAATTTTTGCATAAAATTGATAACTGGGCGGTTTGCGACACGTTTTGCGGCGGATTAAAATTTACAAAAGAAAACCAAGCGCTTGTTTGGAATTTTATTGAGCCGCTTACCACTTCCGACAAGGAATATGAAGTTCGTTTTGCACTTGTAATGATGCTCAGCTATTTTATAAACGATGAATATATAGAAAAAGTATTAAAGTTAATTCATGCGGTTTCACATGAAGGCTATTACGCTAAAATGGGTGCAGCATGGGCAATGTCAATATGTTATATCAATTATCCGGATAAAAGTCGTCCTTACATAAAAACTTTACAAAATCAGGAAATAAAAATTAAATCTGTCAGAAAAATTTGCGAATCATTGAGAATTCCAAAAGAAGAAAAAACAAAAATAAGAAATGAACTTCTTTGACAAAATAATTTTCATATGCAAAAATAATTGAACAGGGCAGGATTTATGGATATAAATACAGAAAAAAAACTGGCAGCGGGATTATCAATATTTTCAAATACCGTAATAATTATACTAAAATTTATAGCGGGAATAATTTCCGGAAGCATTAGTATAATTTCCGAAGCAATACATTCTTTGAGTGACTGTTTGGCTTCTGTTTTAACATTTTTTTCTGTTATAAGATCTTCAAGACCTGCTGATGCCGAACATCCTTTTGGGCATGGAAAATATGAAGATATGTCGGGATTTATTGAGGGCGGACTTATTATTGTAGCTTCATTTTATATTGTATTTGAAGCCGGCAAAAAATTATTCTGGCATACAACTGCTGAAACAGAACCGACTCTTGGCATAATCGTAATGGGGATTGCTGTTGTTGCAAATTTTCTGGTCAGCTCTTATTTATTCAAAGTGGCTAAAGATTCAAATTCGGTTTCGTTATATGCAGACGGAGAACATTTGCGGACTGATATTTATTCTTCACTCGGGGTGCTTATAGGTTTGGTATTGATAAAATTAACCGGATTGTATATATTAGACCCGATAATAGCCATTATTGTTGCTATATTTATTTTTAAAGCCGGTTTTACAATTTCCAAAACAACTTTAAATAATCTCCTTGACGGCTCGCTGCCAAAAGAAGATTTGGAACATATTGAAAGCATAATAAATACATTTAATGACAAAGGAATTTTAGGTTATAAAAATTTAAAAGCACGACAGGTTGGCCCGTCAAGGGATATCGAAATGGTTTTATTGTTTCCGGAAAATATGACTATACTTGAATGTCACGATATTTGTGACGATATTGAAGAAAGTATAACAAAGGAACTTGGAAACTGTACTGTTTCAATACATGCAGAGCCCGAATGCCCGAAAGTAAAATGCCGTAAAGAACAGGAGAAAACATGTACAGAATAGGAACAGGATACGATATACACCAGCTGGCTGCCGGAAGAGATTTAATAATAGGCGGGGTTAAAATTACACATGAAAAAGGACTTCTCGGGCATTCAGATGCAGATGTGCTTATACATGCCATTATAGATGCAATGCTCGGAGCTTTAGCACTTGCGGATATCGGAACATTGTTTCCCGATACGGATCCTAAATATAAAGATGCCGACAGCACAGTTTTATTAGAACATGTGTATGCACTTATTAAGCAGCATGGTTATATAATAGAAAATCTTGACAGTAATATTATTGCGCAGCAGCCAAAAATGATGCCTTATATTCCAAAAATGAAAGAAGTTTTAAGTAATATCCTTGAAACAGAACCGGATAGGATTTCAATAAAGGCAAAAACAAAAGAAAAAATGGATTCTGTCGGGCAGGGGCTTGCAATAGAAGCACAGGCCGTGGTGTTGTTAACGGCACAGTCCGCAAAAAAGTAATTAAGTAAATGAGTTATTATAAACTCCTTCCCCAAGTTGGGGAGGGAACTTATAATAAGACTTTTTGCGCCATTGTTATGCATGTCAAATAATTAGTTACATAACCCATGTTATGTGCATCTATCGAACACATACATAAGTTATGTAAATTATTTGTTCATTTTCTCTTTTTTGTTGCGAAGAAAAAAGCGGATTGTGAGCGTAGAGTGAAGAGCGTTGCCGAAGGGCAATGCTCTGGAACTCGTAATACGCGAACAACCAAGCAGAGAAAATGAACCGTTCACGACCGAAAGAAAGAGTGAAGCCATTTTGCACGTTTCGAGCAAAGCTCTCAACTGCAAAAGAAGGCAAAGAGAAAAACCCGCAAAAGATATCTGCGATGCCTGCGGCATCGCTTTGACCGAATGGACGTACGTTCCGTTTGCTTCGCAAACGAAATCGTTAAGCGCTGCTAAGGACAACGCAACGCATTTCACGTCATTGCGAGGAGCTTGCGACGAAGCAATCCATAGATCGCGCAACAAGTGCGCGATGACATATTTTGGTGCATTCCACCAGCCACATGTCATCGCGGAAAACCAAAGGTTTGTCCGCAATCTCATTTCCTGGATTGCTTCGCTATCGCTCGCAATGACGCCTGGTGTGAGTCAGGCGAACGTGCACGAAGTGCGATAGTGAGCCCTGAAAGAATTTGAGCTTTGCTCAAATAATATTTTGGCATTGAGCGTCAGCGAAATGCTGGGAACGTTTGCGTGTTTTCTTTTCTTTCGTCTATTTCTTTTCTTTTGCCTCGCAAACAAAAGAAAAGAAATAGACATATTCCGATAACATGGGTTATGTAACATTAACGAGCTAACTTGACCGGTTATACAAAATTTGCTACAATCTTTTTTAGGAATGGAGAGATTTTATGAACTGGATGCATATATTTACTGATATCCCTATTTTGTTGGTACTTACGCTATTTTTATGCTCTTTAATTTTTTGTGTAAGCAAATATCTGTACGTAAGTAAAAATTTAAAATTATTCTATATGTTTATCAGTAATTTTAAAAAAACTGATTTGAATTTCAGATTTAAAGAAATAGATGAGTGGATGTCATATAACCCGTATGTATCGGCTGCGTGGCTGGAGTTTAAAAACACTCTTGTATTCTCGGAATCTATTCCGTTAAAAGGACAAAATAATAACCTTACTTATAAAGAAGTTTCAACAACAGTTCAAAATATTCAAACAACAGTTGATCCGTTGTATTTCTTTGATGAAGAGTCACTTATTACATCAAAATTTAATTACAAATTTATTCAGTCCGTAGCCACAATATTAACAGGCTGCGGTCCGTTGTTTACCTTTTTAAACATTGCAATTGCATTCGGAAAAATTGATTTTTCATCACAAGAACAAACAATTTTATCTGTTGCCGGTTTGATGAGTTCAATGCAGGTAGCGGCTTTGGTATCAGTATTTGCGGTAGGTTCTTCTCTGATTTTTATTATCGTAGAAAAACTATCATATAACGTTTTGTGTAAAAAACCTCTCTATGCAGTTCAGGATCGTATAGCAAAATTATTCGACAACATTTCATCGGAAAAATTCCTGCTTGAATTGCTGAAAGAAACAAAAATTCAGAATAACGCATTACAGCATCTTATCGGAGAGTTGCCGGATAACTTCAAAATTGCGCTTAATTCCGGAATTGCAGGAAACCTTGTTCCTTACCTGGAAAACCTTATCTACGGAATGAATTTGCTGAACAAACAAATGAAAGAAGTTGCAAAATCCAACAAAAAAGATGATGTTGACGAACTATTTTAACGGAGAAACAGCTTGGGTATTTACGGAAAAAAGAAAAATTTCGATATAGAAGATAACGGAAATATCTTCTGGACAACAATGTCAGACTTGCTGCTGGGCTTGGCTATTATCTTTATGACTTTGTTTGTTCTTGCAATGACAGGATTTACCCAGGAAACTATAGAACTCCAGCAAAATCAGATGAAGGCTTCCGAACAGATTGCGGAACAGTTAAAAGAAGCTGATATTGATGCTGAGATTGATAAGCTTACCGGAAATGTTAAAATTTCAGAACTGCAATTATTTGAAGTTGGAAGTTATCAGCTTTCCCCTAAAGGAAAACAGTTTTTGGACAAGTTTGTCCCTATTTATATTAATACAATTTTTGCAAACCCTATTTTGTATGAGAACGTACAAAGTATAGTTGTTCAGGGGCATACCGATTCACAGATGTTTGTTAACGCAAAAACTCCGGAAGAACAATTTTCTAAAAACATGGAACTTAGCTTGCAGCGTGCGGGCGCTGTTCAGGAGTATATGTTAAAAACAAAATACGACAAAAAGAATGCTCCGACTTTGAGAAAAATTTTGGTTGTTGAAGGTAAATCCTTCTCCGAGCCTGTTTTGGATGCAAACGGGAAAGAAGATTACGCAAAAAGCAGACGTGTAGAATTAAAATTAAGAGTGAAAGGAAAGAGCCTCTCAAGAGTGTTCGGGTTAAATTTTGGCGGGGATTAACGAAAATTATATTTTAGAAACAATTAATATGATAAAGCTTCACAATCTTGATATCAGGACTGTAACTTTAGCATTGAGCCTCAGGGATTGTATTCATCCCGATGTTGATGTTGTTTGCGAAAATATTTATAACAAAATAAAAAAATATGCGGCTAATTTGGTAAAATACGCAAATGAATTAGAAAATGAATATTCCATTCCTATAATAAACAAAAGAATAGCAGTAACTCCGATTTCTCTAATCGGAGAAGCATGTACAAATCCGGATTACGTAAAAATTGCCAAAACACTGGATAAAGCCGCTATGGAAGTCGGCGTAAATTTTATCGGCGGGTTTTCGGCACTTGTGGAAAAAGGCTGCACAAAGGGCGATAAGCTTTTAATGGAAAGTATTCCGGAAGCTTTAGCACAAACCGAAAGACTGTGTTCTTCCGTTAACCTTGCAACATCAAAAGCCGGGATAAATATGGACGCTGTTTTAAAAATGGCTGAAATTATGAAAAAAGCGGCTGAATTGACAAAAGAGCGCGACAGCATAGGAGCTGCAAAACTCGTATGCTTCTGTAATTCTGCAAGCGACAATCCTTTTATGGCAGGGGCATACTGCGGGTTTGGAGAGCCTGAATGTGCACTTAACGTTGGGGTTTCAGGCCCGGGAGTCGTGAGAGCCGCGATTGAAAACATGCCAAAAGATGCGGATTTAAGCGAAGTTGCAAATACAATCAAAAAAATTGCTTATAAAATTACATCGACGGGAGAGCTTGTCGGCAGAAAACTGGCGAAAAAACTCGATATTCCTTTTGGTGTTGTTGATTTATCGCTTGCGCCGACCCCTGCCGAAGGCGACAGTGTTGCAGGAATATTTCAGGCAATGGGCTTGGAACATGCCGGAGCTCACGGAACAACTGCGGCACTTGCGATGCTTAACGATGCAGTTAAAAAAGGCGGGATTATGGCAAGCTCGCATGTAGGCGGGCTTTCGGGCGCTTTTATTCCGGTTTCAGAAGATGCCGGCATGATTGAGGCTGCAACAAAAGGTTGTTTAACTTTTGACAAACTTGAAGCTATGACGTGTGTTTGCTCCGTCGGGCTTGATATGATAGCAATACCGGGTGATACACCTGCGAGCACCATTGCCGGAATAATCGCGGATGAAATGGCTATCGGTATGATAAACAAAAAGACAACAGCCGTAAGATTAATTCCTGCCGTTGGCAAAAATGTCGGTGATAAAATTTATTTTGGCGGTCTGCTTGGGGAAGCTCCTGTTATTCCGGTAAACAATTTGTCGTCAGCCGGTTTTGTAAATCGCGGCGGCAGAATGCCTGCTCCTATACATAGTTTAAATAATTAGGATTTCTTGCAAGATAGAGCTTTTTGTGCTAACTTTTAAGACAAATAAAGCAGCCGGATAATCGCGCCCATACGGGTGAGGAAAGTCCGTGCATCCAAGGACAGATTGCCGGAGAAACTCCGGACGGCGTGAGCCGGTGGATAGGACCACAGAAAACATACTGCCGATGGATTAAACATAATCACAGGCGATGGTGCAACGGTGAGGTAAGAGCATCACCAGCGGTATTGAGAAATACCGGCTAGGCAACCCCCAATCGGATGCAAGATTGACCGGAAGGCTACGAGGTGTCCGCCCACTTCCGAAAAATCGCTAGAGATTGAAAGTAATTTCAATACAAGACAGATGATTATCTAGAAACAGAACACGGCTTATGAGCTGCTTTATTTTTTATTTTTATTTTGCTCCGGGTTAACAAATATCCTCTAAATACAGGAGGTTTTATTTTTGCTAATAAGTTTTTTTAATGATAAAATGTAGTTAGGGTGAATTATGACAAGAACCTTAGAAGAAGTTATAGCAGAAATAAAAAGCAGACTTAATATAGTTGATGTCGTTTCCGAACAGGTTATCTTAAAGAAAAACGGCGGTCGTTACTGGGGTTTATGTCCGTTTCATAAAGAAAAAACACCTTCGTTTTCCGTAAATCCGCAGCTTGGAATTTACAAATGTTTTGGCTGCGGAGCAGGCGGGGATGCCCTTTCTTTTATTATGAAAACCAAAAACATAGAGTTTATGGATTTGATAAAAGATTTGGCACAGCAATTTGATATTGAAATGCCTGCACATTTCCAAAAACAAAATATATCAAAAGATTTAAAAAATGATATGATGACAGCTTGTGAAAAAGCAGCCGTATTTTATCATGACTTGCTTATAAATCATCATTCAGAGGAGATTAAAGCCGCAAATGATTATCTTACAAACCGCTCTATCTCAAGAGAAATTATTGATAAATTTACTCTCGGGATTGCACCAAGAGCTTATACAACTTTGTATGACATTTTGAAAAAAGATTTTTCAAACGAAGTTTTGGAAAAGGCGGGATTAATTTTGCCTTCAAAAGAAGGCCACGGATACATTGACCGTTTTCGCGGGCGGATAATTATCCCAATTCAGAACGAAAACGGGGATTATGTTGCTTTCGGAGCACGCGCACTTTATAAGGATCAAACCCCGAAATACTTAAACTCATCGGATTCCTTGATATATAACAAAAGTAAGCTTTTATACGGGCTGTACACCGCAAAAGATGCCATAAAACAAGAGGACGGCGTAATTTTAATGGAAGGATATTTTGATGTAATTTCCGCACAAGCCCACGGAATAGAAAATGCTGTTGCGGCCTGTGGAACCGCATTAACTTCGGAACACGTCAAGCTTCTTTCCCGTTATACAAAATCAAGAAGGATTTATCTGTCATTTGATACCGATTCGGCCGGTCAAAAAGCTACCAGCCGCGGCGCAACAATAATTAAAGAAGCTTTTGAAGGACTGGGCGACATAAAGCAGTTTGACGAAAGTTATATTTCAACATCGGATGACAAATATTCTTGTGAAATAAGAGTTATATCGCCGCCGGAAGGCAAAGACCCGGATGAATTTATAAGAACTGTCGGAGCAGAAAGTTTCAAAAAAATTGTTCAAAATGCACCGCTGCTTTTGGATTTTCAGGTTAACAGCTTTTTGAAACACAAAAAAGAATACAAAACACCTCAGGAAAAATCAAAATATATAAAAGATTTTCTCCCTGTATTGGCTGAAATTCATAACGAAATTATCCGCAGTGAATACATAAAAATGGTCGCAGATGCACTTAATATAGACGAAAAAGCTCTGGAAAACGAAGTGGCAAAGCTCGCTTCCGTCAGTAGTTTAAACGCTGTGCCTCAGCAGGAGATTAAAAAAATTGTAACAAAAAATGTATCAGTTTCAGAAAAAGCGCAAAAAAATTTATTGAGTGTTTTTTTGGTAAACGACAGTCCTTTCACATTTGCTCAAATAGGTGAAATGATTGATGATTCGCACTTTTCAGATGAAACGTTAATAAATGTAAAATATACAATTGACAAATTAATATGTACCGTAAATAATGTAAAGGAATTAATTGAACAATTGTACACGGCGTATATTGAAAACCCTGAAATACAGCAAGTTTTGACGGATTTAACCGGTATAGCCGAAACGTTCACAAATCTCTCGCCTGAAGATTTTAAAAGCGTTATTGAGGAAAATATCAGAAGAATTCAACGCTGCAGGTGGGAAGAGGAAAAAGAGAAGATGCGGAATTTATATAAAAATGCAGATGAAGATGATACAGAAGCCCTAAAAATTCAAATGCAGCTTAGAGATAAGATTAATAACAGAATAAAATCGGAGAAAATTAATGACTAAAAAAAGACAACCTAACTCCTCAATCGTAAGTGTTTTAGATGATGACACAATGAATTTGAGTGATTTGAATGAGGATGCAAACCTTGATGCCGAAGCTGACGGTATCAATTATATGAACATGGACATTAGTACCGACAATATTGAAGATATAGTTACAGAAAAAATGGGTTCAAAAATCAACTTGGATGATATCTATATGATGGGCAGCCATGATGATGAAATGAATTCATCTGATATTGAAGTTCCGAAAGGTATTGCCGTTGATGATCCGGTAAGACTTTATTTAAGAGAAATCGGAAGAATTAAACTTCTTTCCGCAAATGAAGAAATTGAACTTGCAAGAAAAATTCTTGAAGGCGGAACACCTGGTGCTATTGCAAAACGTAAACTTGTTCAGGCTAACCTGCGTTTGGTTGTAAGTATCGCTAAAAAATACGTAGGGCGCGGAATGCTGTTTTTAGACTTAATCCAGGAAGGTAATCTTGGTCTTATCCGTGCAGCCGAAAAATTTGATCACGAAAGAGGTTTTAAATTCTCTACATATGCGACATGGTGGATTAGACAGGCTATTACAAGAGCAATTGCCGATCAGGCAAGAACTATCAGAATACCTGTTCATATGGTTGAAACAATTAATAAATTGAAAAAAGTTACAAGAAGATTAGCACAGGAATTGTCAAGAAAACCAACCGAAGATGAACTTGCAATTGAAATGAACGTTTCTATCCCGAAACTTCGTGAAATTATTAAAATTGCACAGGAACCGCTTTCTCTTGAAACACCTATCGGAAAAGAAGAAGATTCCCGTCTTGGTGATTTTATCGAAGATAAAGAAGCAGATGCACCTATCAAAACAGTTGCATCAGAACTTTTGAGAGAAGATTTGGCAGAAGTTTTGTGCACATTATCTCCAAGAGAACGTGACGTTTTGAGATTACGTTTCGGTATGGATGACGGACGCCAGAGAACTTTGGAAGAAGTCGGACAGTTATTCGGCGTAACTCGTGAACGTATCAGACAAATCGAAGCAAAAGCGTTAAGAAAGCTTCGTCACCCGAATAGAAGCAAACGCTTAAGAGAATATGTTGAAAGCTAAATAAAGCTTGTTAAAGAAAGGAAAAAGCACTTCAAAACAATGATTGAAGTGCTTTTTTAATATAAAACCATTCTTTGTTTATTAATAATATTTCCGTATTTTATTGCATAACTTTTGGATATATGCTATTATTATTTTAAATATAGGGCGGATCCGATTGCCTCCGACTACACATCAGACATAACTGTGATATTGGTGGAAAGGAGGTGATAATGTGATTGAGCAGATTAAGTACAAAATAAAATGCGCCCTAGTCATCATAGGACACATTTTATTAATATTTGCGTCATTACTATAGGGTCTGTGACGGCTGTCTTACGGGGACAGCCACCCTATATTTTTATTATAACGTATTTTTTTGTTTTTTCAAGTCTTTTATTATTTTTTATTATTTTTTTGTACTTTTGTCAGCAAGCTCACTGTCTACACGCAAAAATACCGGATGAATTTCTTCTTTTGTAATCAATTTACCTGCTTTGATTTCACATTCTGTTATATCATCCAGTTTTTTGGTGATATCAAATGACAATTGTTTTGCCATATTTGCCGCAATATTCGGGCAATACGGATAAATCAGGGCAGATATTATGCACATAACATTCAATACAGTTGTCAAAACTTCGCCGCATTCTGTCATTTTTTCTTCTTTGGCAAGTGTCCAAGGTGCGTTATCTGTTACGTATTTGTTCGCAGCATCAACAATAGAGATAATTTCCTGGGCAGCTTCCGCAATTTCAAAATGGTTAAAGTGGTTTTCAACAACTTTAATTTTGCCTAAAGCCTGCTTAAGAAGTGCATAAGAACCTTTAATCCGTTCAGCTTCTGCATTTACGAAAAACTCTTCTTTAACTTCGCCGTCAAAATACTTAACCAGCATAGAAAGTGTTCTGTTTAAAAGGTTTCCCATAGAATTGGCAAGATGCGCGTTAACTTTTTCTTTAAAATCATCATCTGAATAGTTGCCGTCTTTTCCGCAAGGAGCAGAAGTTGCCATATAGTATCTGAAAGCATCCGGATGCTCAAGATTAAACGCCTCTAATACAGCCGTCGGAGAAATTACATTTCCCAAAGATTTTGACATCTTTGACTCGTCAATAGTAATCCAGCCGTGTGCATAGATATGTTTTGGCAAAGGCAGACCCAAAGCCAGCAAAATTGCAGGCCAATAAATACTATGGAACTTCAAAATGTCTTTACCGATAACCTGAACATCAGCAGGCCAATAAGTTTTAAACATCTCGGAAGGATTTTCGTCATCATAGCCAAGTGCCGTAATGTAGTTTGAAAGAGCATCAATCCAAACATATATTGACTGTTCCGGATCGTCCAAAACATCTATACCCCATTGTACGTTTGATTTTGCGCGGGAAACAGATATGTCTTGAATATCTTCCAACTGGTTTAAAACTTCATTCGCCCTGAATGCCGGGACTATAAAATCCGGATTTTCTTTAATATGCTTGATTATTGCATCTTTGTATTTTGTAAGTTTAAAGAAATAGTTTTCTTCGCTTACAACTTCCGGTTTTTTAAGGTGGTCAGGACAAAGTCCGTCTTCTGTCAAATCTTTTTCATTCAAAAAGCATTCGCAGCCTGAACAATACAAACCCTGATAAGAATGTTTATAGATATCGCCGTTTTCAACAAGTTTTTTAAAGATTTTTTGAACAATTTTTTTATGGTCTTCATCTGTTGTTCTTATAAATCTGTTGTAATTAATATCCAGAGCCTTCCAGGCATCTTTAAATTTTTGGGCATTAGCATCACAAAGTTCTTTTGGGGTAATACCTTTTGCCGCGGCAGTTTTTTGGATTTTAATTCCGTGTTCATCTGTGCCGGTTAAAAAATACATATTATCTGTTCTTTGCGAAAAATGTCTTGCAATAATATCAGTTAAAATCTTTTCGTAAGCGTGTCCGATATGCGGGGCACCGTTTACGTAGTCAATTGCTGTTGTTAAATAAAATTTATCCATAACTTTCTAATCCCTCTTAATAATTATACTTTTATTCTAGCATAAAAAAGGATTATTCTTAGCAACAAAGTAATTAAGTGTTATTTGAGCTGAAAGCTCAAATAACATTTAGGCATTGAGCGTCAGCGAAGTAATCCAAGTAAACTATATTGTTCCCTCCCCAACTCGGGGAGGGTCAGGGTGGGGGACGATTTAATACTCGGTTAAGATTGCTCC
>CALUWA010000005.1 GCA_944324365.1 Candidatus Gastranaerophilales bacterium
TCAGCCACAAAATCATCTGAAGTTAATTCATCCGCATGCTCCATAGCAGGTGACACATTTGTTGCATCAGGCATTTCAGCCACAAAATCGTCTGAAGTTAATTCATCCGCATGCTCCATAGCAGGTGACACATTTGTTGCATCAGGCATTTCGGCCACAAAATCGTCTGAAGTTAATTCATCCGCATGCTCCATAGCAGGTGACACATTTGTTGTATCAGGCATTTCGGCCACAAAATCGTCTGAAGTTAATTCATCCGCATGCTCCATAGCAGGTGACACATTTGTTGCATCAGGCATTTCAGCCACAAAATCGTCTGAAGTTAATTCATCCGCATGCTCCATAGCAGGTGACACATTTGTTGTATCAGGCATTTCTTCCACAAAATCATCTGAGGTCAATTCATTAACACTAGCCTGCATTCCATGATTAGCCTCAATGCCCGGTAATTCTTCCACATACGGATCTGATTCAGTCACAGTGTTAACTTCAGGTTTCGCGACAGTGTCAGGCAAAGTTGTAAATTCAGACAAATCTTTTGAGGCAGAAGTATCTTCCGTACTTGCTGACATTTGTATAGCAGAAGATCCGCCAACATTATCAAAACTGATAGTTTCAGATTCGTCTTTAATTTCAGGAGGAACATAATTTTTCACAAGATTATGAAACTCTTCCATTCCCATAGTTTCCATCTGATCTTCTGTTGCAGGCGGCGGAGTAACAGCTTTAGGAATATTACCGTTTTTTATATCTTCCAATGATGTTAATTCCGTTGCTTCGCTAATCGGAGTATGCATGCCGACAGCAAGCGGATGCGGAGAATGTCTGTGATCAGAATAATCACCATATCCGTCATCAGAATTTTCAAAAACCAAATCATCGCCGTAATCATTATTAGTAAAACTTATTGCACCGTCGTCATTTGAATTTTCAAAAACTAAATCATCCGGATTTGAAAAAATCAAATCATCAGAGGAATTTTGGACACTGTTATCTGTTTCCTGAGCATAATCGCTAAATAATTCATTAAGACTATTATTTAAATCATCTTGCGGAGAAGCCATTTGCGGCTCTTCGTTAGCATTTACAAAATCATCTAAAGACATTTCATCCGAAGGCAAATCTCCGGAAATTTCATTTGAAGCCGGTTCCTGATTTTCATTTGCCGCAACAAAGTCATTTAATGATATCTCGTCTGAAGGTGCAGGTGCAATAGCTTCCGCAGAAGAATTTTCCGGAGCTTTATTTTCAGGCATTATGCCGCTTTCCGCAGTTTCTTCCTGCTCCTGTGCCTGTATAGCTTGTTCCGGAACATCTGTCTGCTGTTCATCCAAAGAAATATCACTAATATCTGCAGGAGCAATATTCTCTAAATTCAAGTCCTGCGGCAGCTCCGGCATAGTTAAGTCTTTATCGGCAAATACTTGTTCTGCCATATTCTGAATGCTTGACGCCATATCAATAGCTTCTGAAACATTATTGGCAACATTTGCTGCTGCATTTACAATGTTTGAAGTTGTATCGGCAGCTTCTTCCGCTCCGGCAAGTGCAGCACTCGCCATTGCAGTACCTGCAATTTCCGCACCGAGAACCGCCGCACCTTTTATCATATCTTCAGAACTACCCGTATTATCTACCGGTTCTTCAACAATATCAGCTTCCGTCAACAAGTCAGTTTCGGAAGCCGCAAGCATATCATCTGCAATATCCGACGGGACTTCTTCGGAAGCAATGTCAACATTATCTTTATTAGCAGGTAATTCGAGCCCGACAATGTTTGAAGCCTGGTAAGACAACATTTCAAAATTTTCAAACTCAATAAACTCATCTCTTAAATCAGCACTGTTAACAAGGTAATTTAAAAGAGTTTTTTTATCTTCTTCGCTGACATTATGATCAGCCATTGATATCATCAAAAATTCGGCATGACTTATATCTTCTTCCGAATAATTTTTTGACTTCCCGTTTTTGAAATTTTCGATATAATTCTTTAGGTCAACCGGGGAAGATAATTTTTCTTTTTCTATGAAATAGTATTTATCGTTAGCATTATTTTTGTTAATAAGCTTTGGCTCAAAAAATCCTAAAAATTCCGTATTACTGTGATCTTTTGCAAGCTTAAGCACAACGTAAATATCAGGAAGGAGGTTATATTCAAAATGAGTTTTAGGGATAAAAATTTGGTTTTCATCAAATATCACTCTCACATCAATATGGATATTTGAAAGTTCAATATCGGAAATATCAAATTCTTCAAGAATTTTTCTGACACTATGCAGATTATACGTACGCTCTTTTGAAATATTATTCTGCTCAAAATATTTCAAAAGGACACGCGCACCAAGAGCATTTATATAAGCTCTGCTTTTTACATCAGCCCTTGCAAAACTCTGCGTAAGCGCTCTTGCATCTTCTCTTTCCTGTTCATCAATTAAAATAATATTTTTATTTTCCATATCCCTATTTCTCCTTCTAATAATATAGAGTACACATAGTTTTAAATTATTCCAAAATTTTTGTAAATTTTTGTAACAATTATTGTATTTTATTCAATTTTTAGACAAAATTAAAATGTGAGTCGTTTTTTCATTAGTACATGGTGTGTAAATAAAAGGAGGTTTTTCCATGAGTTTAAGTCCTATTTCGTTTAGCAGTCCAAAAGTATATTTTCGTGGTGAAGGTATTGATATCAGTGCTCCGGGCAAATTTGCAGCAGCAGAACCGGAAGGTGATAAAGTAGAAATTTCAAAAGAAGCAGAAGCCCTTGCTGATGAACCTAAAAAAAGCAGCATTGGAAAAACAATCGGTAAAATTGCCGGTGCAATAGTTGTTCTTCTTGGAGCTTCATACGGCATGTTCAAATGGAAAGGCGACAAATGGCTTCTTCCTGAAGCTAAAGGCTTCTTTGCATGGTGCAAAAAGGCAATTGTAAAACCAGGCCAATTTATTGACGATAAAATTATTTCAAAAATAGCAAACAGAGGCTCTAAAAAAGCAAGTCAAGCTGCCGGAGAAGCAGCAGAACAAGCTACAGAACAGGCTACAGGGCAAGCTGCAGCTACTGCAGGCGAAGCTACTGAACAAGTTACAGAAGGTGTTGCAAAATAATTTTATTGTATTATAATAAAAGAATAAACAAACATATATGTATCAAATACAAATAAGCTCCTTATAAATTTAAGGGGCTTTTTATTATATAAAATCAGCCAATATCACATTGCTGATAAGAATTCCGGCATCCGATAACTTATATCCGGAAGAAGTTTTTATCAAATATTCGTAAGATAAATATTTCTCTATAACCGGCTTATACATATCCTCAAAATCTATTGAAAATTTTTTATTTATTTCATTTATATCTATACCGCACATTTTTCTGAACCCGAGAAAAATCTCTTCTTCCAGCTTCTGCTGTTCAGTAAGAATAATTTCTTGGGCATGCTTTTTCGGATTTGCAATATATCCGCCGAGAGTAAGATTATTATTATATCTGACATGACCGTCATAACCATGCGCTCCGGTGCCAAATCCATAATAGGTATTGTTATCCCAATAGTTTAAGTTATGCTTCGATTCAAAACCTTCAACGGCAAAATTACTTATTTCATAATGCACAAAATTGTTCTTTGTAAGAACATCTATTGCCTTTAAATACATATCTGCCTGAGCATCTTCATCAGGAAGATTTTCAGGCAGATGCGAATAAAAATAGCAGCCCTTATCAATTTTGAGCCCGTAAAGAGAAACATGCCGGATATCCAGACTTACAGCCTTCTCTAAATCAGCCTCAAAATCTTCAACAGTCTGCAACGGAAGCCCGTATATAAAATCAAGACTAATATTTTCAAATCCGGCATCTTGTGCATTTTGTACACATTCCACAACCTGCTGCGGAGAATGTTTTCTGCCAATTATTTGTAATATTTCTTTATTAAAAGTCTGACAGCCGAAACTTAATCTGTTTACGCCAAGATTTTTCAAGTCCTCGAGATACTTTTTATTAACAGTTTCCGGATTGACCTCCACGGTAAATTCTGTAGATTTTGAGATGTTCAATAAATCCGTGATTTCTTTAAAATCTTCTATTCTCAAAAGCGAGGGAGTTCCTCCGCCAAAATAGAGAGTATTTAAAACTTCACCTTTATAAAAATAATTGATTTCATCTTTCAGAGCATGAACATATTCCGGTATTTTTTCCGACCGAGGAAAAGATACAAAAGAACAGTAATTACATTTCTGCCTGCAAAACGGGATATGAATATACACATTTTTTATCATAAACCAATTATACCATGTAACTTGCCATCAACCGGATTATTTGCTATGATTTTTCTAAAAGGGAAGGAATGTGTATGAAAAAATTTTTGGTTATTGCATCGTTAGTTTTATTTACCTCTATGCAGGTTAACGCAAAAGACGTTTGGGTTAACAATCTGCGAAGCGAATTTTTGAACAATTCAAGTGTAATTTACGCAATAAACATACGTACATTCAACGCAAAAGATAAAGACGGCAACGGAATAATAGATTTTGAAGCCGGAGAAGAAAGCGGAAACTTTATAAACGCAATAGACAGATTAGATGAATTAAAAGCCGAAGGTATTACTGCGCTGCATTTGCTGCCTGTTACTCCGGTAGGTAAAACAAAAGCATTAGGAACAGCAGGTTCTTTGTATGCCGCCGCGGGATTTGATTCACTTAACCCTCAGCTTAAAAGCAGCTCAGTTGACATTCCGCTGGAAGAACAGGCAAGAAAATTCATTCAGGCTGCACACGATAGAGGAATTTCCGTTATAATGGATGTTCCTGCCTGCGGTTCGTATGATCTTTTCCTTCAAAGTCCGGAACTTTTTGTAAAAGACGCTTCCGGCCAGCCGGTTGTTCCTGCTGATTGGACAGATGTAAGACTGCTGGATGCAGGGAATGAGAACAACATTAACCCTGATGTTTTAAGAGTTTACAAAAGATATGTTGATTTTGTGATGGGGCTTGGAGTTGACGGTATAAGAGTTGACGTTGCTCATAGCAAACCTGCAAAATTTTGGAAAGAATTAATAGATTATTCAAGGAAACACGACAAAGAATTTTTATGGCTTGCAGAATCTTCCGATTCATGGAAAGATCCTGTTTCTCCAAAAGCCGTGTACACACCTTATGATAAGCTTCTTGAAGCAGGTTTTGACGGATATTACGGCAGTTATTTTAACCTAAAAAACTGGAAAACCGCAAAAGAACTTCAGGCACAGGTTAACCTTAACCTTTCACTTGAGAAAAAACTCAAAGAACCTAAAAGTGTAATCGGAAGCTTTACCACGCATGACGAATTAAGCCCTATACTTGAAAAAGGAAGAGAATACAGCCGTATGATTATGTGGCTCAATGCTACATTACCTCTCAATTCATATTTCGTGGACGGATTTGACACGGGAGATAAGTATATTTATTTCTGGGCTAACCAAAAAGCAAAGAAAACTTATACCGATGATGAATACTATTTTGCCCACAGAGGGAAAATTGATATATTTAATTTCTCAAGAAAGCCGGGCGGAAAAGATTTCGAATTACAGAAGGAATTTATTAAAGCAAATGAGTGCAAAACCATAGTAAAAAACATTCTTAAAGACGGAACTTTTAAATTCCTAAAAACATCCGAACCGTCTGTATTCGCTTATACCGCAACAAACAGCAGTCAGACTGTTATCGTAATAGGGAATTTAAATTTCAGAGAATCATATAATAATGTTAAAATCTCCGTACCTAAAATTACAAAAGAAACCGCCGTTATGCCGATTGTCTTAAAAAATATACCATTTATAAATAAAGGTAAAATTGTGACGAATTTGGCAGGCGGAGAAACTCAGGTATTTATTATAGATAAATTCTCCATAAAATAAAACGCAAAAAAATATATTTACGCGTTTTAAAACATCCGGCAGATTATAAAGTCATGACACAAACATTACAAACAAACTTCAATTTAAACCGGTATTCCTATATCATGCCACCTGCAGCCAAACAAGAGCAAAAAACGGGTGATACGAAATCCTCTGTTCCGGATAAGAAATCACAACAAAACATGCTTTTATATTCATTGGGCGGACTGGCTGTTCTTGGAATCACTGCGGCTATCATTAAATCACATTTGTCCGGAAACAAAGCAAATAAAAACGATAAAGGTTCAGTTAATATTGTAGAGATAATTAAACTAAAAAACAAAATCCGGAATAATTTTGTAGAGAAAAGAGAACCCATTCGCCAAAAACTTTTTGAAGAACTTGAAAACATGAGTCCGGAATATAAATTTAAAACAATCGGGCAAATTAATGCAATGCTGATGGAAATGCAATCCAACAGAACAAGTCTTCAAACCCGGCTAATCCAACATAAAACCGAACAAACAAAAATAATAAAACAAAAACTTGCGAACCTTGCCAAAGACAAAGAATGGCTGGAATTGAGAAAGTTAAGAAAATCCTATCTAAAAATTCTTAAAGGAAACGAACCGGCAGAACAACAACAAATTGCAGATAAAAAAATCGTACTTATTAATAATCTGCTCATAAATAAAGCATATCCGGAAGAAATTGAACGATTCAAAACTCTTTATCAAATGGATCCTTCGGCAGCCCTTGAATTTGTGAAAAAAGACTACAAAACAATACAGGATTATAATGAGGCATTTAAAGCTGCGCAAACACTGGATATTCCTTACGGAATACCAGCAAAAGAACGCAATTTTTCACACTCGCATCCTTTAAAGCTTAGAGATGTTTTGCCTGATGAAGCCTTGTCCTGTGAAGAATGCGATCAAAAGCTTTATTATATAAATACAAAAACCGAACGGCTAAGTAATATAATGAGCGAATATAAAGAGAAAATAAAACAAATTGCCGAACAATCAAGAAATTCCGTTGATGTGAAATCTTTAAAAGCTGAAATTAAACATTTAAAAAAATAATGCATTTAAGTTTTTATTGTGCTAATATCCATATAAGAAACAGGTGGGTATTATGAATATTTCACTAATAAAATTAATTACTTTAATGAGCATATTTATCGGCATTATTGCCGGCTTTTTGACACTGGTTCCTTTTATAGGCGGATGGGTGTTTTTCATTTTAATCTGTTTTGCAGCAGTAATCGAAATGGGATTTTTGCTTAAAGCCGGATTATTAAAGCTGGATTCGGCACCTGAAAGTGCAATTATCGGAAGTATTATCGGGTTTCTGTCATTTATTGGATTCTCAATAATATATATGCCGCTGGTAATAATTTTATTAAAAATATTCAAATATTACGTAAATTACGGAGTAGCACTTGCGCTGAACAATTCCAGTTTATGGATTATCATTTTGGTAACACTGTTTATGGGAATATTAAGTGCTACAATTAATGCATTTACCGGCTTTTTGACTTACTATGTTTCCGGATTTATAGAAAATATGCAGAATAAAGAATAACGGAGAAAAAATGAGCGAATTTATTTCAAAAATAAGAACAATCCAATGGATAGATAACTGTTCAAGAATGGTAGATCAAACGGTTGTGCCGTATGAATTTAAGTATGTTGATATAACAACAGGCCAGCAGATGTTTGATGCCATAAGAACTATGATAGTAAGGGGAGCCCCTGCAATCGGTATTGCCGGAGCACATGGAGTTGTTTTATATGCAATGGAACTTGCAAAAGAAAACTTATCAAGAGATGAATTCGTAAAAAAACTTCTTGAAAAAGCTGATTATATGGCAACATCCCGTCCTACGGCAGTAAATTTGATGTGGGCCGTGGAAAAACAAAAAGATATTATAAAAAACTCAAAATCAGATATTGCCGGAATAATAGAAGAACTCAAACAAAACGGTATAAAACTTGAGAACGAAGATATTGAGATAAACAAAAAAATAGGAGATTACGGTGCGGAAGTTGTTCCAAAAGGGGCCTCAATACTTACACACTGCAATGCCGGAGCTCTTGCGACAGTCGGATACGGCACGGCACTCGGAGTTGTAAGATCAGCATTTGCCAAAGATAAAACCATACAGGTTTTTGCGGATGAAACCCGCCCAAGGCAGCAGGGGGCAAGAATTACAACACTTGAACTTACAATGGACGGCATTCCGACAACACTCATCACGGACGGAATGTGTTCATATTTTATGAAAAAAGGAATGATAGATATGGTTGTAGTCGGTGCGGACAGAATTGCTGCAAACGGTGATACCGCAAACAAAATCGGGACTTATACGGTAGCAATTGCGGCAAAATACCATAATATACCGTTTTATATTGCGGCACCGCTTTCCACAATTGACATAAGCATAAAAACAGGCGACGAAATCGTAATTGAAGAACGTTCAAGAGAAGAAGTTACACATATTAACGGCAAAATAATATGCGCCCCGGAAGTTAACGTTATCAACCCGGGATTTGACGTAACTCCTCATGAACTTATTACCGGAATAATTACGGAAAAAGGTATTTTACGCCCGGATTATAACAATTCTATAAGAGAAGCATTTAACAAATAATCTAAGAACTAAGTTTTTCAATTTTGATATCAAAAATCGCTTCTACATCTGTACAGGCAAGCACATATTCTATCCAGTCCTCGGGTTTTAAACCGCGTAACATAAGGCGCGGAATTATACCCAAAACAGGATAGCCTGTACGGAGTTCTATTGTTTTTTGAATATCTCTTACATCATAATCAAGGCTTCTTATAGGACATTCGTTTATAATAATTCCGCGCAAATTCAGCAATTTGGAACGTATACCGCACAAATATTCAAGAATTTCATCTATAGTGGTATTTCTCAAAGATGCGACCAGAACAAGCGGGATATTCATTGCATGAATAAGTTCTTCTTCGGTAAATTTCTTTTCTATCGGGGTATCCATATTTGAATGCCCGTTTACAAGCAGACATTCAAACTGCTGCGCGACAGCCATATAATCCTGAAATATCACATTTCTGTCCATATACAATTTTTCTTTCTCAAAAACTTCAAGACTCAATGTCCGGTTTTTATATAGATAAGAACAGTAGGTCATAATATTTTTATCCATATGCTTTATAAAAAGGAAATCCGGCGCCTGAATATATCCGTTTCTGAGCATAGTTCCCGTTTGGGCGGGCAGATAAACCGCAGTAGAATACCCGAGGCTCTGCATTGTCGCAGCAAGCCCGCCAGTTATAAATGTTACGCCCGAATCGGGTTTTATTCCTGTTAAAAATATTTCTAACATTAAGTTTATCCGTCATTATTAATAGCAAAATAAACATCTTTCAGACGTTTTTTGCTTATATGAGTGTACAATTGCGTAGTGGAAACGTCGCTATGACCCAAAAGCTCCTGAACAACTCTCAAATCAGCTCCGTTTTCAAGCAAATGCGTCGCAAAACTATGTCTTAGAGTGTGCGGAGAAATAGTTTTGTGAATTTTTTTCCCTTGCTCATGCACAAAAGTATAGATATCCTGGCGGTTAATCTCACGCCCGTCATCTGTCACAAGCAAATGCTTTTCATTAAGATTATATTTCTTTATTATAAATTCTCTTTGCGGAAGATATTTTTTCAAAGCCGCCACGGCCTTGCTCCCAAGCGGCACTATCCTTTCTTTGGAACCTTTTCCGAGGCATTGCAGATATTTTGATTTGATGTTTATGTTTGAAATATCAAGTTCGGAAAGTTCCGACACTCTCAACCCGCAGCCGTACAGTAATTCAATTATGACTTTTTGCATACAGGTTAAATTTTGGTTTAAAATATCTTCGATTTCTTTAACAGAAATTACTTTTGGCAAACGTTTCGGCAATTTTGGCTGTTCAATTGTGAGTGTAGGGTCGGTTTTGCATTTATCGTTTGCACAAAGCCATTTGAAAAATCCGCGCATAGAGGCAATTTTGCGCATAATACTTGTGGAAGAATACCGTTTTTCATGAAGATACAAAATATAAGAACTTATATTATTCCTGGAAACATCTTCAAGATTAGGAACGCCCTTTGAGGTGCAAAAATCCCAAAAATCGCTCAAATCACGGCGATAGGCATCAACGGTATTTTCGGAAAGTCCTTTTTCGACCTCCAAATATTCAAGATATTCAGCCAAAATTTGCACACTCATGCAAATATTATATATTCTTTTAATTACGATTTAATAATATAAACGTATTATTTTTTAGTATCTGAGAGGAATTTTTGAGCGATTTATAGCCTTGTTTCCATATCCGAAATTCGAAAGCATTCTGCAAGTGCTTGTGTAGAAAATGTTTTCATCTAAAGTAGGGCCGATATTTATTGAATTTACGGTTTTTTTGAGAAATTTGTACTCAATATACGGAATAAAAAGACCGTTTTTCTCGCAAATCTTTGTCGGCTTTGAATTTTCGTTGCCAAAGCTGTTTATAAATATAATCCTGTATTCCTTTTCATCTTTGAAATGCGGATTTTTAAAGAACAAGCTTATTACACCCAAAATATCAATAAGTTCAAACAAAATTTTTAACAAAACCTCCGAATCCGCTTTCTTTTGAACTTTTTTTGATTTCAAGGCTTTTTCAAATTCTTTGTTCCACTTATTGAATATTAAATTCAATATCGTAATTTGAACTTTTCGCTCATAAATTATGTTGCCGTATACAGAAGAAAATCCTTTTTTCTCCATATCGGCAATAAGCGCATTTTTACAAAAACCGACATTATACCCGGTATAACTCTGGCCTTTCGCGTAATTATTCCATAAGGTCAGATTATCGCTCTCGGTCGAAAAAGATACTGTATAATACTCATATTTGTAATTAAAATTATCATCTCCGTTGATTATGTTCGTATATTTACCGAAAAAATGTTCCCTTATTCTGTCAAATAATACCGGATTTAAGTCCGAGCGCTCATCAATTAGTTCCACAATGAGTTTATAAGAATAAGTTACCTCGTCTTTATCGTTTAGATAAAGTGCATTGGAAAAACGCAAAGTTCCGGATTCCAAAAGACTCAAAAGCTTTTCCGGCTTTGTATAATGATAAATAACTTCCTCTGAACCGTCATCAAGGATTTTTCGCACCTTAGGAATTTTTTTTAGAAGATTATCGTAATCAATCATACCCGCGTATCCAAAACATCTAAACTCTATCTATATTATAACACATTTTTCAAAATAATTTGTAATTTTCAGATAAAAACACTTGACAAAAGTTAGATATCGAACTATAATACAAATATGGATCAGGATACAATTTCACTTATCTCAAGAATAAGAGAAAATGCGAATAAATTTATATGCAAAGAACTTGAAACAAGCGGGATTACAGGTATCGTGCCGTCGCACGGCGATATTATGGCAGTACTTTTTAAATCTCACAAATGTACAATGAAAGAACTTGCCGCAAATATCCGCAGGACCAAAGCAACTCTGACCGTTTTGGTTGACAAGCTCGAAAAAATCGGCTATGTAAAGCGTGAAAAATCTTCACAGGACAGCCGAGTAACATATATTACCCTGACAAAAAAGGGACTTGACCTAAAACCTGTATTTGAAGATATTTCCAAAAAACTGAATAATCTTGTATTTACAGATATTTCAGAAAAAGAAGGTGAAACTTTACACAAAATCCTTGAAAAAATTAATAAAAATTTAGAGTAAAATTTTTTACCCTAATAGTTAGATATCGAACAAAACAAAGAAAGTGAGGCTATGATGAACACACAATTTGAATTTGAAAAAAATCACAAACAGGCTTGCGGAATAGAATCCGGAGTTAATTTTAACAAGGCCGATATAGGAACATTTAGAGAAATAAAAGATTTTGCAATGGAAAACAAAGAATTAAAGATGGTAAGCGAAGGAAAAGTTTTTCTGCATGACCTGCTGAAACTTACGGGAGCGGAAATTTCAATAACTTCCATCCCTGCAAACACAAAGGCACCTTTTTTGCATAAACACAAAAACAATGAAGAAATCTATATTGTACTTGCCGGCCAGGGGATTATGCATATAGATGACAACGAAATTAATCTGAAAGAAGGAAGTATTGTAAGAGTTTCACCGGATGCAAAACGTTCTGTTGATAACAATTCTGATGCAGAACTGCTTGTTCTGTGTATTCAAACAAAAACCGGTTCTTTAGAAGGTTTTACTCTTGAAGATGCGGAGATTGTCTAATATCTTCCGTCACAGACGGTATTGCAGAAGATACATTTTCCTTCTTCGCTAAGGTTATATTCAATAAGCTCGTAACCGTTCCTGACAATAACAGGGCGGTTACAGCTTTTACAATAAGTAGCAGACGTTTCGATATTCGTCAAATTTCCGGTATAAACGTATTTTAATCCGGCATCCCTGGCTATAGAATAGGCTCTCAAAAGTGTAGATAATTCCGTATGCTTTCTGTCGGAAAATTTGTAACGCGGGAAAAATGCGCTGAAATGCAAAGGAACACAATCTCCCAAATTGGTTAAAATCCATTCGCACTCACGCTTTATCATTTCATCAGAATCGTTTTCGCCTTCTATAAGCATTGTCGTAAGCTCTACCCAGCAATCAGTTTCATTCACCGCATATTTTATTGTATTGAGTACCGGCTCAATATGGGCAAGACAGTTCTTTTTATAAAATTGTTCGCTAAAGCCTTTCAAATCAATATTTGCACCATCCATATATTTAAAAAATTCTTCTGCCGGTTCAGGGTTCATAAAACCCGAGGTTACAGCTATTGTCTTTATCCCCTCTTCACGGCACAATTTCGCGGTATCAATTGCGTATTCAAAAAATATAATCGGGTCATTATAGGTAAATGCAACACTTTTACAGTTATAATTTTTCGCAATCCGGACAATTTCATCAGGGGAAGTTTTATTTAAAAGCCTGATATCGGCTTTTGTTTTTGTAGTCTGCCAGTTCTGGCAAAACAGGCAGCCCATATTACATCCCAATGTGCCAAATGATAAGACCGGAGAGGCAGGATAAAACTGATAGAGAGGCTTTTTTTCAACCGGATCAATTGCAAGCCCCGTATTATACCCGTATGACGCGAGAGTAATTTTTCCTTCCGAATTTTTTCTGACATGACAAAAACCTTCCTGTCCGGCAGACAAAACACATTCACGCGGACATACAGTGCATTGAATTTTATCATCCTTTAGAATGTTTTGATAATTCATAAAAAGTATTATAATACTTTTATGGAAAAAATAAAACAACCATCCGTTGCAGGTACATTCTATACGGCAGACAGAGAAGAGTTAAAGCGGCAAATAGAAGAGTTTGCGGCACAGAGTAAAAATACGTACAAAATTCCCGCTCGCGCGGTTATAGTTCCGCATGCCGGACTTATTTACTCGGGACGTCTTGCTTATGAAGGAATAAGCCAGCTTAACAGAAATTTAAAAAATCTTTTTATATTTGCACCGGCGCATCGTGTCGGGTTTAGCGGAATTGCCGCAACCAGTTATGATTTCTGGGAAACTCCGCTTGGAAAAATCGGGATTAATAAACAAATAAATACGGAATTAATTGAAAAATTCGGTGCAAATTACAATGATGATGCGATAGCTCCCGAGCATTCTCTGGAAATTCAGGTGCCGATAATTCAATCTGTTTTTGAGGATGTAAAAATTATCCCCGTACTTATCGGAAATGAAACTCCTGATAAAATTGAAGAAATAATTTCATATTACTATCAAAATTCGGAAAACGGTTTTGTAATTTCATCCGATTTAAGCCACTTTTTAAAACATGAAGATGCCCTGAAAATAGATAATTATACGGCCAACTTAATCGAAACCGGCACCGCAAATAATTTCAGCCACCAGCTCGCCTGCGGCGCAACAGGTATTCTCGGCCTGATACAATTTGCTAACAAAAATAACTCTTCAATGATAAGAATTGATATGACAAATTCTTCTGCGGTAACAGGCGACAAATCCGGTGTTGTAGGCTACGGAGCCTGGTTTATGTATGAAGGAGAAAAAAATAATTTTCTGAAAGAATACTATTCGGATTTTATTCTTGATTTGTGCAGAACAAGTATAAAATCACAATTTGAAAAAGATCAAATTGAAATAAAATTTCCGCAGGTATTTGCCGAGGCCGGTGCAAGTTTTGTGACCCTGGAAAAACATGATATGCTGAGAGGCTGCATAGGCTCAATCATTGCTCACAGAAGCCTTATTGAAGATATTGTAATAAATGCGCAAAATGCGGCATTTAACGACCCTCGTTTTAACCCGGTTACAAAAGATGAAATACCTGATTTACAAATAGCGGTATCACTTCTTTCTACACCGAAACCAATGACATTTAAAGATGAAGATGATTTGCTTAACCAAATTCAGCCGTATAAAGACGGTATAATTATAAAAGACGGAAATTATCAGGCGGTATATCTTCCATCGGTATGGGAACAGCTTCCGGATAAGAAAGAGTTTTTAAATTCACTAAAAATGAAAGCAGGTCTAGCTCCTGATTATTTTTCAAAAACTTTTGAAGCATATCGTTTTGAAACAGTTTATATAAAATAATTATAAAAAATCTACCCGACATACTAATGGAAAAATTTGTATAAGAATAATAAATATAATCTTATGCAGTATTTAAAAAGATTATTCATTTTAATAATTTGCTTTTCCATATCAACAGAAGTAAATGCAAATGATATTCAGGTAAGTACATTTTCCGAGCTCATAAACTCCCACCCTGTAAGCGGGGATACTTTGGATATTATAGATGATCTATCATCAGATGAATCCATCGGATATAATTTTTACGGACTTGACATAACATTTGAGGGAAATAACCATTCACTGGACGGGAATAATACCTTTGCAGGTTTTGTGCTTAATCAGGAAAGTAATTTTAACAGAATGCGCATGATTGACTGTAAAGGTCAAACATACAATCGTTCTTCATTTGCCGGTGCAATTTATAACAGCGGAGGGGATTTACATATTACGGAATCTGCATTTTCCGGGAATTTTGTAGATGCCGCAGGATTTAACTTCGGGGTCGGAGGGGCGTTATATAATTTAAGCGGCGGAAGTATTGATATAAATAATGCTCTGTTTGATGATAACTATGCAAACGGTGCCTCAGCCTACGGCGGAGCTATCGCAAACGGTTACCAGACAACTAATCCTACATATATGAATATAAATAACAGTATCATCCGGAACAACTACGCAGAAGGGTCGGTAATCGCACAGGCAGGCGCAATTTTTAACAACGGGACTATTGATATAAACAATACCACTCTTGAAAGCAACCGCGTCCTTAACGGGGAAAACTATTTTTTGGAGGGCGGAGCAATATACAACCTTGGCACAATGAATATTACAAACAGTACAATAAATAACAACTATGCCGAGGGTACAAACACAATCGGAATGGGCGGAGCGATATACAATCTGCAAACTCTTACAATAGACAATTCAACCATATCCGGCAACTACGTTAACACTAATTACGTTCCCACCGGCGGTGCAATTTATAACGATGAAAACAGTACAACAATTATTACAAACACGAATATAACGGATAATTACTTAACCTCAGTTTCAGAAGAAGGCCGCGGCGGAGCAATATTCAATCGTTCTTCCATAACACTGGAAAACTGTAAGTTTGACGGAAATCACATCAACACTACAGAAACAGGTGAAGGTGCAGCACTGTATAATGATTTAAACAGCAGTTCCGGTTCAGCCTCAAGTTCTGCGCAAATACTTAACACAACATTTAATAATAACTATATTTCATCAGAAACACAAACCGGAAAAGGCGCCGCTATTTTCAACCGTTCCGATATGACAATTGAAAACTCAAATTTTACAAATAACTCTGTCAATGCTTTTGAAAGTTCCGAAGGCGGAGCCATTTATAACAACGGAAATACCGTACTTACAATAAAAAATTCAACATTTGAAAACAACAGCAGCAAATCCTCTACAGGTGAAGGCAAAGGAGGTGCAATTTATAACAACAATCTGCTGTCTATAGAAAACGGAACTTTTCAAAATAATACCGATGACACAGGATTGAACGATATTTATAATACCGCTGACGGAACAATTGACTTTAATGCAGCAGATACAATAAATATTTTAAGCGGGATTTCCGGAAGCGGAACCCTGAATAAAAATGACAGCGGGGTTTTAAATCTCGGCGGACAAAACAAAAATTATACCGGCGATTTTAATTTTAATGGAGGTACAATAAATCTGCTTGCAGCCAGCAGTTATTTTAATGCGCAAAATTCCAATTTTTCAAATAATGTTAACTTCAACATGCAAAATAGCTATATAGACAGTATTAACTTCGGAAATCTAAATCTTGACGGCACTACAAATATTTTTGCAGATATGAATCTTAATACCAAAATTATGGATACCGTTGCCGCAAATTCCATAAACGGCAGCGGAGAATTATTTGTACAGAACCTTGCAATACAGGGAGCTCCCACCGGAGTAGATTTTTCAATTCCCTTTGCAAATTCGGTCTTAAAAGATTATGTTCGCTACAATAGCACAACGATTGATACCCCTATTTATAATTACCAGGTAAGTTACAATTCTTCTGACGGAAATTTTGATTTTAACCGCAGCGGTTTTAACTCAAGTATTTATGCCCCCGCAGTAGCGGCACAACTTGCCGGATATCTTACACAACTGGAAACATATAAAAATGTTTTTTCAAACCTTGATATGGTAATGATTACCCCGCAAGAGTTCTATCAGGGACTGCAATACAAAAATAAAACAGCCGCAGCGGGACAATTTGTGTTTTCACCGATTATCATGCCGGAAGAACGGAGAGGAGTTTGGTTTAAACCTTATGCATTTTTCGAAAAAGTTCCGCTTGACAACAGCCCTAAAGTTTCTAACGTAAGTTACGGCAGCTTATTCGGCGTTGAAAGTAATCTGGAAAAATTAAAACACGGCTGGTATACCCTTTATGGTGCATACGCCTCATATAACGGTTCTCACCAGGCATATAACGGGAACAGCATATATAATAACGGCGGACTGTTAGGAGTAGATGCGGTATTTTACAAAGGCAACTTTTTTACTGCCTGGACAGCAAACGCCGGTGCTAACGCTGCAGAAGCTTCAACGTATTTCGGAAACGATAATTTCGGAATGTTTAATACTGGCATAGCTCAAAAAACAGGATACAACTTCAAAACGCTTGAAAATAAATTAATAATCCAGCCAAGTTTGCTCATGTCATATTCATTTATAAACACTTTTAACTACACAACAGATGCAAATGTACATATAAATGCCGACCCGCTTCACGCAATACATATTGAGCCGCAGATAAAACTTATCGGAAATTTTAAAAAGTTTCTTCAGCCTTATATATGCGTATCTTTTGTGTGGAATATTATTGACGATACAAAATTTCAGGCAAACGACGTTTTTTTACCGGAGCTTTCCGTTAAGCCGTATGTCCAATACGGAGTAGGGATACAAAAACGCTGGGGCGAAAGATTAACCGGATTTTTTGAAACAATGATAAGAAACGGCGGCAGAAACGGTGTCGGGCTCCAATTCGGCCTGAGGTTAAGTATATAAAATAAAGCAATTTTTTATTCACGTGCTATACTGTAAATGTGAAACCCATAGGATTAGAAGAAATACATACCCTCAAACATTCAATACAATATTTTCAAGACTGTTACCTTGTATCAGCTGTCGGTGCACTCACAAAAAGCCCAAACGGCAGAAAAATTTTGTCAGAAAATATTGCGCATACAGCTGACGGCTTTCGTATAAAATTTCGGAATATAAACGGACAAAATAAGGATTATTTTATTACGCAAAAAGAATCTGATGATTTGATTTATATGGATAAGTATTTTAACCCGATACCTATAGACTCGAAATTCCCGCACAATCCGATTATTAAAGCTCTTGAAGCTGCAATGAACAAACTCCTTAAAGACTATCCATCCAAAAAGCCGTGGATATGCAGGCTTGCAAAATGCCACGAAAGATTTGAATTCAACAAACCATCAGGTTTTTTTGAGATGTTCACCGGAAAAAAACCTATAAACCTAAACGAAAACGGCATAAGTTTAAATTTGAAATCAAAAGAAAACAGCGCAAAAAATCTTTTTGATGAAATAAGTGAAAATCCCGACAGCAGCTTCGTATTCGGAACCGCCTTCGGTTTTTATAAATATTTGAGTAATGTGCATTGCTACAGTTTACAAAAAGTAGACAAAAACAACGATATAATCGAACTTTTTGACCACAGACGCCAGATAAATATCAAACTCACTTATCAGGAAGCAATAAAACATATAAAATTTATAGTCGGATATTTCGATAAAGATTTAACTTAAATTAAAATTTTATTAAAATATTGAGCCAGGGGCTTATTTGTACTATAATCAATCTATTGTTACAGTTAAGAGGAGAAGAAAATGATTGATAAAACAGCAATAATTCATCCTTCTGCACAAATTGCGGATGATGCAATTATAGGGCCTTACGTTGTTATAGGCGAAAATGTAAAAATAGGCAGCAAAACACGCGTTATTGCAAATGCATACATTGAGCACGCAGAAATAGGTGAAAGATGTACTATTTCTCCTTTTGCTACAATTGGTTCAGAGCCTCAGGATTTGGGTTATAAAAATGAGCCGACAAAAGTTGTAATCGGCGATGATACGATTATTAAAGAAAACGTAACAATCCACAGAGGCGCCGCTTGCGGAGATTTTACCACAAGAATAGGCAACAAATGTCTGCTTATGGTTGGTTCACATATTGCTCATAACTGTGTGCTTGCTGATCAGGTGATTTTGGCAAACCTTGTTACATTAGGCGGGCATGTTCATGTTGGTTTTGGCGCATTTGTCGGCGGCATGAGTGTATTCCATCAAAATATCAGAATTGGCGATATGGCAATTATAAGCGGTTTCTCCGCTTCACGTCAGGATATCCTGCCTTATTCAAAAGGGGAAGGCAGACCGCCTGTTCCGCGCGGCTTGAATGTTGTTGCGCTTAAACGCCGCGGAGTTCCGCAGGAAATAAGAAATAACATGAACCTTGCGTTTAAACTTCTTATTTCCGAGGAATATAATACAACACAGGCGATAGAAAAGATTAAAGCTGAAATTCCTATGAATGAATATATTGAAAAGATGATTGAATTTATCAAGACATCAAAAAGAGGAGTTTTGTTGAAAACTCATAAATCAGGTCATGAATCGCTTGAAAGTGAAGAATAAATAACGACATCATTTGATAAGCGGATGTATTAAAGTTATTTAAAATATAAGATTATAGCCGGTAAATACTTACCGGCTGTTTTTATGATGAAAGGAGAAAAATATGGAAACTATTTGGGATAAATATGCAAAAGTCCTTGTTGATTATTCAACCGATGTTCAAAAAGGAGATACCGTCCAAATCAGAGGTACAAGCGTTTATACGAAAGATTTGGTAAAGGCGGTTTATAAAAGAGTACTTGAGCGCGGCGGTCATCCGATACTCAGGACTTCGTTTGAGGATTTTTCGGATATTTTCCTAAAATACGCTTCTGATGAGCAGCTGGATTATGTGGATGATATAACAAAACTTGAATACGAAAAAATAGATAAATTTATATCTATAGGCGGCCCGATGAACACAAAAAATCTGGCTAAAGCAGATATTAAAAAGCTTGCAAGACGCGGAAAAGCAACTAAACCGCTTTCTGAATTACTGATGAAACGTTCTGCAGACGGCACCGCAAGCTGGGTTATAGCAGATGTTCCGACCCATGCTCTGGCACAGGAAGCCAAAATGTCTTTTGATGAATATTCGGAATTTTTGTTTAAGTCCTGCTATTTGGACTTGGAAGATCCGGTTAAAAAGCTCAAAGAACTTGATGAAAAACAAACCAAATGGGCAAATTACCTTAACGGGGTAAAAATGCTCCATATAACAGGCGAAAAAACAGACATTACATTCAATGTAGAAGGACGGAAATGGATAAGCTGTTCAGGAAAGAATAATTATCCTGACGGAGAAGTTTTCACATCACCTGTAGAGAACGGAATTAACGGAGAAATTTACTTTGATTTTCCGCAAATTTACAGGGGCAATGAGGCTGACGGAGTCCATTTATGGATAGAAAACGGCAAAGTTGTAAAAGCCAAGGCGGATAAAGGCGAAGAATACTTAAATGCTATGCTTGATATGGATGAGGGCTCCCGCGGAATAGGCGAAATTGCAATAGGTACAAACGATGAAATACAGGATATTACCGGAAATATTCTATTTGATGAAAAAATTGGCGGAGCAATTCATATGGCGGTTGGGGCATCTTATCCGGAAACCGGCGGTAGAAATGTTTCAGGACTTCATTGGGATTTAATAAAGAATATGAAAACCGGCGGAAAGATTTATGCCGATGATAAATTAATTTATGAAAACGGTAAATTTATAATTTAAGTTAACAAGCCTCTGCAAAAGCAGGGGCTTAAATTTTTGGGAAGATGTAAAAATATGTAACAAATCACATTGAAAATTTAAAGTTTTTTGATGGCACATCCGAATAAGTAAATGTACTTAGATTCACAAAAGGAGTGTGTTATGAAAGACAAAAAAATCCTCGATACCGATGAAATGATGGTAGATTATGCAGAAATGACAAGTTTTGACTTTAATTCTTTGAGTTATAAGCAGATGTGTGATTTGCAAAAGATGACAGACAGCGAATATGATGAGAAGCCTATCCCGTTTAAATATGGAAAATTTGATTTAGTGGATTTATTCCATTCATTTATTACGCAAAAAGATTAGAAAACTTTGAGGGCTCGTGATTATGGATATGAAGGATATTTTTGAAAACGGGTGTTTTTCGCCCGGCTGGATAGAAAAAGACGAACCGCAAGTTAACTATGTTCCTGTCGAGGAGCAAATGCGGCAGGTTCTGCCCAGAAAGGATTTAAGTGTTCTTCTGGCAGAGCTTGAAGATATTAAAAACAACATTGAAGAAGTAAAAGCAAAACAATGGTATTTGGCAAGATTAGTGCAATATCATAATGAAGGTTTTGCCAGAACATGATACCTTGTTAGGATGGCTGCCGAGATTTGGAGAGATAGTAAATCGCCTCTTTATAAGAGGCGATTTTTGTGTAATAAAAAAAGCTTGATTTTAAAAAATGTTTATAGTACATTAATTCATGCGGATGTTCCGGCGAATATATAAACCCCTGTTAAGTTTAGGTAAGTAAGTTGGAGCATTTTGAAAAAAGAATATGCGGGCTGCTAGCTCAGGTGGATAGAGCACTCTGCCGAGAAAAACGATTGAGTATCGTTTTTCGAGAGGACCTGATAAGGCTCCGCAAAAAGACAAGACTTGATTCAGTACATTTTTACAATAGAATATAAATAATGGTTGCGGGCTGCTAGCTCAGGTGTTAGAGCACTCTGCCGAGAAAAACGATTAAGTATCGTTTTTCGAGAGGCCCTGATAAGGCTCCGCAAAAGGACAAGACTTGATTCAGTACATTTTTACAGTAAAATATAGACAACGGTTGCGGGCTGCTAGCTCAGGTGGTTAGAGCGCACCCCTGATAAGGGTGAGGTCGGTGGTTCGAGTCCACTGCGGCCCAGATAAAAGAGAGGTAAGGTTTTCCTTAACCTCTCTTTTATTTTGAGTTGTTATAATTTAACAGGACATTAATAGGTTTCAGGGTAATAGGTTTAATAGGTAATAGGTTTCTGGGACATTGAGACAGGGAAAATTTAATAAAAAATCAAACAGACAGCACGATTGAGGCTGTTTTTTAGTATTGAGATGTACCGGTCTTTTTGTCTTGGATTATTCGGGGTGTCGGCGGAGTAACGTCCGACCGACACCTTACGGGCTTGCTCGTCTTGCCCCGCATCGCCCTACCGAAAATCCGCTGCACTTATTTACTCAATTCTTGCACTAAATTGCACTAAAATTCTGTCACCCTGAACTTGTTTCAGGACCTAACCCGTCCACAAATTACGACAAATGGGTGTTAGCACGAGACGGTGAAAAAGCACTGTCAGACAAGGTTGAACCGTATATTGAAAGGGATGCAAGCCTGCTTGATGTCGGGGATATTTTAGTCGCAAACGGACATAAACTGGCGTTTCAAGTGATTAATCCGTTTACGGGCAAGCCTTGTCGAGCCACCTTAGTCGGATTCTTGGATTGGAAATCAACAGCACTTGTCGGGTATGAAATTATGCTTGAAGAAAACACCCAATGCATTGCAAGTGCACTAAGAAACGCAATAATAAACCTCGATATGATACCGAAAATTGTCTATCAGGATAACGGAAGGGCGTTTAGAGCAAAGTATTTCACAGACGATAAAGGATTTACGGAACTTGGTTTTTACGGGCTTTATGCAAAACTCGGGATTGAAACGGTATTTGCAAGACCATATAATGCAAGGTCAAAAGTTATTGAAAGGTTCTTCAAAGAATTTCAAGAAGGATTTGAAAAACTAATGCCAAGTTATGTCGGTTCATCAATTATCAATAAACCCGCATATTTGAAAAGAAACGAAAAATTCCACTCCAACCTGCATAATGATTACATCCCCACAATAGAAGAAACAATCAAAATGATTGATATGTAGCTTAAGTTTAAGAACTCTCAGCCCTGCACAAATGCACCTAATATGACAATCGCAGAGGTTTTGGAAAGTCGCAAGAACCAAAATATTGATAAAAGCTTGCTTGACGATTTGATGCTGGCAACTGAAGTCAAAACAATTCAGCGAAACGGTGTAAGGTTCCTAAACTGCGATTATTTTGACGAAAGACTATACGGGCTGAGAGGAAGAGTTTTAGTAAAATACAACCTGTTTGATCTAACTAATGTAAAAGTTTTTACCCCGAAAGGTGAATACTTATGCACAGCAGAGCGAGTAACCGAAACCCACCCAATGGCAAAGATTTTAGGAACGGTTGAGAATTTAGAGGATTACAAACAAAAAATCCAAAAACAACAAAAACTGAAACGGAAAACTATAAACTCGGTTAAAAAATTATTGACTAACGATGAAGTAAAACTGATTGAAGCAAGGTCGAACCAAGAAGAATTGGAAAATTCTAACAATTTTCAAAAAGAGTTCAAGCCTCATTCAAATGGTGTTCAAAAAATAAACAACGGAGAAAAATCACTCCCGATATTCAAAAACAATTCAGAAAAATACGAATATTTAATAAAACATAACCCTAGTGATACTTGGATTGCAAAATTTAAACAAACAAAGGAGTACAAACTGTTATATGAATAAGACATTTGTCAGAACTCGAAATGTAAGGAATTTTATAGGCTTAGTTGAAGCCCTGAAAAGTAAACCCAAAAACATTCCTAAAATGGGACTTATATATGGCGAGCCCGGGCTTGGAAAATCTCAAACGGCACTTTGGCTAGCCTGCAAATATGACGGAATTTACATTCGAGCCTCAAACCTTATGACAAGCAGGTGGCTTGTTGAAGAAATTGTTAGGGAAATGGACGAACTTCCTCGGTATTTAACCTCAGACAACTTTAATGTAGTGATTAGCAAACTTATTCAAAAGCCAAAAATTATTTTTGTAGACGAAATCGACTACTTAATGAACAATTACAAAAGTGTTGAAACCCTAAGAGATATCCACGATAAAACAGATTGCCCGATAGTCTTTGTCGGAATGGGCTTGGCTCACAGAAAACTTGAACGCTATAAGCATTTATATGACAGATTTAGTGAGATTGTAAAATTTGAGACCTTTGAAATAGAAGATTTGAGCCAAATTTTTAGCCAACTATCTGAAATACCGTTTACCCCAGATTCGATAGAATATATCCACAAAAAATACAATAGGTTCAGACAAATAGTACAGCTTATAAGCAAACTTGAAAGTTTTGCAAAAGAAAATAATTTAGAAGAAATTACAAAAGAAGTTATGGAGCAAATTATATGAAGCGGATTTTCGGTAGGGCGCCGTGTGAGCGAAAGCGAACCCAGCCCGTAAGGTGTCGGTCAGACGTTACTCTGCCGACACCCCGAATAATCCAAGACGAAAGGACAACATGAATATAGAACGATTAACAAAACATTTAAAAGAATTTACACTTGATGATATTGAATTGATAGCAGAATGCGATTGCAAAACAAAGCTTGAACAGCTTTTGAATAGCAATAAAATACTTTTTGAAAACGGAATTTATAAATACAATGAAGAAACGAAAACAGATGAAAATTATGAAATATTCAGTCCGCTAAAGAATAAACACCTAAAAATTAGTATAGAAGATGCAAAAGAATATTTTATGAAAAATTATGTCGAAAAATACTGCAAATTCGAGACCTATAGGAATTATAACGCAATTTTTAACTTCAATATTATACCGTTTATAAACTGCTATTACCTGCATGAAATTGATATTGAGTCGATAAAAGAACTTTTTAAAGTCTGCGAATTAAGACGCCTGAAACCCCGCAGAATTAAAAACACAATGGCACTTCTAAACCAACTGATAAAATATTTCCAACACCTTGGAGTGATTGATAGAAGTTGCGTCTATCAGGTTAAAAAAGTACAAGACAAAAACCATTTTGGAATAGAAAACTTAATTTTTGAGGGCTTTTAATGAGTAAAATGAAATTATTTAAACAAGCAGAGCAAATGTATTTAAAAGGCTCGACCGTTAGTGAAATCTCTTTAGAACTTGGGATTGCAAAAAGAACTTTGTTTTACTGGAAAAAGCAATATGATTGGGATAAAAAGCGAAAAGAATCAATGTATGATAAATCCCAGTTCAAAGAGGATTTGCAAAAGTTTGCCCAAAAGCTTATGGATAAAATTGCAAACAGTAATAAAACTAACAGCCAAATAAGCCAAGCAGAATACTATTCCCTTGTGAATATTTTGAACTTTCTCCCTGAATTGAAAGAAAACAATACCCAAAACGAAACACCCCAAATAAAAGCCGAACTTTCTCCGGACTTCATCCGCCAAATCGAGCGTGAAATTTTAGGGATTGAATAACTCCTGCAAATTTTTGTGCTATACTAAAGAAAAAGGAGTAAAATATGGCTGGTAAAATAGATACAGACAAATGTGATATAAAGAATTTATTTAAAGATTTTTTCTTTTTAATTCCAAATTATCAACGACATTATGTTTGGCAGGCGGATAATGTAAATAAATTATTATCAAATATATATGATCATAGTAAATTTCAAGCTTCATTAAAAGATGAAGATAAAGAAGAATATTTTCTAGGCTCTTTAGTTTTGCAAAAAAGAGGGAAAACGTATGATGTATTAGATGGGCAACAAAGACTCACGACACTGTTATTAATTATGACGGTGTTGAGAGATATTTCAAAAGACAAATTTAATTGTGATAAATATATAAAAGTAGCAAAAAATGACTTTGAAGAAATATATAATGATACTAACAGAATAGAATTTCAAATCAGGGATGATATTGAAGATTTTGTACAAAAAAATATATATAATTATGATGAAAATATGGATATCCATAAAAAATATTCTGAAATTGAGCAAGAAAAAAATAATAAAAATACATCTAAGAAAAACATGGCCATTGCTCTATCTGAAATAAAACGGTTTCTAACTGAGTTAAATGAAATCGAATTAAATAATTTTGTTAAAACACTTTTAAACAATGTTGTTGCAATATATGTATCAACAGAAAACCAAGAGGATGCCTTTCGTATGTTTACTGTATTAAACAGTAGTGGAGTACCATTATCAGGTGCTGACATATTAAAGTCAATGAATTTAGGTGCGGTAGAAAGCTCTCAAAGGGATAAATATGCAAAAAAATGGGAGGACATAGAAAAATTATTTGGAGAAGAGGATTTTGATCGATTCTTGTCTCATATTAGAACTTTAATAGTAAAACAAAGGGCAAGAGGTACATTATTAAATGAATTTCAAAATATTATTTATAATAAAACATCTCCGAAACTTAATATGGGAAAAGAAACCATTTCTTATATAGAAGAGTATGCAAATATTTATTCAAAAATAATTCTTTTAAGTCCAATTGATGAGAATAAAAATCCTAATATGTTAGATAATAAATATAAAAATTTTATCGAAATTTTAAATTCAGGATTTGCTTCTACTGACTGGATACCTCCTTTACTATTTTTTTATAAAAAATATGGGGAAGAATATCTTTATGATTTTTTGGTTAAGCTTGAAAAAAAGGTCTTAGGAGATGTTATTTGTAAGGAGTTTGCTACGAAAAGAATTGATAATCTTAATAAAATATTATCTTTTATAGAAGAAAGTAAATCCGCACAAGAAGTTATAAGCAACAACACGTTCTTTAATGTCGATAATAAGACTGTTATAAATACAATTAAAAATGACAATATTTATGGTAAGAGTTATGATAAATATCTATTATTAAAGTATGAATATAAAATGCAAGACAATTCCACTCATATAGGTGGATATACAAATATTAGTATTGAACATGTCCTTCCACAAACACCAGATGAAAATAGCCAGTGGTGTAAGGATTTTTCAGTAGATGATCGGGATTTCTGGACACATAATATTGCTAATTTAATATTGATTAATTTTAGAAAAAATTCTGCTTTAAGTAATTCTGAATTTGATGTAAAAAGAAAGATTCTGAAAGAAAAAATAAAAGATAAATTTCAAGGAAGTCTTGAAGTTTTAAATAATGAGCAATGGTCTGTCTCAACTCTACAAGATAGACAAAAAAGGATTTTAAAAGAATTATTTAATTATGAAGAAACATAATATAAAAAAGAATGAGGTAAAGTATGGCAGTACCAACATATCAAGATTTCATGTTACCAACACTGAAACTTATTGATGACAATTGTGAACATAAAAGTAGAGATATTGTCGAAAAAGTTGCAGACATGCTAGGCTTATCATATGAAGATAAACAAGAAAAATTGCCAAGTCAAACTCAAGCCACATATTATAATCGTGCTATGTGGGCAAGAACATATCTAAAAAAAGCTTGCTTACTATATTACCCTGCAAGGGGAGTAATTAAGATTACTCAACGTGGTATAGACTTATTAAAAACGAATCCTAAAAAAATTACAAAAAAAACATTATTACAATATGACGAATTTCAAAAATTTCAAAATATGGTTAATACTGACAAGAGCGATTCAGATAACTCTGAATCAATTGAAGAGCAAAAAACTCCTGACGAATTAATAGCAGAAGCAAGAACCATATTAACATCTCATTTAGAAGCTGATTTATTATCCAAAATTGCAGATAATAGTCCAACTTTTTTTGAGGAATTGGTTGCAAAATTATTATTATCTATGGGGTATGGTGGTTCGGAAAGTGATATACTCCAAAACAGAGGTAAATCTGGAGATGAAGGAATTGATGGTATTATTAAGCAAGATGTCTTAGGTCTAGATAAAATTTACATACAAGCAAAAAAATGGTCCAATAATATTTCTAGACCGGAGGTACAAAAATTTGTGGGTGCAGTACATGGACAGAATGCAAACCGAGGAATATTTATTACAACATCGTCTTTTACTAATGAAGCAAAAGAATATGCAAAAAAGATTAATTCAAATATTATTCTTGTAGATGGTAAACAACTTGCGAAATTAATGATTGAATACAATGTTGGTGTTCAAATCAAAGCTACTATTCACATAAAAAAAATTGATGAAGATTTTTTTATAGAGGGTGAATAATTAAATTTTCTCAATGTACCAATTAGAATTTCCAAAGTGGTTGAAGTTCCATTGTAATTGGAAGTAAAAATTGTATTCCAT
This sequence comes from Candidatus Gastranaerophilales bacterium, assembly GCA_944324365.1. Classification (GTDB taxonomy): domain Bacteria; phylum Cyanobacteriota; class Vampirovibrionia; order Gastranaerophilales; family Gastranaerophilaceae; genus UBA1221. The sequence continues at coordinate 27,793 of CALUWA010000005.1, forward strand.
TGAGTTATCATCTTTAAAGTTATAAGAATACTTATTTAACTGTGTTCTGCGATAACTTTCAAAAGCAGTCCTAATTTCTTTTGCAAACTTTTTTCTAAATTCAGGATAAGTTATTTCTAAAGTTTCTCTTGTAAGCTTATTTTTCAAAATCATCTTCAAACCCTCGTATGTTATCAAGCTCTATATTGTACCTTTTGCCTTGTTTATCAACGCAAGTCGCGTAATCTACCTCTGCATCAGCAAACTTATTTTTCCATATACAAATTAGTAATCCGATTTCTTGTGTTTTTAAGTTTAAAACCTTTGTTCCGTATAAGTGATAATCTTTTTCTGTCATTATTTATTCCTTTCAAGTATCAAATCTGAATAGATATCATCAGGCTTTTGTGGGTCTATTAAAAACTCTTTCATAAATACAAATCTTTCTCCGTAGGCGTTTTCACAAATTACAGTGTCGAAGTTGTAGAAGCCAATTACTTTGTAATACTCATTATCAAAGCTATCAAAGCCTTTAATCTTTTTAAGTTTGTATTTTTTGCCTAATTCAATCATTGCTACCTCTTATCAGCAATGACATTCATCACTCTTAATGAGTAATATATCAAGCAAACTCTTTCTAAATGTATCATTCAGACACAATCTATTTTTGAACATTTTTTGAACGGTATTTAAACAGGTGTTAAATACCATTTAAAAATTCTTGTTGTATGGATAATTTATAAAATAAGCGTTTACTATATCAGAATCTCGTCTTAAATTTTCGACGACTGGAGTAAGATTATACAGTTTTTCAATCTCTTGCTGCGTCCTGCAAAAATAATCAATGACTACAGCGGTGTTATAAATCCGTTCTACTAATTTTTCTAACTTCCTAAAATCTTTTTGTTTAATCTTGTATTTCTTGATTTTACTCATACGACCTCCTTTTTAGGTGTCGTATTCATCACTCAAACATCAACGCTAGTCAAGTTATCTAATTAACTTCAGGTGGTTTTGGCGGAACAAATCCTTTTGCGTATAATTTTCTCATTCGTATATTATATTCTTGTTTTAATCGTTTTGAAACTTCAGGAGTTTCAATAATATGGGCATAAGTAGGATTTAAAAAATATGTTTCATATTGTAACTTATATTTATTGGTAATTCTCGTTGAATCAACCATAACCTCAATACGATAGCCTGCCATTTGAATAACATATTTTTTATATTTTGAAGTTTTTTCCTTTGCAATAAGAACTTCTTGATTTATGTCTTCAGTAAGACTATTTTTGTAGATTAAAATTTTGAATAGCTCTGGGTACTCTCTTTTCCCTTTTAATATATTAAGTGCTTTTCTTTCATAGCCTCCAAGATTTATATTTGACCATTCTTCTAATTGAGAGATAGAAGCTCGCCACAGAATTGAAATAAAGAATTTCCGAAGTTTTGTATAATCAAAATTGTTACTATCAAGCTGATAAATTTTATATTTAGGATGAATTTGTACATATTGATATTTGTTAAAATCACCAAATAATACACGATAACCTTCTTTATCAAATTCTCCTAAGATATTATTATCACAATCCCCACATAAAATATTCGAATCATACCCACCTTGCTGTTGGTAGGTATATTCCCCAGTGTTAGAATTAATGCATATATATTTGTCATTTTTCCTTGCTAAATAAAAATTTCTTGGAATAATATGTGCTTTTATTAATTTCTTTTCTTGTCTACAAAATTTACAGATCATAGTTTTATTTTAAATTTATATAATCAAGTTCCTCTCAATAATATATTAATAATTATCATATTCAAAGTCATCACAAGTATTTTTAATATTTTTCATATTCAAATTAAACTGAAAATTTCTAAAACCTATTAATCTATTAGCAAATTCTGCGTTAGGGTTTGAATACAAATAAACTTTATATAAATCTTTTGGATTATCTATTTTCTTTTGAACATTTGCAGATAAATCAACGATAAACAACAATCCACTTAAATGTTTGGCAATAAAAGCCGTTGATAAGTCTGAATTATCATCAAATACATCTTCTACTTTTGTTAATCTGCAAAAAACGCGTCTTGCTAATGCCCTAAAAAATTCTTCATTGCATATTAAATTATTATTCAAATTAAGTCCATTACAGACATAAACTTTTATAAATCGTCCATCAACATACTGTTTATATTGATTCAATGGTAATGTCTCCAATCTTTCTGCCATTTGATAGTTAGTTTCACAATTATGACTTTCAACTAAGACGGGTTGTCTTTCATAATAAAATCTAAAAAATAACCCTCTGATTGTTTTGGATGCTAAAGATCTTTCTTTATTCCGCTTGGCATTAAGGATTTCTTTTTTTAATGCTGAGTATGATTTATCACTAGTTATTTCTAGCGATAATGGATAGTCAGATTGAATAATAAAAAAGTCATTTACACTGCGAGACTCCAATTCACTTTTTAATTTGTTTATCAATTCATATAAGCGAGACCTAAGCGTTTTTATTTCAAAAAAACAAATCGCATCTTCTAAATATCCATCAATATCAGAAACTTCTGCATCATTACAATATTTTGCTAAAGTATGTTCTTTTTTTATGTCATTAATTTGAATTTTACATGGATTATCAAAAATTAAATTTAATAAATCATATGCGGTTAATTCAGAATAGGCTCCATCCCAATTATTAAAAAATAGTTTTTTAATATCTTCTAAAATAATCTTTTTTTGATAAGCATCATCATTATAAGTCTCATAAAGACGTTTTATTTTGTCTAATGTATATTTTTTAAAAGGTTCTGAAGTTTGAATTCTTGTTAAAAAATAATTACCCTTTGTTTTAATTTTGCTAAGTTCGAGATAAAAATCATTATTGGTAATAGTTTTTATTTCTTTTATTAAATTACTCAGCTTGTGATTAAGCATTGGTTAAACTCCAATTTATTTAATATCTAAATTTCTAAAGCGATTCACTAAAATTTAGACACATTAAATATTATGTATCATACTATAAAGTAAAAATTAATTTATAATTTCCTAACAAAAACCAATAATATTCTTAATCATATTTAAAATTCGTGGTTTTAAATTCTTTTTAATTGAAGTATCAAACCCAACATCATAATTAATTGGAACGTAGTCGATATGCTGGATATCAAAAGCACTATTGCTTATTTTGTTTTTCTTATTTCTTATCAATATAAAATTTTTTTTGTCATATACCCTGCCTAATTCAAACATAACATTTGGATTAACCTTGTTCTTACCATGATTCGAAATATCTGCAATAAATATATCACATTCACCAATTTGTTTATCCATATTTGCTAAAATATCAGTACTTTCAGCTTTATATTTCATAATTGCATACAAATTTACTTTTTCAGCCAACCATTCTTCTTCTTTTTTTATTTCTTCTATCATTGAATTAAATGTATTATTAAACTGTTCAACAGTTTCTTCATCATAATAAGGCATAGCTACGAAAATATTGATTTTTTTACCTAATTGTTTTTCTGCATTATGAAACATTTTATTTGGATAAATAAAAGAATTAGAGTCGTGTTTATAAAATTCTGCCCATTTATTTGTAGCATTTATAAATCTTAATGCTTCTTCAACATCTCCATTCTTTTTATATAACGTATAAAAAACAAATTGTGGAAAATTTCTAAATTGTTTTCTTAAATATTTAAAACGTTCTTTTTGTGAAAGAATATCTTGGGTATTTTTGATGTATTCTTCAAATGCTTCAATATCAAAAGGTAAATCTAAATCATTAGTCTCTTTTTGAATTACTTCTAAAACATTTAATATTTGTGTCTTAGCATTTTCATTATTATTTTTATCTTTATAGTAAGTTTTATTGAATAGTTTATGATCTTCAAAATGATGTTTAAAATGCCTTATATAAGGCAATAAAATATTAGCTTTTTCAAGCTCCTTGTCATTCCAAGTTTCTGCATCAACAAGCCCTTTTAAATTTTCTTCAGTTTCTAATTTTTTAGCCTTACTATTTAGAAAATAAAATAAAAATGCTTCATCATCTGCACTATTAGGATTATTTTCCCATATTATTATTGAAAAAGGAATATTGTAATCTTTATCTTTTGTTGCTTCTAGTCTATGATTTCCATCAATACGAAATAATTGTTCTTTGTTGACTGTCAATTTCCAATATTCTAGATTTTCTAATTCTCCTTGCTGCGTATCTGATAATTTTCCGCTTAATTTTATTGGTTCTAATTTTTGATAACCTCTTGCTACTAGGGTAACTTCAGGTAAATATTTAGCAGAAGTCTTAATATCCTTCAGGAATGATTTTAAAGAATTTAAATGATTATTGTTTTCATTTCGTTGATAATTGTTATCTGGTTTTGAATATTCTGCGAGTATCGAAGATTTTGCAAACCCTCTTAATATTCTAATACCATCTTTAACTTTAAAACCCTTAATTTGTATTCTTTTTTCGTCTTCACCTGTTGTTGGGACTATTTCTCCACAGTTCTGACCTAATATGCCTTCGAAAGTATATGTTTTCTTTTTATTACCTTTTGTCTCATTACCTTCTTTGTCTTCTTTTACTTCATCTATTACATTAGGTGAAAGTGTAATAGGGTTTATATTAGGAATACTTTGTGCTGCTCGAACAGCAATATTTGCATTTTTGATTAGTTCTGCGTATTGTTCATTAGAAAAAATTTTATGAAAATTTTGAACAGATTCAATAGCTTTTTGTGTTGGAGAATTTTTAATGGTTTCTAAAATTTTTGCATTGGAACCTATTGGATCTGGGAATTTTATATTATTTTCTTTGCAATAATTTTCGAATTTTTCTTTATAGTCTTTTTCTAACTGTTCAATATAGCTAGCTCCTTTAGAAGTTAAAAGATTATTTATTTTATATTTTTCTGGAGCATTTTTCTTGTAAATAAAGGTTATATAGCCTTCATTTTTCATATTATTAGTTATTTGTCTTGCCTTAATTGCTGCTATACTTGCATAATATTTAGATACAATGTTTTTTATTTCTTCTTTTATCTCAGGACTTTTAATTTTTCCATCTGGATAGTTATGAATATTGGTATTTAAAAATTTAAAATATGATAATATTTTCTCAATTATTTCTTTGTTTTTATCCTCATCAGATAATTGAGCAATTCTATTTTTTTCTTTTTGTATAATTTTTTCTAATAATCTATCGTTCTGGTTTACTTCTGTTGATTCGGATTCTGGATTCTCTTTATAAATTAATTGTTTAATTTCGTTTAATCCTTTTTCAGTTAAAGTTATGCTTTCAAAATTTTCTAATCTTGTTCCTGGTTTGAATACATTCATTTTAGGTTTTAAGTTAATAAGACCATTTTGTCTTAATTCTTCCAATGCAGAATTGGCAGAGTGTTCTTTACCATTAGCCATACCAATCATTTCTTCAAGCACTATTGGAGAATTATCTTTAACACATTTTTTGAAATAATCTAAAAATATTGAATAAAAATCCATTATTCGAACAACTCCTTTTCAAATTCTTCTTGGGCAAATTGGTGATTTTGCTCCGAGGTTTCTTTTAAATTATGAATTTTCTCTTTTTTAAGAGAAATTGTTTCAACTAATCTTTGTTGTATTTGTATTTCAGGTATTATTATTGGACTATTCAAATATTCATTACTATTAATATTTGGCTGAGCATTAGCTCTTTGGTTTGAATTTATCCAAGCTTTATATGCTGTTGATTTTGTATAATATAGCAAATATTCTGGGATTATTTTTTGCAAATTTAATGTAAATTTAATTAAATAACCAGCATAAATGCATTTTCCAAAATTCTCTTTATACAAAAAAGTTTTTCCAACAGTATTACCAGAACGAGCAATTAAAAAATCATTTTCTTTTAATAGATATTTTTCATCTACATTTTCAGCTGATATTACATCATTATTAAGACTTCCGTCTTCATTAATATCTGTAATTCTTATATATCTAACATCTGTTTTTCTATTAATTCCTTTTTCTCCAGCGCCATAAAGGGGTTTCCCAATAATAATATCTTTTAATTTACCAAAATTATATTTGGTTGATAATACTTGATTTTTATTGTTATAGACATCCCACCTAGATAATTTTTTTAATGATGTAAAATTAAGATAGCTTATTTTATTTTGTTCTAATTGATTTTGAATCTTAATGCCTAATGTTTCACATATATACTGATCGATTTCTTGTTCAAGATTTTGAGCTTCTTTTTCTTGTTCTTCTGCAAGTTTGATTTTTGCATTGTATCTATCTACAATTTCTTTTTGTTTTTCTAGTGAAGGAAGAGGTATTCGAATTTGTCCCATAGAAGAAAAAGACAATGTTTGTCGAACAGAACCTGTTGTATTCTCTCTTATTAGCTCATTAAATTTATCTGTTCTAAAAAGAATGTATAAAAATTCAGGTAATAAATCTTTTTTACAGCTAAATACAACATAAGCAGGACTTATGTATTTATATTTTTGATCTTTTGTTTTTAATCCTATTGAACCAACATTTATTCTGTATGGATTATATGCAAGAAAACCATTTTCAACAATTTTATATGGCTGATTTATTTTGTTACCATCCTCTATATAGGCATCAAACAAACCCGTTTTATTATTTACCCCAAGAATTTCAAATTTTTCTTCGGGAAAATCAAATGGCTTAATTCTTTTATTTTCTTCATTAATAAAATTTGCTAACTTAACTATAGGATATTTAGAGCTTACAACTTTTGAAATATAACGTTTAAAATCCCAAAGATTAAGCTGTGAAAAGTGAATAAAATTTAGATATGAAAAAGCACTACTATTCATCAATAACTTGTTCCTCACCGTTTATTACTCGCACCAAGTTATTATTTACAAGCTTATATGAAACATCTAATTTGTTATCTTGCCATAAATTATTTTCTTGACGATATGTTTTAAATTCATTGGCAACATCAACAAGTTCATTTTCACATTTTGCGCCAGTTGTTGTTATCCCTGCTTTTTCAACTTGAACTATTGGGATTTGATAGTCGAAAAGTTCTTTAATTTTTTCTCGACCTATTGTTTCAAATTCTTGTTCTTTTCGTTTTTCTATTTCTTTTAAAGCTTTTTGATGAGCTTTTTTATCGTTAGAAAGTTGGTTATCAATTTCCAATATCTCAATTTTATATTTATCATCAATTTCTTTTTTTACTTGATTTACAATATCATTGTATTGCTTTTCTTCTTCTTCTGTAAACTTTTTAAAAAAGAGTAAACTTGGTTTTATAGTTGCACCGGAAGCTATAAATACATCTTGTGGAATTGATGTAATCAAAAGAATTTTAGCACTTGATTCAAAGAAATCTCTAACTTTTTGCAAATTGGAATTATTTAAAACTCCTTCGGGAAGTACAATTCCCATTCTGCCACCAGGTTTTAAAAGATTTAAACATCTTTCCATAAATAGAACTTCTGTTAAGCCACTTACTTTACCTAATTTAAACCTATCGAGAACTTTTTGTTTTTTATAAATATCGTCATTCAATTGATTTAATTTTTGCAAATATTCAATTCCATAACGTTCATAATAATGCAATAATTTTGTTTTTAACTGAACATTGTCTATTGAGTTTATCTGTTCCTTTATCTGTTCATCATTTTTGTTTGATAAATCTAATTTTATAGGTATATCAATATCAGTAGAGGTTAAAGTTTGATTTTTTTCAACTCTTGCTCCAAAAGGTGGATTTGTTAGAATTACATCAAACCTATTTTCAAAAATTCCATTTACGTTGATTAAACCATCGTGGTGATGAACTCCGCCATGACCATCCCCGTGCATTATCATATTCATCTTTGATGTTCTTGCCATTCTTGGATTTGCATCAGTACCATATATGCAGCTTGATGACAGTCTTGAGATTCTTCTATTTTTCTCTGCTTCAGATTGTTTATGATAAGCTTTATTCGGTACACTTATATCGATTGTTAGTTTTTTAATATAATCACTATATTTTTCATTAACTTCAAGTTGTTCTTTTTCTGACAATTTTTCATATTCTGCATTAAAAAGTTTAGCTTTTAAATCTTTTTTATAGTGTTCAACATCTTTTTCGATTTTATCTCTAACATATTCAAAAGCCTTAATTAAGAAACCTCCAGAACCACAGGTAGGATCGCAAATAGTTTCACCTTCCTGAGGGTCAAGTACTTCTACCATGAAATCTACTATTGTACGAGGTGTAAAGAATTGTCCTAATTCACCCCTAAAAGTTGTTCCTAAAAATTGTTCAAATGCTATACCTTTAACATCATCAGATGTTGCTGAAAGGTTGTATTTTTCAAGTTCTTTTACAATTTGTTCAAAGCTATATTGTTTAATTTTAATTGTTTCATAAGGTTCAAATAACTTATCGTCAGCAAATTCATCTTTTGTTGCTTTAAACAAATATTGCATGTAAGGTATTTGAGCTTCTAATGGTAAGTGCTTTTTAATATTTTTTTCAAAATGTCTTTCATCTTTTTGAAATTTTTCTAAAGAAAATAATACATCTTCATCCGGATTACGTTCATATCTTATTTTCATAAATAAGATTTTGCTTATTTCATCAAATGCTGCTTCTGGAGAAAGTTTGTCATTGTTTCGAATAATGCAATGACATTTAAAAAGTAGTTTTGCAAATTCATCTCTGGAAAAAGCCTTAGTTTGTGATAATAATTTATCAATCTTCTTTTGGTCGTTGATTATTGAAGCATTTGGAATATCAATAATTTCATCCAAATCTTTTGGCATAGAATCTTTATCAACTCTAAAGAATTTAGTTTCCTTAGCATTAGTCGTTACAAAGAAACTAGCTCCTGACCAAGCTGCGTAGTTTGCACCTTGATAATAATCTTGTTGTTGAATTTTAACGGTTTCGGCTTTACACTCGATTACAATAAAAGCTGCTCTGTTTTTTTGTTTATCTTCTTTAGATTTCCAAATAACAATATCTGCTCTGGCTTTTCCCTGACCTCTGTGCGAATTATTAACTTTTAATTCTTCGTCCATTTGTTCAAGGCTATATCCGTAAACATTTACCAATCGACAAATATAATTTTGTCGAACTTGTTCTTCCGGTGTTAACACAAGCCATTTATCTCTTAATGGAGAATAAATTTTATTACCATCAATCTGCACTTCCAGTTTTAAAGCCATAACTAACCCTCACTTGTATATCCATATTAGCATGAAAATTCTTATTATGATGAATTGTAAAGCGATTTATATCACAGTCATTAACTAATTATTTGTAATTAGGCTTTATATGCCAATTTGAAATAAATATTTGGCAAAGCCATGCCAATTTCAGATGCAAGTTTGATTGTTTCCTTAAAATCTTCTTGATGAAATTCTCTTATTTTTGAATAAATCTCCATATAAAAAGGTTCTAATCGTTTAAAATAATTTTCTATCAAGGGTATTATAGTAACAAATTTTCCTTGTTCTTGAATAAATTTTTTTGATAACGATGTCCATCCTTTAAATTCATTTAATTGATAGACTTCAAAACTAACTTGATTATTATCGGAAAGGCAAGGGAAAATTATCTTATAATGCATCATACAATTTCTTAAATCTTTTATGAATATTGCTTCTTTATTTCTTGCAAATAACTTTTTTACATCATCTTCATATGTTTTATACAAATCTGTTTCTTTATAAAACTTCATTGTATTTCTACAAGAATCGATTAAAGCAGTAGTTGAAGCGAGAAAATTGAAAATATAACGATTTAAATTTAGGTTGTTAAATAATAACAGTATTGGTTCAGCACAAGTTTGAATTTTTATAATTTCATTTTTTAGCTCATTGTAATTTAGAATAAGCGTGTGATAATTTTCATTCAAAAGTCCAAGCCTATTGACAGTTTGCCAGCCATTTGATTTAAATACAATTTCTTCTTGTGTTTTCATACTTATATTTTATTACAAGTATATTCTATAAATAAAAATTCATATAACTTTCGTCGATTGTGTCTTGTTCGATTCCGATGTAGCGAAGTGTTACTGATGGCGAGGAATGGTTAAAGATTTTTTGCAGGAGTACTATATCATTATATTTTTTATAATGATGATACCCGAATGTCTTTCTCAGTGTATGTGTTCCGATTCTTTCCTTAACCCCGACGGCTTGTGCTGCCTTATTCAAAATTCTATATGCCTGTGCTCTATCAAGCCTGCAATGTTTTTGTGTATAAAATAGCGGTTGTTCCCCAGGCAAACCTTCTACAAATAAATCAATCTCCTCCTTTAAAAACCTATTAAGCGGAAATTTCTTGTACTTATTCGTCTTTTTCTCTCTAATTTCAATATAATCTCTACCTTTTACATCCCTAACATCAAGCGATAATATATCTGATATTCTGAGTCCAGTATTTATCCCAAAACTAAAAAGCAGTGCATCTCTTGGCTTTTTTGCCAAATATTTTTTAATCTTTTGAATATCTTCTATCTTTTTTATAGGTTGTACTACATTCATTTTTAAACTCGTCTAATCTCAAACAATGATTGCTTCTTCCCTATAAAAAGTAAAGTCGAATGACACAAAAATTAAACACTTGAGTTTGCGGAAAAATTGACATTTTTCTCGCAAACTGCGGGGAACGGTTTCGCATCAGGTTGTGTGCTATCCCGCACACGACCTGATGCTCACACACCTAAGGTCGGATTTGAAAAATCTCAAAAATTTGTCAATTTTTCGATTTTTCCGCATCCTCATTATTTAAACAGCGTTCAAAAAGTGTTCAAAAATCTCGGTAACGTTCAAACTATACTACCACCTGCAAAAATTTCATTTACACTACCCACTATGCATTTACCCCAAAAACACAACACAACTTCATTTTGTTGTATTTTACTCACGATAAAATAGATAATATATTATCTAAATATTGACTTTTTACTAAAAATAGTATAATATGTTATCTATGGATAACTTTATATTTAATCCTAAAACTCCTAATGATATTGCAAAGGAATTGGTTGAAAAAATTAAACAGCACAGGAAAAAGCTTAAGATTTCTCAAACTCAACTTGCAACAAAATCAGGTGTTAGTCTTGGTTCTATTAAAAGGTTTGAGTCTAAGTATGAAATTTCTCTCAATTCTTTTATAAAAATCCTAATCGCTCTTAATTTAGAGCAGGATTTAGAAAATTTATTCACGCAAAAATGCTATAACTCCATTGAAGAGGTTATAAATGGATAATTATAAATATTTAAAAGTTTTTTATAATGATATTTTAGTTGGCACTCTTGCAAAAACACCTGATAGAATTGTTGCTTTTGAATATGATTCAGATTGGTTGAATAAAGGATTTAGCATTTCACCTTTTAGTTTACCGCTCATCAAGAAAGTCTTTATTCCAAAATATGACCCATTTGGTGGATTATTTGGAGTTTTTAATGACAGTTTGCCTGATGGTTGGGGGCGATTACTCGTTGACAGATTATTTTTGAAAAATAAAATTAACCCCAATGAAATTGATAACCTAAATCGACTTGCTGTTGTGCAAAAAAGCGGTATGGGGGCTTTGACTTATAAACCTGAGCATAGATTTGAATCAGAAAATAGCATTAGTGATTATGATATTCTTGCACAAGAGTGTTCAAAAATATTAGAATCGCAAAATTCGGATAATTTGGATGAACTTTTTCAGCTAGGTGGCTCATCAGGTGGTGCAAGACCAAAGATTTTAACATCTGTTGACAACGAGGACTGGATTATTAAGTTTCCGTCATCCTCTGATCCTAAAAATATCGGGGAAAAAGAATATAAATATTCCTTATGTGCAAAAGATTGCGGAATAAATATGACAGAAACAAGACTTTTCCCATCCAAAATTTGTTCAGGATATTTTGGTATAAAAAGGTTTGACCGCAAAAACGGTAAAAAAGTTCATATGGTATCAGTCAGTGGATTGTTAGAGACGAGTCACAGACTTCCTAATCTTGATTATAATACGTTGATGAAATTAACACTTGAATTAACAAGAAATTATCAGGACATTGAACAATTATTTAGACTAATGTGCTTTAACGTGTTTGCTCACAATCGAGATGACCATTCAAAGAATTTTTCTTTTCTTTTTGATGATACAAAAAAAGAATGGCATTTATCTCCTGCATATGATTTGACTTACAGTTTTTCATTTAATGGAGAACACGCAACAACAATTAATGGCGAGGGTAAAAATCCGACTTTAGATGATATTCTAGCTGTTGCAAAAAATATAGGACTAAAAGAAAATTTCGCAAAAGATATCGCATTAGATATTCAAAAAGAATGTTCAAAATTATTTAATTAATCTCATCTTTTTTATCTATTTAATCTTTAAATAGAAGTTTCTTTAAAAAAATCAAACAGACAGCACGATTGAGGCTGTTTTTTAGTATTGAGAATTGTGACTAGTAAACTGGTTCAAGAAGACAAAATTAAGTTAAATTTGCGACATTTCCTATATTTGTACGATATACCAATAATTTTTAAAATTATATAATTAAACTTAGCATGGAAGAAAAAAATTTAAATATATTTAAACGTTTTTGGATTTATCAAAAAGAAAGATTCCCTGTTTTCTCATATGGCTTAATGGTTTTTACATTTACTTTTTCTGCAATGTCATATTCAAAAATTTTAAGAGGAGAGTTAGATTTTTCCTTTGTAACTTTCTTTATTGGCGCATTAACATCTTTTGGGTATTTTTTCTTGCTTAGAATTTTTGATGAGTTTAAAGATGCAGAAGATGATGCAAAATATCGTCCATATCGTGCTGTTCCAAGAGGTTTAGTCACATTTAAAGAATTGAAGTGGCTTGCAATAGTTATAATTATTTTTCAATTGATTCTAAATGCAGTTTTTATTTCTAAAATGCTTTGGATATGGGGATTAGTAATAATTTATATGCTTATTATGGCAAAAGAATTTTTTGTTCGCAATTGGTTAAGAAAGCATCCTGTCGCATATTTAATTTCGCACATGATGATTATGCCTGTAATAGATTTTTATACAACCGGACTTGATTGGAATAATGCAGGGACAAAATTGCCAGAAGGACTAATAATATTTTTGATAGTTACTTTTTTGAATGGAATTGTAATTGAAATTGGCAGAAAAATAAGAAGCAGTGATGCTGAAGAAATAGGTGTTGAAACATATTCATACCTTTGGGGTGAAAAAAGAGCTACAATAACTTGGCTGTGTATTTTATTTACAACATTTATTTTTGCAAACTTGGCTTGTTGTTATGCAGGATTTGGTAAAATGACATTTCTATTTTTAATAATATTTTTGGTTATTTGTGGATCCCCTGCAATAAAATTTCTCAAAAATAGGAAACAAACAACAGCGGCTAAACTTGAAACAATGGCAGGGATTTGGACATTGGGCATGTATTTATCTTTGGGTGGTATTCCAATGATATTACACATTATAGGTGGTTAAATGGATGAAAAAATAGTTGGCGGAAAAGCTTATAATCTTGATATTCTAACAAAAAACGGAATAAATGTTCCAAAATGGTTTGTCGTAAATTCAGCTGATGATAATTTTGAGATTGATGAAAACAAACTGTATGCTGTTCGTTCTTCTGCAGTTGGAGAAGATGGAAATCAAAAATCTTTTGCAGGACAAATGGAAAGTTATTTATATGTTAAACCTCAAGAAATAAAAGCTCGTATTCAAGATGTAATTGATTCTGCAAATTCAGAAAGAATAAAGTTTTATAGAGAACAAAACAATATATCAGACAATATAAAAGTTGGTGTAATTATTCAGGAAATGATAAACTCTGATGTTTCTGGCGTCGTGTTTTCATCTAACCCAATAACGGGAAAAAGAAATGAAATTGTAATATCAAGTGTTTTTGGTCTTGGAGAAGGACTTGTATCAGGTGAATTAAACGCAGATACTTACACTATTGAAAATGATAAGATTACAAAAAATATTATCGAAAAACCATATAAAATAGTCTTTGATAAAGAAAAGGGTATTGGGACAAAACGAATTAAAAACGAAACTCCAAGAGCACAAACTCTAACGGATAAACAAATAAAAGAACTTGTCGAAAAAACAAAAGAAATAGTTGATATATATGGGAAACCGCAAGATATAGAATGGGCTTATGAAGATGGTATTTTATACATTTTACAAACAAGACCCATTACGACACTAGAAAACATTTCTGATAAATCACAGCAGGAAGTTATTTGGGATAATTCAAATATTATTGAAAGTTATTCCGGAGTAACCACTCCGTTGACATTTTCATTTATAAAAGATGTATATACCGAAGTTTATAAACAATTTCTTTTGATTATGGGAGTTGAACAAGAACTAATCGAAGAAAACTCAGATATTTTTCAAATGCTCGGTTTAATCGAAGGAAGAGTTTATTACAATTTACTTAATTGGTACAGACTTTTGCGACTTATGCCAGGATATGAAATTAATGCAGGTTTTATGGAATCAATGATGGGAGTTAAGCAAAAACTTAATCAAATTCCTAAAGTCAAACCAAGTAAAAAAAATAAATATATAAGACTTTTTAATCTTTTAAAATCTTTGATATTTAACCTTTTTACACTACCAAAAGAAATTGAAAAGTTTTATAAACACATAGATATAACACTTTCTCCATATGAAAACGGGAAATTAAAGGGTAAAAGTGCAAATGAACTTATAGAAATTTATTTTGAATTAGAATCAAAACTAATGAAAAAATGGCAGGCACCCTTGGTTAATGATTTTTACGCAATGATATTTTACGGACTTTTGAAAAAATCATTGTTAAAAGCAGACTCAAATGGTACTTTGCAAAATGATTTATTAACAGGTGAAACAGGCATAATTTCAACAGAACCGATAAAACGTATCAAGCAAATTTCAAATAAAATATGCAAAGGAGAAAAGGTCGATGATGATATAAAAGAGTTTATTCAAAAATTCGGTAATCGATGTATCGGAGAATTAAAACTTGAAACAATTACTTATAAACAAGACCCGTCACTTTTGCAATTCATTATTAATTCATACGTAAAACAGGGAATTATTGATATTGAAAAAGAATCCCAAAAGGAACAAGAAATTAGACGCAATGCAGAAAAAACCGTAAAAGAAAAAATTAAAAATCCGTTCTTTGGTTTTATATTAAAAAATGCCCGTCTAAGAGTTAAAAACAGAGAAAATCTTCGTTTTGAACGTACAAGATTGTTTGGTTTAGTTAGGGAAATATTTTTAGAACTGGGTAAAAATTTCGCATACGAAAATATTATTGAAACTCAGCGAGATATTTTCTACCTAACAAAAGAAGAAATTTTCAATTATGTATGCGGGACATCTGTTGATATTGATTTAAAAACTATAATCAAAAATCGTAAAGAAGAATATGAAATTTTTAAGAAAAAGAATCTGCCAGACAGATTTACAACGTACGGAGCAGTATATAAGGCAAATCAATTCATTGTAAATAATATTGCTACTGATATAAAAGGAGATTTATCAGGAATCGGAGCTTGTGCAGGTATTGTCAGGGCAAAAGTTAAAATTGTTCACTCTGTTGAAGAATCCGAAGGATTGGAAAATTGTATAATGGTTGCCGAGCGAACAGATCCTGGTTGGGTCCCATTATTTCCAATTAGTAAAGGGATTTTGGTCGAGCGTGGCAGCATATTATCCCATAGTGCAATTGTGGCAAGAGAAATGGGAATTCCTGCAATAGTTGGGGTAAACAATCTTTTATCAACCTTAAAAGACGGAGATGAAGTTGAAATGGATGGTTCAACCGGGAAAATAAGGATAATCAGAAATGAGCAAAGGAATTGAAGCACGAGCAAAATTTAATAAAATAAGATATGCAAACTGTTGGGAAGATCCTGAACTTTTACTTGAGGGATTTGATAATGGGAAAAAGTACATATCTATAGGTTCTGCAGGAGATAATTCACTATCATTGCTGATTAAAAATCCAGAAGTTGTCTATGCCGTTGATTTAAGTATTCCGCAAATTGCGTGTTGTGAACTAAAAAAATATGCAATAAAATTTTTGGATTATGAAAACTTTTTGAAACTTTTAGGGTTTAAAGCCTGCGATAGTCGTCTTGAAATCTATACATCTATCAAAGAAAATTTGAGTTTACAAAGCAGATATTATTTTGAACACAATCCTGAAATAATCAAAGATGGAATTATCCAACAGGGGAAATTTGAACATTATTTTCAACTTTTTGCAAATAAAATTATGCCATTAGTTCATAATCAGAAAAATTTAACAGAATTATTTTTACCAAAATCTATTCAAGCTCAAAGGATGTTTTATGACAGAACTTGGAATAACTGGAGATTTAAGGCTTTATTTAAAGTTTTCTTTAACAAATTTGTCATGGGACGTTTAGGCCGAGATAAGGAATTTTTTAAATATGTTGATACGGCAATGATTTCAAAAAACATCAAAGAACGAGCAGATAGGGCTCTTCGAGATGTTCCGACTTGGAATAATCCGTACGTAAATTATATTTTATTAAACAATTTTGATTATGCTCTTCCTCATTACGCTAAAGAAGAAAATTTTGACATAATAAAACAAAATATTGATACTTTGGAAATTAGAACAGGTACAATAAATGAAGTTGCCACAAATTCCGGCATAAAGTTTGACGGGTTTAATCTGTCTGATATCTTTGAATATATGGATAAGGACTTGTTTAAAGAAGTTTCTTCTCAATTATTATCGGTTTCAAATATAGGAGCAAAATATTGCTATTGGAATATGATGGTAGACAGGCGAATTTCTGAAATTTTACCTGAAAACTTTGAGTATAAAAAAGAATTATCACAAAAACTTTATTTAAAAGACAAAGCATTCTTTTATAAAGATTTTATTATAGATGAGGTTATAAAAAATGACTGATTTAATTTGCGGAAGTATAATTTCTTTAATATTTTTATTATTTTTTATTATTGCAGAGATTTGCTATAGAAAAGGATTAAATGTTGAAATAACGAGGAAATTTGTTCATTTTGCAGGAGCATTTGTTACTATAATTTTCCCATTTATTTTCAAAACACATTGGGCAGTCTTAATTTTGGCAGTATTGTTTTGTGGAGTAATGTTAATAACCAAAAAAACAGGAACACTACAATCTGTACATGCCGTCGAACGCAAATCTTACGGAGCAATCTATCATCCTATTGCAATATATATCTGCTTTGT
Source organism: Candidatus Gastranaerophilales bacterium (assembly GCA_944324365.1). Lineage (GTDB taxonomy): Bacteria > Cyanobacteriota > Vampirovibrionia > Gastranaerophilales > Gastranaerophilaceae > UBA1221. The sequence goes on from CALUWA010000005.1 coordinate 45,025, forward strand.
GTATTCACAGTTTTTACATCAACCTTGGTTTTATGTTATTTCAATTTTAATTCTTGCAGTATCAGATGCTTTTGCGGCACTTGTTGGGAAAAATTACGGTATGAATGAATATATCGTAGAAGTTGGAAGTAAAAAAACGATGGAAGGTTCATTTACATTTTTTTTAACATCATTTTTAATAACTCATTTAATTTTACTTTTAACAACAACTGTCGGTAAAGTAGAATCCGTTCTGGTGGCACTTTTAATTGCAATAATTATAACTATATTTGAAAGTGTTAGTTTAAAAGGTGCAGATAATTTATTTATCCCGATTGGAACAATGTTTATTTTATCAAAAAATATCCAACCTACAGTTGAAGGAATAACATTCCAGCTGGTGGTATTAATTGCATTTCTGATAAGTTATTTAGTTATAATGCTTCCATATAAACGAATAGGTTTTTCCGGTGTTGTGCTGCTGGGTTTGATAAATTATATTATCTGGACATTACTAGGTAATATTTACGCTGCAACGCTTGTAATATTTTCATTACTCTGCGCAAAAACTGATATTATACTGAATTATGATTGCGATGAGGCTGATGCTTATCGAGTAAGACCAATATTTTATATTTTGACGGTTCCAGTTGCTTGTGCATTCTTGGGAAATTTTATTGGCGCAAAAATAATTTATCCTTTTATAACTTCAATAATTTGTGAAGGTTTTATCATTAAAACAAAATTTTTTAACGGAAATTTAAATAAAGGTTTATGGGTAACATCAGTAATTTCGTTAATAGTTTTAGGAGCAAGTTATGTATTTATCAGATAGTAAAGATGAATTTTTGAAATTTCCGAAAGATTTATACAGAAATGATCCGTTTTATACAACACAATCTGAGGATGTCTCGGATTGTGAAAAACTTTTTATAGTAAAAGAAAATGAAAAAGTTCTTTGTCGTTTAGGATTTTTTGCCAATGGACAGTTCGGATTTTTTGAGGCTGAAAACAATTTGGAAGCAGTTAAGTTTTTATTTAATCAAGTAAAAACTTACGCCAAAACAAAAGGTTATGACTACTTAATCGGACCGATTAACGGTTCTACTTGGAAAAAATACCGAATTACGCTGCCATCAAACAATCCACCATTCTGGCTTGACAATTATAACAAACCTTATTATGCGGAATTACTTGAAAATTGTGGATTTGAAACAATTGCAGATTACACATCTTCAATTTGTCGCGACTTAAACAAAGATTACTCAAGACTTGAAAAATTTTCATCAATTTTTGAAAAAAAAGGTATAAAAATTCGCAAATTTAATCCTGAAAATTTTGAAGAAGATATCAGAAAAATTTACAACATTTCTGTAGATAGTTTTGTGAACAATTTTCTTTATACACCAATAGAATTTGAAGATTTTTATAAAATGTATGAACCGGCAAAAAGCTTTTTAAATCCAGAGTGGGTTTTGCTTGCGGAAAATGTTGACAATGAAGCAATTGCTTTCATATTTGGTTTTGATAATTTATACAATAAAGATAATAAATCACTTGTAATAAAGACATTAGCACAAATTTCTGATTACAAATATCGTGGAATAGGATCATATCTGGTAGAATATTTACATCAAAAAGCTCAACTTGCAGGGTATAATAGTATTATTCATGCACTTATGCATAAAAATAATGTATCAGCTAATATTCTGTCGGGCGAACTCTACCATAAATATAAACTTTATGGAGTTAAATTATGATAAATAATATTGTTGAAATTTTATTTAAAAATGCTGAGAAGCATCCTGATAAACTTGCTATTATCCATAAAAATAAAAAAATAACTTACGGGAAATTAGTGCAAGATGTAAAAGATTATGCACAGTATTTTTTATCAAAAGGTATAAAAAAAGGTGATAATATATTAATTTTTGTTCCAATGTCGATTGAACTTTATAAAATTCTTTCCGCTGTTTTTTATGTCGGTGCAACAGCAGTTTTTGTAGATGCTTGGGCTGATAAAAATAGACTTAATCAAGCTTTAACGATTGTTCCCTGCGAAGCATTCATTGCTTGTCCGAAAGCTTTTATATTGAAACTAATGAGCAAAAAAGTGTTTGATGTAGGAATAAACATCATATCAGGAACTATTAATAAATCAAAAAGCATACACCCAATTGAAACAGTAACACCTGACTCAACTGCACTGATAACCTTTACAACAGGTTCAACAGGACTCCCAAAAGCAGCTAAAAGAACACACCAATTTTTGTTGGAACAGCACTATGTACTAAAAAAACACTTAGCATCTTCCTTTGATGATGTTGATTTGACAAGTCTACCTGTTTTTATTCTTCACAATCTTGCCTGTGGTACAACTTCTGTTATTCCTGATTTTAACCCCCAAAAACCATCGGATATTGACCCTGGTAAAATTTTAAAAGATATAAAAAATAATAATGTTACTACTTCTGTCGGCTCACCAAGATTTTATGAAAAACTTGCTGAATTTGGGAAAATCAAAGGTTTGAAAAGAATTTTTACTGGTGGAGCGCCTGTTTTCCCTAAAAACGCCAGACTTTTACAGGAAAATTTTAACGATTGTGATATAGAAATAGTTTACGGGTCAACTGAAGCTGAACCGATTGCATCAATTTCAACAAAAGAATTATTACAGTGTGAAGGTAATGTTAAAGACGGTTTGTATGTTGGAAAACCAATTGAGGATATTAATGTAAAAATTATAAAGCCATCAGATGAACCTATTGAAGATTTTGAAAGCACCTGGCTTAGTACAGGTGAAATTGGTGAAATTTGTGTTGAAGGAAAGCATGTCTTAAAAGAATATTATAATAGCGATGAAGCACAAAAATTTGCAAAAATTAACTACCAAGGACAAGTTTGGCATAGAACAGGTGATGCCGGATATTTGGATAATGATGGCAGATTATTTCTTATGGGCAGAGTGAAAAATCGATTTGTCCATAATAATAAAGACGTTTATGTATTCCCGATAGAAAATGCTTTACTTGAGATTGAGGGTATTGAAATCGGAACAATTCTAAAAATTGATGAACAAATTATACTTGTTGCAGAAACAAAAATTCCACAGAAAAAACTTGAACGAGAACTTAAAAATTTTGGATTTAATTTTGACAAATTTATAATCACAAAAATTCCTCGTGACCCGAGACATAATTCAAAAATTGATTATGATAAGTTAAGAAAAATCCTCTCATAAAGAGAGGATTTTAAATTTATAAACTCTCATACCATTCTTTTAAATCTTTTCTTTTAACTTTTCTTGTTGAAGTCTTTGGCAGCTCATCACGATGAAGCACCACAACAGTCGGAGTTTTATATGGTGCTAAGTTTGCTTCAGATAGGCGTTTCACTTCTGCTTCAAGCACCTCTTGAATTTCCTTGTCTGATTTTTTTGCAAGTTCATCAGATGGTGTTATAATTACTCCGACTTCTTCTGTTCCTGCTTTATTTCCGGATTTTATCATTAAAGACATTACACAAAGTTCTTTAATAAGTTCTGAAGTTTCTAATACTGCTTCAACTTCTTCCGGGAAGATTTTTTTGCCACCGCCAAGAACTATCATATTCTTAATTCGACCTGTAATTTTGATAAATCCTTGTTTGTCAATTTCGCCAATATCACCTGTATGAAACCAACCGTCTTCATCAATAACTTCTTTAGTCATTTCTGGTTTACCGTAATATCCTTGCATAACGTTTGGTCCTGTTGCAAGAATTTCTCCGTTATCAGAAATTTTTACCATTACCGAAGGCAAAGGTTGACCAACTGTTCCTATTTTTGAATGCCCGTAACGATTAGTTGAAATTGTCGGAGAAGTTTCTGTTAAACCATACCCTTGAAATATAGGAATACCTATTCTGTCAAAAAATTCTGCGACATTATCCTCTAGAGGAGCACCACCACAGATAAAACACTCTAATCTTCCTCCCAAACCATCAATTACCGATTTAAACATCAAACGACGAATCTTGCGTGGCATAAATTTTGCAAAAGAATAAAGTATTTTAAACGCTTTTTGTGCAGTTTCAGGCTGCTTTTTTATCTGTTTATCAATACTATTTTTAAGCATTTTTGCAACAAGAGGAACCACAATCATATTTGTAATTCTTTTTTCTTTCATTGTTGTTGCAAGTTCTTTGGGATTTAAAGATTTTATATAAACTATTTTTGCCCCCAAATAAAGCATTCCAAAAAATCCACAATCTAATTCCAGCAAATGATTTAAAGGCAAAATTGAAAGCAGAGTATGCTCATGTGTAATTTTGAACATAGTTTCAAAATCACGAAGTTGAGAATATATATTCCCAAAACTAATCATAACACCTTTTGGATTACCGGTTGTGCCTGATGTATAAACAATCAGGGCGGTTTCATCCAACGATCTTGGTCTTCCCAAATCTTTTTCTATATCCGTTCCTAAATCGGACACAGACGGTATTTCTTTATGTTCTCTTTCTTCGTTATCAAGAACAAATATCTGATCAATGGATTTTACATTGTTTTTAACTTCCAGAGCATGTTCTAGATAATGACTTGAACAAAACAAAATCCTAGGGTTGCAGTCGTTTAAGATATGCGTATGCTCCGGTACTGTAAGTTTTACATCTAAAGGAACCGTAATTGCACCTGTTTGAATAGATGCAAACATTCCAATAGAAAATTCAGGTCTTGATTCACAAATTATGGCAATTCTTTCCCCACGTTGTATTTTTATTGTTTCAATAAGATAATTTGCAAATTTTTTAGCCCTTCTTGAAATTTCAAGATAACTTAATTCTTCATATCCGTCTTTTGTTTTTAAAGATAATGCCTTTACCTGACCATAAATATCACCTTTTTCTTGCATTAAATCGAGAAAATTTGAATGCAACTTATGATCAATATTATAAAAAGCACGACGTTCAAGTGACTTTTTCATAAAGTTTACACGAATTTGCAATTCATGTGCAATTTCTTTTTCATCAGAATGAAAATCAGTTATAGGTTGACCAAATTGAATAACAATTGTATTAAATAACTTAGGGAATTTTCTGGTTTTGCCCCAAGTTTCAAAGCCTCCCTGTATGGCAAAAGGTATAATCGGAGCATTAGTTTCTTTTGCCATTATACCGACTCCTCTATTAAATTTACAAATTTCACCGTCAGGCGTAAACTTGCCTTCAGGAAAAATTATTACAGCTTCTCCTGATTTTAATTTTTGATTGGCACTTTCAATTGCCTCTATGCCTTTACCAAATTTTAAAGGTAAAACATTAAAATATTTTAATAAATGTCTTACAACAGGAGTTTTAAAAGCTGCCGGACCAGTCACAAACCACAATTGACGATGTGTAGCCATTTGTACAATAAATGGATCTAAATGTCCTGTATGGTTACCGGCAAGGATTACTTTTCCTTTTTTTGGAATATTCTCAGCTCCTTCAATTCTGTATCTAAAAAGAAGCAAGAAAAGATGCCCCAATGTAGCTTTTAATAAGAAATATCTGAAACTTTTGTCAAAGACTAGCACCAATGCAGCAAGTACAAATGAAAATAATGCAATTCCTTTAAATACATTCAACGGATTTATAAAACCGATAATATTTGCAACAATTATCGTTCCGATTAAAAAGCTTAAAGTACTGGCTGTTAATTGTAAACCAAATATTTTACCTCTTACTCTGTCCGGAGTAATTTTTTGTAAAATGGTATCAAGCATAACAATTATAACAGCATCGGCCATCCCGATTGGAATAAGCCACATCCAAGCGCTATTGATACTTTGACATAATGGGGCCGTAACAAGAGCAAGACATAGTATGATAAATCCGCTTGCAAATAAATGCGGAATTCTCATTATTCTTGCAAAATATATTGTTGCTGCCATACCTGTAATAATACCGATACCTAAAATTGTTCTCAGATAAGTTAAATCACTGAAGGCTAAGCCATAATAATCAGTAATAAGAGCATTTAAACTATTTGAAAATACAGCAACAATAAATTGCAGACAAATAGCCAGTCCGACAAGATATAATACTTTTTTATGTTTTTTTAAATAATTTAATGCCACAGCCATATCGTTTATTTTTTCTCTCGTGGTAAATATATTTTGTTTAATTGAGAATTTGATTAATGCAGTAAAAATTGCTCCAATTAAATACATTCCACCAATTATTAAAAACGCCTTTTCATTTCCAAGAGTTATCAAATAATTTGCAGCAAAAGCTCCGAATAATAACGCAATAGCACCAAGTGAAGAAGTAAGTGCATTTGCAAATTTTAATTGTTCATTTTTAAGAATATTTGTAACAGCAGACATTTTAGCAGGGTAGAAAAATGCTGCTCCAATACCCAAACAAAAAGCAATAATGTAGATTAAATTCTGAGTTAATTGAGGAATAAAGAAAATCATTAAACAAATCGTTACAGCTCTAAAAAGACAACTTATTGAAAGGATTGCTTTTCTGGAAAATCTGTCACAAAGAACTCCCGAAAACGGACTAACTAAAAATTGCGGCAAAAGAAATATAAAAAACATTATAGCAATAGATTTTCCTGTATTTCCCGACATTTGCAAAAGAATAGACACAAACAAAAATTGAACAATTGCATCTGCAAAATGGGAAAAAACTTGACCAAAAAATAATTTATCAAATTCGAAATTTGCGAATGGCCCAAACTTTTGCTTAATTCCGTTCATTTTATAACTCCTCTATGCCCCTACCAATCTGTATAATCTTAACACTATTAACCCTAATGTGTCAATATGTAATGCATTTTCACAAGTACATCAGACTATCATACTAATCCAAACACTAATGTTTAATGCTTATTGTATTATTTTTACACATTTTTTTAAAGAAGATGAAATGTGTGCTTTATTCGTTGCAGAATATAATGAAAATTTAGAAGTCTTTCATAGTAATTTTGTTGATATAATTGACAAACATAAAGATTGTAGAGCTTTTGATTTTAAAAATGTTCCACAAAACATTTTCAATGTTTCATGTTTACCTTGGGTAAATTATAAAAGTTTTGATATTCACGTTTTTGATGAAGGAAAATATTTAGCTCCTGTAATTACTTGGGGGAAATATGTCGAGAAACATGGTAGAATAACTCTTCCTTTTTCATTTAATATTCATCACGCTGCTGCTGACGGTTATCACCTTTCAAGATTTTTCATTGAATTGCAAGAATTACTAAATTCTTTTGAATACTAATTTATTGAATTAAATTTTTCTTATAAAATATCTATCTTATTGAGCTTTTAATCTTTTAACAAAAGCTCACTTATAACAGGGAAAATTTAATAAAAAATCAAACAGACAGCACGATTGAGGCTGTTTTTTAGTATTGAGATGTATGGGTCTTTTCTTGCACTTAAGTACTCATTTTTTGCACTCTTTTGCACTCCATTTGCAAAATTTTAAAACCACATTAGGCTAAAATCAGCTTGGTGTTTGGAGTTAATCCCAGTGCAATAAAGTGCAAAAAAGTGCAATTTTATTTTTACTTACAAATTGAGATATCCAAAATTATCTAAGAGATAAAGATAAAGTAAGTTTTTGAAATAATATTTTTGATTTACAATCGGTGTAATGGAGGTATTTATGCTTGAAGCTATTGATATTAATTTTGATTTTACAACTGATACTCCCCATTATTGGGAAGATTTCAAATCTGGCAAAAGTTGTAAAGACCCTGATATTTGGAGTCCAAAAATGAGAGAATATCAACAGTTATTATATAGCAAACCTTTGCCTAATGGTGATTTTTTAAATTTGCAACAAGGCAATAACCCTGAATTTAATTATTTATACTGGAAAAATTTTCGATTTGGAAGTGATTCTATTATCAACATGTATATTCATCATAAAGGATTACAATGGTTAATTAATGATGTAAAGAAACAAATAAACAATTTCGAAAACATTAATGAAACATATTTAAGAAAAAGTTATACTATTGGCGGTGAAATTATTTTCCCCAAGAGGACATGGTCTATAAATAGATTAAGAGGTACTAATGCTAAGATTAAAGATCGGTTTGATTTAACTTTGGAATGTATAAGACGTTTTTATAATAACGAACAGAATCCACTATATAATGTCCTTAAAGAGGATTCAAATTTCTTTGAATTATTTGTTGATTTTAAAGGTTATGTTGATTTCTTTTATCTCAATGATTTGGTTTCGGAGGATTATAATTCTATTAATTTTTACTTAGATTTTGATAATTTTGAAAGAAATCCAAGACCTCAAACTGTTGAGGAATGGTTTACTCTTTATAATAAACAAATGGAATTCTTAAATGCGAGAAATGCCAGAATACATCAAAGTATAAATAACGTGTTGAAATATCTCTAAGACGGTATTTCAGGACTTGACTTCTGTCTCAAAACGAGTGATGAATGTGTTGCACAAAGCATTACAAGGATTTTGAGACAATGGAAACCCAAGTTGATACAATCAAATACACCCCTGAGAAGGCAAAACAAAATGCACTTGCAAAACTTGATTTAATCCGCAAATGGCAAGAGTTTCGCCGTAAAGCTGTCAATAAACTTCAAGCAGACTATGATTTTGTCAAACTGCATAATAGTTCAAATTCCTACCTTTTCAGTGTTTTAGGTAAAATCTCACGAGGAAGCCTGCATCGTTGGAAAGCCAGTTTAGACGGAACAGAGGATTACACAAGATTAATCCCTAATTACAAATACGTTTCTGTAAATGAATACAGAACATGTCTAACGGATGAAGAAATCAAAATATTTATGGGGTTGCTCCTGCACCCGAATAGAATTTGTATCGGCAAAGCAATCGCACTTACAAAATACAAGCTCAAAGAACAATGTCAAAGTTTCATACCTGCAGATATTACATTCAGACGCTACGCAAAATGGTTTAAGGACAACAATTACGACAAATGGGTGCTTGCTCGAGACGGTGAAAAAGCACTTTCTGATATAGTCGAGCCTTATATTAAAAGAGATGCAAGCCTGCTTGATGTCGGGGATATTTTAGTCGCAGACGGGCACAAGTTGGCGTTTCAAGTGATTAATCCGTTTACGGGCAAGCCTTGTCGAGCGACTTTAGTCGGATTTTTGGATTGGAAATCAACAGCACTTGTCGGGTATGAAATTATGCTTGAAGAAAACACCCAATGCATTGCAAGTGCACTAAGAAACGCAATAATAAACCTCGATATGATACCGAAAATTGTCTATCAGGATAACGGAAGGGCGTTTAGAGCAAAGTATTTCACAGACGATAAAGGATTTACGGAACTTGGTTTTTACGGGCTTTATGCAAAACTCGGGATTGAAACGGTATTTGCAAGATCCGTAAAAAGTTTCTGGTACAACAAACTTGGGGCGGAAAGACGATTGCCGCCAGAAGCTCGCAACAGAAATAACAAACGTCTTAGAAAATTAAGATTTCTGCCACCGAAAATAAGCGAAAGTATCATGAATGGAACCCAAGATCCTGAATTGACAGTTAAAAAACTAATTACATTGGCTGAAAATTTTTGTAAATAATTAAAATAGCATTAATTTTTATAGAGTTTATCATACATACATATATAATATTTTTATGCATTCTATAAGTATTTGTAAATTTTGTGGAAAAGAAAAAAAGTTGATAAAAGCTCATATTATTCCTCGCAATTTTTATCTCGACTATAAAAATGAACAGTATATGAGAGTTGATGAATTGTCTGGTAAATTTACAATTAAGCAAAATGGTTCCTATGATAAAAACATATTATGTGCAGAATGTGATGGAAAAATTCTAGGCAAGTTTGATCAAGAGGGATACCGAATTTTATTGGATGAAATATATAAACATTGTTTATATCGCGATGATAAAGTAAAAATTTATAATCTGTCGTCCGAATATTATGACTATAACAAATTAAGAAAATTTTTTATCTCAATATTGTGGAAAGCTTCAATTTCTTCTTTACCGGAATATTCATATATACAGCTTGGTGAATATGAGGACAAAGCTCTTGCAATATTAAAAGGAATTGCAAGTTACGAAGATTTATTCAAAATATACATATATAAATATCCTAAAGATAAAGACTATAACAAATTTACATATATTACAAAAACTAAAATTGCAAATTATAAAACTTTTGTACTTAATATGGCAGGATGTATGATTTTTATAATTCTAAATGGTAAAAATCATCCATATACAAAAGGAAATCATCCTATATCAAAAATGATTATAAATAATAAAAATTTTTGTATTATAGAAAGTGAAGACTTATATGTTCAACATCAACGCATGGCTGAACAAAAAATGCAGGAAATGTGGAGGAAAGGATACAAGCCCCCATTTGCTCCTAAATTGTAAAATAAAAAAGGACTCTTTTTATTTGCCCAAAGAGAATTTTGGTGCAAACGTGATAAAATTCTCTACAAATTGTATCAAATAAATTCTCTTAAATCCGCGAAAGCCTGTACAGTGCAGCGAATTTGGCATTAAAAAGGAGGCTATCACAAGCCTCTGAATTTTAATGGTGGAGACGAGGGGAATGTCTTGGTCGCTCGCGTTTAACGGCAATTACGCGATTTATTGCGGGTTTTCAACCCTTACAAATCGGCTCCAGCCTCAGATCGCTCCCGCTTGAACCCCTGACAAGACTCCGTCTTTCAGGGGTTCTCAACTTCACAATCTTAGTAATAAAAAAGGACTACCTAAAGTAGTCCTTTTTATTATTGGAGACGAGGGGAATTGAACCCCTGTCCAAAATGGATCAACACAGATATCTACGAGTGTAGAAACTTATTTGCTCAACTGATTCCGGAAAGTTTCAAAACCGTTAAATCAGCCCTAGGTTTTATTTGAAGGAAACTCTAAACCTTTGATGGTTATCTTGATGCTGTTACCATCATCTCAGCACTGCGTCTTGCATGATGGACCCATAAAGCCGGCAAGCTGGGCTCTATGAGTAGCTATTCATCAAAGGACTACGCAGCTAAAGCATATGCTCTAGAGAAGTCAGCTTCGATTACATTATTTTTAGCATTTAATTTAGTTTGCTCGTTGATAACCGTGAACAGCGCACGGACTCGCAACCTGCATCAACCAAACATCCTGTCTAATCCATAACGTCCCCATAAATTCAACTTTTAATGTACAACCGGCCGCGCTGCGCAATATCCAGCCCGCATATTACATTATAAACCATTTTTTCTGAATTTCAAGCGGTAATTAATAAATATAACCCACTAAAAATTTATGGAAATAAATTGCAAAAACAACTCCAAAGATTGCACCCATAATAACTTCAAATGGAGTATGACCTAAAAGTTCTTTTAATTTTCCGCCGATTGCCTGGACATCATGTTTATAAAAATCATCCATCATACGATTTAAGCAAGCAGCTGTTTTTCCGGCAGCACGGCGAACCCCTGCCGCATCATACATAGTAACAAGAGAAAAGCCCAGAGCTATAGCAAACAACAAGGAATCGAACCCGGCAATTAAACCTATAGACGTAGACAAGCCCATAACCCCCGCAGAATGAGAGCTCGGCATACCGCCTGTTGTTGTAAATATTTTAAAATTCATCTTTTTTGACTTGATAGTAAATATACAGAATTTGATTATTTGAGCCAAAAATGCTGACAACATACCTGTTAATAAGACTTCATATCCGGTATTGACTATATCTATCATCTACAATCCTACTCTCTTTTCAATTCCTTTTATTATTTCAACTAATGCATTCGGTTCTTCATCGAACCCGTTAATAATACCATAACACTCTTTAAGAATGCAAGCTAATTTATTCTTCGCTTCATCAAGTCCATATAACGTGACATAAGTCAGTTTTCCGGCGTTTTTATCTTTCCCGAGAGTTTTGCCCATTTCTTCAAATGTTGAAATCTCATCCAAAATGTCATCGCTTATTTGGAATGCAACCCCAAGTTTCTGGGCTAAATCCGTAATCTTATCCAACTGCTCAGAATCGGCACCCGCAATTATTGCTCCCGTTCGCAAAGACAGCTTAAACAAATCGGCAGTTTTATGAGTATGGATAAAATCCAAAAGTTTTTCAGGTTCAATACCAAAACTATTATTCTGCCAGTTTTTTTCGGCTTCAATATCCGCAACCTGCCCTGCAATAACGCCGTAAGCCCCCGCATACTGCGTGTATTCTTCCAAAATTTTTACCAACTTTTCTGCGCCAAGATTCTTAGAATTTTTAAGGATAATCTGTGGCGCAAAGCTCAGAAGAGCATCTCCCGCCAAAACTGCGTTAGCTTCCCCAAAAACCTTATGGTTGGTAGGCTTACCGCGGCGGAAATCATCATTATCCATACAAGGCAAATCGTCATGTATCAAAGTTTGTGCATGAAGCATTTCTATTGCACATGCCGCAGGGATTGCATCTTCGTAATTCCCGCCGAACATTCTGCAGGATTCCATACACATAATCGGTCTTAAGCGTTTTCCCGGCAGTGTTACCGTATATTTCATTGCCTTAAAAATATCCTCCGGAAATACATCCTCGGGCATATATTCATCCAGCTTTTTGTTCACAATTTCTATATATTCGTTAATATTCATTGTCCTGTTCCTCTGTAATATCAAAATCTTTGTATACCTGACGCTTTAAGTTATTTCTTGAACCCTGCCTTTTCTTTTCGGAAATTTTAGCAACAGGCTTATTGTTAACCATCTTTTTAGAATGCTCAATTTTGTTTCCTTCATATTTAATTTTTTCTTTGTATTCTTTTGCTTCCTCAACAAAAGCCAAGTAACTCTCATATCTTGAATCGTCTATTTCGGCAAAATGCTCCAATACATTACAGCCATCCTCATTTATATGCAGACAGTCGCCGTATTTGCACCCCTCACGAAGCGGAATCAATTCTTCAAAAAGCAAATCAACATCTGCAGGAAGGATAAAATCGAATTTTACATTACTAAAGCCGGGTGTATCAACAATTTTAGAGTTATCATTAATTTTAATAATTTCGCAATGACGGGTTGTATGGGTGCCGCGCTGTAATTTTTCACTGACGGCTCTTGTTTTAAGATGCAAATCAGGATTTATTGCATTAATCAGACTTGATTTGCCGACTCCGGAATTTCCGCACAATACGCTTATTTTACCTTCCAATACTTTTTTAAAAGCATTAATTCCCGAATGTTCAGTGGCGGAAGTAAAAATAATTTCAAACCCAAGTTTTTGATAAATACCCGCAATAGTTGATTTTACATTTTCTTCGCTTTCCAAATCTTCTTTATTAAAACAAAGAACTGTTTTTATCCCGTAATACTTTGCCAGCGCAATATATCGGTTGAGCTGTAACAAATTTAAATCAGGTTCTTTAAGGGCAGATACAATAATTATCTGATCAACATTTGCAACACTCGGGCGGGAAATATAATTCTTACGAGGCAGAATTTTTTCTACATACCCGTTTGAAAACTCTACAAAATCTCCGACAAGAATTTTTTCCTTTCTTTTTTTCAGGATTTCCCTGGCTTTACACTCAAAAATTTCCGCGCCTGTATCAACGTAGTAAAAATCAGAATGAATTTTGAATATCTGTCCTTGACTCATATCAAGAAAGATTGTACAAAAAATAACACCTGTTTGCAAATATTAAACTATACGGCACATTTTATCACCGTTAACTATATTTTTTATATTTTCCATAGTTTTTTCTAGAATATAATCTATTGCATCATGTGTTTCATAAGCTATATGCGGGGTTATTATTACATTATCAAACCCGTTCAACTTTTCTACATATAGGAGTTCATTTAAACAATCCAAAGATAGTTCATCTTTAAATTTATCAAATCCTGCACATTTTGTATTAACATTCTCACACGTCAAAACATCCAAAGCCGCACCTTTTAATTTTCCGTTTTCTACATATTTATACAAGGCTCCCAAATCCACAAGTTCTCCTCTGGAAGTATTTATAAAATATGAATTTTCCGTCATATCAGAAAATGTTTTTTCATTAAACATGTGGTAATTTTCTCCGGTATATGGAAGATGGAGTGATATTATGTCCGAAGCCTTTACTAATTCGTTAAAAGAAACATACTTGATGTGATATTTGTCTATGAGCTCCTGTTTTTGGTTAATATCGTAGCCTAAAATGTTCATCCCAAAACTATTTGCAGTATGACACACAGCCGCACCTATAGCACCTGTGCCGACAACTCCAAGAGTCAGTTTTGACAAATCTCTGCCTATAAAAGTTCTTAATGACGTTTCTGAATTTTTAAACGCAATACTTGCAGACGGAATTTTCCGGATAAGTGCAATTATTAAACCGAAAGTAAATTGCGCTACAGAAGTTTCGCCATAGTTGGTAACATTTGTTACTGCAATATTTTTATACTGGCAGGATTTTACACAAATATGATCGTACCCGGTTGAACGTGTAGAAATTATACGCAAGTTCTTAAATTTATCTATTACGTTTTTGTTCACAACAGAATTTATAAAAACACTTATAATATTTGTCTTTTCAAGCAGTTCCGGATCTAACGTTTCAACAAATTCCTCATTCAAACATTCAGGAAAGAACGTTATATTAAAATCCCGAAACTTATTTTCTTCAAAGAATTTCTTTTCTGCTTCCCTAAATTCAAATACAATCATATTCATTTATAACAAACTCCTTGCTTTGATTTGCCGAACTTTTAAATTAATAACCTGTTCAGATAAAATTTTCCATTAGTCAAAAGCATATAATCCGGTTAGAAAAACTACCTGAAAATCTGATGAAGATAACATCAAAAAAACGTATTCTGTAAACTACGGAAAGGAGATTTTTATTCAAATGAAGAATGATTTAATAATAAGAGAACCCGAACTGTATTTTGACAGTATTCATCAGGAATTAAACAACTTTTTGCGTGATACATTTTTGACAAATGCCTTTGCAAATCCGCTTAATATAAAGAAAACGTCTATATGGCGGCCGGCAATAGAAGTTCGCCAGAATGATAAAAATTACAAAGTCAAAGTTCAACTTCCCGGAGTAAAAAAAGACGATATTGTAGTAGAACTTGACAACGATTTTATGACAATAACGGCAGAAATTCAGGAAGAAAAAGAACAAAAAGACGAAGAAGCAAAAAATGAACGCTGCCACACAAGTGAATTCAGGTACGGCAAATATCAAAGAACAATTTCCTTTGATGCTCCTATTCGTGCAGATGAAGCAGAGGCTGAATATAAAAATGGTCTTTTAATAATAACAATTCCAAAACAGAAAACCGAAACAACAACAAAGAAAAAACTGGAGATTAGAGAAAAATAATCTCAACTTCGAACCTTAAAGCCGAGTTTTCCCGAGACGTTACGGGCTGTAAACGTTACAGATGCACGCAAAAACCGGAATTATTATGCGTAAAACAGATTAGCGGCGGGGTTCGGATAGTCGGAAACGGACCGGTAAACGTTTCCGATTGAGAGAGGCACCGATAAATATATCGGTGCCTTTTTATTTTGCTAAAATTTTTACGGTAAATTTATAATTCTATTTTGTAACAGATTCGGTTTCTGCAAACATAATCATATAAAAATCTGCACTTGTAAGTGTAGGATTACGCTTCATAAATTTTTTTACATCAAACTTTGCAAGCCATTTGTCAGCTTTTTGCTGAACTTTTTCATTATCTTCATGTTCAGCTTTAAGGTTTGAAATATACTGTTTTACCATATAAATTACATCATCTTCAGTCAAAAGCGGCAGCCCGCCGATTCTGACTTCATCAGATTCTTCTTCGTCAAGCAGTTTTCTTTCTTTCTCCGGCTGTTCCTGACCTTTTTCTCTCCTGCCGTTTGTATCGGAAGATGTGGACGATTCAATGCGTCTGCCAAACGGGTTGTTCACTGAGTTAAACATAGGATGCCTCTTTCTGTAACTAAAAAAGTACCATAATGGTATTTACGGCATCTTTATAACAATTCTTTAATCGGCTGGTACAAATGTAGTAGAACTATAATGATTGATAATAAGTTTTCAAAAGTTTTGCATCATCTTCAATATTAGGACTTTCGCAAACAAGCGCACCTTTGACGCCAAATTCCTTCATTGCTTTTAATAAATCCTTATAATTCATATCGGATTCTTCAAGGTTAAGATGTTTTTTCTCGCCTTTGGAACTGTAATCAATTCCCGCAAGGTGTCCGTGAAAGTTTTCAAGTGCATAAGTTCCGATTTCATTTCCTACTGTTTCAAGAATTTTGGAAAATTCATCGTAAGTATTATATTTGCCGCCGCTCCTTGCATGGAGGTGAGAGAAATCAATACATGGCAAAACATTGTCAAACTCTTTTGACAAACGGACTATTTCTTTCAAATCGCCCCATTGGGTAGGTTTACCGGTTGTTTCAGGCCTTACCCAGACATTAATTTTTTCCTTTTTTAACAATTCTGAAATTTGGGCAACTTTCGATTTCACCTGGTTATAAACTGTTTCTTTATCCTTGCCCATATAAAAAGCGGCGTGAAATGTAATACTGAAAGCTCCGGCTTCATAAGCGGTTTGAGCTGTTTCAATAATTCGGCCTACACTTGCTTCAATTTTTTCTTCTTCTTTTGAATTTAAATTTATATAAAAAGGTGCATGCGCCGTAATTACGTAATTATTTTCTTCCCGAATTTTCTTCACAAACTCACGGTATTCCGGGCTCATTCTTACACCATGAACAAATTCCAGCTCCATTCCGTCAAGATTCATTTCTTTTAACACTTCAAAAGCCTGCGGATAGCTGCCTTTCCCGGTTCTTAGGGGCATGCCTGCAGTTGTGAAATTCAGTTTGTCAAATTTATATATACTTTGCAAAATACGCTCCTCTTTTTATCGATTCAATAATAACATTTATAAAATTATAAGTAAATGCATAATATGATTTTTTATATTGTGCTACAATTATTATCAAAGGAGAAAATTAATGACAGAAGTATTTCAATACAGAACAACAGGCACTTGCAGCCAGATGATTCAGGTCAAAATTAACGACGGAATAATTGAAGATGTAGATTTTTTAGGCGGCTGCAACGGAAATTTAAAAGGAATAAAAAGCCTTGTTAAAGGCATGAAAATTGATGAAGTTATTGAAAGATTAAACGGCATCAAATGCGGTTCAAAACCTACAAGCTGCCCGGATCAGCTTGCACAATGCCTGATATCCTATAAATCAAATGCAATGGCCGTCAAGTAAATCTTAAACTGCCATTAAGTTCGGATTTTTTACTACATCAATAACTTTTTGGCCTTTAAATTCCGCAATTTGTTTAATATTGTCGGGATGTTTGGAGTTTTCTTTTGCCAAAATCGCACCGACAATAGCCTCCAATTGGGACATCGGCATCATATTTTGCGGAAGATTTATACCCCATTCATTTATTAATGCTTGCTGCAAAAATTTGCAATCCGCCGGAGAACGCTCTTTATAACAGGAATTCAGATGCAGACTCTGGCGTGTTAAATATATTTCAAAACGGTTAAGCGGAATATTTTTCTCAATCAGCGACCTGAAAAACTCATTCCCTCTTGTTGTATAACGCTGGGTCCAGTTATCCTGGTTCGGAAACAGCGGGTTTGAAGAAACAAGCTGATATGGCTTTGAGAGCACTCTCCATTTGCCGTTAAGCATTGTCCTGTCCCAGGCAAGAGAGGCACAAATTTCAGAATCTTTCAGGGAAGAAAAATTTTCAAAAAAGAAAATTATATCATTTATTTTGTATAATTTATCAACAAGAATGAAAGTTCCGTTTTCTTCCATAACGGCAACACCCGAATCCATGCTCGAGCCGGAACTTAGTGATAATCCGATGTAATATTTCATAATAATTTCCTTTGTTAGGACTTGTAATTTTTTGAATATAAGTTTATAATATAAACGGGCGAGCGGATTGCCGTCCGCTCATTAAATGCCCTTACGTTTTAAAGTAGTTTAAGCGCTAGAATTATAAGTAATATTATAACTAGCGCTTTTTCACTAATTATCAACGCTATCACCTCCCTTCTTAAACCTCTTATGTACACTAGAAGGTTCAAAATCCGGGAAGTTCCGGGCATACCCGAAAATATTCTATTCCATTAATTTTGTCATAATCTGCGGGCCGTCATCTGTTGCAACAACAGTATGCTCAAAGTGTGCGGAAGGTTTTTTGTCAATAGTGCTGACAGTCCATTCATCAGCCCCGACAGAAACTTCATCCCCGCCGAGGTTAAGCATTGGTTCAATTGCAATCGCATAACCCTGTTTAATCGGGGTTCTGTCGCCTACTCTGTAGTTATACAGGAATGGTTCTTCATGCATAACATGCCCTACACCGTGCCCGCCGTATTGTCTTACAATACCGTAGCCGTACTTAACTGCAACGTCTTCCACCGCACCGGATATATCATCAAGAACATTTCCGACCTGCATTTGTGCAATACCCGCGTAAAGTGCTTCTTCCGTGGCCTGCATAAGTCTTTTAATATCATCGCTGACATTTCCGACAGCATACGACCAGGCACTGTCGCCCACAAGCCCGTGGAACGTTGCACCTACGTCAATACTTATAATATCGCCTTCTTTTACGGTAACTTTTTCCGACGGAATTCCGTGTACAACCTGTTCGTTAATAGAAGTACAAATACATGCCGGAAATCCGCTGTAACCCAAAAATGTCGGAACGGCATGATTTTCTTTGATAATTTTCATCGCGATATTATCAAGTTCTTTTGTACTTATGCCCGGTTCTACGACTTTTTTCATTTCCTGATGCACCAAAGCAACAATATGACCTGCATGGCGCATCAGCTTAATTTCTTCTCTTGATTTTCTCTTAATCATTTACTACCTTCAACAATCTTTCCCATACTTCTGAGATTTCACCGTTTGCGTCAATTGTTTTCAAAACGCCTTTGTTTTTATAGTAATCAATTAACGGTGCTGTTTCTTTAAAGTACGTATCAAATCTTGATTGTGCAACTTCTCTTGTATCATCTTTTCTCTGAGTTAACTCTGCGCCGCATTTGTCGCAAATACCTTCTTTTTGAGGTGCTTTAAACGCAAGATTATAAATTTCTCCGCATTTCGGGCAAGAGCGACGGTTAACTATTCTTTCAACAAGAATACTTGTATCAATATCAAAATAAATTGCTTTAAATGCGGCTTCCGTATCTTTGTCGATTTCGGCATTCATTTTTTCAAGCTCATCTGCCTGCTCAACGCTTCTCGGGAAACCATCCAGAATATAACCGTTTTTGCAGTCATCTTGTGATAATCTGTTTTTGATAATACGCGTAACAAGTTCAACAGGAACAAGCTGTCCTTTATCAATATAAGATTTAGCTTCTTTTCCTGCTTCTGTTTCGCCTTTAATTTCAGCTCTTAAAAGTGAACCGGTATCAACATGCGGGAAGTTTAAGTATTCAGATAACTTTGCAGTTTGTGTACCTTTTCCGCAAGCCGGCGGTCCTAAAAAAATCAATTCTTTTTTCATAATAAAAAGTTCTCCTCTTTAATCTCAATTTCCTGCTCTTATCATACATCAAGCACCGCTTAAATTCAATAATGTTAATCCTTTTTAAAAATTTTTATAATAAAACGCAATTTTTCAAAGTAAAATACGTTTATATAATCATAGGGGAAATTTCAGTAAGGAAAATTTAGAAAATGCGTATTACAAGTTTATCAAAAGTCATTTTTAACATGGTTAAAAGCGGCGAACCAAAGGCCGGAGAAGTTGTCAGAATTGCTAACGGCTTATGCCAAAAAAGCGCCCGACACAGGGAAGTTTTGTCCGCAGAAATGCTGCCGAAAGCAATAAGAACAAAATTACAAGAGTTTGGAATTTCAAATCCGACTGTAATGACGGGTTACAACTCTCATAAGGGCTCCGTTGTTGCGGGTGTAACCATCAAAGACGGCAAACGGACAGTAGGACATGCAGCTGTCGGATTTGACAAGACAAAAGGAGATGCTCCCATACTCCAGATTAGAGGCAAAGTACTCAACGAAAATAAAGAAGAAATGGCAAAACTTCAATATTCAATGAACCCAAATGCTCCATTGGAAAATGTTGATAACGCTGCAACATCCATGAGCAAACGAAACGGGAATATTAATGTTCATTCCGAGATAGGAAATAATCATTATTACGATTTAACCATAAATCCACAAAGGATAGAAGCTTCTTCAATGGGAAGAGCCATCCCGAAAGGTGCTTGCAGCGAAAAAGAATTAAAAGATATGTATAAGGATCTTCAAGCAGATGACTTTCCATGGCAGGTTCAGCGAGTAGACAAAAAATTTACGGAATTATTCAGCGAAAAACCTGTGACAGCAAAAGCTGCAGCGGCAGCGCAAGAAACTCCTGTTTCTCCAATAACAACGGAAGAAGCTCAAGTCATGGCAGAAAATTTTACAGATGAATTACTAAAAACCCCAAAAGGAAAAACATTAGAGTCATGTAAAGTGGTCGACTGCGGAGTGTTTAAAAAAGCAGGAGGACTAACTAAATTAAAAAAAACACTGGCAAAAAGTGCTAAAACAGGGAAACCCAAATTAGGCGCACCGGCAGCAAGGACTTCAACTCATTACGGGAAACATAAAGTCAAGCGATACCTTTACCATATGACTTCGGAAGAAAATTACAAAAAAATGCTTGAAACCGGCAAAATCACAACTACCAGCGACATGCAGCTGGATTATCAAGGAGTATTTATGACAGAACTTGAAAATCTGGCAAAAAAATGGCGCAATTCAAAAGAATGGGATTTTATACCGGAAAATAAGGACGGAATGTTTTTATCACTGGCTTTGTTAAAACAAACTTCAAAAGATTCAGGTAAAATTGTCTGTTTAAGAATTCCGACAAAAAATCTTGATCACGATATGCTAAAGATAAGAAGCCAAAACAGACTTGGACTTGCGGAAAAAGACAGCAGCGGCCGTATAATAGAGCATATTACCAAGGGTGCGCCAGCAAAAGATGCTAATCTTTATAAACAGCGCAAAGAAGCCATCGAATATATTTATCAGGACGATATTCCTATGGATAATGTAGAACTTGTCGGAATGACAGAAATACCTGAAATTACCATGGATAATTTAGCAGTCTGGTCAAAAGCCGAACAAAGAAATGTCGTATTAGACGCTTTGAAAAAGTTATTCCAAGGCCAGCCGGAAGCGAAAGGTATTGATGCTATGGTATAGGATTTTGTAAATTTTCTGTTAAAATTACCATAAAACGCATATTTGTGCTATTATATAAGCAGAGAATTAGCAGAATTAGGGAGAGATGGTATCAATGAGCCAACAGAATATGTTTGATGACGGTAAGATTATTCAGGTCAATATCAGGGAAGAAATGAAACGTTCTTATATTGATTACGCAATGAGTGTAATTGTAGGGCGTGCGCTTCCTGATGTAAGAGATGGCTTAAAACCGGTTCACAGACGTATTTTATACGCAATGAACGAACTCGGGATGACTCCTGACAAACCGTTTAAAAAATGCGCCCGTATAGTCGGGGAAGTTCTCGGTAAATACCACCCTCACGGCGACAGTTCTGTTTATGAAGCTTTGGTGCGTCTGGCTCAGGATTTTAACACAAGATACCTTGTTGTTGACGGGCACGGCAACTTCGGTTCCGTTGACGGCGACGGAGCTGCTGCAATGCGTTATACAGAAGCCCGTATGCACAAAATTACACAATCAATGCTTGCCGATATTGATTGCGAAACCGTAGAATTTGAACCGAACTTTGACGGTTCTTTGCAGGAACCTTCCGTATTGCCGGTAAGGCTTCCTATGCTGCTTTTGAACGGATGTTCCGGTATCGCTGTAGGTATGGCAACCAATATTCCGCCGCATAACTTATCCGAAATTGTTGACGGTACTATAGCATTAATCGACAACCCGAATATTACAGTATCGGAATTGATGGAATATATTAAAGGGCCGGATTTCCCGACAGCTGCAACAATCATAGGTCTGAACGATATCAAACAGGCTTACGAAACAGGCAGAGGCTCAATAAAAATGCAGGCCGTCGCTAATTTTGAAGAAATTGCAGGCGGTGCAGGACGTCAGAGCCGCACGGCAATCGTTGTAACCGAAATTCCTTATCAGGTTAACAAATCCGTACTTATCGAAAAAATTGCTGAGCTTGTCAAAGATCAAAGAATTAACGGTATTTCTGATATCCGCGATGAATCCGACAGAGAAGGTATGCGTATCGTTATTGAATTAAAACGTGATGCTAAACCGGATGTTGTTAAAAATAATTTATTCAAATTCACCCAGCTTTCAACGACTTTCGGTGTGAATATGCTTGCTCTTTGCGGAAAGCAGCCTAGATTGATGAATTTATACGAAGTCTTGAGCGAATTTGTTGAGCACAGGGTTGAAATTGTTACAAGAAGAACTATCTTCTTCCTCAAGAAAGCAAAAGTACGTGCTCACATTTTAGCAGGTTTGATCATTGCTCTGGGTTCAATTGATGAAGTTATCGAACTTATCAAAAAATCCAAAACGACCGACGAAGCACGCGAAGGCTTAATGAGCAGATTCGGGCTTGATGCCGATCAGGCAAACGCAATTCTTGAAATGCAATTAAGACGTTTGACAGGTTTGGAACAGGATAAAGTTAAAGCCGAATATGACGAGCTGTTAAAGAAAATTGCGGAATACGAAGATATTCTTGCAAGCCGCCAGAAAATTCTTGATATTATCAAAGGCGAATTGCTTGAAGATAAAGAAAAATACGGCGACGACAGAAAAACCCAAATCCTTCCGGAGCAGGGAGAAGTTACTATTGAAGATTTAACTCCAAATACTCCGATGGCGGTATTTATTACACATCAGGGTTATTTGAAACGTATTTCTCTTGATACATTTGAACGTCAGAACCGTGCAACACGCGGCAAATCGGGTATCAAAACAAAAGAAGATGATGATATTCAGCACTTCTTTACCGCAATGATGCACGATAAAGTATTGTTCTTCTCATCTAAGGGAACAGTATACAGTTTGAATGTTTACGACTTCCCGGAAGGCGGACGTCAGTCAAAGGGACTTCCGATAGTGAACGTTCTTCCGATAGATCAGGATGAAACAATTACTGCAGTAGTTCCTGTAAGCCAGTTCTCACCTGATTTGAACCTTATTATGCTGACCAAGAAAGGTTATATCAAACGTATAGGCTTGGATAACTTTACAAATATCAGACGCAACGGTATTATCGCAATCGGTTTGGACGAAGGCGACAGCCTCTGCTGGGTAAAACTTGCGACGGAAAAAGATGAAATCATCATCGGAACTTCCTGCGGTATGGCAATAAGATTCCCTATTCAGGATTTAAGACCGCTCGGCAGAAGCGCAAGAGGCGTTACTTCAATGAAACTCCGAACCGGAGATGAAATCATCGGATGTGATATCGTTCCGAGAGATTATGATGCAGATTTGCTTGTTGTAACATCAGACGGTTTCGGCAAACGTACAAAACTTTCTGAGTTCAGAAGTCAAAACAGAGGCGGTTTGGGACTTATAGCAACTAAATTCAAATCAGCATCATCAAGACTTGTTGCATTGACAATCGTTAAAGATACGGATGATATTATGATGGTTACGGCAAGCGGTGTTGTAACAAGAATAAATGCCGGTTCAATTTCATGCCAGGGCAGACCTGCAACCGGTGTTAGAGCACAAAATCTTGTCGGCAACGATACTGTATGCTCGGTTAACAAAATCGTAAATCCTGATAATGACGAAACAATTATAAAAGACAACATGAAAGCTGATGCGGAAGCAAACGCAAATGTTGAGCAGGGCAGTTTGCTTGATCAGGAATAAAATAAATAAATAATTATAAAAGGCACTGTCAAAAAATTTTTTTGACAGTGTTTTTTATGTACAGCAAATAAGGACATTTACTCATGACTTTAATTAATAAAATAGTACAAAACGTCGAACACAAAGTTTTGAATGCCGGAAATAGCGTGTCATCAAAAGTGGAACAACATGCTGCAGAAAAAACAGAAAACATACTTTTGAAAACTCCGCAGGCGGATGTATTTCAACCAATTAAATATAAAAAAGCAAAGTCTATGGAAGAGGCAGTAGAATATGCAAAAAAAATATTAAAAATAAAAAACTTTGATGTTGAGTTCCTTGATATTGCTAATCAAGTTAATTTAAGTATTACAAGAGCACTAAACAGAACCCGGGGGAAAATTACAGTCCCGGATAATGTATTCTTTGCAAAGGTAACAGCGTCAAAAGGTATTAAAGTTCCGTTATGTGATATGTTCATGTATTATGATATTAAAAAGAATAAATATGCTTCAAGAACACTTGTTTTAAACAAAAACAACTATGATGTACTTGATAATGCAATTGCAGCTTTTATAAATAAATACAATAATAACGGACAAATTACAAAAGATAGCAAAAATTTTGACAGAATAAATATTTTCTGCAAATACAAGTATGAAGATACACTTAACCGTTACTACCGCCTGTTTCAGCAGGGTAAATTAACCCTTAAGGCCAAACAGGATTTTACATCATTATTATTTCAGGCGCAGGAACGGGAAAATCGTTTGGTGTACGAAATATTCTGCGATAATGATTTGCGCTTAAAATACGGAGCAAAAGCCGGAATTCCCGGGGATTTAAACAATATATCCATAATGGATTTTCAGGAAGGTATCCGCCCGTATTTATTAAAGCTCAAAACGAAATACCATACAGCTTTCGAGCCAAACATTCAAACCAAAACAGCAATTGGATTTGAAAGTGCTATATTTCATGAATTGGGGCATAACTGGCATAGCCGCCAGATTACTCCGCCTGAAAGTACTAATTTTACCAATCCGGCATCAATTTCAAATGAAGATTTGAAAGCTGCCACGAAAGTTTCTGATTATGCTGAAACAAATGCAGAAGAATGTCTTGCGGAAATCATAAAGGGTCTGCTTTCAGGCGACAAATATTCCGATGATATAATAGAGTTCGGCAACAAAATAACAAACGGAAAACTTAGCAGTCTGTTCGGTTAAAAGGAAATAAATATATTTTATGGCAAAAATCAATGGCATAATTGGACTTTTAAAACGAATAACAAATTCCGGTACTATAAAAAACAGGATAGGATTGTCAACAGCTGTTTCAACATCACCTGTTTTTCATGGTAAAATATTAAAAGAAACAGTTGGGAGTACGGGCGACAGCGTGGTATTACAGAATACAAAATCATTATTGAATACATTTTTGGACGGCAGCAAACCCGAAATAGAAAAAGTTTTCAGAACTTTTGATTTCGGGCAGTACGGCAGAGAAGGCATTCCGCTGAAATATCCGCGGAAACAATTCATGCAGGATATTGCCGAAACTCTGGCAGATACCACTATTGATGAACAAAGACAAGTTCTGTCAAAATTTAATTTAAAAATCGGATACGGAGATATTGACGGCATTCCAAACTTGGCTGTCGGAGAATGCAAAACCGCTCAGGAAAAACAGATAAAAGGGCTTATAGAAAAATTTTACAGACAAAATGAAGCCGACGTTAAAGATACAAATGTTAAGCAGGCATTGGATTCTGTCGTAAAAGATTTTCCGGAATTTAATATGACAATCGGAAAAATTCAGCACCCGACTCATATTTATTCAGTGGATATTCATTCCCTGATAGTCTTGCAAAGCGCAATGAATAATCCTTTATACAAAAATCTGTCCGATGAAGGCAAAGAAGTGCTTAAACTTACGGCTTTGATGCATGATTTCGGCAAAAGAGGCAATATGATAACACCGGGGCACGCTATAGACAGCCGCAAGGAAGCAGAATTGCTTTTAAATAATTATAATTTTTCTCAAAAAATAAAAGAACGCGTCCTTAATCAAATTGAACATCATCACTGGTTTGAAAAATATAACACCGGTCAAATTAGTGCAGATGATGTTGTAAAAATATTCAAAACAGAAGAAGATCTAAATATAGCCAAAATGCTCGCCAAGGGAGATTTTGAGGGAGTTCATCCGAGGTTTCACCTTGTGAGAATGAATCCGCAAAAAATATTAACTCAAGAAGAATTTGATAAGGAATTTGCCTCAAAAATGGTTCAAATCAAATATCATTAAACCATTTCCGCCGCGCGGTAGGAACTTCTTACGAGCGGATTAATCTGGTAGTGCCTAATCCCGATTTTTTCAGCAAGTTTTTGTAATTCTTCAAACTCCTGCGGGGTATAATATTTCGCAACCTCAAGATGTTCTTTTGACGGCTGAATATACTGCCCTATTGTCACAATATCACAGCCCGCATCTTTTAAATCCAATAATGTTTCTTCTATTTGTTCCACAGTTTCCCCAAGCCCAACCATCAGCCCGGATTTGGCAGGGATATTACTGTTTGCTTTGACATATTTCAAAACATTCAAAGAACGTTCGTAATTCCCTTGCGGACGTGCGGTTTTGAACAAATCTCTTACGGTTTCTATATTATGGTTAAACACATCCGGATTAGCAAAAATTATTGTATTCAGTGCGTTTGCATCACCTTTAAAGTCAGGAGTTAAGATTTCGATTTTTGTATCCGGGGAAAGTTTTCTGATTTCGGCAATACACTTTGCAAAATGTTCCGCACCGCCATCCGGCAGGTCATCCCGCGTAACCGACGTTATGACTGCATATTTCAGCCCTAAATCTTTCACGGCTTGCGCTATATGCAAAGGCTCATTCTCATCAAGCGGTTCCGGCTTTTGACAGGAAATATTGCAATAACGGCAGTTTCTTGTACAAACTGTTCCCATAATTAAAAAAGTTGCGGTATTTTTCGTGTAGCACTCATTTTTATTCGGGCATCTTGCGTTTTCACAAACCGTGTTAAGACAGTGCTGTTTTAAAATATGTCTGACATTTTTTGTTGTATCCGTGTTAATAAGCGGTCTTTTCAGGTATTCCGGTAATCTTTTATGCATATTTTTATTATAAAACTACACAAAATAAAAACACATATGTTAAGATTTGGTAACATGTTGGCAATTTTTAGTCTTGAAATTCCTTTAAATAAATGTATAATGAAAATACAAAGGAGAGTCCTGATATGAAAAAAATTGCAATTATATTAAGTGTATTGTGCTTTGCTCCGGCTGCCTTTGCAGGCGGTACAGTATTGTATTCGTCTAATGTTGATATGGAAGCTTATTATGCAGCACAGCAGGCTAATATGGATGCTGCACAAGGTGCAACTGCATCAAAAACATCAGAAAGAGAAGGAAAATTCCGCCTTGGTACGGAAAGAAATGACCCTAACTCATATTGGAATTTCGGAAGAATTAACTTCGGTTCCGGATTTTCATCAGAAGGAAGCAGTACAAAGAGATTTTAATACACAGGATACTTAATGATATACGATATAGGAATTGTTGGTGCAGGTCCTGCCGGTTATACGGCGGCCCTGCACGCAGCTAAGAAGGGTTTGAGCGTAGTTTTATTTGAGAGAGATTGCATAGGCGGTGTGTGTCTTAACCGCGGATGTATTCCGACAAAAGCAGTTTTGCATAGCGCCGAAGTTTATAACGAACTTAAATGCGCTGAAAATTTGGGTATTGTGACATCCGATATTTCGCTGGATTTTCAAAAAGTTATGGAACGGAAAAATCAGATTGTCGAAAAACTCCGAAAATCTCTCGAGCTTATGATTAAAAACAGTAAAATAACCGTTATCAAAGCCGAGGCTTCTATAAAGGATAAAAACACAATTGCCGCAAACGGTGAAACTTATACCTGCCAAAAAATAATCTGCGCAACAGGCTCAGAACCGGGAACCTTTAAAGGTCTGGAATTTGATCATGAAAAAGTTTTAAGTTCCGATGACGTTCTGAATTTAACAGAGCTGCCCAAAAATATTGTAATCGTCGGTTCCGGCGCGATTGGCGTGGAATGGGCAAGAATTTTTGCATCTTTCGGCACGGAAGTTACCGTTGTGGAAGCCGCAGAAAATCTTTTACCAGCCGCTGATATTGACGTTTCAAAACGTTTGGAGAGAATTTTTAAAACACAAAAAATAAATTTCCATAAAGGCAAATGTGTTGAAAAAATTGACCGCGGAGATATCTGCAAAATCCATCTTTCATCTGGCGAAATATTGGAGGCTGAAAAAGTACTTGTAGCTGTCGGCAGAAAAGTCAGCTGCAAAGAATGTATTGACGGCGTTGAATACATCGGAGATGTCTGCGGAGAAATCCAGCTTGCGCATTACGCAATAAAACAGGCCGCAGCTGTAGTTGACGGAATACCATTTGATAAGAATTTTATCCCGTCCGTTGTATACGGAAACCCTGAAATTGCCTGGTTTGGCAAACGGGAACAGGATTTGGAAAAAGGCAGCTATCAAAAATCCAATCTGCTGATTTCCGCCCTTGGCAAGTCACAGTGTGATAACGCTGTCGACGGGTTTATAAAAATCCTTTCGCAAGACGGACAGATAGCCGGTGCACATATAGTTTCAAAAGAAGCTTCTTCATTAATTCAACAGCTTATTATAGCTGCGCAAAACAAAATAGATGTCGATAAGCTTAAAGAAGTCTGTTTTGCGCATCCGACATATTCAGAAGGTATTTTTGAAGCCTTGTTTACCTTGCAGTAGCATCAGTTATCTGAACATTACAGAAATTGTCATTGCTGTACATATTACATAACCCATGTTATGTGTATCTATCGACCACATACATAAGTTATGTAATTTATTTGTTCACTTTTTCTTTTTTGTTGCGAGGAAAAAAGAAAAAGTGAACCGAAAAAGAAAAACACGCAAAAGATTTCTGCGCTGCCTGCGGCATCGCTTTGACCGAATGGATGTACGTTTTGTTCGCTTTGCTCACAAAATCTTTTAGGTTTTGCTATCGTGCTTACGCACACGCAAAACTGCTATCTGTTACTCACGTAAGTGAGTCAGGCGAACGTGCACGAAGTGCGATAGTGAGCCTTGAAAGAATTTGAGCTGAAAGCTCAAATAACATTTAGGCATTGAGCGTTAGCGAAATGCTGGGAACGTTTGCGTGTTTTCTCTTTATTTGTGAGGCAAAGCAGATTGTGAGCACAAGCGAAGCAATCCAGGAAAAAGATCGCGGACAAACCTTTGGTTTTCCGCGATGACATGCGGCAGGCAAAATGTACCAAATCATGTCATCGCGCACTTGTTGCGCGATCTATGGATTGCTTCGTCGCAAGCTCCTCGCAATGACGGTAAATGCGCTGCGTTATTTTACCAATCCAGGGAAAATATTCTGTTCCCTCCCCTGCTCAGGGAGGGCCAGGGCGGGGGACATTCCCCATCCCATCCTTTCCCAAGTAGGGGAAGGTGTTTATTTTAACTATCAAACCAGTTTATAAGCGGCCGGATTTCTCCGCATTCAAGATTATATTTTTGAGCAAGCGGACTTCTTAAAATTGCATCTATATGCAGATTCTCCCTTATCGGATTATCAATCATTATTTCTTTTGTTTGAGGATTGTATATTTCGCTGTAATTCAAACCAAGATTTGTACAATTTGGAAGTTTAATCTGCCCATTATCCAGATACGCAAGCCCGAATACTCTGCAAGTTATACCCCTATACTCATATAAAGCGCAAGATTTATTGATTAAAAACGGACATTGGTATTCAAAACGGACAGCCGTATTTTTTATTTTTTCCTGCTTTAGATTACTTATATTTTCTCTTATTATTTGTTTAACATCTTTTGGAAGAGTCAAAAACCCTCTCATAAGATATTCAGCTTCAAGCCGGGAAAAAGGATACTCTCCGGTTTCGCAGCAGTCCGTGCAGCCTTTTTTGCATTTTATATATTGCTTTTGTGAAGAAAAATATTCTTCCGCTTTTTTATCAAATTCCTTTAAAAAATTTTGGTATCTCTCAAGCATTCCCATAAAAGCATTTTAGCATAAAAAGCCTGGATACAAGGACTATTTCTTACTTTGTTTCTGGTTATCAAGTTCAACAATATCGCTCTCATTCACAAGATTTTTACCGATAGCCTTTTCAAGGGCTGCTTTTGACGTATTATACTGATATAAAGTGTCATAATATGCCAATTGTGCTTCCTGATATGTAATTTGCGCTTCACGAAGTTCAATCGGGCTGGCTTCCCCTACCCTGTATCTGCCGTAAGACAATTCATAGTTTTCTTTTGCCTGTTTGACCTGTAATATTGCAACCGGAATTTGTGCTTTCTTTTCATTCAAAGTCAGAAACGCGTTTTGAATTTCAAGATAAATCTGGTTTTGGGTATTTTGAGCATTGGCAAGTTCTTTGTCATATAAATATCTTGCTTCTTTTATCTCGTTACGGATTAACATACCGTTAACTGTCGGAAAATTCAAATACCCACCAACATTATAACCATAATTGCTATTCCAGCTCTTACCGCCACGCTGATATTGACCTTCAATCGAAATAGTCGGGAAATAAGATTTTTTAACAAGCTTGACAGTCTGTTTTGCACTTTCGACTTTTATTTCCGCAAGCTTTAATTCAGGTCTTGCTTCTCGCGCAATATCAACTGCTTGATTCAGGGTAATCTCAACCGGCACATAATCAAGGCGTTCCTGAACATTGTATTTATCAATAAAAGGAACTCCCATGATATTATTCAGATTTGCAATGGCAAGATTTACGGCATTATCCGCCTGAATAAGTTTTAATTTTGAGTTGCTTAAATTAGCTTCCGCAATAGTTACATCAACTTTCGGGTTCATACCGATTTTGTAAAAAGCCTTTGCCTGGTCATAAAAAAGTTCAAATTTATGAACGGTATCTTCTGCAACTCTCTTATTTTCTATAGCAAGCTGTAATGCATAGTATGCATCCTTAGTCTGGTATATTACATCATTTATTGTACCTGTTAACGTTGCTTTATAGCCTTCATAATCCAATTTACGGATGGTTGCCTGATTTTGCGTTACTCCAAAGTCATATAACATCTGCTGTAAAGTAATTTGCCCGAGAACATAGTAATTAAATGTCAAGTTTCGTCCGAAAACATCAGATAATTGCAATTGACGAATTCTTGTATACCCTGTCTGCCAGCTCAATTGCGGGAAATAATTTGCCCATACCTGTTTAATCCTCGCATCAGATGCCAAAGTATCCTGAAATGCCGCATTTATTTGAGGATTATTGCCAAGAGCAAGTTCGAGACACTTTTCCAATGTCATATCAACATTCTTTTGCACAGAACCTTCTATTGTAATAGATTGTTCTTCTTTTGCAGGCTGTTTAGGAAGAACCTTTTCTGACGAAGGATATTCCTTTTCATTAATTTTATTGCCTATATCCTGCTTAATTTTTGCAAAAGACGGGATACAAGTTAATCCTAATATTAAAGTTAATGATATTATCTTTTTAAACATTATTTTTTATCCTTTTTCTTGCCGAATGTACGGGCAGTGAAAATTTTAAATTCCTCTATCATTACGTAAAATGCCGGTACAAGGAAAGTTCCGATGAACGCAACTGCCATCATTCCGCCCAATACCGTCATACCAACAGAATTACGGCTTGCAGCGCCGGCACCCGATGCAAATACCAAAGGCAAAAGCCCTAATATGAACGCAATATTTGTCATCATAACAGCCCTGAATCTTAACCTTGCAGCCTGAATTGCCGCTTCTTTAATAGGCAGGCCCTGTTCGTGCGCATCTTTAGCAAATTCGATAATCAAAATCGCCTGTTTTGTACTCAAACCTATCAGCATTACAAGCCCGATTTGCGCATAAATATCAAGCGAATATCCCGCAACATACTGGGAGAACAAAGCCCCGACAAGAGCAACCGGAGATATTAAAAGTACCGCAACAGGCAGCATCCAGCTTTCATACAAAGCTACAAGGAACAAATACACAAATACCAATGACATAGCAAGTATCGGCCCGATTTGTCCGCTGGATTCCTGTTCCTGCAATGCGCTGCCTGACCAAGAATACCCCATATCTTTCGGCAAAACTCTGTCAGAAATTTCTGCCATTTTAGCCATTGCCTGACCGGAACTTACACCGGCACGTGCCATACCGTTTATCGTAATTGCCGGATACATGTTAAATCTGGTTAAACTGTACGGCCCGACAATTGATTTAACGTTAACAACCGCAGACAAAGGAACCATTGTACCGTAATTGTTTTTTACAAAAATTCTGTCCAAATCCGAAGGTTTTTCCCTGAACGGTGCATCTGCCTGTAAATAAACACGATATACACGACCGTATTTGTTAAAGTCATTTATATATGTTTTACCGAAATACGCCGCAAGCGCATTATACACTTCCGAAATTTCAACGCCTTGAGCCATGGCTTTTGAAGCGTCCACATTAATCAACAACTGAGGAAGGTTTGCTGTATATGAAGAATAAACCATTGAAAATGCTGAATCCTTGTTTGCTTCAGCCATCAATTTAACTGCTTCATCATACAACTGCTGAGGAGTTCTGTTACCCTTATCCAAAAGCTGGTATTCAAAACCGCCGAACATACCCAAACCTGAAATTGAAGGCGGTGCAAATGATGCAACCGTTGCCGCAGGATAAGAAGCAAATTCTTTTTGTATCCTTGAAAGAATGCTGTCCATTTTTAATTCTTTTTTCTTACGCTTAGACCAGTCATCCAGTTCTGATACTATAAACGCCGTGTTTTCACCTGAAAAACCTACCATTGTAATCGTATTTTCAACACCCGGAATTTCCAGCAATTTCTTTTCAATTTCCGATGCCACAATATCAGTTCTTGAAGCGGAAGACCCGTCCGGCAGCTGTATTTGCGTAAAAATTGCGCCTTTATCTTCTGTCGGCAAAAATCCGGTCGGAATAATATGGAACATCGCAACGATAAATAAGATGATAATTCCGAAAGTTGTAAAAGTCATTTTCGGAGAATTAATAAAGAACTTTGCGCCCTCCAAATATTTATCCCTTACGCTGTTAAACCAATCATCAAATTTTTGAATAAATGCAAAATCGGCTTTTTCCTCCCCCGATTTTAAAATCAAAGTACACAATGCCGGCGAAAGCGTCAGTGCAACAACCGTAGACAAACCAATGGAAGATGCAATACACAATGCAAACTGCCTAAACATTTGTCCAGTAATACCTGCCATAAATGATACCGGCACAAATACCGCCATCAATACAAGAGAAGTTGCAAGAACGGCGCCAAATACTTCAATCATTGTGATTTCAGTGGCTTCTTTCGGTTCTTTCCCCTCCTGAATATGTCTTTGGGTATTTTCAAGTACAACGATAGCATCGTCTACAACCAGCCCAACCGCAAGCACCAGTGCAAACAGTATCAAGAGGTTTATTGAAAATCCGAGAATATTCATAAATATAAATACCCCGATTAATGAAACCGGAATTGCGCAAATAGGAATAAATGCCGCGCGTGCAGTTCCAAGGAACAGATATGTAACAACACCAACAAGCAATATCGCAAGTGCTATCGCATTGATAACTTCTTTTATTGATTCACGTACAAACTCTGTTTCGTCGTGCTGTATCTTATATTCAATACCTGTCGGGAAGCCTTTGGAAAGTTCCTTCATTTTTGCTTGAATTTTATTCGACAAATCAATAGCATTTGCTTCAGGCAGCTGCTGAACAGAAATAATCGCCGAATTTTTTCCGCCAATACGCGAGAAATAAGAATAACTTTCCGCACCTAGTTCAACGCGCGCTATATCTTTCAATTTAATCTGTGACCCGTCAGGTTTTGAACGGATAATTATATCTTCAAATTCTTCAGGTGAATTCAAACGCCCCTTTGTTCTCAATGTAAGTTTGATAAGCTGTTTATTAACCATCGGCTCAACACCAAGATCCCCCGCAGGAGTTTGGGTGTTTTGCGCTTGAATTGCTGCACTAACCTCGCTTACAGAAACTCCGAGATTTGCCATTTTTGCCGCATCAAGCCAAATTCTCATTGAATAATCAGAAGAACCGAATACCGAAATTGTACCAACACCTTTAATACGTGCCAGTTCGTCTTTTACGTATATTGATGCATAGTTTGCAATATATAAAGAGTCATATGTTCCCGACGGCGAATTCATGGATATCATCAAAATACCCGGACCGCCTGTTGATTTCTTTACGGAAAGCCCGTATCTTCTTACCTCTTCCGGCAGACGCGGAGTAACAAGCTGCAGCTGGTTTTGGACGTTTACAACCGCCATATCCGGATCCGAACCGATTTCAAAATACAAGGTTAATTTATAACTGCCGTTTTGGGAGGTTGAGGACATATAAATCATATCTTCAACACCGTTTAATTGAGCTTCAACAGGTGCCGCAACCGTCGATTCTATTACGTCGGAACTTGCACCTGCATACGTTGCGCTAACTACAACCTGCGGAGGTGTAATGGAAGGATATTCTTCCAAAGGCAGCTGCGTTACAAGCAGCATACCCGCAAGCATAATAACTAACGAAATTACTATCGCCAGTTTCGGGCGTCTTATAAATAAATTTCCTTGTTTTTGTTCACTCATATAGTCTTTCCTTTACGGTTAGAGGGGTAAATTATTCCGCTTTTGAAGGCTCCTGCATTTTTATTGTTACAGGCTGGTTCGGGGTAACTTTTTGTAATCCTTCAATAACAATTCTGTCCCCGGTATTTACGCCTTCTTTTATAATCCAGTTGTCACCGTGCTGGCCGGATACTTTGATGTAAACCAATTGCGGCAAATCGTTATCGTCAATTCTGTAAACATATTTGCCGGCCTGGTTTTCCTGAACGGCAGTAACCGGAACTATCGGAGTTTTTACCGGATTGTTGGAATAAAGTTTTACTGTTACAAATTCACCGTGCAAAAGCTGGTTGTTAGGGTTTTTAAATGTAGCCCTCATCGTAACCGTACCTGTTGACTGGTCAATTTTGTTATCCTGAAAATCCTGAACCCCATCAAGCTGGTATTTTTCTCCGTTTGAAAAATAAATTTCCGTCTTTCTGTTTTTGTTATTTGCCTGGTCAGCATTTGAAAGTGATGTAAAATCCTCTGAATCAAGCGGGAATGTTACATATATAGGATCCGTACTGTTAATGGTTGTTAAAGCTCCGGATGTCGGCGATACGTAGTTCCCCAGAGTAACACTTATTATACCAACCTGCCCGTCAACAGGGGATTTTACCATTGTATAACCAAGACTTCTGTTAGTATCGCTGTATCTTGCCTGCGCTGATGCAAGCTGTGCGCGCAAAGAATCTCTCTGGGATAAAAGATTATCGTATTGAGATTTTGCAATATAGTCTTTTTTTACAAGTTCTTCCGCACGCGCAAGCTGTTTTTCCGCATATTCCAGCTGTGCCTTCAAATTTGCAACATCAGCCTTTGCAACTTTAGCGGCATTAGAATATTCTGCAGGCTCTATTTCAAAAAGAGTCTGGCCGGCTTTTACATAGTCGCCTTCTTTAAAAAAGCTCTTCTGTAAATATCCGGAAATACGAGCCAATACATCGACTCTATATTTTGACATAACACGTCCCGGCGCTTCATAACTTCTTATAATATCAGCGTCCTGAACCTTTTGAACCGTAACTTCAGGCGCTTTACGATTTCTCATCGCTATTGCCGTTTTATGGCTGTCATACCAGGAAAGTCCTGCTCTCAGCGCAATCGCCGCGACAATTACTGATATAATGATTATTATTATTTTCTTCATCGCTCTCCCCTAATCATTAGTATATTCTTTAATCGTACCGCGAATTTCGGGTCTGTCAATCTTGTAATATTATCTTATCGGGTAATCTTTCACGGTAGCATTTGCAACTGGTATTATATTATGTAGAAAAATTGAATGTCAAGTTTTATTCCGTATCTGTTAACATACCCGTAAACTTAATCAAATTTAACATGCATCTTGATTTTTATGATTTTTAAGATATCATAGAATTACGCAAACTAGCTAGAAAAGGAAATAATATCATGGCAAAACATTGTGAAATATGCGGTAAAGCACCGATAAAAGCTGCGAAATTGACTTTTTCGCATAAACAAATTGTTCATACTCAGGAACCTAACTTACAGTCAGTTAAGGCTGTTGTTAACGGTCAAACTAAAAGAATCAGAGTTTGTACTTCCTGCTTAAAAGCCGGTAAAGTTCAAAAAGCTGTGTAAGATTAGTACTTGAACATAGATTTAAAAAATGAGCTTGTTATTAGCTCATTTTTTTATGCCGAAAAATATATTTTTAACCTCTTAAAACACATTAAAACAGCCGACAAAATAATAAATATCAATAACTTCAAGTTCCAAGGCTCTTGCCGTAACACAGTCAAATATGCGCTTACATTGGCAAATCTGAATTTTATCCTTCTGCGCTGATTCAAATAGCTGTCTGAATGCTGGCGCCATAAGGTTAAAGGCTTATCTATATAATAAAAATCAGTCTTTCGCGCTAATTGTATATATAAATACCAATCCAAAAGCTTATCTATCGGAGTGTCAAAACTTAAACCCTCAAACAATACCCTTTTTGCCATAACAGACGACATTGTCAAAACCGGATTTTCATACCCAAATGAATAAAACATTTTCCGAGGGAATTTTAATTTACGATTTTTATCTATAATACTTTGGAATTTTGCACGCACACTTTCTGCATTTTTATCGAAAAATTCAACCCCATTATATATAAATCCCGCGCCCGGATACTTTTCAGCGGCCTCAAGTTTTGTTTGCAGGTAATCCTCCCGCCACAAGTCATCACTTTCCAAAAATGCCACCCACTCTCCCGTTGCAGCTATCAACCCGGTTTGTACAGCTGCAGCAAGACCCTGGTTTTCATAATTTCTTATAACTTTAATTCTCCCGTCCGAATTTGCAAATTCAGTAATTATTTCAACGGAATTATCCGTCGAACAGTCGTCTACAACTATCAATTCCCAATCTTTAAACGTTTGGTTCAAGACGGAATTTATAGTATCTTTTAGATACTGCCCGTAATTATAGCTTGTAAGAATTACTGAAACCTGCATATTTGACATCTGTTAATTTGTAGTTTTGAAACTTCCCAACATGTTTACAATATCTTCTACCTCATTTGGCAGGAAGAATTTTCTTTTTGCGGTATACCGAATTACATAAATACCATCTCTGTAATCATATATTCTTGCAATTTCCGACTCTTTAAAATTCGGAATTGACCACATATAATAAATACTCTTGTCATTTCTCTTCAAAATCTTCACGGAAACAGGACTATTCAGGTAGTCGGCCTGTTGTTTTATAAACTCACACTGGCTTTCAAAAAGGTCATCAATACTCATATCAAAAGCATATTTACTGAAATAATGCACTGTAATTAACTTAGTCCACTTGTAATCAATAACATTTTCACCAACACGGCCGTATTCAAAAGTCCACGCATAGGCATTTCCATCAAAATATGCATTATACCACTTTGGAATATCAATAAAAAGGCTTATGCCCGGATTTTTTACATTTGTATAAGACTCAGTACCCTCACGCATTTTCTGAATATCAATTACTGCCTGGCGCATATTGAGAATATTTTTTTTAACATATTTTGGCGCGCGCATTGACAAAGCTTTATCGAAATACATTACCGCAATAGGAGTAAGCCCTTCACCATTATATACTCCGGCCATTCCAAGATATCCCTTTGGAGATTTCGGCTCAAGCTTAATAAATTTTGCAAAATAAGGCTTTGCAAGCTCAAATTCTTCCTGTATACTGTAATTTCGCCCTAATAATAAAAGCGCTTCAGACGATTCCGGTTCTTTTTCCAAAAGTTTTTTAAGCTTATCCACTGAAGATGAATACTCTCTATTTTCAAAATCCGCTAAAGCAGACTCATAAAGCTGTTTAGAATCAATATCCTCTTCCGCAAACACACCTGATGTGCCGGCAAAAATTCCCGTCCCCAGCAAAAAACATAATAAAAAACTTACCGCTATCTTTTTTATCATAAAAAGATTTTAGCATAAAAATCAAAATAAATTACAAAACCGCCGCTTTGTTACCAAATTGGCGGTTCGTAATCTCTCTCTTACTTAGAGGATTCGCATGCAAATTTCTTCTAAATCCATACTCTCTGGCGAAAATCCGTTTTGCTCACTCGCGTTTAACGGGTCTACGGACTTTCTTTTCACAAGCTGCGCTTGCTCCATTGCGCTTCTTGGATTATTCGCCGCTAAACGAGTTCCAAAGCATTGTCCTTCGACAATGCTTTTCACTCTCTGGCGAAAATCCGTTTTTGCTCACTCGCGTTTAACGGGTCTACGGACTTTCTTTTCACAAGCTGCGCTTGCTCCAAAGAAAGCTCCTCCGCCCTCAGCTCGTTCGCTCTATGAGCAGCCGGAATACCCGCAGTTCAAACAGATAAAGCAGCCTTCTGCCATCTCTATTGTGTTACCGCATTCAGGACAAGTTACGGTTTTAACTTCTCCCGTAGGATTGTATTCTTCTTCAACCTTAGTTTCAACTGTTTCCTCAACCTTTTCTTCTTTTTTCTTATCGTCAAGATTCATAGGCTGGAATTGACGGGAATTGTTTCTGTAAACAGTTATACCTTTAAGATTATTTTTATATGCAAGAACATATGCTTCTTCGATATCTTTTCTTGTGGCATGTTCTTCAAAGTTAACAGTTTTTGAAACAGCATTATCGGTATGAAGCTGGAACGCTGCCTGCATTTTTACATGCCAGTAAGGTGAAACGTCATGCGCTGTTACAAAGATATGTTTAATATCTTCCGGAATACCATCAATATGAGCGATTGAACCGTCTTTTGCAATACGTTTCATTAATTCTTCGCTGTAAAGTCCTTTCTTAATCATGTAATCTTTGAAGATAGAATTAATTTCAAGCATTTCTGTACCATCCATAATTAATCTTGAG
Organism: Candidatus Gastranaerophilales bacterium; assembly: GCA_944324365.1. Classification (GTDB taxonomy): domain Bacteria; phylum Cyanobacteriota; class Vampirovibrionia; order Gastranaerophilales; family Gastranaerophilaceae; genus UBA1221. The sequence continues at coordinate 83,952 of CALUWA010000005.1, forward strand.
AATACAAGACCGAATAAAGGCTCAACACCGCCTGATGCTCCTGCTATCATAGAGATAGTTCCGGTAGGTGCAATACAGGTAGTAGTGGCGTTTCTGATACCGTATTTTTCAATCTGCGCATCCAAATCAGCCCACTGTTCATCTGAAATTATGCCGGCAGATTTGCCTTTATATTTGTTGTACAAGAAGTGCTGGTTATCGTAAACACTGCCTTTGAAATTATTGAAACGGCCGCGTTCTTTTGAAAGTTCAATTGATTCGCATTTAGATTCGTAATCAATGAATTCCATAACCTGCGCACCAAGTCTTGTCCCTTCTTCAGAAGCGTAAGACAAGCCCATTTTCATAAGCATATCAGCCCATCCCATTACACCAAGCCCGATTTTGCGGTTATTTCTAACCATTTCGGAAATTCTCGGCAAAGGATAGTTATTAACTTCAATAACGTTATCCAAAAATCTGATAGCAGTTCTTGTAACTTCAGCCAATCTCTTCCAGTTAATAACAGGCCCGTCAGCCGTATCATCAACCATTTTACCAAGATTTATTGAACCTAAGTTACAAGCTTCATATGCCAAAAGCGGAACTTCACCGCAAGGATTTGTAGATTCGATTTGTCCGACAAGCGGAGTAGGGTTATCAGCATTCATCTTGTCAATAAAGATAATACCCGGTTCGCCGTTTCTCCAAGCTCCGTCTACAATCATATCAAACACTTTTTTAGCGCTTAATTTTCCGACAACCTGATTATTTTGAGGGTTAACCAAATCATAATCGGTTCCGTTAATATAAGCTTCCATAAATTTGTCAGTAATAGCAACAGAAATATTGAAATTATTTAACTTGTTGTTATCGCTTTTGCAGTTGATAAAATCTAAAATATCAGGGTGATCAACTCTTAAGATACCCATATTGGCACCGCGTCTTGTACCGCCCTGTTTAACAGCTTCGGTTGCCGCATTGAAAACTTCCATAAAAGAAACAGGCCCGGAAGATACACCCATAGTAGAGCGCACAACACTGTTTTTAGGTCTTAACCTTGAGAATGAAAATCCTGTTCCGCCGCCCGACTTATGAATTAATGCCGTATTTTTTACGGTTTCGAAAATTCCTTCCAGCGAATCTTCTACCGGCAATACAAAACAAGCCGCCAACTGGCCCAACTCTCTGCCTGCATTCATTAATGTAGGTGAATTTGGCATAAAATAACAATTTGTAATTGTTTCATAAAATCTGTCTGCGAGTTTATCAACATCGCTTTGAGTTTTACCGAAGTTTAAATCTCCGGCAGCAATCGTATTAGCAACTCTTCTGAACATATCAGCCGGGGTTTCTGTACAATTGCCGTCTTTATCACGTTTTAAATATCTTTTTTCAAGAACTTTAACAGCGTTTTCAGATAAGTTTAATTTGTCTTCCACTAAGTTCACACTAACCTCCGTTTATATCCCTCTATTTAAGTAAAAATCTATGACCCAAAAAAAGCATGTGTCCATTACTTATTTTATTACAATTCGGAAACTAAAGGCAAGTACATAACATTTAATTATTACGAAATGTAATCAAAAACCGGCAAAATAATTCAACGACTTGTATAAATATGAAAAAACGGGTATAATGTAAATATATAAGTTTGGAAATTTTGGAGATTTGTTGAATAAGTATGATTGTTAATAAGATAAAAAAAGCTATGTCTTTAGGTGAAGTTCTCATTTGTTTGGCAATAGTCGGACTTGTTGCCGGTATAACTATTCCTGTAATAACGATTATAATTCCGGACAAAGGAGAAACACTTCACAAAAAAGGGGATTATATTTTAGAGCATACAGTTTCTGATGTAGTAAATAACGAGGACTACTATCCGGTTAAAAAAGTAAGTACAACCCTTGAAAACGGCAGTATCATAACAGAAAAAATATACGGACTCAGAAACACTGACCCAATAACCGAAAACGGCAAAACTTACCAAGGTGCCAGCAAATTCTGCGAGCTTATGGGCAGCAAATTTAATCTTTATCCTGGCACAGAAGTTGATTGTTCGGCTTCTGCAGAGTGGAATTTCACATCAACAGATGGTATAAAATGGAAAATGCCGGTTAGTACTTTCGCAACAAATACCCCACAATCTATCACTTTCCGCACAACAGATCGTCGTGAAGGAAATGACTGCTATTATAATCAATACAACTGCAAAAATCCTAATTTGTTCTTATATCGTATAACAGTCGAAGGAAGATTATACAAAGACTACGCAACAAACGATAAGTTAAAACCAACTTACGAATAAGTCATAATTTTTAATTTTTATTAAAAATACAATCAAAGTTTGGGCGGAATCTCATGTTTGGTATATAATTCTATTGAGGTACCAAATTGAAACATTCACGATTAACAGCCCTGATATTTATAGCGCTTATTTTGGGTATTATTGTAGGACATTTCGCCCCTGAATTTGCAATAAAAATGCACCCGTTTGCAGCAATATTTCTGCGAATGGTTAAGATGATTATTGCACCTTTGCTTTTTGCAACATTGGTAGTCGGAATTGCCGGACACGGTGATGCAAAAAGTCTCGGCAAAATAGGGCTGAAAACTCTTGTATATTTTGAAGTTGTAACAACTCTTGCCCTTGTCATAGGTTTGTCAATGGCAAATATATTCAAACCGGGTGTCGGTTTTGTTATGGGTTCGTCCGAATATGCTGTCCAAATGCAGGCCGCCGGTCTTATGGCTGCCACGAAAGCACATACATCTGTCGGAGAAATGGTTACAAATATATTTCCGACAAGTATTGTCGATGCCATGGCTCAAGGAAATTTATTACAAATAGTTGTGTTTTCAATATTCTTTGCAATAGCAATTTGTGCCTGCAAAGAAAAAGCACGCCCGGTTCTGGATCTTTTGAATTCTGTATCCCAGATAATGTTTAAATTCACTGAGTACGTCATGTATTTTGCTCCGTTAGGCATTTTCGGCGCAATTGCCGCAACTGTAGGTGCTAACGGTTTGGCCGTGTTAAAAAATTATTTTAAGGTAATAGGTGCATTATATCTTGCGTTTGCGGTATTTGTGCTGTTAGTTCTAATTATAGTTTGTAAATTAGTCAGCATATCGTTCAGAAGCTTAATCAGAGCATTACAGGAGCCGGCTCTTCTTGCATTCACAACTGCAAGTTCGGAAGCCGCATTTCCTAAGGCCATGGAAATTATGGAGCGTTTCGGGGTTCCTAAAAATATTGTAGGGTTTGTAATGCCTACAGGATATACGTTTAACCTTGACGGGAGTACATTATACCTCGCAATGGCAGTAATATTCTCCTCACAGCTTGTCGGAATACATCTTGATTTAAACCAGCAGGTAATTATCATGCTTGCTCTTATGCTGACAAGTAAAGGGGTTGCAGGGGTTCCGCGTGCATCTTTAATAGTTCTTGCGGGAACTCTGGCAAGTTTCAATATTCCGATTGTAGGGGTTGCAATTCTCCTCGGAATAGATCAAATTCTTGATATGGGCAGAACAACCGTTAACTTAATCGGAAACTGCGTTGCGACTGTTGTTATTGCGCGCTGGGAAAACGTATTTAACTATGAAAAAATGAAACAGTTCGTAAAACAATCTCAAGAAGAAAGTATTGGGGCTGATATTCAGGAACTTGCGAACCATCACATAAAGAAAAAAGAGTTAGTAACAGAAGAAATTGAAATAAAAGAAGGATAAAAAGATGAGTAACGACGTGAAAACAGAATACAAGGATACTTTAAACCTCCCTCAAACAACTCTTGCAATGAGAGCAAATGCAACAGTAAGAGAGTTGGAAATTCAAAAATTCTGGGAAGAAAATAATATTTATGAAAAAAGCGTTGAAGATAAGGACAAATCAAACAGTTTTATTCTGCATGACGGCCCGCCTTATTTGAGCAGTGAAAAAATTCACGTCGGAACAGCTTTAAACAAAATTCTAAAAGATATTCTTGTAAAATATAAATCTCAAAAAGGATTTTATGCGCCTTATGTACCAGGCTATGACGGACACGGACTTCCTATTGAAAATAAGGTCGTAAAAAATATTAAAGGCGGACGAAGCGCCGTAACTCCATACGAATTACGCCAAAAATGCCGCGAATTTGCACACAAAAACTTGAAAGGACAAGAGAGCGAATTCAAACGTCTTGGCGTCTGGGGCGATTGGGAACATCCTTATTTGACAATTAACCCGGAATACGAGGCAGAACAGGTTAGAGTATTCGGAGAAATGTATAAAAAAGGCTACATTGAAAAAGGATTAAAACCTGTTTATTGGTGTGCTTCTTGTGAAACCGCTCTTGCGGAAGCAGAAGTTGAATATGCAGACCATACGTCAACTTCAATTTACGTAAGATTTAAGTTCGATGAGGCAGATAAGGAAAAAGCTTACAAAAAAGCCGGAGTAACAAGCAGTAAAGATTTATATGCAATAATCTGGACAACAACTCCTTGGACAATTCCTTCAAACATGGCAATCAGTATGCACCCTAGATTTGAATATACATTCTTTGAATATAAAGGAGATGTATATGTTGTAGCACAAGAACTTTTGGGCTCATTCCTTGCAGATGTTGAGTGGGAAGAAAAGGATATTAAAGTTTTGGGTTCCTGCACCGGAAGTGACTTGGAATTGCTAAATACGCAGCATCCGCTTGCTGACAGAAAATCTCCGATAATTCTCGGTGAACACGTAACACTTGATGCCGGTACAGGTTCTGTTCATACGGCTCCGGGTCATGGTCTTGAGGACTATGAAGTCGGATGCAAGTACGGCATAAAAGTTTTATCTCCGCTTGACAGCCGCGGCTGCTGGACAGAAGAAGTTCAGGACAAGGATTTGGAAGGTGTTCCGTATTATAAAGGAAACAAGATTGTTATCGAAAAACTCCAGAATTGCGGAGCATTACTAAAACAACAGGATATAAGCCACAGTTATCCGCATTGCTGGAGATGTAAAAACCCTGTTATCTACCGTGCAACACCGCAATGGTTTGTTAAGGTCGACAAATTCAGAAACGAAACCTTAAAAGCAATAAAAGATGTAAAATGGATACCGGCGGGCGGAGAAGCAAGAATTTCAAACATGGTTGAAAACCGTTCCGATTGGTGTATTTCAAGGCAGCGTGCCTGGGGTGTTCCGATACCGGTATTCTACTGCGAAGACTGCGGCGAAGTTATCGTTACAGATGAAACAATTAATCACGTTGCAGAAATCTTTGAAAAAGAAAGCTCTGATGCCTGGGTAAAATACAGTGCGGAAGAACTGTTGCCAAAAGGGTTCAAATGTCCTAAATGCGGCAACCACTCTCCAAAATCTCATTTCAGAAAAGAAAATGATATTATGGACGTTTGGTTTGACTCAGGCATAAGCTGGAGAGCTGTTGTAGAAAAACGTTTTGATGAACTCGGACATATTCCTGTAGATATGTATCTTGAAGGTTCAGACCAGCACAGAGGATGGTTCCAGTCATCGCTTTTGACAGCTGTTGCAACAGAAGGGAAAGCACCTTACAAGCAAGTTCTGACACACGGTTTTGTATTCGGGGAAGACGGCAGAAAAATGTCAAAATCTCTCGGAAATTATATCAGGCCTGATGATATCATCAAAACTTACGGTGCAGATATCTTAAGGTTATGGGCAGCATCGGTTGATTACAGAAACGATACCAAAATTGGCGATAATATCGTAAAACAGCTTGTGGAAATATTTAAGAAAACAAGAAATACCGCAAGATTTTTGCTGGGGAACTTGTTTGATTTTGACCCTGCAGTTGATTACGTAAAATACGATGAGCTTAAACCGTTGGATAAATTTGCATTACACAAGTTAAATCAACTTGTATCACACGTTACGGAAGCATTTGAAAATTATGAATTTTACAAATATTTCCAACAGCTTCAAAATTTCGCGGCAGTTGATTTGAGTTCATTCTATCTTGATATCGTAAAAGACAGACTATATACAGCAGGCAAAAAATCAGTTTCGCGTCGTGCTTGCCAGACTGTAATGTACGAAATTTTGCAAACCTTAGTCAGATTACTTGTTCCTGTAATGCCTCATCAGGCAGAGGATATCTGGATGAATATGCCGGATTGCCAAAAAGATGGCATAATTAGTGTTCTACTGACAAAATGGCCTGAGGCTCACAATGAATGGAACAACGGAAAATTAGAAGAAGATTTTACGCAAATTTTAAAAGCGCGTGAAGTTGTAAGCCGTGCTATCGAGCCATTGAGAGCAGACAAAAAAGTCGGCAGTTCTTTGGAAGTTGCAGTATATGTGAGCATAAAAGATAACGCTGTATTAAAGTCAAATGAAGACGAACTTTGCAATATCTTTATTACATCGCAAGCCTATGTTACGGATGAAAAACCGGCTGATGTGCTGAACGAATACAAAGAAGACGATTACACCGTCTGGGTAACGGAGGCAGAAGGCGAAAAATGCGAACGCTGCTGGAAATACAGAAAGCTTAACGCAGACGGCATTTGCGAAGATTGCGTAAAAGCGATATAGTGCCTGAGGTACTAGTGCCTGAGGCACGACACCATAACGCGTCGCTTCGTGGAACGCACTATTAATCTTCTTGTTGTTCATTTCTTTCTCTTTATTTGCGAAGCAAAGCGGATTGTGAACGTAGAGTGAAGAGCGTTGCCGTAGGGCAATGCTCTGGAACTCGTAATACGCGAACAACCAAGCAGAGAAAGAAATGAACCTTTCACGACCAAATAAAAGAGTGAAGCCATTTTGCACGTTTCGAGCAGAGCTCTCAACTGCAAAAGAAGGCAAAAAGAAGAAACAGCAATAGTTTACTGCGCTGCCTGCGGCATCACTTTGACAAAATGGACATACGTTCCGTTTGCTTCGCAAACGAAATCGTTAAGCGCTGCTAAGGACAACGCAGCGCATTCTACGTCATTGCGAACTCGGATTTTCGGTAGGGCGCCGTGGCACGAAGTGCCCCAGCCCATAAGTTGGAACCGGACGTTACTCCGGCGACAACCCGAATAATCCGATAGTAAGCGAAGCAAGGCGGGAACTCAATACTCAAAATACATTCGTGAATTGCAACGTTAATAAGATCCTAAAACAAGTTCAGGATGACACTAGGCGTCATTGCGAGCGTAAGCGAAGCAATCCAGGAAATAAGATCGCGGAAAACCAAAGGTTTGTCCGCGATGACAATGTGGCAGGCAGAATGCATCAATGCCTGTCATCGCACACTCTGTTGCACGATCTATGGATTGCTTCGTCGCGTTGCTCCTCGCAATGACGTCTGGTAGAGTTGAGTCAGGCGAACGTGCACGAAGTGCGATAGTGAGCCCTGAAAGAATTTGAGCTGAAAGCTCAAATAATATTTAGGCATTGAGCGTTAGCGAAATGCAGGGAACGTTTGCGTGCTTTCTCTTTCTTTGGTTCATTTCTTTCTCTTTGCTTCGCAAATAAAGAGAAAGAAATGAACAATAAGAAGATCAATAGTGCGTTCCACAAAGCAAAGCGGATTTTGGCAAGAGTGAGCGCAGCGAAACTCGTCCAGGCGAGAGCTGCGTTGAGCCGGTCGAGCCGCCAATAATCCAAGACGCGTTATGTTGATGTGCCTCAGGCACTATCATGGGTTATCTGGAAACATCAAACAAACATACAAAAAAGCGGAACCAAATGATTCCGCTTTTTTAATTTTAAGTTTCTAACCTAAATTACTTACCGCCAAACAATACAGCTCTAGCTGCATCTGTGTTTGGAACGATTGATTGGTCATACATTGCAATCGGGTAAATATCTGTAGGGTTTGTTACTTTACAATCAGTACCGCTACGATCTCCGCCATCACAAAGAACTTCTCTGTTAGGGTTTTTAGCACCGTTTACGTCGATTGCACCAAGACATACTGTTCCTTCACCATCTGTAGCATTACCTTCTGTACAGTTTGCTGCATCATTTTCAAATGTCAATGTAATACCATCGTTAAAGAAGAAGGTGTAATTTGTAGAACTGTCTTTTCCACCGAATTTAATATTGGCATTATTGTTTGCTGCCCATTGATCGTTATTTGAATCGCAAGCTCCGGAACAAACTTTTGCAACATTCATTCTGTTGTTAAACAAGTTGTATACAGATGCGGATGTTCCATCCTCACCTTCAGTTCCTGTTTTAGATGCCTGTGACAAGTCATAGTCATCAAGTGCTACGTTCAATACTACTGCTTGTGACAATACAGATAATGCTTTTTTGTAAGCTGTTCTATATTGTGCACCTTGTGTTGAGTTTAACAATGTTGGCATAGTCATTGCTGCTACAACACCAATAATACCAAGTGTAATCAATACTTCTGCCAAAGTAAAACCGAAACGTTTTGTCATAATCTTTTCACCTTTCTCTTAAGTAAACTATGTACGAATCTTTTCTTACTCTTTCTACTCTCCTCTTACAGATAAAGAGTTGTTATCTCAGTTATAATTCTGATTTATACACGCATTCTATATGATAACTCAAAAATTGTCAAGTATCTTTACAAAAAATCAATATTTAAGAGGAAAAATTTATTACCTGACCATCGCTATAATCTCGTTTCTCTGACACTTGCAAAAACATGACGCTCATGCTACCATTTAACGTGTTATCGTTATAGTTTATAAGGAGAAAGGGTTTAATATGGTTTGCACTTTAGAAAAAAATGCGACAAAAACTATTGAAAAAGCTTTAAAAGTTTTAGGGAAGAAAAATTTTGCATTTATTATGCACAGCGGAAGTTTTCCGTCAGCCGCAGGTGAAAATACGGGATTCGGAACAATAAATTCCAACGGCGGCAAAGAGATTATTGATTGGGCAAGCGGAATTTTCACATCAATTCAGCTCGGGCCTGCGGGAAAAACAAAGGGCTGCGACTCTTCTCCTTATACAGGTACAATTTTTTCAGGTAATCCGTTATTTATTGATTTGAAACAATTAACAACAAAAGAATGGCTGAATATTTTATCAGTCGAAACATATAACGACATTGTAAATAATAATCCAAACAAAAATACCAACAAAACAGCATATTCATATATTTACAAAAAACAAGATGAAGCACTTTTAGAAGCATGGAACAACTTCAAAGAAAAAAATGATAAAAAATTAATGCATGAATTTGAAGTTTACAAAAGAGAAAATGATTCCTGGTTAGATAAAGACAGCTTGTATGAAGCACTCTCAATTGAACACGGCAATGATTACTGGCCTTTGTGGGATTCTGAAATGGATAAGAATTTATTTAACCCGAAATCCATTGAAGAGCAGCTTGAATACGGCAAAAGAATAGAAGAAATTTCAAAAAAATATGCTGATGAAATTGATTTCTACAAGTTTGTACAATTTGTTTTAGACAAACAAAACAGAAAAACTCTTGAATATGCAAAGAAAAAAGGAATTAAAATGATTGCTGACCGTCAGGTAGCATTTTCCGACAGAGATTGCTGGGCATATCAGTCACTGTTTTTGGAAGGCTGGATGCTCGGATGTCCTCCGGATTATTTTTCAAAAGACGGACAGGCTTGGGGCTTCCCGGTTATGAACCCGGAAAAATTATACAAAGCCGACGGTTCATTGGATGACGGCGGAATTTTGATGAAGAACCTCTTCAAAAAAATGTTTAAAGAAAACCCTGGCGGTGTGAGAATTGACCACATTGTGGGTTTAATTGACCCTTGGGTTTACAAAGCAGGTAAAAAGCCGAAAATTGAAGAAGGTGCCGGCAGACTTTATTCATCTCCGGAACATCCGTTCTTAAAGAAATTTGCCATTGCAACAATGGACGATTTGGATATGGAACTTGAAGCCGACAAAGAAAAACGCGTCAAAACCTTATCTAAAAAACAGGTAAAACTTTACGGCAGACTGATTGAAAAAATTGTTATCGCAGCTGCTAAGGAAGAAGGACTTGATAAAGACAGTATTGTCTGCGAAGATTTGGGAACATTAACAAATCCTGTTGAAGCCGTAATGAAAGAATACGGACTTCAGGGAATGAGATTAACACAGTTCACCGAACCGGAAAAGCCATTAGACCCATACAGATATAAAAATATTGACGAAAAATGCTGGGCTATGGTCGGCACACACGATAACCAGCCTATCAAAATGTGGGCAGATTCAATGGTTAACACCCATGAAGGCTACCTGCACGTAAAAAATCTTGTTGAAGATTTGGATTTTCCTGATTGGCAGGACAAAGATGCACTAATTGTAGAACTAACCAAAAATGCAGAATTCCTTGCACAAACAAAGTTAGTTGAAATCTTCGCATCAAAAGCTGAAAATATTCAAATATTTTTCACGGACTTCTTCAATATTTACGATGTTTACAACAGACCGGGAACATCAGGAGATGCAAACTGGAGTCTACGTCTTCCGGATGATTTTCAGTCACTTACACCGATTAATCTTGCAAATATTCTGAAACTTGCTATAATAGCAAGAGGAGAAGATTTCGCTAAGAAGCATCACAAATTAACAGAAGAATTGAGTGAAATATAATATGATAAAAAAATTAGTTATATCAGCATTCATTATGGTTTTAGCCGGGGGAATAGCCTCGGCTGAAATCAGTAATGAAGCAAAATTGCAGTACAACCGCGGAGTTGATTTTTACCGCATGGGTCAGTTTGAAGAAGCAATAGGAGCATTCCAACAGGCCATCGCAATTGATGCAAATTATATTGATGCATACTATAACCTTGGTGTTGTTTACGAACAAATGGATAAAGACGGCGATGCGCTCAACGTATTTAAGCAAATTCTAATCAGAAAACCAACTGATTACGAAGCTGTTTACAATGCGGCATCTTTAAGCCACAGGTTAGGCCAGACGGAAAATGCTAAACAATACCTTTCAATTATTCCGCAAACAAGCCCCGTTTATGTAAAAGCGCAACAGCTTGCTGCACTTATGAATACTGATATACCTACAATCCAGGCTGAACAAAAAGCAAAAATTGAAGCTGAAAAGCCAAAAATTCCGCAATCAAGCGGCAGTTACGGCAATTTAATAAGCCCGACAGGTGTTACAACGGATAAAGACGGCAATGTTTATGTTGCAAGTTTCAGCAGCAATTCCATAACTAAAATTACACCTGACGGAGCAAGAAAGATTTTTGTAAAAAGTCCTAAATTAAACGGGCCGATGTCCATGGTATCCGATAATGCCGGAAATTTGTACGTTGCAAATTACAATACCGATAATATAATCAAAATTACTCCTTCCGGTACAATTACGCAGGTTTTGGGGCATGTTTCAAAGCCATATTGTCTACATTTGGATAACGGGTTGTTATTTATTTCATCACAGGGCGGAAATTCTGTAATCAGATACAAGTTATAAGTTTGGATTGTTCCGTCTGAAAACTCTGGCTATCATTACGCCTGCAGAATTGTATAAATCCTTAAGCCATTCAAATCTCCCCGGAATTCCGTTATGAAGAACATACTGCAAAACTTCTTTACTGTGTTTGTCTTTTTGCAGAAAAAATGAACGTTCTCCTTTTTGGGCATCGTAATTTATAATAATTCTTTCGCCATTTCCTCTAAATGCATGAAATTCATAACTGCCCTTTTTGGCTCCGGAGTTATACACAACCATTTTAGCTACACGCTTGTTATTGCTGGCACGTCTTTTTAAGTACCAGGTTGAATTTTTATAATGAGTAACACTTTTAAGAAATTTAGGGGATGAATTTTGAAGTTTAACAACCATATTTTAAAACCTTTCTTTTATATTATATAAAACACAGAAAAAAATTTTTTGCCTGCAAAACTGATAAATATCAGTTGACAGAGAATAAAAAAATTACTAAAATAGGGCTATGACTATCGCTTATCTAAGTTTAGGTTCAAATCAGGGTGACAGAATCGGCTACATTCAACAGGCAACGAGCCTGCTAAATTTGACCGATAATATTGCCATTGTAAGAACTTCCGCTTTCTATGAAAGCGAACCTTGGAATATGTCAACCGAAACCTGGTTTGTAAATGCCGTAATCGAGATAAAAACTTCTCTGACGCCAAAAGAGCTTTTAACAGAATGCCGGAGAATTGAACGTCAGCTTGGCAGAACTCCGAAAGAAAGTACCGGTTATGCCGACCGAACAATCGATATAGATATACTGTTTTACGGCAAAGAAATTATTCATGAGGAAAATCTTATTATTCCGCATAAATATTTACACTTGAGAGCATTTACTCTTGTTCCGCTATTGGAATTAATTCCGGATTTTGAACATCCGGTTTTGCATAAGACAATAAGCGACCTTCATAGCGATTTGGAAAACCCCGAGATGGTATTTTTGTATGGCACAAGAGTCGATATCTAAAATCGGGATTATAGGCGGGGGCCCTGCAGGATGCTTTTGCGCATATTTTCTGCAAAACACTTGTGATGTAACAGTTTTCGACTACGGCTCCCCTTTAAGAACCCTCCTTGTCACAGGCGGCGGAAGATGTAACCTTGCGCATGCGGAATTTGATTTTAGAGAACTTGCAAAAAATTATCCGCGCGGAGAAAAATTTTTGTATTCCGTTTTTTCAAAATTTTCAACCGCCGACACCCTTAAATTTTTCAACAATATAGGAGTAGAAACATATATTCAGGAGGATATGCGGATTTTTCCCGTATCAAACAGCGCAAAAGATGTAAGGGAAAAATTTCTGTATTCGCTAAACAAAACCAAATTCAAAAAAGAAAGGGCGCTTAGGATTGAACAAAATCCGCTGCGAATTATTACAGATTGCTCAAGCCACAAATTCGACAAGATAATAATAGCAGCAGGCGGACATTCCGGGTATGATTGTGCGAAATTTCTCGGGCATACAATAGTTGAACCCAAACCTGCCCTGACAGCTTTAAAAACAAAAGAAAATTTAAAAAATCTTGCCGGAGTAAGTATCAAAAATGTGCGCTGCAGCGGCTTCCGGGATGATATTTTGTTTACACACGAAGGAATTTCCGGGCCTTTGATTTATAAAATTTCATCCGTTAAAGCAAGGGACAGTTTTCCATACAAGTTAGAACTTGATTTATGTGATGAATTTGACCTGCAGGATTTGCTAAACAAAAACCCGCATAAAACTATCAAAAATTTACTATCCGAATTTATACCAAAATCCTTTGCAGAATACATTTTAGAAAATCCGGATACAAAATGCCACCAAATAAACGGCAAAACAAGAGATGAAATACTTAACAAAATCCATAATTTTACGCTGACAATTACGGCTCCGGCAAAAGGCGGGGAAGTTGTAACCTCCGGCGGAGTTGATTTAAAGGAGATTAACCCCAAAACAATGGAGTCAAGAATCGTAAACGGAGTATATTTTTGCGGGGAAGTTATGGATATTGACGGCTTTTGCGGAGGGTTTAACCTGCAAAATTGCTGGTCAACAGCGTATATAGCGTCACATGCCATCCTTTAGCTTGCGCAAACGTCAAAATATGTTATAATATAATTATAGACAGTAAAGAGAGGTATTGAATATGAAAAAGTCAATTATAGCAAGAATCTCAGAAGGGGGGGGGGCTTCTTAACCTCTCCGGACGTGTTTTTCAAGGATTTACACTAATCAGCCGCAGCGACGGTTTCAGGATTTTAAGGGATTTAACTAGTGGAATTTATAAAGCAGTCATTGCGCGGCCGGATTTTCGGAAGGGCGCCGTGGCACGAAGTGCCCCAGCCCGCAAGTTGGAGCCGGACGTTACTCCGGCGACAACCCGAATAATCCGATAAAAAGTGAAGCAATCCAGGAAACGAGATCGCGGACAAACCTTTGGTTTTCCGCGATGACATGCGGCTGGTGGAATGTACCAAAATATGTCATCGCGCACTTGTTGCGCGATCTATGGATTGCTTCGTCGCAAGCTCCTCGCAATGACGGGAAGAAAAAAGCTGCATTTACGCTTGCGGAAGTGCTTATAACCCTTGGTATAATCGGTATTATCGCCGCTATGACTCTTCCTATGCTCATTGCCGATTACCAGAAAAAAGTTGTAGAAACACGGCTTATCTCTTTCTATTCAAAAATCAACCAGGCATACAGGATGTCTTATGCAGAAAACGGCGATACAGCTGATTGGATTGAGACAAACAAAACATACAGTTATGAAGAGATGCTTAATTGGCTTGAACAGTATCTTTTTCCATATATGAAGCATTTAAGTGTAAAAAAATGTATTAGTTCCTCTGGACAGGTCGGGGTATGCGTCACAATACCTGATGGGAGTTTGTATTGGTTTTCAATAGATGGCAATGGACAGGATGTTGTATATTTTGTAAATGGAAATGTTGATGATAAGAATACTCGAAACATGTTTCAATTTAATTTTTCAAAACGGATAGTAGACAATTATTTTGATAATAGGAAACAGAGTGTGAACTTTTTAGATCCATATGTATTTAACTGGGACGGACGAAGAGAATCTTTATTCACCCATGGCACCTGGGGGTGTAAAAAAGGCTGCACAAACTGCGGTTACTGTACAAAGTTAATCCAGCTAAACGGCTGGGAAATTCCTGACGATTACCCGTGGTAGCTTACTCAAGTTTCAGATAATTAACCTTTTCCCAGCTTAAGTCAAGATACTTAATTTTGGCATCGGTAAGTTTGACCTGAGGCAGAATAGACGGGATACGCTTAATCCTGTCGTAAACTCCGCCGTCAAGCTTGCCCAGTCTTATATTAACGGTTTTGATTTTTACATATATATCCTGCGGATTACGCATATCAATATATTCAACCGGTTCTTTTGAGTAGGTCGAAACATATTTTGCGATTTTTACAATCGCATTAATCCTGTTAATATCCCATTTGGTGTAATCGTCGCCCCTGTTTCCGTAAGAAAGAACTTTGATTGTCTTAAGCCCCGGCGGAAGCGGCATAAATTCATGCCCGATCATTGTACCGTCTTTTGCAAAAGCCGCAACAACGGGAGCCGTTTCGGAAGGTGCTATGGCTATTGCCGGAACTCGCTCCTTTACAATAATCTGAAGTCTTGCCGGAAACGCGTATCTTCTTATATAAACATCTTCAACCGGCGGAAGCTTTTTAATATCACGCTCAATATCCGCCGTTTTCATCATATATATGGGTTTATCCGGAACCTTATGAAGTTTCAAAAACGCAAGTATTCTGTATGGTTTTACTATTTTATTGTTCTCAATGATAATAGCATTGTTGTCAGCCGTTGTATAAGCTTTTTTATTCAAATACCACTGCGGCATTTTGGAAATATAAACAAGAGCAAATATCAGGAAAATTGTCATAAAAAACCGGAAAGATTTTCTAAAGACATTCTGTTTCCTGCGTCCTTTACGTACCTTTCTGGACTTGCGAACCTTTTTAACAAGTTTCACAGGATCAATGACTTCTTCTTCCTGAATTTGATTTTGCTCCTGAAATTCTTCTTCCATCTTACCTTTATATTATTTAAATCTTTTACTTATTTAAGCCGACACTATTCAAAATTAACAAAACAAGTTCATCATAAGATATGCCCATAGCGGCAGCCTGAGCCGGAAGGTCGCTTGTTTCAGTCATCCCCGGGCTTGTGTTAATTTCAAGAAAATAAGGCTCATCATTCATTACCATAAAATCAACTCTCGACACTCCGGAACATCCTGCCGTTTCGTGTGCTTTTACCGCAATTTCTTTTATTTTCTTGGTAGCTTCAGCAGACAATGCCGTTGACGGAACTATAAAATCCGACATTCCTTTTGTATATTTTGCTTCAAAATCATACCACTCATTTTTCGGTCTGATTTCCAAAATCTCGGTTGCAAAAGCTTTTCCGTCCTTTTCCAAAACGCCTACCGTAATGAAAAATCCATCTATAAATTCTTCAATCAGAACATCCGCATTGAATTTAACAGCTTCTTCATATGCAGGAACAAGTTCTTCCGGCGTATTAACCTTTGTCATACCAAAACTTGAACCTTCGCAAACCGGTTTTGTAATAAGCGGATATCTCAAACCTTCTACGGCCTTTTTAACATCCTCGCCCTTTCTTACAAACACTGATTTAATAAGCGGAATATCTTTGCAGGTGGAAAGAACGCGTTTTGTATATTCTTTGTTCATACAAATTGCGCTTGCCATAACACCGCATCCGGCATAAGGTATCTGCAGGATTTCCAAAACACCCTGTATGCAGCCATCCTCGCCGTATTTGCCGTGAAGCGCGTTAAATGCGTAATCAAACTTTCCGTCAGCCAAAGTTTGGGCAATATTTCTGTCAACAACTACCATTTCAGCGTTTTTATAACCCAATCTTTTTAAAGCCTCATAACAGCCCTTACCCGAACGCATAGAAACTTCCGCTTCCGATGACATACCGCCGCATAATACAGCTATTTTTGCATCTTTATTTACCTTATATTCAATGTCCTGCATAATTCTACCTCTCTTTGATTTTTTCCGCCCAAATATCTGACCTCGGGTCTTAATTCAATTCCAAATTTTTCTTTTACCGCACTATACATTTTATACATAATTTCCAATACATCAAGCGAAGTCCCGTTATCGGAATTTATTATAAAATTGGCATGATTTTCCCAAACATGCACCCCGC
Source organism: Candidatus Gastranaerophilales bacterium (assembly GCA_944324365.1). GTDB lineage: Bacteria > Cyanobacteriota > Vampirovibrionia > Gastranaerophilales > Gastranaerophilaceae > UBA1221. The sequence continues at coordinate 100,571 of CALUWA010000005.1, forward strand.
CGACAGAAAAACTCTTTGCTCCGGCCTCTTCAAGAAGTCTGCCCGCAGAATTTCCTTCCGGATTTCTGAAAACACTGCCGCAGTTCGGAAGCGCCAATGAAGGCTGATGTGATTTTCTAAAATTCAAATTTACATCCATTTGCGCCTGAATTTCATCAGCAGATTTTTTATCCAGCTCAAATTCCGCCGCAAGAATTATAATATCATCCTTTTGGCATCTGGAAGTACGGTAAGAAAATCCCATATCTTCTTTTTTTAATTCAAAAACACCGTTTTCGTGTGAATAACATTTTACCTTAATGAGCTTGTCACTCACACACTGGCCTTTTGCGGAAGCATTCATAAAAACTTCTCCGCCTAAAGACCCCGGGAACCCTATCATAAATTCTAATCCGCTCAAACCCTCTTTTGCAACAAGCTGCGAAAGTTTCGGCCCTTTTATACCGCATTCTGCCGCAACTTTTGTCCCCGTAATATCAACCTGAGCCATTTTTGTTGTAATAATTATCGCACCGTCATAACCATCAGAGGAAACAAGGGTATTAGAAAGATTTCCAAATACTTCCGCATCAGGTTCAGCTTTCAAAACTTCCACAAACTCTTCAACAGATGCCGGGAAATAAACTTTTTTTACCGGCCCGCCTATTTTAAAGCTGGTTAATTTTTTGACTTCAAAATTTTCCCTGCACTCAACGGACAACATCTGCAACCTCTTCGCTTAATTTCATAATCTCTTTGCCGAGCTGATTAATAGTTCCGGCGCCAAGCCCGATTACGACATCCCCGCTTTTAAGTGTCGGGAAAAGAACCTTCGCAACTTGTTTCATATCGCCCGGAATATATTCACAAGGAACAGAAATTTTTTCTGATAAATCATGTACAAAGTTTTCGGAATTTATTCCTTCAACAGCATCTTCCGAGGCCGCATAAACATCCGTTACCACGACACGCCCGACATTATTAAACGCTGACAAAAATTCGTTCCATAAGTTTTTCAAACGCGAATATCTGTGCGGCTGAAAAACAGCAACAATATTTTTATCCTTAAAATTTGCGGCAGCAGATAAAGTTGCCTTAATTTCCGTCGGGTGATGCGCATAATCATCATAAACAGAAATACCGTCAAATGAACCGACTTTTTGGAAACGTCTGCCCATGCCGGTAAAAGTTGCAAAATGCGGCTTAACCAAACTTACATCAACTCCGGCTTGATGAAGGCTCGCCAAAACTGCCAATGAATTATAAACATTATGCTCACCTTTGAGAATTATTTTTAAGTCAGTTAAAAACTCACCTCTAAAATAAATGTCAAATGTCGTGCAATCTTCATCATAAACAATATTTCTTGCAGTGTAATCAGCATCATCCGATAAGCCAAATGTCATTGTTTTGTGGCCGTGTAAGCCTTTAGAAGCCTTACAGTCATTATTCACAAGAACAACTCCGTCATCCGGCATTTTTGAAATAAATTTTTCAAAAGTTTCCAAAATAGAATCCAAACCGTTTTTATAAAAATCCAAATGATCGGCTTCCAGATTATTTATAACGCAGATATTCGGAACATATTTAACAATCGTGCCGTCGCTTTCATCCAGTTCCGCCGTAAAATATTTCCCGTCCTGACAATGCGCATTTGTATCAAGCTCAGGAATAATTCCGCCGACTACATACGAAGGCTTCAAACCGGCTTTCTCAAGTACATAAGAACTCAAGCCGCTTGTTGTAGTTTTTCCGTGGGTTCCTGAATAACCGATAAAAAATTTACCCTCTCTTGAAATTTCCGCAAGCAAATCCGATCTGTGATAAACCGGCAGTTCTAATTCTCTGGCACGTATCATCTCAGGGTTGCTTTCCCTGATTGCCGAACTTGCAATAACCGTGCAGTTTTCCGGAACATTCTTTGCATCGTGTCCTATATGAACAACAGCTCCCATATTTTTAAGTTTCTGGACATATTTGCCGTCGCAAACATCAGAACCCGAAACTTCACATCCGTTTTCTATTAAATATTTGGCAAGTCCGCTCATTCCGACTCCGCCAATTGCTATAAAATAATATTTCTTCTTATTCAAAACAAGTATCCCTAACCAATTATAATGTAACATTCCAATTATAATACATAAATAATTTTCCGCCCTTATTTTTATTAATTATTTACATTTTTTCATGTTGAATAAAACAAAAAATCCGGCCATTTCTCTTATTTTAAAAAGACCGGATTTTTAACAAATATTATTAAATTATTTAACTTTAAACGGATAATTTTCAGGAATAGTCCAGCCGTTGTATTGTATCCAAACTGTGCAGTATCCTCTCAATCCTGCATTTGTACACCCAAAGGAACCTTGCTTAAATGCCGATTCTGACAGCGTATATAAGTACTTTTGATAAGGCTCGAATTTTTTATTTTGCAGCCTGCGAGGTGCATTATCAGGATTAACAAACATAAAAGCAAAATATGTCACACCTGAATCGGTTCGGACAAGAGTTCCGTCCTCCATTATTTGAGCAAAGTTTTCTTTATTAAAATTTTTCGCATTCGGAAAATAATATACATCTAACTGAGTCCCACCATCTTTACAACCAAAAGCTGAGCCGTCAGAAAAATAGTACATTACGTTGTCACCACCATAAGAATCAAATCTAGTTATCTTAAGAGCAATCAAATATGGTTTTATATATTTGTCAAGAAAATTTTCCACACCGGCAGATTTATATGTACCAGTCCAATATTTATAATCTCCGTTTTCACTTTCGGAAAGCATTATTGCCTGATTCATAGCAGAATAGAATTTCTTTAGCTTTGCTTCAATTTCCTTATTCTTGTTAGCCTGGATTAAAGTTGGCAGCGTCATCGCCGCCACTATACCGATAATCCCAAGGGTAATCAGTACTTCCGCTAGCGTGAATGCTGCTTTCTTTTTGTCATTCTGAGGATGAAATCCGAAGAATTTCTTTTTCTTGTCATTGTTGTATAGTTGCGTCCCGCACAGCGCAGCGGATTTTGGCAAGAGTGAGCGCAGCGAAACGCTACAAAAAGTTTATTATTTACTCCTTCCCCTACTTGGGGAAGGTTGGGATGGGGAGCAATCGTAACCGAGTATTAAAGCGTCCCCACCCTAACCCTCCCTGAGTTGGGGAGGGAACAATATAGTTTACTTGGATTGCTTCGCTGACGCTCAATGCCTAAATGTTATTTGAGCTTTCAGCTCAAATTCTTTCAAGGCTCACTATCGCACTTCGTGCACGTTCGCCTGACGCAATTCCACCAGGCGTCATTGCGAGGAGCTTGCGACGAAGCAATCCATTGATCGCGGACAGGCTCCGCCTTCCGCGATGACATGTGGTTGGCAGAATGTGTAAGAACCTGTCATCGCGCACTCCGTTGCGCGATCTATTTCCTGGATTGCTTCGGCCTTCGGCCTCGCAATGACGGGAATGAGATTCTTCGGGCTCCGCCCTCTGAATGACGGGAAACACGCTGCGTTGTCCTTAGCAGCGCTTAAAGATTTACGGACACAAAAAGAAAAATCCCCGCCATATAACGACAGGGATTTTGATTTACTTTAAATTTATAAAACTTATGCTTGAACTTCTTCAGCTGCAGTTTCTTCTGCAGGAGCAGCTGCTTCAGCTTCTGCTGCAGCTTTTGCTTCTTCTTCAGCTTTAGCCTTTGCTTCAGCTTCTGCTGCAGCCTTAGCCTGAGCTTTTTTAGAAAGCTTAACTGTTTCTTTCTTTTTGTAGTTCAAAGTTCCGTCTTCATTGCAGTTTTTAATCAAATATGCAACTGTTTCGGTAGGCTGTGCACCTTTTTTAATCCAGTCTTGAGCTGTTGCCAAATCAAGTTTCATAACTTTTGTTTTAGGATTGTAATGACCTAATTCCTGTACAGGTCTGCCTTCTCTTTTTGATGTTGAATTAATAACTACAATTCTATATGAAGGGTTTTTCTTTGCACCCTGTCTTTTTAATCTGATTTTTAACATTGTCCGTTTTTTCCTTCTTATTAGTGTACATAATCGGAATTTCAACCGCCGCTTGTTGATTTCCCTTGAACAAGGCTAAGAGGAATTGCCCGTTCCGATTTCCATGAAAGCATAAAACTAACATAATTGCAATACAAAATAACAGAAATGCTATTACAAATATTTACAAACGAAATGCGTAGAGTATCAGCTTGCCCCGATATATTATAAAAATGTGATTTCTTTTACAAATTTGTGAATACAAGCCAATTTTTTAGGGTTTGTTTTTAAAAGCTGCAAATATTTTTCAATATCCTCAAGAATATAATCGGGGGAATATTGGAAAAATTATTCCGTTATGCAGCAGGCAATTATGAGAATGACACTTGAAAACGGCGAAATTACAAAAGCAGGAGATTACGACACCTGGACTTTTAAGGATGCTTTCAGGAAATACTTTAATGTAGTGCAATATTACGGAACTGTCGGTGCAACAGGTATGGGCGGGATGATGAAAACGGCGATTATGATATGTACAAAATGGAAAGTTATCGCACATATAACTTAAAATCTACTGTTTCTACAAACCGTTTGGATGATGGACAATTTTTAGTTAATGATGGCACATTTTATATCATAGAAAATTCCGGAGTGTCCAAAGACCAAATTTTTATCTCTGTAGACGTCAACGGATTACGTAAAGGTCCGAATGCCTGGGGGCACGATTTGTTTACATTTCAGCTAACAACAGGGGGGAAAGTAATTCCGATGGGAGCAAAAGGAACGTATTACGACGATTTGGATACATACTGTTCTCCGACATCATCTAATAAAGAAAACGGAATTGCTTGCACATACCGTGCATTGTACGATAACAATTTCTGGAAAGAATTGCCTTAAATATTGAAAATATTGCTTCATTATAATATCCTTAAAATAAATAAGGAGAATATTTATGAAAGTAGTTATTGTCGGCGGAGGTGCCGCAGGTGCAAGTTGTGCGGCAAGATTGAGAAGGCTGGATGAGCGTGCTGAAATTATAATTCTGGAAAAAACAGATGAGATTTCTATTGCAAATTGCGGTTTGCCTTATTATATTTCAAATGTAATTGACAGCAGGGCACAAATGCTCGTTTCAAATCCGGATAAATTCAGAACCTGGTTTAACATTGATGTGCGCTTAAACAGTGAAGTCGTTTCAATTGACAGAGCAAAAAAACTTGTCACATTAAAGAATAATGAAACAATAAATTATGACAAACTTGTTTTGGCATTGGGAACAACTCCGATTGTACCTGAATTTCCGGGACTTGATTTAAATAAAGTCTTTACGGTAAGGACACTTGCTGATGCGGATAATATTAAAGATTTTATTCTGAAAAACAATGTTAAAAAAGCTGCCGTTATCGGGGGCGGATTTATCGGGGTTGAAATGGCCGAAAATCTTGTAGAAATGGGTATAAGCACAAGTTTGATTGAACTTGGCAGCCAAATTCTTGCCCAAACGGATTCCGAAATAGCTGCCGTTGCGCAAAACGTAATGAGAGATAACGGAACTGAACTCATATTATCCGACGGTGTAAAGAAATTCAACGGAAACAATATTATTCTTAATTCCGGCAGAAAAGTTGAGTTTGATATAATCATTATGGCAGTCGGAATAAAACCTGCGGTTGAACTTGCAAAAAATGCAGGCTTAACCGTAAACCGCGGTATTATAGTTAATGATTATATGCAGACATCAGACCCTGATATATATGCAGCCGGGGACAGTGTTGAAGTAAAGGATTTTGTAACAGATGATTCCGTATTAATCACAATGGCGGGGCCTGCAAACAGGCAGGGAAGAATTGCTGCGGATAACATTAAGGGATTAAAATCCGTTTATAAAAAATCCCAAGGAGCTTCTGTAATAAAAGTTTTCGGGCTTACTGTTGCAAGTGTCGGCAATAATGAAAAGCAGCTTAAAAGCAAAAATATACCATATCTGAAAACCATAACTTACGGACGTTCGCATGCCGGATATTACCCGGGAGCCACCCAAACTCTATTCAAGCTGTTGTTTACTAAAGAGGGGAAAATTCTTGGTGCACAGGCTGCGGGATACGAAGGTGTTGAAAAAAGAATTGACGTTATTTCAACAATAATGAGAAATAACGGCACAATACAAGAAATGCTCGACAGTGAACTTTGTTATGCTCCGCCTTATACATCAGCAAAAGATCCGGTTAATATTTTGGGAATGAATGCAGATAACATCCTAAGAGGGTTTGTTAAACCTGCATTCACGGAAGATATGGACGGTGCCTGCCTTATTGATGTAAGAATACCTGAGGCTTACAATACAAAAACAATTGACACCGCGATTAATATTCCGATAAATACAATCAGAAACAGACTTGACGAAATTCCAAAAGACAAAAAAGTCGTTCTATTCTGTAACACGGGTTATACAAGCTACTGCGCTTCAACTATATTAATCCAAAACGGATTTGATAACGTATATTCTCTTATGGGCGGGATAGAATTATATAAGGAACTTGTAAAAAATAAAGAAAGCGAAATTGTTCAAAAAATTACTGCATAATAGAGAATAAAAAATGGCAAATTGTCAAAGTTTTTTACCGCAAATAAATAAAAATTCCAAAATACTGATACTCGGCTCCATGCCGGGTATTAAGTCTTTGGAAGAACAGGAATACTATGCCCACCATCAAAACCGATTCTGGAAACTATTAGGACTGCTTTGCTCCAAAAAAGATTTGCATACCTCAAGTTATAAAGTAAAAATTCAAACACTTTTGGATAATAACTTTGCGCTCTGGGATGTAATAAAATTATGTAAAAGGGAAGGAAGTCTGGATTCAAATATACAAGACGAGGTTCCGAATGAAATAAATGAGCTGCTGGCAAAATATCCGAATATTAAAGTAATCTGTCTTAACGGAAACAAGGCATATTCTGCATTCAAAAAATATTTTCCGGATATTTTAAAAAATTATAAATGCTTCAAACTTCCGTCAACAAGTCCTGCAAATGCCCGGTTCACATTGGAGGATTTGTATAACGAGTGGGGAAAAGTACTTTTATGATACATCTAATTTAATTCGTCTGGAGAAAGAACCATAACATATCCTGAAAAGTTCGTTTGTAATAAATAATTCTGCATTTCTTTATTTAAATCAGAAACAAGTTTCTCTTTATTATTAATCTTTCCTATTACCATTACAAGTATAAATTCAAGAATTTTGTTTGTTTCAAAAGAAGTTAAACGATTTATGAATTGTTTTAATGTATTATTCAAAATTTGTTCTGCAGATTGCTGATTTTGTAAACATTTAATTTCAAATAATATATCCTTTGTTTGTAAAGCAATAATACCATCGGCCATTATATATTTACTTCTAGTTTTATCAAAATATTTTATATCTGCTTCAATATGACAATTATAAAATTTTTCTAAATACGATATTGTCTTGCGTGCAATTATTTGATATTCCTGTAATGACATCAGGTTTTTATTTGTGCTAAAAATATTAGTTTCTTCTATATCCTTTTCAAGTTTTTGATTAATTTCACTATCCGTTAATTTTTCCCAGAAACCTCCTTGATCCTTCTGTAATTTAAATAAATCTATATAAGAATTCGACTTTTGTAATATTTCACCATAAACATTATATACCATATGCTCCAAATATCTTATATTTGCAAGAGTCCTAGGATTATAAGGCGTTAATGCATATTTTTGCTTTAAAAAATCTTTTACTTGATTTTGTTCTTCTCCAAAAAATCTATTAATTAAACTGTTAATCTCTTTTGGCTTTTTAAGATAAATTGGTAAATTAATAATTTTTTCCAAATATTCATTCACTTTTTCATCAGGAATAGCTTCTTTTTTCAGAGCATTTTCGATAATAGATTTATCCATTGCAAAAATCGTTATCAAATTAGTTTTCTGGTTATTACACATTTCAAGAAATTGGCAAATTGAATCTAAAACTTGTTTTATATTAGAAGAAGAACACCTATCCAAATTATCAATAAACAGAACTATGCGCTTATTACCTTTATTACTTAAGTAATCAAGTGCATATGAAGTTAATTCGTTTATTTCATCCCTAAATCCAAGCTGTTCATGATAAGTAGGTGTTTTGAAACATTTGACAAATACTTTATCAATATTAACAAACCCCAACTTAAACAAATCCGGCAAAATTGTAATTAACAAAATTCCAAAAAATTTTAATCCAAAATTAAAATTATCTATTTTTGTAATTATATCAATCTTTAAATATTGATTTACTATCAATACAAATATAAAGGTTAATAATATCACTAAATATTTTAATATTATTTCTTGCCAATGTCGTTTAATATATAAAACACATTTATGAAATATATAACAATAATAAAAACTAAAATGTTTTTTACACTGGTTCATTAACTCCATTATTAATGCAGCCCATATATGCTCCTGATCATCATACTGCCATGCATCAAAATCAATACTTTCACAAATATAAGTTTCACTATTTGTAGAAGAACTTGGCTTTGATGACTGAGGTGGTAATATTTTTTTTATAAAATTAAAAATTTGAGTTTTACCAGAACCCCAATCTGCATAAATACCAATATTCAAAGGTTCAACTTTTTTGTTTTTTATAAGCTGATCAACAATATATTCTGCGATTTTTTTTCTGCCTAGAAAATCTTCCTCTGGCTTTATGTTAGGATACAGTTTCTTTTCCTTTTTTATTTGAGCATCCTTTATTGCAGGGGGTTTAGATTCTAATGATATGTTATCATCAGTTGTATTTACTTCATCAAAGGAATCATACAGATTAGCATCATCTTCTCCACTTTGCTCTGCATTACCTTCAGCTATTTCCTGTGTTCCAATGGCAGGCTGTAATTGAAGTAATTTATCATTGTTTATTTGTGCAAAATCTAAATTATTATTTAATACACTTAAAATATTGGAAAAAGATTGAGAAATTTTAGGATAGTTCGGTATTATACCGCAGCAATTGTTAAAATCAAATTTGTCAATTCTTTCCCAGTTATCCATCTGTAAATTATATTTTTTTCTGTCAATATTTACACCAATATCACAACCGGCCCAAATATTACCTTCATAAAAATAACAAACTAATTGAAATGCATTCTTATGATCCGGAATGTTGTTGGGATGAAGCATAAGTACTGCACGCTGAGAACCATAATTACTCGGACCTTCAAAACCAAAATAGCTGCGAACTTTATTATACCAACCTTGGGAATTTTTACTTTCCCAAGTATCTTCAATATGTAAACTTGTTAAAATATTATCTCTTATAACTTCTAAAGCATGCCAAACAGAATCTCTTAATCTATTATCGTATATAAATGGTAGTAAATATCTGTAATATGGCCCCCATGCTCTGAAAGGGGAACCCTTTGCGTATCGTACTATAAAATTTAATAAATCGTTATTAAGTTCACCTATATATGGTCTAAAACTATCAATATTCTTATTAATAAAATCTAACTTTAGTTTTTCTATCGTATCAGTCAGTTCTTGTGCAGATTGAATTTCGTTATTTATAAACATCTGAGCTATAACACATCTGATTATACTTATTGCACCAGGAGTACAAGATTCATTCGCAATATTTTTAAGTTCATCAGTTGTCAGATTTTTAATTTCATCAAATAAATTGATATCAACACTATTTGGTTCGACTGAATATCGTGCCATTTTGTTAGATATAGTTACTACCAAATCTATTGCATATGGTAGTAATAATTTTTGTGTGTTTGCATAATTTAATGGTATTTCAGAGTTACTGAAATATAATTCATCAAATTTAATTCTTTTATCTTCTATGCTCGTTCTTAATTCTGTAATGTTAATAGTTTGCATAAAGAAATTTTAGCATAAATTTCACTTTATTAATTATATGACTTAAAAAAATAACCTCATGGCTATTTTTACAATAATTTTTACAATCAAAAATAATTTTAATTTTTCGGGATAACACATATATAACAAAATCAGTTGCATAAATAATACATTCACATATCCTGTCTTTATTATAAAATAAACATTATGATACTAAACACCGGCTCCAGAACTGATACCGTCCAATATTACACCGAATGGCTTTTGAAAAGGTTTGAAGAAGGTTTTGTTTATTCGAGAAACCCTATGTTTCCCGATAAAGTAACAAGATACGAACTCAATCCGGATGTTGTCGACTGCGTAATATTTTGTTCGAAAAATTATGAACCGATTTTGCCGTATATAAAATCCGTTACGGATAAATTCAATACATATTTTCACTACACAATAACGGCTTACGGAAAAGATATTGAGCCGAATGTTCCGGATATTGATAAAAGTATTGAAACCCTAATTAAGTTATCAGAAATTGTCGGCAAGCAAAGAATTGCCTGGCGGTATGACCCAATTCTTCTGACAGAAAAATACACAAAAGAAATCCATTACAAAACTTTTGATTATATGACAGAAAAACTATCTTCATATATCGACCGTTGTATTTTCAGTTTTGTTGAAATGTATAAAAAACTACAAAATAACATGCCGGAAATTATTCCGTTTACAGACGCGGATAAAACTGAAATTGCATATAATATCGGCAAAATTGCCGCAAAATACAACATGATAATTCAAACCTGCGCAGCAAATACAAATTACGAACAATTTGGAATTCAAAATTCCGGCTGCTTGACCGGTGAAATTTTGGGCAAGGCAAATAATATTAAATTCAAAAATATGAAACCTACAGGCAGCAGAGCAAATTGTAAATGTATAGAAAGCCGTAATATCGGTGATTATGACACTTGCCCTAACGGCTGCAAATACTGCTATGCAAACCAAAACCCTGATATCGCAAAACTAAACTACAAAAAACACAACCCGAATTCCGCATTGATACTCGGCGATTTGCGACCGACAGACGAAATTCAACAGAGCAGCCAAAAATCTTTTCTGATAAAATACGAGCAGCAGAGCCTGTTCAAGTGAGAAAAATATTATCAATTGAACCGGAGCAAAGTTAAAATAACTCTGCCCGCGGTTTCAATATAACTTATCCTAATATTTCCTTCAAATCCTGTTCCGGTATTGTAATCGGTTTGATTTTAAACTTTTCAACCAGAATGTTCAGCACATTAGGTGATACAAATGCCGGTAATGTCGGCCCAAGTCTGATATTTTCAATACCCAGATAGAGCAATGTCAGCAAAATACAAACAGCTTTTTGCTCATACCAGGATAATATTAACGATAAAGGTAATTCATTAACAGAACAATTGAAAGCTTTTGCGAGTTCCGAAGCAACTTTTATTGCAGAATATGCGTCATTACACTGCCCCATATCCAGTAATCTCGGAATACCGTTAATATCCCCCAAATCCAGATCATTAAATCTGTATTTACCGCAGGCAAGAGTTAGTACCAGCGTATTTTTCGGGGTTTGTTTAACAAACTCGGTATAATAATTTCGACCCGGCTTTGCACCGTCACAGCCTCCTATTAAAAATATATGCTTCAAATCGCCGGATTTTACGGCATCAATTACCTTATCCGCAACAGACAAAACCGTATTATGCCCAAATCCCACGGTTAAAACATCCCCGCCATTTATGCCGGTCATTTTTTGGTATTCGCTATAACCTCCGAGCTCAATGGCTTTTTTAATCACAGGTGTGAAGTCTTTATCTTCTCCGATATGTTGTACCCCCGGAAATTCTACAACGGAGGTTGTAAATACTCTGTCTTTATAGCTTTCTTTTACAGGCATAATACAATTCGTTGTAAACAAAATCGGCGCAGGAAGATTTGCAAATTCTTTCTGCTGATTTTGCCAGGCAGTGCCAAAATTACCCTTTAAATGAGGATATTTTTTCAATTCCGGATATGCATGGCACGGAAGCATTTCTCCATGTGTATAAATGTTTATCCCTTTGTCTTTTGTTTGCTCCAAAAGCAATTGCAAATCATGAAGATCATGACCCGTTACAACAATAAACGGCCCGGGTTCTATATTAGTTGATACTTTTGTCGGAACCGGATTTCCGTAAGTTTCCGTATTTGCTCTGTCCAAAAGTTCCATACATTTAAGGTTGATTTCTCCTGTTTTCAAAACGAGAGTTAAAAGTTCATCTGCATTCAAATCTTTTGAAATTCCGCGTAACGCTTCATAAAAAAATTTGTCTACAGTTTCATCCCTAAACCCGAGAACTGCCGCATGATAAGTGTATGCCGCTATCCCTTTTAAACCAAACAGAATAAGTGATTTTAAGCTTCTGATATCTTCATTGCATTCCCATACGGATTTTATATCAAATCGGTTATCGCAAGGGATTTTCTCAGAAATTTTTTCTGTTAGTTTTTTTATAGAATTATTATCAAAATTAACATTTGTAATTGTAGTAAAAAGAGCTTCAATTATGAGATTTGTATTTTCTTCCGTACAATCGGCACAATTTGCAAATTCTATTGTTTTAGAGGTTAAATCATCTTGAAGATTTGCCGTATCAGCGGCTTTTCCGCAAACACCCTGGACTGTACAACCTTTGCACTGTGCGGTTTGCTCGCATTGAAAACAAAACATTTTTTCCATAATTATTCTTCTCCTTTACTTTTCCACTAATTTAATTTATATTAATCTCACAAACAAAAATGTTGGAAATCCAACAAAAAGGTAATATGGAAAAGTATATTTATATATTAAAAAATTGTTTACTATTTGACGGAATCAAAGAAAACGAAATTTGCGCGCTGATAAAATGTCTGGACGGACAAATCAAAACATATGATAAGAGTGAAACAGTTTTTCATGAGGGACAGACTTATAATCAAAGCGGAATTTTAATAACGGGAACCCTCCAAATAGTTCAATATGATTTTGCCGGCAATCGCTCAATATTGTCAGAAATTGAACCGCTTCAGCTATTTGGAGAATCATATGCCATAACAGGTTCAAAATTGCCGATAAACGTTGAAGCTTCAGAAAAAAGTGTCGTCCTTTTTATTAATTCAAAGAAAATTTCTTCTGTATGTGAACACAAGTGTAAATATCATGTAAGTTTGATTAATAATCTGTTAAGAATTTTGTCCGCTAATAATATTAAGCTTAATACAAAAATTCAGTGCTTATCAAAACGAACAACCCGCGAGAAAATTTTAAACTACTTATATTCGCAGGCACAAAAGCAAAAATCAAATGAATTTGAGATACCTTTTGACAGACAAAGCCTGGCGGATTATCTGTGCGTCGAACGCAGCGCAATGTCTGTTGAAATAAGTAAGCTATGCAGAGAAAAAATAATAGACTCAAAAAGAAATAAATTTAAGTTACTGAAAACCCGCAGCTTTTCTTAGGGTAGCTTTAATTATATGAACAAAACATTTATTATAAATCAAATTCTTTTTTTAGTAAACTTACATTCAAACCTTCATATATAGGTTTAAAATGGTAATGTAAAATAGATTCAACAAGGTTTCTTTCATATATATCCAAATTCTCATAAATTATGATAAATCGATTACAATTCTCTTTAATCCAACTTCCCGGATTATCCGGTAAGTTTGTCAATTCTTTAAATATTTCTTTTGTTTTATCCAATTTGGCAGCTAAATTACTGTTGCAGCTCTTTTTATTTAGATGTTGATAATTCAGTCTGGGATTAGATTTTGGACCAACAATTCCAATTTTAAGCGGAATATTTCCCGGTTTATATGTGTAAATATAAATAGCATTTTGATTATCATTTAATTTATGTATTTTATTATCATTTATAAATTCGGTATATTTAAACTTTTGACCATATTTTTGGGCAATATCGTCTAAAGAATTTTTTAAACTTTTTTCAGTTAAGGTTTTCCCTTTTGCCTTGTCTTTGAATGTAATTTTTTCTTTTTCCATAATTATTATATAAACCAAACACAAATAAAAAACGATTTGAAAATTATAAACAATTGTATAAATGTCATCCCGAACTTGTTTCGGGATCTTACAAAATAACAAATTACAATATAAGCTTGAAACATACTGAAACACCAGGTAGGAGTATAATATCACGTTTCACTTTGCCTCAACGGATTTTGCAGCTAATACAGCTGATAAAATATCTAAAAAAACTTGTGCTTTGATCTGATATTTAATTATAATCTCATAATTTAATTCTTAATGAGAATTCTTTCAAGTAATAAATACTTTGATTGCATTATTTTGACATAATTTATTATACTCTTTTATATTTTTACATTTTTCTCTGTCGTCTGAAAATCTATATGGTATATTAGATTTAGATATCTTAATAGAATCATTAAAACCATTATCCGATAATAATTTTTTAACATCTTCTTTACTATGAGAACATTCTTTTCCAAGTAATATTGAATTAAATAATTCTCCTTCCCCTTTTCTAGCATGTGATTTTAAATCATAATCAATATATTTATTTCCGATAGGAGAATAGAAATTTGCATCAAGAATTTCATCATCAATCATAGAAACAACTAAACGCCATTCATGTTCTATATGAAATGCTTTGTGTTTCATTGTTAGTGCCGCATCTCGAATTTCCATTGCCAAAATATACGAATTATCTATACCCCATACTTCATCTGGAGGTTCAAGTTTTGAAGTTATTTTTGCCAACCGTTGTTTTTGTGTTTGGAGATCATAAACTATATCAACCCAACCAAGATTATCTGGCTTCTCTAAGTATAAATTATTTGTAAAGAATTTTGGATTTATCCCGATACATACTCCTCGACCATAATCACCATAAGAAGTACGCCATTGTCCCAAGTCATCATATTCAGATGAAAAACAAGCTATAAAATAATTTTTAAATTCATAATAATTATCAATATCTATGTGATCCAAAATCTCGTTCTTTGCATCATCGCTTATATTTTGAATTAAGTATTTGTCACTCAATAATTGTCTTACATATAAATTTAAATCTTCAGAAAGATCATTCGTCCCATTAATACTGGAAAATCGCCATGTATGATTTTTCACAATTTTTTCAAAAACCTCCCAACTTGTATAATGATATAGCACATTATGCTCTAACCGATTTACATGATTCATTTTTTTTATGTTCCTTCCTTATCAATAATGTTATTTTTTTTATATAAATATACTGAGAATTTTTTAACAATTTTCAATTGCGTATAAAACTCCCTAACATACAACATCAACAAAAACACAAATTGGAACTTGAAAAGTCACTAAAAAAGAGCCTTTTTGGCTCTTTTTAGAAATGGTGGACTATTTGCAACGATACTCGAACTCTCAGAAAAAAGAAAAATCTATTTAGACCCTCGGCACGGTGTCTTT